>JANQNH010000025.1 GCA_028279655.1 Candidatus Nanoarchaeia archaeon | reverse complement strand
AGCAAACCGTGAATTTACTAAGGAAAAAACAGGCATAAACAAAAAAACGTCATTCCGGCGAAAGCCGGAATCCAGGAGCTACATATCAAATCTAAGTTCTGGATTCCGGCTTTCGCCGGAATGACGTTTTTTTGTTTATGCCTTGCAATACATAAGGCAACTCCTTAAAAACTTATGATAAAATATATTACAAAAAAATCTAAAGAAAAGGAGTTTTTTATGGAGAAGCCCTTACCCACTATCGCAACGAAGGAAATACATGAAGAAGGTTTAGCGGGAGAAAATAATCCTCCTATATCAACAGAGGATCTGATATCTAGAATTATAGATAAGTGTATAGAAATTGTTGTGTGGATTCTAAATGCTAAAACGATAACTTTCTATAAATTTGAGAATGAACTAATTCCGAAAGTTTACGAATTAGGAATAATGTTTATAAGCTTATTTCTTTATACAAGAGAAGCGTATTGGAACGAAACCAATTTAAAAGTTGATTCTAAATATAGAAAACAGAAGGGTAAAGATCGTCTATTATCAACATTCTTTGGCAAAGTAAGGTATTGGCGTACGTATCTTTATAGAATAGATAATGATAAAGAAAATGGAGGGTATTTTCCGCTAGACGCTGAGCTTGGATTAGCAGCAGATGGTGTGAGTATGTTGATAAGCAGTATTGCAAGTAGGGTTGCGACAAAGATGAGCTATGCGCAAAGTGTTTTAATGTTAAATATGTTTCTAAAATGGTCACCAGCTCAAAAGACAATAGAGGAGATGGTGTTAGGATTGGGTCGCCATACAGGAGAATGGTTTGAAAATCGTCCAGGGCCAAAGGACGATGGAGAAGTATTAGTAATACAAATTGACTCAAAAGCTATTCCCACAGCCACTGAAAATGAGTTGGAAAAAAGGAGAGGCCAGAGGGATAGAAACAACCACCCAGGGTCACAGCGTCATAGAAGTCGTAATAGGAGAAAAAAAAAGGGTCAAAGAAACGTCGCAAAAAAGGAGATAAGGCTAAGAATGGAAAAATGGGGACAATTGTGGTTATGTATACTCTTCGGAGAGCAACAGACGGTAGTCTGGAAGGGCCAATAAATAAACAGGTATATGCTTCTTACGCGCCTAAAAGACATGCTTTTGAAGTGGCGTTAAGAGAAGCTGAGAAAAGAGGCTTTAGCAAGGAGTCAGGAAAGTTGATCCAAATTGTAACAGACGGAGATAATGATTTAGCTCGATTTGTAGAAGAGTACTTTCCAGGTGCTATCCATACTATAGATGTATTTCATGTCGTGGAATACCTATGGGAAGTTGCAGGGGCCCTGTACAAGGAAGGCAGCGATCAGCTAATAAGATGGGTGGAATCTCAGAAAGAGGCGCTTTATGATGGGAGAGCTCAAGATATAGTAGATGAACTTCAGCGGCTTCTCAATGTTCTACCAGCTAAGGGGCCTGGTAATAAACATAAAAGAAAGTGTTTGGAAAAGGTGAAGAACTATATCGCGAAGCGTCTTGATAAGATAAATTATAAGGAATTGAGAGACCAAGATCTTGAGATATCCTCAGGGGCGGTTGAAGGTGCAGTAAAGCATGTCATAGCATCTCGTTTTGATAATGGTGGAATGCGTTGGATAAAAGAACGTGCTGAAGCATTGCTCCAGCTTCGCTGCATAGAAATAAATGGTGATTGGGACGACTTTATTTTATATGTTCACGACAAAATGAGGGAAAAAATGCTTTCCGATAAGAAGTTATATCCCCTTAAAAGTCGTGACCCGGCACCCTTGCCAACAATAGCATTTAACAAGATTTCTAATGTAGGAGGGAAGAGATAAACGTAACTGCACCCATTTGAAAAGATATATCAAAATATAGAAAAGAAAATCGTGGCTGACGGGACAAAGGATTTGTGTACTTTAATAA
>JANQNH010000039.1 GCA_028279655.1 Candidatus Nanoarchaeia archaeon | reverse complement strand
TTTATCTCTTTTGACAGTCTATCTGGAACCCTGCCAAACTTTACCTCCAAAATATCTATTATTGATTCCCTCGCATTTTTCAACTCACCTACCTTCTGTCCTTCTTCAACACCAGCTCTATGTCCTTCTTCAACACCAGCTTTATGTCCTTCTTTACGTCCCTCTTCACGAACTGTTTCGAGAAGATTCTCCATAAATTCTTCACCTCCTGCTTTTTGTATCGCTTTCTTTAGTAGATCCTCTTCTATTATGTTACTCCCACTTCGACAATATGTCCATATGGCTGATAAAATCCTTATGGCGATAGCTTCATCTAACCGCTCTATTATTATCGCAAAGATCTCAAACAGCCGCTCTTCAAATTCATCCCTCATTCTGTATTTCAAGGTTAATAAAGTGACCTTTAACAGATCTTCACCCTTTATGTAATCATCTCCATGACTGCCGAAATCGAATAGACAGAACCTGTAGTCTGGTACAAAATCCCTCAACGCTTCATCCGTAATTGATACGATATCACTTAGTTGCTCTCCCTTATGCCAGGGCTCTGTTCCATGATAGATCAATATTGGAATAATGGGCGGTAAGAATTTCTTCACCCTTTTCACTTTAATCCCTTTTTCACGTTTTGCCTTCTCTTCATGGGTCATCTGTTTTATATGGAGATACCAGATCTCTATCATATACTTTAATATCTGTAGAGCTACCCATATATCTGGCTGGCTTTTATGTTCGTATAAGACATAGATATATCCTGACCCTCCCTCTATATTCACCTTATATAGCATATCCGAATAGGATTTCCTTAGATCTTCATCGATAAAGCTATTCTTCGTAATCGCTAAGGTTGCCAGGTTGATATGCTTGCGGACCGCTTCAGGGAGATAACTGGCTATAAAGCTCCTGGCGTTTTCTAATATAGAGAAGGTCTCTTCGAAGAATCGATTATGTGGATCTTTAATGGTATTCTCTTTAGATTCTTTTCCCATCTTTAACTGCCATGTTATATATCATTTTATATTTGGTTATCACGTTATTTAAGGTATACCACTTCAGTTAAAGCTCATCATGAGCCAACATCCAACTAGGAATAAAGGAAGGTTTCAAACTCACTTATAGTGGCTGAACCCATCGCCATTCTATGTAATTTCTTTAGGAATTCCAGGGTATCGATACGGTTTATCTCTTTTGACAGTCTATCTGGAACCCTGTCAAATTTTACCTCCAAAATGTCTATTATTGACTCCCTCGCATTTTTTAACTCACCTACCTTCTGTCCTTCTTTAACGCCAGCTCTATGTCCTTCTTCAACACCAGCTTTACGTCCCTCTTCACGAAC
>JANQNH010000008.1 GCA_028279655.1 Candidatus Nanoarchaeia archaeon | reverse complement strand
ATCATTAGCATACCACCTATATCCAACAGTACTTCCTCTGCTCAGGTTGGAACTCCTATTAACCACCAACTTAACACTACTGCCTGATATGCTTCCATTAGTATAATTATCCCAGATACCAGTACCGTTCCATGAGAACACAAAGAAGCTTAATCCAGAGCCTTGGTCCATAACCGTAATGTTAAATGTAGCATTCCCGTATATTCTCATTAAAGTAGCATTAGTAGAATTTCCATACCATGAAGGAGCTGTCCCATCTACAGTTACTTTCCTCTCTTCAGTACCATTCCAATTTCCAGAAATATCAGAAGCATGAGCCCTATAAGTATAGCTGCCGTCAGTTAATCCAGTACTGGCATTGAAAGACTTGTTAACATAAAGATTCCATCCACTAGAACTATATTTCTTTAGGTTAGATTGATAATATTGTAAGACCTCTGAATAATTAAGGGTTCTGTTGAAAACCATGACCTCATCTATCGTACCGTTGAAGTATGTCTTGTCATAATGTCTTCCTACTGCAAAGTTAGTTAAGGAATCGATATCCTGCGCACCTGCTTGGATAGTAGTACCAATCGCATTACCTCCATTTACATATAGATTTGCACTGGAAATATCCCCCGAGTAACTCATTGCAATATGATACCATTCACCTACCGAATCGAAATTATAGTTGAAGAGGCTGTTGGTTCCTCTGAAATAGATCTTATTATTCCCATGGATATAAACATTAGAGAAGATTCCATCAGCTGCTCCTATTCTATTCCTTTTGAACCACATCATGATAGTAGCTGTTCCATTCTCCACAATTCCCAAATTTCCTATCTGTATATAATCATCGATTCCATCAAACTCAAATGCTCCTCCATACTTTCCGCTTGCATTGTACCATGGCCCACTATTTGTTGAATTTGCAACCTTCATTCCATCCTTTCCAACATAAGATACATCAACAATGGTTTCATTACTGGACGCATCATTTGTGTAATTCTCACCAATAGCAGAGACATTGTCAAAGTTATACATCAATATCAATGAATCGTTGTATATAGTACGGTTAGTGCCGTTCCATTCAAACCTGATGTCTTTTAGGCTACTCTCATTGATAGTAACATTGATCTCAACATAATTATCAGCCTGTACACTGCTATTTGCAGGGGTTGGATCTGTGAAGTTGATGCCAGGATACAGGGCATAAACATTGAAGATCCTCAATTCAGTGCAATTCTCCTTTCCGGTTGTATCAATAGCACAAGCAGAGTAATTATAACTATCAGAACCAAGAGGCTCGAAATAGCTCTCATTGACAAGGAAATACCATTTATCAGCATCATACTTCTTCAAATTAGAATAATAGAGCTGCTTTACCTCATCTGAAGAGAAGCTTCTGTTGTATATGCTTAATTCATCGATCCATCCTTGATAGTAGGTAGAGTTTAAGCTTCCTGTACCAAGGATAAGTGATCCTTCCCTTGGTGTTAAGTTGTCAGAGCTATTCTTATAAGCTTCCCTTATTCCATTCCTGTACACTGCTTGATAGTCTCCGATAGAACTAGAAACCAAGGTAAAGAACTGCCATGTATTGATATTGTTAAGGCTTTCGTTGTACTCTAACCTTCCTGTACTACTTATATTTCCGAAATCCCAGTAAATATTGGATCTAGCCGCACCATAGTATGGATGGAACAAGAACCTGTTGCTTCCATTGTCCGGTACTAGATTAAATGCAGTATTCACTCTCAGCACAGGAACCTTCACCCATAGGTTCACAGTTACCTCGCTTGTTGGCAGCTTCATCCCCATATTGCTGATATTGATATAGTCATCAACACCATCGAAATAGAAAGCTCCGCCGCTTATCTCAGAAGCATTCCATACAGGTCCTGTTGTTGAGGTGCCGTTTGCCCAGGCTATGCCGTCATTTCCATTCCCTGAAACATCCACAATTGTATAACCTTCAGTAGAATTATAACTCTCTCCAATTCCAGACACATTATCAAAGTTCATCATTAGTATAAGGCTGTCATTAAAGAACGTATAATTGGTATTGTTCCAATTCCAGACAAATCTGTCTAGATTAGCCTCGGTTATAGATATGTTTATCCTTATAGATACATTTGTTGTATTTGTATCATTAACTGGTGTTGGTGCAACAAAGTCAATCGAAGGCATTGTTCCATCTACAGTCAAGCTCCTCTCTTCAGTTCTGTTTTCATTACCAGCCTTATCATCTACAAATCCTTGATATGTATAGGTTCCATCCGTTAATCCATCAGTTGCATTCAGAGATTGATTGACATAAAGATACCATTGGGTAGAGTTATACTTATGGATATTCATAAAGTAAAGCTGTTTTATCTCAGCAGCACTCAATGTCCTGTTGAATATGATCACATCATCGATATTTCCGTTGAAATACTGTCCATCCCCTCTTCTGCCTATCCTAATAGGCTCATCATTACTCCAGGAGAATGTGCCGCTTGCTATCATCCCGACAACTTCCTCCCTTCCGTCCATATATATTTTTGCATCAGCAACATTCCCGCCTACACTTCCTACACATACTGCATGGTGCCAGTTACCATCAGCATAATTGCCCGAAGTATTAACATACCCGCTCCATACACCACATATAACCTTACCTGCACCCCAATTGCTTCCAATCTCAAATAAGAATTGCTGGTTGTCCTGATCAGACTTAGTTACTATAGCTTGCTCAGCAACCGTGTTCTGTGATGTCTTGATCCATGCAGAGACAGTAAAGTCACCAGTAATATTAAGGCCTGCACTACTAGTTAAATTTACATAAGTGCTGGTTCCATTAAAGCTAAGACATCTACCATACCTGCCTGTTGCATTGACAACCGCATTTGTAGTCCCATTATATCTGCTCCTGCTTACATCAACTACATGTGTACTATTCTCTCCTAACCCGCTTCTATTATCAAAGTTCATCATCAATACAACACTGTCATTGAAGAATGTATAGTTACTACCATTCCAATTCCAGGTAATTGAATCCAGATTAATCTCATTTACAGATATGTTAATCTCAACCGAACTATTAGCAGAGGTTATACCATCAGCAGGAGTAGGTGACGTAAAGCTAATAGATGGATAGGTAAGATCAACAGTAACTCTTCTTGAAGTGGAATTGATATTCCCTCCTATGTCCTGGGTATATGCAGTATATGTATGCTCTCCCTCTGCAATACTGAAATTACCCCCTACATACCTAGAGCTAGTATTAGCATACAATCCCTGTATTTCATTCTCACTCAGTGTTCTGTTGAATATCATCACATCATCGATTGTTCCATTAAAATTTGAATTAGATGCTGAATTATCATTGGCAATATAGTTCCTAGTTATACTCCCCCCTATTCCACCAACCCTACGGGTTAGGCTCTGATTAACACCATCTATGAATATCATATAGCTTGAAAGAAGGTCATCATCCTCACCGGTATAGACAAATACAAGATGATGCCATACATTAGTGTCAAGAGAGCTTGCAGGACTGTATATCTCATGCTCTCCTCTAAATCCAAACATAGCAGCTTGCGAAGCATCCGATGCACCATAATAAGCAATCATTCCTGAACTAATATTTAGGTCCGCTAATCCTTTAATAGAGCTAGAATTTGAATTTATCCAAAGAGACATAGTTACCGGACCGGATGAGATCAATGCTGAGGTTCCGAAATCAATATAATCTCCCTCGCCATTAAAGCTTCCTCCTTTTCCAAAGTAACCAGCACTAGTGCTTATTTCCCTAATGGATGAACTGGAATAAACAGTTCCATTATTCCCATAAGAGGAATAATCATATATTATAGATTCATTCATCAAAGACCCCTCACTGAACCGATACCATAATATCAGGCTGCCATCAAAGTCAATGAATGTACTCATATTATTTAAATCGCTTGCTGAAACATTGACAAAGGCATGTTCATCAGCCACAATAACATTATTATCAGGGGTTGGATCCTCAAATGCAATATTTGGACTAACAGTATCTACCAATAGTGATATTGTACTTGAACTGCCTATGTTCCCAGCTGAATCATTACAGTAAGCAACTACAGTATGCCATCCTTCACCCATAGAACTATTGGTAAGGTTAGCATATGTAGAACTCAGGCTCATGCTTACATTAGCTCCAGAGTCTATAGACAACCCACACCAATCAGCAACTTCACCACTGGATACATTGAACGTAACAATGCTATTATTAAGCTTGGAACCGTTAACAGGAGCAGTTAAGGTAAGGTTTATGGCAGTGGTGTCTATGGTAACCACTCTCTCTTCAGTAGAATTTACATTACCTCCAAGATCCTGCACATAAGCAGCAAATGTATGATCTCCTTCCTCTAGATCAGTAAAGTTATTTAGTAAGTATCCTGAGCTGGTGTTTGCATATAATCCGCTAATCTCATCATCAGATAAAGTTCTGTTGAATATCATCACATCATCAATTGTTCCGTTGAACCACTCAGGATAGTTAGTTGCACTTAAATGTCCTATCTCTAAATTTCCAGAATTCAGCATACTTGATGTTAGACCATCCCTTACTGTCCAGATAGTTTGATTAACACCATCTATATATAATTTTATGCCATTAACATCTGATGACCCATTATAAGTACTGCAAACAAACTGCCACCCATGGCTTATGGAACTGTTTGGACTGTAGCAGACAATATCATTAGCAACATTTGTATTGGAGAATACAACGCCTAATGCTGTTGGATTTCTTATCTCACTATAGCCCGAGATAAATAGCTGATACCCAGTCCAAGAGTCAGTCATCTTTGAGATTATGGCTTGATAATTTGTAGAGGAATTAACTGGTTTTATCCATGCACACATACTGAATGAACTGTTTCTCTCAAAGTCAAAGTTAGCTTCACCTGATATATTCACATAATCCCCTTCTCCATCAAAGCTGCCCCCTCTTCCAAAGTACCCTGCATATGTCCCAATATCCCTGGCACCACCAGAACTATCATTCGCATAAACAGTTCCATTATTCCCATATGAAGAGTAATCATACAACGTAGATCCATTCATCAAAGACTCCTCACCAAATCTATACCATCCAACCAATGAGTTATCAAAGTCAATGAATGTAGAAACATTATTAGTATCAGCTACTGAAACATTCACAAGGAAGTAATTGTCAGTAACTGCAGTCCCGTTAATTGGAGTATCTGGTACCAGGCTGCTGTTTGGACTTACAGTATCAACTAAGAATACATACACCTCAGATTCTCCTGAATTCCCAGTACTATCATTGCAATAGACAACAAAAGTATGCCACCCATCTGATAAAGTAGAGTTAGTGTAATTTGCACCAGTATTGCTGGAATTTAAGCTCATAGTTATATTGGCCCCACCAGAGATAGAAAGTCCGCACCACTCAACTGCTTCGGTCGTTGATACATTAAAGTCAGCAGTGCTTATATTGAACCTGGAATCGTTAATAGGAGAAATAATATTAACAGTAGGGATTGTAGCATCTATAGTAACTGTCCTTATCTCAGTGGAATTCCAGTTATCCTCATTATCAGATGCATGTGCCTGGAATGTATAATCCCCATCACTCAGACCATCGCTTGCATTTAGGGATTGATTTACCTGAAGATACCATTGGCTGCTGTTATACCTGTTCAGATTAGATACATACTCCTGGTAGATCTCATCCTTGCTTAGGCTCATGTTCCATACCCTTACCTCATCCATGGTTCCGTTGAAATAACCTCCTCCAGCCGCACTATCTGTATATCTTCCTATCTTGAAGGTTCCATTTGTACTATGCATAGCCACATAATCACTATTGTTGAAAACAACGCTTGTAGCTTGTTCAACACCATCTACAAATATCTTTAATCCGCTTATATTCCTGCTTGCATTATAGACTCCGGTTACAAGGTGCCAATCATTATCAATCACAGGGCTCGTATTGATTCCTAATCTCTTGTCGCCAGGCGTATCCACAATAACAAACTCAATTCCATTATTAGGATTTATTCTGAACCAGAATTCTCCTTGAACAAGGCTTGGATATGTATCATATTTTGCCATTATCAACTGTGTCTTGTCTAATGAATCTGCCTTTATCCATGCCTGTAGGGTGAATGGGAAATCATCCGTTTGGTTGCCAAACCCAATATTAGATAGATTGCCCAGATCCACATAATCATCAATACCATCAAACTTAAATGCCCCACCATACCTGCCACTTGAATTCCAAACAGGACCGCTTGTTGCAGTCCCATTGGCATATACAGTTCCATTATTTCCTCCTCTGCTCAGGTCAACAACCCTATAGCCTTCTGTGGAATTATAAGCTTCTCCAATTGAACTGACATTATCAAAGTTCATCATCAATATCAGGCTGTCATTATAATAGGAATAGTTAATTCCTTCAAAATCATACTTTACCTCTCCCAAGGATGATTCATTGATTGAGATATTGACTAAGAAATAATCAGTGGTTACAGCACTTCCGTTTGAAGGCGTTGGATAGGTGAAGTTGATAACAGGTGGATTATCGTCTATTCCAGCTATAGTGATATACCTTATCTCTGTGCTGTTCTTGTTCCCATAACTATCGCTGGAAAATACCTGATAGCTGTATGTTCCATTCCTTAGCCTATCGCTTGCATTCAGAGACTGGTTGATGTATAGATACCATCCATCTGCACTATGCTTGTTCAGGTTTGCTGCATACTGTTGGTAAGCCTCATCACTGCTTAAGCTGGTATTCCATATCCTGATCTCATCCATAGTTCCATTGAAGTACCCTCCTGCCCTTCCTCCTATAGTCATTGCATTTACCTCCAGCATAAGTACAGACATAGTTAGGATAGCAACAAAGATAGGGAGAAGTCTATCTAGGCTATTCTTCCATATCCTTGTTTTGTTATTATTCATTTTTTATTTGCCCTTGAATTTACAGTCCATATTGTACTTGGATTACGATGAAGCAGGATTCCAATCTCAGATAATTTCATGTTTTTCTTCTTAAGATAAAGGACAATATGTTCAAGAATGCTGTATTTTCTGTCCCTGAATATCTCCAGCGGTACAGTATGTGAAAAGTCTTTTACTATGAACTTTTTTGGATATTTTTTCTTTGAAAAATTGTATGCCTGCCAGATTGTTTTTGGACTTCGTCCTACCATAAACGCAATATCCTTAAAGCTAAGGCCAACATTCTCCTTAAAATATTTGACAATAGTCTCAAGACCGCTTAGTTCTGAAGAAAACAAGGAAAGTGGAATCCTTTTTTTGCTTTCTATCCTGTCAATATGCTCCTTTAGATCATCATATATCCTTCTTAGTTGCGAATAATCATAACTAGAGAAATCTATGTCTATGCCCTCTTTTTTAGTATTTTTTTCCATATATGTAGCTATTTATTCTGTATATGTAGGTATTATATTTAAATACTTTTCGTTTTTCTCAAGCTTCGCTTGAGGAATTGGGACAATTTGAACGAAGTGAAAAAACAAAAGTATTGGGCACCTCAAGCTCTGCTTGAGGTTTTGGGTACCTTAAACTCCGTTTGAGGTATTGGGTACAATACAAACCAATACTTTTCGGTTTAGAACAAATAAAAACTGATTTATCCCTAAGAATACTTCTTCCCTTTTCAAAATAGGCCAAATCCATTCATAGGCCTAAAACCTTATAGCTATATCCTTATCCTAGACAGCATCCTACGTTTGGTTTTCTGTCATTTTCTCTTTTACCTATCTAAAACAACTGCAGGCATTAGATTATTCCCTGTACAAGATGCCCTATAAGAGCATTCATTTGATGCACAATAAGCATTGTCTGTTCTGATCTGTATTTCTAAACCAGAAGCTGTAACACCCATTGAAGATGCACCCGCAATAAGGTCTACAACAACATCTGTAGTGCCTGCTGAAAAAGCAAAAGTTCTTCTTTCAGTATAACTAACAGTAGAGCTCACAGTTGTGCAAATGCCAGATGAGGTAGTTGGAAATTCAATAGACAGATTGTTCGCAGGAGATATCTGTTTAGATACAACAAACGAATTCTCGCTTAATACATCACCAGTAATGTTTGCACCTCCAATTACGTGTAATTCACTAGTTGGGTTCGTAGTCCCAATCCCCACATTCCCTGCCTCTGTGATTCTCACTGCATCTGACAAAGAAGATGCACCATTTACCCTAAACTGCATAAAGTGAGATGCATCAAAGAATGACCCTGTACTATCAGTAACTATATCTGTGTATCTATCACTTGTTCCATTACTACGAATAGTTCCCTGATGAACCACTAATTTTTTATCAGGACTCGTCGTCCCAATGCCAACGTTGCCAGTATCATCTACAATGAAGTAATCTCCATCTCCAGAAGCTCCATTTGAAACACCAAATGCTCCGTTTACCTCTAGCTCCATATCAGGAGATGAATCATTGACACCGATCCATCCGTTTCCAAGGATATAGAACAGTTTCTGCCCATTAGCCTTCTGGACATCAAATGCAAAATCCCCTGTCCCAGATCCACTAGGTATCTGTATCCTGATACCAGAACCTCTATCAGTGTTGGTTTGGTTATATATGGCAAGTGTCCCGCCTGTTCCTGTATCTCCCATAACCACCAGCTTTGTACTAGGATTTGTTGTCCCAATCCCAACATTTCCGTCATTATCTATTCTCATTCTCTCAACATTACCGTCTCCTGTTGTATAGGTACGGAATCCTAGTCCCCATTCGCTGCCTGTTTCTGAAACACTCTGAATCTCACCCGCAACTGTATTAGCATTCTGAAATGCCAAGGAAGCGTTGTCGCCAATATTATTCCCGACATAAATATTAAGATTCTTCTGTGGCACAAAATTTGAGAATCCACCGATCCCGACATTGCCATTTACTTCTAATGCACCTGATGGACTCGTAGTACCAATTCCAACATAGCCTGTTCCGTTTTCTATAACCAAGACATCAGAATCAGAATCTAGGTCATAGAAAGACAGATAATCATCATTGATTCCTCTTGCAATCTGCCAGTCTTCTGTTCCATTTGTCTCAAAACTGATATACGCAGCCTCATCATCAGGAGCATTCAAGACCAATCCAGCATTGTCAGTTACAGACTGGATTTCCAGTTTAGCATGGCCTCCGCTCTTATTTAAGTGCAGCAATTCCACTGGATTAGTTGTGCCTATGCCTACTCTACCTGTACTTTCATCAAAGAAGAATCCCTGCCTGCTGTTTGTTCCATTAAACAACACATCTCCATCCTCTGCATGAAGTAAAGAGGAAGGATCAGCAGTACCAATTCCAACATTACCAGTTCCATTCTCCAACACAAGTACATTCCCACCGTTACCATAATCATATATCATAAAATCACCGTTGTCTGCGCCATTTTCTACCCACATACCCCATTTATTAGCACCACCTTTTTGGAATCTGATCACTGGATTCTGATCAACATGGGAATTGATATGTAGCCTTGCGTCATTAGAGGCATCTGTATTGTTGATAGAGATGGTAGTATCTCCTGAACTTGCGAATACCTCTAATTGAGTTGATGGTGTTGTAGTCCCAATTCCAACATTGCCTGAAACTGCGTTAATAAACACGTCACTGCTTCCTAGGGTAACATTACTTATTGTTGCCCCACTCCTCCTAACTTCAAGCCAACGTCCATTGCCTCCAATACCGCTCTTGGTATTGCCTGAGAAAGTTTCTTCATTTACTTCTAAGTTCCACATAGTGTTCTCTGCACTAACCCCTGTTTCATTGAACTGGATTGCTGGTGAAGGGCCACTAATCTCAAAAACAGGCAAATTACCAGCTATAGTCCATGGACTAGTAGTCCCGATCCCAACATTGCCCCCTGTACTTTGTAATGTAATGTCACCAGATGAACTGACAAGCTCCAGATCCCCTCTTCTTGGCACAGTTGAAAAATTTACACCAATATGCTGCATGAATGCAGACTGTGAACCATTATCATCAAAAGCAAGGCCTGCAAAAGAGGTATTTGTTGGGTGTTCTATCGTTATGTATTTTCCATCTCCATAAACATGGAACAGATCATTAGGATTCGAAGTCCCAATCCCAACTCTATTATTAGTCGAATCAACATTTAGAGTGCTATCATCAAAGCTATGGTTATAATCACCATAAGCCTCCAGCTTACCTATATAGACCTCGCTCTGGTTGGTATCAGATCCATTAGTCGGAGAAGCAGTTATTCCTGTTATACCAGATCCATCTCCTGTAATAACACCAGTGACATTCATATCTCCAGTAACATTCAACCCACCAGCTATCTTGACAGGGCTGCCGCCATGTAGTGTTCCAAGTATAGTTACATCACCTCTGAATGTACTGTTGGAATCAACTCCAGTAACATTCAAATCTCCACTGATGTTCAGATCTCCACTGACATTCATAGAGCCAGCTACTTCCAGCCTATGGGCCGGGGTTGTCGTACCTATACCTACATTCCCTGTGCTTTCGTTTATAGTCATCCTTATTACATTGTTAATCGCAAACTGAATAGGGTGTGCACTCGCCATAGATAGGACACCTGCAAATGGAGCGCTTCCAGGGATTATATTCCCCCCAGTGCTGTTTTCCACACCAAAATATAGGTTGCTCGTAGGATTTCTTAGATTTATGTAACCAGAACCAGAGTTAGCACCTCCATCAATCCTCAATGCAGTACTTCCTGAACTGTTTAGGTGTAGTTTTACCCCAGGACTCGTAGTCCCGATCCCAACTATACCGCTGGTTGTCATATAAAAATCTGAGTTTGCTGGATATTCTGCCTGAGAAGACCCATAGCCTATCGTAAATGCGTCTGCTGCACCATACTGCCTTCCAAAGAACCATTTCTCACTGCTTGAAGAGGATATTAAGATACCCTGAGCCCTATCTTCATCCTCAGAAGTCAATTCAAGAATAGACCTACGGGCAGGAGCACCAGTAGAACCTCCAGCAATCTTTAAGATTGATGTAGTTTCATCATATACCTCAAGTTTTTGTGCAGGTACGTTAGTCCCAATCCCAACCCTATCGTTAGTTCCATCAACAAACAACAGAGATGTATTGAATGAAGCATTCACATCACCAGGTACATCCAATCTTGTGGTTGGGCTTCTTGTTCCGATCCCAACATTACCTGTGCTTCCATTGATAGCCATCTTAACACTGCCTCCAGTATGGAAATCTATCATGCCTCCACCTGATGGATTGCCGCTTCCTATACGCGTAAGTCCAGAATCAGTAGCATACTCATTTCCAAACAGTTGGATAAAACCTCCACGACCGCTGCTTATATCTCCTCCACCAGAGAAAGCGAGCTGCTTAGTGTCGCTTCCATCAGAGGTATCCATTGTAATACTGCCAATGGCTGCTCCAAATGAAAGTTCCGTATTAGGTGTAGTCGTTCCAATACCAACACTACCATTAGTGACCAAAACAGTACCATTAACATGCAGGGTACTTTTAGGAGACGTTGTATTGATACCAACCTTCAATAAAGTAGTGGTATGTTCAGATGTATTTGTCCATCCACCACTCGTACCTCCTTCACCGCCTTCATCACTACCACATACAAGATCACCATCAGCATCTGTTTCTAAAGCAGTACAATCATCAAAGTTCTCCAGCCTGATAGCTCCAGTAACATTCATCGTTCCTGCAACAGTCAATAGATGATCTGGATTAGTAGATCCTATCCCCACATTACCTCCATTTTCTATTATCATCTTCTGTGTTCCAGTTCCTCCTCCAGCCGCTCTAGTGTAAAATGCAATATCAGCACCCCAACTGCCTTGCTGTATTCCTCTTATCAAAGCTCCAGCAGTTGTTTTCTCAACTCCTCCTGAAGCTGAAGGGAATCCTAATCCGCTATACACCCCACCAAAATCACCAAATTGTGTTCCTATGGATGCAGCATTCGAGACCACTAACTCCTGAGTCGCAGTTGACGTCCCAATCCCCACTCTTGTATCATTGACATACAACAACCCACTAACATTCATTCCCATGCTCCCAGCACCACTCTCCTTAATAGTCAAGACCGAACCAGGACTCGTAGTTCCTATACCAACATTACCTGTTGTAGAGATGACCATCTCACCACCCATGCTTGAAGAACCGTCTGTGGTAAATGCCATACTTCCATTAAGGTCTACGCCAATACCCTTCCAGACTTTTGTGCCATCATAATCATTCACAAACCATAATGAAGGGACTCTAGCACCTATCTCATCATCAGTGGAAATATAGATGCTTGGATTAATGTTGTCATGTATTTGTAGTTTAGCTGCCGGAGCAGAGGTGCCGATCCCTACATTCCCTGAACTTCCATTAACAAAGAATTTCGCATCTCCTGACTCATTAGTTACCCTTAATGCACCACCTGCTGCAGAACTGTTTATATGTATAGAGGATAATGGAGAAGTAGTCCCAATACCAACATTCCCTAAACCATCTATTCTTACTCTTTCTGTATCCTCTGTTGCAAATGTCATAGCCTTAGTTGCGTGATTATAATGTACTCTGCCAGGATTATCTGTACTGCTGTTTCCAAACTCAATTACAGAGTTGTCAGAATCTCCTCCAATCAACTGTAGTTTTGCTGCACTTGTAGTGGTATTTGTTTCAATCCTTATTTTTACATCACCACTTCCATTTACATGCAGTTTTTCAGAAGGATTGGTTGTCCCAATACCAACATTCCCTAAAGCTGTTATTCTGAACAATTCATTTGAGTTGTTTGAGGAATCTTTCGTACCCTCTAATATTCTGAAAGATGCATCGTTTCCATTGTTGTTGTCTGCATCCAGAAGCACATTCAGGCTCAGGTCAGATTTTAAATCAAAACCGCTTCTTGCATCTGCGCCAATAACCTTTTCAGATATGTTAAGATTATAGCTGCTGCCTGATAAGCGTATTACTCCATTCACATCCAATTTGGCATCTGGACTAGAGGTCCCAATCCCAACATTAACTCCAGAGGTATCGTTGTAAAGATGCCCAGAACCACTTATAGACCAGCCACTACCTCCACCACTGGCACTTATTCCAGTAAGCCCAGAACCATCTCCATAGAACGTTCCTGTAATGTTAACATCCCCACTTACTCCTAAAGTAGAGTTAGGAGAGGTCTGACCGATACCCACATTCCCTGAACTATCCTGGTATAATCCTTGTGTACCTGAAGCCGAAACTACCTTCATATTTCCAATAATATCTAGAGCCTCAGAAGGACTTGACTGATTTATTCCGATGTTGCCATTACTATCTACCTTTAATCTTACTGCTGTTGTTGATCCCGAAGAATCCCCTGTATTTATCCTAACATCATGGCCTTCAAGATACAGAGATCTAAGATTATCCAAAGTATCAACACTTCTTATTACAGGTTCATTGTTGGTAAACTCGTTAAAAATTATCCGCCTAGATGCACCTGTTTTAACCTCAAAAATATAACGAGGATTCCCAGTCCCAATCCCAACATTACTATTGCTTCCATTAACAAAGAATATTGGTGAGCCTGAAGTATTAGTAACCCTAAAGGCGCCAGCAGATCCTGAGTTGTTCACATGAAGTGTCGATAATGGCGAAGTAGTTCCAATCCCAACATTGTCTGTATTTTTCACGACAATTGGGCTTGTACCAGCTACACTATTTCCGAGATACCAGTCATTGTTTCCGTCGTTGGCATAATCAAAAACCCCAAAAGTCCAGGAGTAAGAATTGTTGCTGTCTATCCGTATGTAAGAATCTCTATTATCAGTCCTGTTGATGTGCAACATTCCACTTGGATTTGTAACTCCGATACCAACAAACCCGCTATCATGCGCAAATGTCATTACATCTGAGTTTGTTCCATAGCTCCAGAGATTAAGATCATCTTCACTGGCTAATCTTCTGAATATCCATCCAGTTCCCGCTACTCCTTCTGTGATTGATATGCTGGCCTGTTGATCAGCATCTGTCAATAACCTAATCTCGTTGCTTGCTCCAGAGTTTCCAACTTCTAATCTAGCTCCAGGATGTGTACTCCCAATACCAACATTTCCAGAGCTTCCATTGATCGTAACCGATTCTCCATTTGTAACAGTCTGGAAAGAGAAATGGCTTGCACCATCCATCTTAAGATACCCTCCGTCCGTGTCAGTCCCAATCCTCACAGCCTGCTGTCCATCCTGGACAGTTAACAAATTGCCGGTTGATCCAAAGACCTCAAGTTTTGTTCCAGGGGTTGTGTCTCCAATACCCACAAAGCTATTTGTAGAGTCAACATACAATGTTCCAGAGTTAACACTAACATTCAAAGATGTACTTGTCTGCTGCGAAGTATTGGTCCAACCACCAGTACCATCCCCAGTGGCAGTTATACCAGTTAGCTCAGAACCGTCTCCATAAAACTTACCGCTAACATTCAGATTACCAGAAACATTCATACTTCCAGCTACTTCCAGCTTATGGGTAGGAGTAGTTGTTCCAATACCTACATTGCCACTTGAACCTATCCTTAGCCTTTCATTTGCAACCGCAGCACCCCCTGTGTAGAATCTAATGATCCCACTAGAGTGATAAGCCCCCACACTTAGCCCACCGGCTAATCCTGTGTTTGTATACACTGCACCTCCATCCTGGACCAATGCACCAGAGGTTGTATATCCGCTGCTGTATGCATCCATGAAAGTTCCTCCTCCATCAACCTCTGCAACTATCTCTGCTCTGGCTCCTGTACCTGAATTCGGATTGCCTGCTACAATAAGTGTATTTGAGTTTCTATTTTTCTCAACATGTAGGTCATAGCCAGGACTTGTAGTCCCAATCCCAACGCTGCCGTTGGTGACCAAAACAGTACCATTCACATGCAGCGTACCTTTAGGAGAAGTTGTATTGATCCCAACCTTCAATGAAGTAGTAGTCTGTTCAGAGGTATTGGTCCAACCACCAGTACCATCCCCACTAGCAGTTATCCCTGTTATACCAGATCCATCTCCTGTAATCACACCAGTAACATTCACATCTCCAGTAACATTCAACCCACCAGCTATCTTGACAGGACTGCCGCCATGGAGCGTACCTAGTATAGTTACATCACCTCTGAATGTGCTGTTGGAATCAACCCCTGTAACATTTAAATCTCCACTGATATTCAGATCCCCACTTACATTCATGGAACCGCTTACCTCTAGCCTATGTGCAGGCTCAACAGTTCCTATACCAATATTCCCATTCTCTTTTATAACCATCCTCTGAAGAGGAGTCACAGAACCAACAGGCGTTGTAAGGAACTCCAGTCTTCCAGGAGTGTATCCACTACGGGCATCTCCATCAACCTCTGCACGAATATTCACTGCATCATAGAAACCAGATCCATTATATCCTCTAAACCTGATCTGTCCTACATTATCATCTTCACTGACATTCATAGGGCTATCTCTTGTACCCCTTGCTTTATCGATGAAGGTTGTAGGACCCCACGCATTCTCTAGATACTCTCTTATTCTCATGTCAGAATTCTGACCGCTGTTCTCAACAACTAGCCTATCAGTATCACTGATCTTCCCAATTCCAATATTCCCTGAAGTTCCATTGACATACAAAGCTCCACTTAGATTGACTATAGCTTCGCTAGTATTAGCAACCTCAAATAATGACCCGGGTGTTATAGTCCCTATCCCAATATTCCCTGTTGTGTTTTCCACAAAAAGTCGTGTTGCAACATCTGTTTCAGTGATAGCAAAATCACCAGTAGATGTTCCGAGATGCCAGCTTTTTCCAACCGATCCTGCTGTGAACTGTACCTCTGCATTACCTGTAGCGTCACTGATATGGAGATCTCTTAAAGGACTTGTAGTACCAATCCCAATCCTATCATTAGCTGCATCAACAAAAAGGGTAGAGTTGTCAATTGAACTGTTAGCAGTACCACTAACACTAAGGTTTCCAGATACCTCGAGAGTGCTCGATGGAGTAAAAGTCCCAATCCCCATATTGCCTCCAGTAACTGTAAAATCATTTCCATTCTCCATGTACATGCCGATATAATCTCCAGGAGACCCCCATCCAAGGTATGCTCCTCTTACATTGTCTGATCCCATCCATTGGATATAAGGATATTGCGATGCTGTTTTTCTTCTTAAGGTAAGTGTGTCAGGTTCGTATCTCAAGTAAGTTTCATTCGCATAGGCAACTTCAAACTTTCCTCCAGGGGTAATTGTTCCAATACCTACCCTGCTGTTGGTAGAATCAATAAACAAGGTATTATTGTCAAAACTGTGGTTATAATCCCCATAAGCCTTAATCATCCCTGCATATACTCCTGTCTGGTTTATATCAGTCCCGTTAGTCATTCCGCCTACTCCAGTCAGAGAAGAACCATCCCCATAAAACTTACCGCTAACATTCAAATCACCAGAAACATTCATGCTTCCAGCTACTTCTAGCTTATGAGCTGGTGTTGTAGTTCCAATCCCAACATTGCCTCCTCCTTTGATAATTATCCTTGCAGTGTCATTGCTCCTTATCTCAAAGCTCAGTCCTGTCAAAGTTCCAAAAGAAGGATTTGTTGAACCCGATACCCCTGCATCAATAAAGACCGTATCATTTAGCTCCCCATTCTCATGCCATATCTGAAAATCTTTTCTAGCAATGCTGGTTCCCATACCAACGTTACCATTACTCTCATTGACAATAAACATATCACTACCAGTAGCATTCTCAATTATAAAACTGCCATTCACATGCAACCTCTCTGTAGGCCCACCAAGTCCAACTCCCACATTTAGTGCAGTGGTGGTCTCAGTAGTTGTATTAGTCCAGCCACCTGTTCCATCGCCCTCTGCAGTTATACCAGTAAGTCCAGAACCATTTCCGGTTATCACTCCAGAAACATTCAGATCCCCACTTACATTCATAGAACCACTAACCTCAAGCAGATGGCTAGGAGAACTTGTTCCAATCCCAACATTCCCGCTGGCATCAATCCTTAACCTTTCACTACCTACCCCACTCGTACCAGTTCTAAATACCAATACACCTGTATTTGAAGCAGCACCACCGCCATGTAACTCAATAGTCCCTCCTCTATTTGTACCGCCACCAAATATTGTCAGGTTTCCAGAGCTATCCTCTGTGCTTAATCTACCTCCTCCATCTATTTCAAGATCATTGAATCTTCCAACACCATCAACATCCAAAATCCTCCCAACAGTGACACTACTCGTTCCAATCCCTATCTGATTACTACTTCCATTCACAAAGAAGATAACATCCCCTGAACCATTTGTAATCCTAAATGCACCTCCAATACTAGAGTCATTTATATGTAATCTGGATAATGGAGAGGTTGTATTGATCCCAACTCTTCCAGGTCTGATTACTGTAAATATTTCATCCTCTTGATTGTTCGCAATAGAGAATCTTCTAAGATTATCATTAGAGGAATCCGCCCTAACACCCATATACCACCGTTCATTAGCATATCCAGTATATGTCCTAAAGAATATAGATGCCCAACTGTTGCTGTCATTGTTGTTTGCAAGTCTTACCAATGGATTTGTCGCAATGTCAGTTGCATTACTTGTTTTGCTCACCTCTAGAGGTATATATCCTGGAGACATCTGGACAGAAGCGTTTGTTCCGTCAAACTTTGCAATATCCTCATCACCAACAACATGCAGTTTCTTATTTGGATCAGTGGTCCCTATACCTACCCTTCCAATTGACTCATCGATATACAAGAAACTCTCAGTGCTATTGCTGATATTTAGCAAAACCCCGGAGCCATTGATATGTAGCAGAGCTTTTGGACTAGTAGTTCCTATGCCAACATTAAGAGTAGTTGTAGTCTGCGTAGAAGTATTGGTCCAACCACCAGTGCCATCTCCACTAGCAGTTATCCCAGTTAGCTCAGAGCCATCTCCATAGAATTTCCCAGTAGCATTTATATCTCCGCTAGCTAGGATGCTCCCTGTTATGTCAAGAGCATGAACCGGTGCAGTATCCCCTATACCTACATTGCCAGAGTTGTCAATTACCATCCTTTCTGAAGCTTGATCAGCTCTACCCGTATGGAATGTTAATCCTCCAGAGGCATCGGATCGAATCCCTGCCTTATCAATCCCACTAGCATTAAGGAGGGCCAAACCACCATCATCCGCAATAGATCCAATCCCTAATTCATAAGGGCCAACTCTACCAGCTATATGCAAACCATAACTAGGGGTCGCAGTTCCGATTCCAATCCTACCATTAGTTCCATTAACAAACAAGAAGGTATCTGTAGAATTACTGATATTCAATAGATTACCTGTTCCATTGATATGCAATAGAGAACCAGGAATCTTTGTTCCAATTCCAAGATCCCCTCCAGTAAGATAACTATCTCCAATATAGGTGATCTGAGCCATGGGAACATCGTTATACCACAACTCCATTATTCCACCAGAAGCACCTGCTCCCTGAGCATCCTTTAGCACAGCTGCAGTATTCCCGCTGTTTCCATCAATAATCCTAAAATCAGGGTGATTTGCTCCTGTTAACCAAAATCCCCCTTCAGAATCTCCTGAAGTATCATCTCCAAGTACATGGAATAATGTTGAAGGCGAAGTAGTCCCAACACCAATTCTATTGTTAATTGAATCAACAAACAAGGTATTATTGTCAAGACTATGATTAAACGATCCATAGGCTTCAATCATTCCAGCACGGATTCTTGTTTGGTTAATATCTGTACCATTAATCATAGACCCTGCTAGGTTGCTAAGTCCAGACCCATCTCCTGTTATCATCCCAGATACATTCAGATCTCCACTGACATTCATAGAACCAGCTACCTCAAGTTTATGTGCAGGAGCAGTAGTCCCTATCCCCATGTTGCCTGCTTTATCAATAGCTAGTGCCATTATGGTGTTATTGACTCTGAATTTTGTTTTGTTTCCATCACTTTCATCTACATATATCTTTAATTTTTCTGCCCCTTCAACTTCCCATTGTGCAATAGGATCTTGATTTCCTGTAGATGGTGCATTAAGCTTTAAGTTTACTGCTCCTGAATCATCTCTGTCAATCTGTAATCTTGCATTAGGACTTGAAGTCCCGATCCCAACTCTACCATTACTTCCATTAACCAGGAATATTGCACTCCCAGAAGTATTTGTAACTCTCAAAGCACCATCAACATCAGAACTGTTAATATGTAAGGTAGATGATGGACTGCCCGTTCCGATACCAGCTAGTCCTCCATCCAATACTAATGTATTCTCCTCACTGGAAAGCCGGATCTTAAATGGGGTCTTGCCTGCAGCACTGTCGTAGATCAAGAACGAATCAGGTGCAAGTCCAGCATCGTGTCCGAAAGCCCAAGTTCTTACCCCATTTTCATATAGATTGATATAGTTCTCGCTTCTGTTAGTGTGCAGATGCAGTGGATCGTTGTTTGTGCTGTTGATGACCAGACTGACAATAGGACTGATGGTCCCAATCCCGATTTTACCGCTGTCTCTGTTAACAAAAAATACTGAGTTATTCACAGTAAGATTGCCAAACACCTCCACATTTAGTGATGTATTTGTGTTTTTAGAGTTATTACTCCAACCGCCGCCTTGTGCATCTATACCAGTAATCCCTGATCCATCACCAGTAATCACGCCACTAACATTCAAATCTCCAGAAACATTCATAGAACCAGCTACTTCTAGTTTATGGACAGGTGTTGCAGTTCCTATACCTACATTCCCAAGGCTTCCAATAGTCATCCTTACAGCAGCAGTAGCCCCATTCCAGAACTGTATTGCCTCAGCAGAATTTATTCCAATAGACAGGCTTTGTGCAAGAATCCCTGTTGCTAAAGTATCTGGAGTACCACCAGACTGTACAATGTATGATGATCTACCTTGATTACGCAACCATATCCTTGATGAAAAGTCACCTTGATTGTTGACTCTTAACACATCCTCATTAACTGTTCCAAACCCTTCTATGCTGAGTCTCTGTCCAGGTGTTTTTGTCCCAATACCAACATTACTGGCATTAGTAAACAACAGATCAGAGCCCATATAAGCTTTGTCAGTAACGTTCAGTTCCCCTCCTTTGACTATGACATTTCCTGCCAAAACAGCAGAACATCCAAGAACAAAAACAGCAACTACCAGAGCAACCTTCCCCGACTTCTTCCAGAAGTTTAGAGCTCTCGCTAGGTGAATATCAAAAATTGAAGTGACGAAAGGCAAATAAAGAGCGACTAGAGCGAACATACTCCAAACTGAAGTAAATTTTCTCCCCTTGGTTGCTTCAGTTTTTCTTATCTCCTCTGTCGCTTTCCTTTCTATCACTTCTTCTTTCATTTCTTTTTCACCTCCTATTTTGTTCAGAGACAATCTGCCTCTGGTTTTTTTCAAAAAGTTGCCTAATCTCATTTTTTCACCTCAAAAACCTGCTTTTCGTTTGTTAGGGATATTTGATTCCCACATCTATGGATTTCCATTTTCAGTTAAAGTACCTCTCAAGCATAGATCTCCGGTTGCATTGATGTATGAAACGATTGAATCGCTGCTGTCCTTTACAATAAACGAACCATCACCAGGATTATCGCAACTAGCATGACTGTACACGGTATCAGAATCCTCTGTGCACATATCACCTGTACTGTTAACATAGGCGACTGTATCTCCTGTGATATCTTGAACAATGAATGCATCATCCCCTGGATGCTCACAGCTTCCAGAACTAACAGAGCCCATAAGTATTATGTCTCCAGAATCAAAGAACGATGCAGTCCTTTCACTATTGCTGTTCATCACTACAAATGGAGCAGATACAAGAGCGCTTGCCTCATCCGCCCCTGTCAGATACAACATCTGTGTCGTACCATCATATGTAGCCAGCACATGATACCACTGCCCCTTGTTCCAGCTGTCAATCACTGAACTTAGGTTATTCTCTCCATACTGGAACACCATATTGCCATCCCTGATGGCGATCTCATAATTATCATGATATACAAAGCTGACATAACTGGTGCTTGCGTTATACGTTGAAGCAGGCTTGAACCAGAACTCTATGCTTAATCTATTAGCATCCAGCTCATCACTATCGCTGACATTGATATAATCGTCAATACCGTCAAACTCAAATGCGCCCCCATACCTTCCAGTATTGTTCCAAAAAGGACCATAGATAGTGCCGTTATTTCCATATCCAGATACATCTACTGTTTTGTTCCCTGGACCAGAAGTCTGCTCCCCCAATGAACTGACATTGTCAAAATTAAAGATCAACACACAGCTATTGTTATAGTAAGTATAGTTAGTTCCGTTCCAGTTGAACTTAACCTCTCCTAGAGAGGATTCATCTATGGATACATTTATCCTTACATGACCCTCAGTCTGAGAGCTTCCATTGGCAGGAGTGAGTCCAGTGAAATTAGTAGACGGCCCTACCCTATCCACAGTTACGCTTCTTAGTTCAGTACTATTCTCATTACCTGCATTATCCTTAGCATAGCCAGAATACCCATAACTTCCATCAACAAGACCGTCAGTAGCATTTAAAGACTGATTCAGGTAAAGATTCCATTTATCTACATCATACTTACGTAGATTAGATATATACAACTGATATATCTCTTCAGAAGACAAAGAGGTATTCCATACCATAACATTATCGATTGTGCCATTGAATGGATTTGTGCCGTCATTTATCCTGGTGCCGATAGTTAAAGAGCCGGTATTGTCAGCTATGCTTCCTGAATATGTATCTCCCTCCTTCCCAACACCATCAACATAGATGCTCACAGTGCTACCATTTGCAACCCCCACTATATGGTGCCATTCCCCATCGTTATATGTATCATCTGCCTCAGCCCTATACCATACACCTGAAACATAGATATTCAATATTGGCTTTCCAACATTAAGGTTTCCAAAGCCAAGATCATACCCTCCTTGAGCATTGCTCTGCTTGCATACAATACCTCCAGTGTAGGAGGAATTTATCTTTACCCAAGCACCCAGCGTAACAGCCCCTGTAATCTGTAGAGATTTGTCGTTACCAGCATCAATAAAATCATCAACACCATCAAACTCAAATGCCCCTCCATATCTGCCGCCTGTTTTGTTCCAGATAGGACCATCATTTGTTGTATTTGTGACAGTAGTCCCATTATTCCCAGCATTTGATAGGTCAACAACCGTCTCATTAGCCGATAAAGAGTTATTGTAGCCCTCACCTAAACTGGATACATTATCAAAGTTCATGAACAGCACTAAAGAATCATTGTAGTGAGTATAGTTAGTTTTGTTCCAATTGAACCTGACTTCATCAAGATCACTTTCCGTTATAGTTATATTGACCTCAATAGATGTATTTGTAGTGCTGGTGCCTGTTGCAGGAGTGGGTCCAGTAAATTCAATCGATGGGTAGATGCTCTCAACAGTTATCCTCCTGTTCTCTGTGCTGTTTTCATTCCCTGCACTATCCCTCACATAGCCAGAATAAGTGTAATCCCCATCTGATAAACCATCGCTACCATTCAAAGATTGGTTGATATATAGATACCATACATCATTAGAATACCTATTCAGGTTCGATACGTACTGCTGATACACCTCTTCCTTGGATAATGACCTGTTCCATACCCTAACTTCATCAATAGAACCATTGAAGTAATTTAAAGAATTGTAGTAATAAATCCTATGAGCATGTACACCAATATTAGTCTGCCCTGTAGTTACTAATGCACCAACAGATGAAGCGTCAGCACTCCCCATTTCAATTCCATCCACATAGACATATACTGTGATATTCTTCCTAACCCCAACTAAATAGTGCCAGTCACTATCATTTATCCTTAAAGTTGAAACAGCAAGAGCATAGTCATTCTCCTCATCCAACGTTTCCCTAATTAGGAAATTAGGATAACCGTCTTGCACAAATATGGCATATTCAGAATCCTTCCCATTTGGATAATCCCACCTGTCAATCACATACTGGGTTGAATTTGAACCTGTTTTTACCCATGCTGCAAGGCTGAAATTACCAGTTCCAAATGAAAGGTCATCAGATGCAGGTATATGTATATAATCATCTACACCATCAAACTCAAATCCCCCCCCAAATCTCCCAGATACATTCCACAAAGCACCTGTGATGGAGCTACCATTGCCACTTACAGTACCATTGTTCCCATAAACCGAAGCATCAAAAACAGTATAGTTCTCTGTATTATTATAGTCCTCACCGAGAGCAGAAATATTATCAAAGTTATACATAAGTACCAAGGAATCATTATATAATGTGTAATTGGTCCCATTCCAGTTAAACTTGGCTTCACTTAGGTTAGCTACAATGCTAATGTTAACCTCAACATAATCTGTAGCTTGGATACTGTCATTGTAAGGGGTAGGATCCACAAGACTGATATTGCCAGAGACACCAACCATAGGATCTACGATATAGTCATACTCTACTATCCCTATTGACCTAAGATCAAACACCTCATGGCTGCCGTTCAAAGAGGTAAGATATATCTTATACCATCCCTCAAGTCCAACATTCTCAAATGTGCTTATCAGAACATCACTATCTTCTGTATATACCTCTATGGAAGCAGAACTGAAAGAGCGGGCATATATTGTTATATCCCTTGAACTGTCAAGTGCCTGTTCAAACGTAACCCTCACATACTCATTATTCTCCACAATAGGGCTCCAGTTATAGTCTTTGACGCTAACATAATCATATATATCCTCAATAAGTACCCTATTGGAGTCTAAATGCTCTGCTTTTGTTATCTCTATAATAACCTCGTAGGTCTGGTTAGACAATGAAGGTACTATCCATTCGATATAGTCGATCAGTCCATCCTCATTTTGATCATAACCATCAAATCCTATCATCCTCTTGCTGTCATTGACAACCCAGTACAGCCTGATGTCTTCCCTGGAAACATCATCCAGGTATGTATAGGCCAATATATCCTCATAATGAACATCAGAGCTTACCACTACCCTCTTCCCTCTCTTAATTGCAGTCTCCTTAGAGATAGGTGCCTCGGTATAATACTCAACCTCTATAGAGTCAACAGCCTCTTCTATCAAAATACCTATATCCTTTTTCTTCTCCTTTTCCTTCTTCCCTACTGCTAGTAATCTAACACCCTTCTTCTTAACCTTGCTATCTTTCTTACTTGCCTCATACTCATCAACACTCTTGATCTCTCCGCTTTCATTGATCCTGACCTTCTCATCCTCAATGATCTTATCCTTTCTTACATCCTTTACCGTTACATTTAGAGCATCAGATGATATATTGATTGTAAGATTCACAACAGGCTCAGAAACTCCTACTCTCTTGATCCACTTCACAGGCTTATTTATGACAACATCAGGCTTGATCAACTCCTCACTAACAGTAATGTTTGTATCAGAAAGATTGATCGTCTTCTCAACACTGTACCTTATGCTGTTGATCGCAAGATTCCCTTCAGAGACTTCAATCCTTAGTGAATATGATGAATCATTCCAACCACCCAATAAGCAGGTCTCAATACAGACATCACTGAACTCAATCCTCTCTTCATAGAATTCAGCCATTGTACTCTTAACCTCAGAATACAGGATATCTGAGTAAGGGTCATCAACAGATACAGAATAGTTAGCATATATCACTTGAGCCTCAACATTATTGTTAAGTCCAGCATCATATCTTCCATAGCTGAGATAGAACGTATCGTTCCATTCCCCGTAACTCTCAAGCCCAACAAGATCACAACAGTCAGAACTGCCATAACAGACCGAATATTCGCCAACATCCCATTTGGTACATATCTTTGTGTAATCAATATCCCAGCTGAATAAGCTGCTTATATTAAACCTGAACATCTCCTCCATACTCTTTCTTCCTCCACCAAAGATATCTATGCTTATAGACCTATTATCAGAAATCTCTGATGCATTCTCTACATCTTCACCATAGCCGGACTCATTAACAGAAGTTGCATTATTCTCTGTTAAATTAATCTCAGTTATATTTGTCTCACCTGCATTAACTTCACTTTCATTAAACTCTGTTACATCATTATAATTCACATTACTCTCATTCAAAACAGCCATCCCAGTAACTACCCCTATACCTTCTGATCCGAACCTTGAACTATCCAGTATGATGTAACTGATCCTATCTCTCTCTAGATATACCTTACCGACAAAGTTCTTGGAGGAGTTTCCATCCAACCTTAAAGACTTCAGATCACCAAAATTATCCAATATCCATTCATAGCTTTGGCTCTCATTTATCCAGATCGAGACATTATCAGTATAACCAAACTCTCCAGAGATTGTTGCAAATCCGGTTGGTATCATTGAACTGTTATACATAAGCAACAATCCAAACACTACAGCAATTATTACAAACAGAGAGTTCTTTACAAACATATCTCGCTCTGCCTTGATCCTTCTCTTTCCTCTTCTATTTCGTCTAGCCATTCTTTAATAACCTAAAGATAACCTCCCCATAGCCTTGCCTGGGACGATCCTTCAATCTTCTCAACCTGGCAACAACATTTCTAGAAAGCTTGATTGTAGTTATCTCTCCAGCACCATAGATCTCTTCAATATCTCCTAAAGTTCTTATATCAGATTCAAGCAGCTTTAGGATGATCTCATCGTAGGCTTGCCTTGGATGAACCTTCAGAGATCTCAAAATCCTAACAACTTTCCTAGAAATCTTTATTGTAGTGATACTTCTCTTCTCAGAATAAATCTCTCTTTCCTCCTCGATAAGATTACTTTTCTTATACAGCTCAACAAGGCCAGCAATCACCTCCTCATAAGCCTGGCGGGGATGCACTTTCAACTCAGCTATCTTCCCTACAACCGGTCTGGAAAGTTTTATAGTGCTGCCCTCTCCCTCTAAAGTTCTGGTTTTCACCTCCAAATCCTCTTTTCCATAGAGCCCAACAAGTCTAGAAATAACCTCATCGTATGGTTGCCTACGATGCACCTTAATCTTAGCCAGCTCACTAACTATATCCTTAGAAATCTGTATAGTTGTCGACTTTTCTTCCATTTAAGGTATACCTTGGTATATTTAACTATAATTAGGTATACTATATATAAATCTTTTGGTTTTTTTATGAAAAAATAAGAAAAAGAGAAAACCCAACAATAATTGCCGGTGGGGAGGGGGTTGCCCCCTACGGGGTGCCCCACCCGGTTCTGAGCGAAGCGAAGAATCGGACGGCCCATTATTATTATTGGGTTTTCCAAAGAATAATAATCCAATATTGTTATGAACTAAATAAGAACTCAACTAACAGGATCTATATGCACAAAGGCTCTGTCAACATCTTCCATATTCTCTATACAATGCTGCACCTTCTTTCCAATAGAATGCGCTCTATATATGGTTAGTTTCCTATCCACTTCGATATGGACCTCCACCTGTAACAGCACCCCTACATAATGTGCCCTTACATCATTGATGCCCTTTACCCCACCACACTTCAAGGCATTATCCTTGATCTTTTCCATCAATTCCAGAGAAGGGGCCTCTCCCATCAGAAACTTAATGTTATCTACACCTATCTCATACCCAGAATATATTACCCACCCCCCTATCAACAGGGCAACCAAAGGATCCAGAAAACCATATCCCACATAGGCTCCGGAAACACCGAGCAGAGCAGCCAAAGATATCAACACATCATTCCTATGGTCTTTAGCACTAGCCATTATTGCAGTACTCTTAACTTCTCTCCCGACCTTAACACAATAGATATACATGCCAAACTTTACCACAAGAGTAAACCCCATGACAATAATAGGGGCAATACCTCTGACAAAACCATCTCCAATTAGTAGCTTATTGAAAGCAATGATTATTACCTCAAACCCCAATATCCCTGTAAATATAGCAACTATCAGTCCAGCAATAGGCTCAGCCCTGTGATGTCCGAAAGGATGCCCATCGTCAGCCATTTTTGAAGATACCTTGACGCTGATAAAAACGATAATTGATGCAATTATATCTGTAAAAGAATTGATAGCATCCGATATGACAGCTATGCTGCCATACGCAATACCAACTATGGTCTTCAACAAAAAAAGTACAATATTCCCAACTATCCCCAGGATAGTTGCTTTTTTCGCAAGTTTATTCATTCAACACCTAAAACAGATTCTTGAAAAATATGATGATTCTCTGGAAAAATCCAACATCGACCAGACTGATGCTAAACTCCTCACTGACAGAATAGTCCTTTCCTCTTTTATCCTTATACTTGATAAGGATCTGAAAATTATTCTCCCCTACGTTTAGTTCACTTCCATACATCTTCAATACAAACTTCCTGTTCTCATTGAGCTGGTTGAGCTCCCACTCCTTGCCAACAGGCGCTATCCTGATATTAACATCAGAGGGTGCAAACTTGGATCTCTTATCCAGGATAAAGGACAGCTCAAAAACCTCCTTATATCTTACCTCCTCAGGATATGTTATCTCATCGATCTCTATTGAAGGTTCATCATATACAGTGATATCAAAAATACTGTTCTTGCTCACATCAGGATTGCTGGCCTTCACCACTATCTCCTGCCTCCCCGCAGAAACAGGCTTAAAGTTAAAGCTTACCTCTTCCTCCTGTGTAATCCCCAGTTCCAGTTCCCTACAGTCAGATTCCAAACAAACATTCAACTCCTCCAGATAGATGTTCCCTATATTCTTGACATTACACTCCACCATAGCGTTCTCATACTCATAGATGCCTTCCTTATCCGAGCCGCATCTTAGATCAACCCTTCCCAAAAAGCTCTTTTCTTCCTCATTTTCCTTGACCAAAGTTTCCATTCCCTCTAGGCTGAACTCCTTCCCATCTTCAACAACATCAAAATTAAAGTATGAAGATACATTCCTTACAGAATTAATTACAAATGGGAAGGTATAAACAAAACCCCCTTCCAGATCATCACTTACTCTTACTATCCAGTTGATCTTCTTCTCCTCCCCAGGCTCCAGTAAAATCACCTTTTCCTCCTCTCCGATAACCTCTATCTCCTTGGGCTTTGACAACCTTAGCTCTGTAGCAACGTAGTAGTCCTTGAGGTTCTCAAGATCAACCTCAATAAGGTTATAGCTTCCAAAACCAACCTTACCTTTTACAGCTCTGGCTCGAACAGATATAAGCTTCCCAATACTCCCTCCTTTGTCCTTCACAGTTGTCTTGATATCTAACTGACGGGTCTTGATATCGACATTCTCCCCCATCCACTGGAACTGGGTGCTTGCCTGGCTTACATCCAGGCTCTCCTTAAGCTTTATATGTCCAGCATCAACAAAACCAAACTCTCCATAGGTAACATCAAAAGGAACCCACCCATAATCAGGAAAATAGACCTCAGCCCATCCATGAGGGCCAAAACCCTCCTCAAAATCATCAGCATTGGTATAAGCAACACCAGATACAAACTTAGCAGGGATCCCCAGGGCACGGTTCATAGCGATAAATAGATTAGTCAACTCATCACACACACCCTCTCTGTTTCTCAATACCCAAGAAGCCTTCTGGGATACGCTCTCTGTTAAAGTACTAAGGTCATAGTCTATATTCTCCTTTGTCCACTCTCCCAATTTAAAGACAACAGCATAAAGATCATCTTCTCCCTGGATTATCTCAGAACCTAGCTTCACAACATCCTTGTCATCTGAATCGATACTCTCAGAGGCTCTTGTATAATACATAACATCCTCAGGTACATCCCTTAGTGGGAAACTCACCTTGTCCCTGATCCTGACAATCTTGTTGAATGTCCTGATATCACTTTTAAGGCTATAGTCCAGCTTCTTCTCTTCTGGCTCATCCCATCTAAAGATAACAGCATCATTCTCAACCTCAGTAAATGGCTCTGTTTCTAGACTTAACACCTCTTCCTGAAATCCATCCCTGGGAATAAAAGACAGGTTTGCTATAACATAATCAACACTATACTTTGAGCTTTTCGGCACCAGCTCAACATTACTGGAGATTTCCAGCTCCATCTCCACATGCTCGCTGTTAAAGATCCACTCCTCACCAAGAACATTAGGCAAAACCAAAAGAAAAACTAAAAATATCAACCTCTTTTTCATAGTATGCTTAATAATTTCATAATTAGTTTATAAGGTTTTTTATTACAGTAGTAAGAAAACCCAACAATAATAATTGACTCAAACACGGACTTTATTTCATAAAGTCCTATGCCAAAAGGAAATTCCCCTACTTAGTATGGGGGTTCCCTCTTCAGGCAGTTTTCGTCCTTATTGTTGGGTTTTCAAAAAGTTTATATACAGAATAAAAATACTTATATTCTTATGCCGCGATGGCACAATCTGGTACTGCGCGGACATAATCTTTAAGATTATGGTGCAAGATTGCTAAAGATTGTGCAAACATCCCGTTTCCTCACGGATTTCTGAGTTCAAATCTCAGTCGCGGCGTTTCTTCTTTTCAATAAGATCCATAGGAACAGGTTCAGCTTCTTCAACTATTATCCTATATTTCTGGCCTTGTTTTAAAACATTGCATCTAACTAGGGCCTTTGGAATAGCAAATCCATAACTATTGCCCCTGGATACGATCTCAGTTTCAAAATCCATTATTCTCACCTCATATATGTAATAACGGATGTTATAACATATATATAAACTTTTCTTATAACTATTTGTCACTATATAGTGACCTGTCAAAATACCGTAAAGTTTATATATAACTTATGTTATTATAAGAATAACAACTTAAATAATAACAAAAAAAGGTGATGCAGATGGATACAATAACCATAAAGGATAGAAGAATTAAGAGTGTTGGGAATAGCTACTGTTTTCTTGTAGACAAGGCCTATATCAAGAATGGCCAGATCTTAAAGGATAAAGGATATGATCTCACAATATCCCCATCAGATCAGGGCGATCCCAATGAATGATCTCCCTTCTATAAAATCTCAGCTAGAGATGAATAACTCTAATACTCGCCATAAACTCAACTCCCAGCTCAATGATGAAGTATATCGCCAAATGCTTCAAGATGCTGGGGTTGATCAGCTTTAAAATGCCTGACAGAGAGAAAAACGGCAGATTTGCCAAAGGGAACAGGGCCAGAGAAAAGCCAATTATATGCCCTTATTGTGGCAAAAGCATTGAAGCCAGGGCTTACATCAAATTATCCAAGAAAGATCAAATTAGCCGTATAGAAACGGCTTAAACTACATAAGGAAAAGAGGTTGAATAATGCACAGAAAAAAGAGGGAGGAACAAAAACATCTAAGTTCACAATACCCTCCCCCCTATATTTCTCATGGAAAAATTTCAAAGAATAATGAGGCGCATATCAAAAAACATATAGACGAGATAACAACCCCCATTTTCAACAAGGTTCTACAGGAAACCGGTTTGAACCCTATGATGGTGGGTAGGGTTGAGGGATCAAAGAAGATTCAATGGCTATGGCAACCCCATAATTATCGTCTATACTTTGATTTTGATAAAAGAAATTTCAACCCACCAAGATCAGACAACCCTACTCTAAAAAAACTAAAAATACGGTTAGTAGGGTTTGATTATCAATCCAAAAATTATGGTTCTGAACATCACTTCAACAATTTCTATGGTTGCAGAATAGTGATCAAAAAAACTCAGGTAGAAGTAACCAATAAAAGTCACAACAAACAATGGAGATTAATGACAGCAAGGGATATTGATGATATTGGATGTAGGATAAACGAAGTTACAGAAAGACTTGATAAGCAATGTATTGAAGCCTTGAAGAAGATTATAAAATATTTTGGTGGTAAATCAAAGTTTGAGATCTTGAAGAAAAGATGTAAAGGAGAGCATGGAGTTCATGGCCTGGATTTTCTTGATAAGATTCCAGAAGATATGGTAATCCATGATACTGTGTTCAAAAAAGTCTATAAGAAGAAGGTGGAATATAAAAGTCCAGTACATGTCAAAAACACAGTATCAAATTATGCAATTCATAACATTGCTCCAGACATTGCTAATGAACTTACAATAATAAAAGAAGCTGTGATGGGGACATTAAAGATTAATGCAGATACTTCAAAGGTTCTCAATCAATTTGCAACAAGCTACACACAACACTCATCAATATATGATAATCTTGCAGTCAATATCAAAACACATAACAAAGTGTTAAAGGGTATTGATCATTCATTCAGGAAATTCAATAGGCTTCTACTTGAAAGACAAAAAAGGTTGGGTGATTTCCTGGGATGATCACATGGCAACCAAGAATCCAAACTGCAAGATAGCAGACAAAGAACACAACTGGTATTGGCAATGTTCAGACTGTTGTCCACACATGGTAGAGCCTGATGATTTCATGAAGAATAAAGGATTCTTCTGCGCTTATCAGAAGATGCCTTCAATAAAGAAGATGATGGAGAGAAAATAAATGGGAAAGGAAGCTGGAATGAAGGGAGAATTTTTCTTTGGCTCACTATTGAGAGATAAGGGGATCGAGTATACTTTTGAGAATAGCTGGTATGATTTTCTTATTAAAGAGAAGTATAAGGTAGAGGTGAAAAGCTGTCAATTGTCAGTGAAGCAAGGCAAGACCAATAATATTCATGTTGGTAGGTTTGACTTCACTAATAAAGAGAATAGAAAACGCCAGATCAATGAGAATATCTGGATCTGTTTATTGGTAAGGCACAGAGATCAATTCATCATCTATGGATTCATCAGAGCAAAGAAGCTCTCAGGAAAAAGGTATTTGTCTATTCACCAGGCAAGGGAATTGAGGCCAATGGATCTTGAGGATTGGCTTCTGGAACTTTACAGAGAATGAACCAAAAACAAAGAATGCAAGTTAGGAGAGAGAATCTGACCTTTGAAGAACTTGAAAAGCTGGAAGAAATCAAAGAGGATGTTGATCTACTAGAATGACTGAATACAAGGAATGTGGTCGTTGTGGATGTATGACTGATCGAGTTTATAATCATAAATTCACCAATGACTATGGTGAAGAAACTGATATGAATCTATGTTCAAGATGTGACCATGATGTTATCAATGGTGATGAGATAATGGCTGATAGTTTTGAGGTGAATATGCAACATGAAGAAGATGAGTATTTGGAAGATCCTATTAACACACCAAGACCTTCATGGATGAGGTAGATAACTATGGATGGAAGAATAAAAAGGTTATACAAAGAAGCTGTAAGAAAGTGGGGTTTGCCTCTGCAATTTGGTATGCTAATGGAAGAATGCGCAGAATTAATCAAAGCAACTAATAAGGTTATGCGTAAGGGGAACCAAGATGGGAGAGTATGGGATGACCTTGCAGAAGAAATGGCAGATGTTGAGATTATGATTGAACAAATAAAGATATTTTGTGATTGGGAAATACTAGAAGAAAAAGTAAGAACTGTCAAATTCAGTAAAATATTGAGATTAAAGAAGATGATTGAGAACTCCGAGGATTGATCTGTTAGAATGAAAAAATCAGAGAGAAGGGAACTCAGGAAAGTAAGGTGTCCAACTTGTCATAAAAAGAGAAATAAATTCCATGTGTGCAGTGGAAAAACAAAGCAACAAAAGAGGCTGGAAAGAAGTGACTGAACCATATCAGACTGAGGATGTCTTATGTGAATTTTGTATAGATAGAAGAACATGCACTAGGAAAAAAAGAGGGGAAGCAATGATCAACCAGGGTTGTGATGATCTAAAAATCTAAAAAACAAAGGAGTTGATACAAATGCCAGAATCAGAACTTGAACGGATTCGGTTGAAGAAGGAGTTAATACAGCTTGAGCATGACCTCAAGCTAAAGAGAGATAAGTTGTTCCATAAGAACTGCATGGCACGGCTTGAGAAGATTGGAGAGTTAGGGTTAAAGAACCTAACTCAATACTAAAGGGGGGTTGATTGGAATGGAGAAAAAAGAAAAAAAACATGAGTTAAAAAAGTTGAAGATAGAGCATAACTATAAGACAATAAACTGGACACAGCTAATCTCTATTATTCTAATTTGCTTAGTGATAACCATTGGTATATCTTCCTTTGGTTTTGTGTGGCTCATGAAATCAGTATCCAACGCTTTTTCAAATAGTGTTGTAGGGGTTGCAGAAAATATTGGAGTTGCACTTACAGAAAGTCCAGAGATAGCTTTTGCATTAAGTAATGACATTCCAGAAGAAGCAGTCTACCTCTCTTTACTGAAACAAATGGATACAGACATAGATATTGACTTCAATGGATATTTCACAACAGTAAACGAGAGAAGCCTAGAAAAAGTTAATCTCAGTTGTATTGATGAGTATAGATATTTTTGGACACACAACGAGGAAACATTTAATTGCACAGCATGTGATTCTATATCATACAAAAACTTAGTTCTAAAGAATGAGGAGAGGATAGATCAAGGTTGTGTAGTATTTGATGAGAAGGGGGATTATTTTCTTTGGAAATGTCCACTAAGGAACTGTCAACAAAGAGAAGTTATTAGGGTTCTCCATGATGAGTTTATACCCACAAAAATAGCAGTTCATAGGGTAAAGGTGGGAGAAAATAATTAATCGAGGTGAAATCCATGGGAGAAGAAAAAAAAGGTTTGAAGATTTGGGGCTGGGCATTGATCATAGTGCCAGTGATATTTATGATCATGGCCAAGCTGACTTGCTGGGATTGTGATCCTATATGGGGATGGTGGATTGCTGGGATCATATCAGTAATTGTGGGCTGGATAATGGTAGCCAACGCAAAGCAAGATCAATAATATTCTCTGCCCTCATTAGGAATCGCCCCAACGCTTTATGATGAGGGCTTTTTTTATTTTAAGAATGAAGCAAAAAAAAATCACCATTGATTCAAGAGGAATAATAATCCTGGAAATATTGTTTGAATTGAATGAGAGGATCCTATCAAAATCTTCCAGGATAGAGTTATCAATCTACAAGAAGCAACTCAAGAGTGAATGGACACGAAGGATCAGAAATTTAACAAGAGAAGATCAGATCAAGGGCCTTAGTGGAGTTGGTGTTATAGGCTATGATCTTGGATTGATCTGTGACAAGCTCTTCAATGGCTTATGCTTGATCCTTGAGAGAGAAGGATTCATTAACATAATTCCAGAGGGAAAACATCTCAGATCAAGGAAACAATTCTCAATAACAAGGCAGGGGATAAGGTTATTCAGAAAGGATGGCAAGACAACAACCAAGGCAAAGCAAAGGTAAGAAGCTGGTGCTGTTTGCATTCATCTTGATCTTCATAGTAGTTGCAATATTACTTGGAATGTTTCTTGTCAACAGGCTTTATCCGGATTGGAGATCTAAGATTCCTAAACCATTCAAGGAAGTTATAATCAAGAACCAAACTATCCAAACAACAGAAGTAACAGAAGTTTATCCTGGACATTGGGGGGCTGGAAAATCTTTTGCTGTTTTGTTCATCACCATCTGCATAGTGGCAGTGATCCTGATAGCTTTTTGGATGTTGTCAAAGAGAGGCAATATCTTCTTTAAGCATAACCTGATGAAGTGTAGGGAAAAGATGTATAAGAAGCTAATCAACACAGAAGGAACAAACATAAAGTTCCAGGATGGCATTGGGACTAAAGGAATCCCTTTCTCTTTTTTCTTCAAGGAAGATCTCAGAACACAATGGGCTGGGTGTGTTTTTTCTCTAATAAGGCTAGGCCCTAACCAGCCATTCAACAAAAAATTTTCAATACTCACAATATGTTCAATGAATGATCCTGATAATAAGTTCTTTCCGTTTCCTGGATGGGATCTCAATGATCTTATCAGTAACTTCCACATTGTAGGCCCACAGCAACCATGGGCCAGGCTTGATGCAGTCAAGCTGGATGTAACAATGCCTTTTCAACTTCCAGAGTTCCAGGAAGGAATAAGACAAGGAATCCAGCAAAAAGGAAAAGAGGCTGTCGTTGGTTAAGAAGATGTGCAAACTGAAAAAGTATCATAACACAAGCAACACCCTAATAGATAAGTGTATAAGAAACCTAATTGAAAACTTAGATTATTATCTCAATCCTAATGCAGAAGTGGTTGCCTGTTGTTGTGGACATGGAAAATACCCTATGACAATACTGGTGAGACAAACAAATCCAGCAAATGACAGGTTTACCATTTTTGATTGGGTAAGTAATGTTAGAATACCAAGAGCAAGAAACTTCTACAAAAGAGATAAGCAAGGTTATTATTACATTCCAGAAGTTCAGGGGGAAAAGAGTATTATTGGGAGAGAAGGAAATCTAAAGAAAGCAATAGCCTATGGAGTTGAACGTGATTTAACAGTTATGCACGACAAAACAATAACCTTAGACCTCACAGTCTTTAGGAAATGTTTATTAATAGCTATGGGAGATGATAAAAATGCCAATTGAAGTTGTAAGATTAAAAGACCTTGCTGAGGAAGAATGCTTCTCAACAAGGAGGGGATCCTTTGAGAAAATTGCCTTGTTCCTCAAGGAAAATAAGAAGAACGTATTCACATCAACTGAAATTGTTGATGAATTGAATAACAACCTAAAGCCAACAGAACACCCATTCCAGAAATCATCAGTTTATAATCTACTGACATCAGCAAGGAACCGAAGATCCACAAACATTCACAGAAAAGGATCATACTACTGGTATGAGGAGAAGAAATAATGTTCACCTACTGGTTCCTCATAGCTCCTGTAATTGCTTTAGTTATCCACTTCGTTTGCTTGATGATAGTTAGCTACACCGACACTGGAACACCAGGTATAGTGTTGACGTATTTCCTGACGGTAGTGCTTATGTTTATTATTTGGCTGGGAATAAGCTTTGCAAGTTTGTTATTCAATGGGGGATGATAAAAATGAGATGTTCAATATGCAAGGATAAGATAACAAGAAAAGAATTGAGGAGAGGAGAGATCTTCAAGATACCTTTCAGGCCTGGTGTCCATTTCAGATGCCTATATGAGAAAGGGATGGAATTTTCCACAGCACACTGGAAGGGGCTGTCAGGATGAAACAAGACTTAATAAAGGATCTTACAATAACAGGCCTTCTAGTTGCAATTATTATTCTATTCCTCTTGATCCTGGCTCCATCTGTAAGATCAGACAACCACACAAATTGTTCAAGGGTAGATTTAAACATAAGCTTGGTTCCGTCAGAAACAAAGACAGGAAATATCAGCTTTTGTTATTATGATGTCAACTGTTCTGGATGTGGCAATGCAACCACCAGCAAATGTGTAATTGAAAAAGATCTTGATGCTGGTGACAGCTATGATCTAGAAACTGATTCATGTGATCTTGATATTACATGCAGATATGACAAAAAAGAATGCCTTGATAACGAGACAAGGGAAGTAGATGTCTGGATCAACAGATTCAAAAAAGAAAACAGAAGCTACATCAAGATTGAAGTAGGTGATGAAGCAGAGGAGTTTCCTATTGACCTTGATGATTTCTCATACATGTTTCCAATAAGCCTAAAGTGTCCAGGATTTGAGGAAGAAAATCTCAATGTTTCCTGGGCTTATGAGAAATGCAGAGATTACCTTCCAAGGCTTATGGATGATGATCAGAGATGGGGATTCTACTCAACCTCTTTTGAGACTTGGAGCAACAAGCTTGGGGATGTGTCAACATCAACCACAGAATGCAATATATTATTAACCAAATGCCTTACAGAAAAGGAGAAGATGGTTAACAAAAGCCTTACTGTAGATCTAAAGGTCCATGAAGATCTTGAGGAGAAGTATGAAACAATGAGGATAACCAGCGTTATCAAGACAATAGTGCTATGGATAGAGACACCCATGCTGATAGCATTAATGATCTTTATGTTTGTTATTGAAATCAGGAGGGGGGCTGATTAAAATGCCAATAACAACAGGAATGTTGGGCTTTGGAATGTTCTTTGCTTTCTTTATAGGCCTGTCCATTGGTGGTTTTGTCTTTATAATTTACATAGGCATCAAGAACAAGACTGGTTCAATGATGATTAACTTCGATAACCCTGACAAGAAGGTTGAGGTATTCAAGTTAAAGCATCACTTAGGATCAGGCGGTGCAAGAGATAAAAGATTGTTGACACCAACAGGAATTTCAGGGGTATATCAGGCAATGAGAAAAGTGCCGTTTGGGAAGGTTGATGTCAAAGTCAAGAAGGGAAACTTCATATCATTCATGAACAAGAAGGGTTATCCCCTACTGATCAACGGAATTGACAGGCTGGAACTATCAATGCACAAGCTGTATTGCAGAGAGGTAACAAAGAGCCAGGAGTTGCAAAGCAGAAATAGTGAGATGTTGATAGAGCTTGAAGAATTGAGAATGAACCTTGGTGATGCTGGAAAGAAAGCACTAGATCAATTCATACAATATTATAAGGATGCAAGGCCTTTTGTCAAGGCAACATCCGGAAAGGGATAACAATGAGTGAAGTAATCAAAGACATCAAGCAGAACATCATCCAGCTAAGGAATAGATTGATAACTAGCCAAGACTTCAAGATACATGTCCACTACATTGACAAGGGCAAGGAAGAACACAAGACCATCAACAGATCAGACTTTGCTAAGCTCTGGCATGACTTCGCAAAAAGGGAACTGTGGATTCTTCATCATAACATTGGGAGCAACTACATTATAGCTCATAGCAACAGTTTAAGGGATCTGGAAAATAACCTTGAGAAGCTCATGCTTGAGCTAGGAAAGATTGAGATGGTTCTAGCGCAACAGTCCAAGGATCCTATTGCCAGGTTGAAAGAAATGTCTCAAAAGAAAAAAGATAAGTCAGGAGAAGCCGGAAATAGCCAGGCAAAAAGCACCGAGGGGGGGTAAGGTATATATTTATTATATTATGATAATAATAAGGAAGGAACTTCCGGGCCGTTCCGAAGTCCCAACGGTCACCCAATTTTAGCAAAAAATCATGGAAAAAACAGCAGATGATACCAATAAATGAAGATAGGATCAAGCCAAAAAAGAAGGTTAGATTATCAAGCCTAAATGTGTTTGAAGATCAAGTTCCAGTAGGGAAGGCGTTCATCAATTATGATATTAGGGGAAGAAGGATCCTATATATGATGATCCAGATCAAGGATCCTAAGAACTTAAAGAAAGTTGATGAGACATTCATGATCCAGATACCAATGCCAATGATCTATGTGCTAAAAAACATAATAGATGAAGATGGAGGAATCAAGAAAAAGGCCACCCAATACAAATGGCAAGTATCTTTGAACGATAGGGTAATTTCAAAAAAAAGGCTGGGGGAATTGTTGAGATGAGGTGATGCGAAAGTGATAATAACATTAGGATATGGATTTTTCTGTTTAGTTGCAGATGCGATATGGTGGGAATGGAAAGCTGGATTTTGGACAATGTTTATTGATTCTATATTAATGTGGATCTTTGGATATACTCAGAGTTGAAGATGAGACTATTCGAGCAAAAGGAAGTAAAGAACTATTGGATATCAAAGAAGCAAATCCCATTGGGAATTGCGCCTGAAAAAGAATCAACAATATTCAAGATCTTACCAAGGATCTCAGATTCCTTAGTGATGGGTGCAATGACTGGCAGAGGCAAGAGTGTAATCTTTAGATTATTGAATTGGTTCATAGCTCAGGTCAGGCCTTGTATTATGTTTGATTGGGAAGGGGAAGATCATAAGTTCAGCTATTATGCAAACAAGGATCCTATTAACCTACCACCATACACACCACCAAGGCCTGTTACAAATGCCTTATTCTTCTCATACCCTTCACCATCAATAGATCCAGAAGATGTTGAGAAGTATGAAACAAAGGTTGTTCCAAACATAAACAACTACAGCAGTGATGAACTAAGAGGATTAGGTTTTCCAGTGGGTGCAAGTATGATCTTGAAGCAGAACCTAAAACACTATGGTCCCTTTGATGATCTTGCAGATCTGTATGATTTTATCAAAGGATTCCCAACCAATGACAGAGAAAGCATTTTAGCATACAGGCATAGTGAAGAATATAAGAGGCCCTATGATAAGCATGACACAATACCATCACAGACAAAACAGAGCTTGTTGAAGTATCTCTATAGCATAATTGAGAAGAACCTATTTGCTTTGACTGATGAGAGAGTTCCCCTCTACATTAAGCTACTGAAACAGAACAAGAACCTATTCCTAAACTTCAATGGCTTTGTTGATCTTGCCAGGGTAGAGATCAGCAAGATCCAAAAGGAAGTGATTAAGTTCAGGAAGAAATATCCTGATGATGTGGCCCCAGCATTGTTCTATGAAGAAGGGGATAGGATCATGCCAAGGCAAACCATAGACAGTGAGGAGAAGAAGAAGATTGAGTATGTCTCAAGTGAGATGGTGAACTCATTCCTTAGAGCAAGGAAGTTGAAGATAGCCCAGTATGTCAACAGCCCATCTATATCTAATCTCAACAGAACCATAGTTGACATCAGCAATGAGAAGATCTTTGGAGAGATGAGAGGTTATGATCTAGCAGAGGTCAAGAGATGTTCAGGGGAGTATGTTATGAACATGGTGAGATCTCTTAAATTCAACAGATACAAGAACATCAGGGAATTTGCCTTCCAGAATGAGTTTAAGAACACCTTCAAGTTCATCCCTTATGAATGCCCCCAGGAGTTTCACAGAGAATGAAAAGACACAAATGTACCAAGTGCAGGAAGAAAAGGCTTGAGAAATTCCTCAAACCAGTTAGAGAATCAGATAAACCAGGATCTATGACTTGGATCTGTAAAGATAATTGCTTAGATGGAAGATGGAATAAGAAAGCACAGTCCTACCTGCAGGAAGGACAGTCCCTTGGATCCAAGGGACTGTCTAATCAAGATCTAAGAATGTCAGATGATTCCTTGGCAAGGTCAAATGTGGCCACAATGGCCAATGTACCAGGGGGAAAGTATATCCTAGATGTATGTTGTGGTCATAAGATGTTTTGGTTTAATAAGGAGAATCCCCATGTTATTTTCTCAGATATGAAGTCTGATGTGGATCCTGATATAGTCCAAGATTTCAGGAAACTCCAATATCCTAACGAGAGCTTCTACTTAGTTGTATATGATCCACCCCACCTATTTAGTAGGGATGGGAAGTTCTCTTGGTTAAATAATAAGTATGGAACATTAGATCCTGATCAATGGCCATTGGATATCAAACAAGGGTTTGATGAGTGCATGAGGGTATTGAAGTCTTTTGGTATATTGATTTTCAAGTGGTCCGAGGGTTCGATCTCAGTATCAACAATATTAAGCATATTCAAAACTAAGCCGCTTTTTGGCCATACATCTGACAAGAAGGGGAAAACGCACTGGATGTGCTTCATGAAGGTTCCAGAGGAATGATGTATAATGATTAAGAAGATAGGTGATCTAATTGCCGGAATACTGGCCAACTTCCTTATATACTGGTGGATCTATTGCATAATCTTAATAATATCCGTTATATTTGTACTAGAAGGGGGATGATAATGAAGTACCCAATAGATTTGAATGATGAATATTTAAAGGATATAGCTGAGATTGGTAGAAGCATAGGAATAAGCGATATATCCAAGGTTAGAGGGGCAATACCATCAGTTATCAAGTTTAGTATAAAACTAGCCAAAAAACAGGCTGAGAACATAGAGAAAGTTATACCTGACCTGGATCCAAGGATCCTTGATTTTTTCTTATCGTCTATAAAGATCAAGAAGCTACAAAAATATGAGGCCAAGAAGAAGGAAGAAAGGAAGAAACTTCTTGAAAAAGTATAACTTGGATAGGCCCCCTATTTAAATAAAGTATAACTAAAGCCTACTTCCCCTTTATTCAAAAATCCATCACATTAGGTTCCATGATAACATACTCAAAAAGAATGGCTTTTGGGAATTCTGGAAAGGGGGAAACCAAACTCCCCAAAGCCCTAAGAACTGAACGCACCGAACAGGATAAATATAGTAAGGATTATAACAACAAAGAGGAACACCCCACCCACAACAGCCACATTCTTATCAACCCTACTCAATAACCCACCAATGAATGAGTTATCTGTAACAATGCTAAAAGAAGTATCACATTGAGAGGATTCAACAATAAGCGTTCCTTCTTTTCTATCTTCCCCAACAGTACACTTTAAGGAATTGGTAAAGGTTGATTCTCCATTAAGGGATGCTGAATTATGCTGAATCTCACAGTCAGTGTCCCCAATCAAGGTGAATGAAAAAGTGTCAATAGTTGTGTCAGTATTTTTTAACACTATCTCAACAGATGTGTCTTTCATGAGCCAGATCTTGCCAGTTGAAGGTTTAACCTTCTGAATGTTGCAGTCACCACCATCACTGATTATATAAGTTGTTCCATAAGAACTGCTTGTTGAGGCGCTTGGGGAACTTCCACTGGATGTGGAAACAACAAGAGAAAAGCCTGTTGATTGATTTGAGGCAACATTCCCAGCATTATCAGTGACATCAAAGCCAAAAGAATATGTCCCAGCAGTGGAAGGTGCATATAATTTTGAATACTGGGATCCTGTTCCCTTATTCATACTAAACCTTTGAATATCAGATGATGGTGATGTGACATTGACATAAACACCAGCAACACTGTGATCATCCCCAGCATCAGCGTATATGGTGACTGTACTGCCAAGATCTATTGTATAGGAAGATAAAGATAAGTTTGCGATCACTGGATCTGTAACATCCCTATACATATATCTGACTTCACACTTGCTGTTGATCTGCCCACTCATAGGATCATAGATAATCTTCCCATTCTTGTCTTTGGAAGCCTTAGAATAATCCTCATTGTGAGAGATAACTTCAATAGTTCCATCCTTCTTCAATTCACATGAATCAATAGTCCAGCCATCCTCGATAAGATCCTTATGGTGGTGATACTTATTCCCATAAGTAAAGTGACAGGGCAAATCAGTATTTCTCATAGTGAAGCCTAAATTCCCTGGATAGTAAGTTGTTTTAACCTTATCCCCCTCATTCATCTCATCAATATATGCCCCATACTCAAGATGTTCCCCATCATGCTTTGAGTAGAGACTAAGGCCAACATCCTTTGCATTAAAATCCTGGCCTATGATTTCCATCTTCATTGTAGTTTGATCTTTGAACTCGGTGTCTATGAAGCTCATTTCCTTCTTGTCATTGTCTATTGAAGCGTTGTAATTAGGAATAGGCGGTGATGCTGTTGCCGTATCATTAGCGCATATCTCAACAGAGAAGTTCCCCTCACCATATTGGCTGAAATTAAAGTTATCAACAACCTTGTATGGAGAAGATACACCACAAGTGACATTCCTGAAAGCCTCAGTTGAATTTCCAGTCCAGTTGATATAAAGGCCCACACAATCCAGATAAGTATCAACAACATCAACATCAAACGTATAGTTGCTAAAAGAACCGCCTATATTTCCAGAAGGAAGGTTCCATGAGATCAATGGAACTGTACTGTCAAGCCTGAATGCAATAACAGAGCTATGACTTGATGTGTCGGTTCCATCAGTAGCGGTGACTGTCATGTTATAATATCCATCTGAGGCATTCCAGCTTGAAACATTAGTCCCAATCCCACTGATATTGATAGTTCCATTGATGTAAATATCATAAGTGAGGGAATCCCCATCACCATCTGTGCCGGTATAGTTGAGATAATTTATTATTGAATATACTGTTGAATCTGAGGGATAACTCACTACTGGTTGTGTAGGTACAGAATTAGCTATTGTGAAGCAACTGAAATCTGTTTGATTGACATTTCCAGAAGTGTCATTAAACCAATACTGTCCACAGATATAGTTATCCTTAGCCATTGTTATTGTTGAAGATTCATCCTCGGATGCTGTTGCTGGGCTTCCAGATATTTCGGTAAAACTACCATTCGTTAATGTCCCAGTTTGATTGTGGGCAAAGATATATCCGCTTAATCCAGTTTCATCAGCAAGATCTATACTCCAATTAACAACATCCCCATATTTGCTGACTGTTGAGGCGTTGTTCTGGAAATTTGAGGATGTTGGGGGTGTTGTGTCAGGTTCACCGCCACCTTCATCAGCTAAAACAAGCCCATTTTTAGTGATCATAAAGTTATCAATCTTACATCCAGAGGCAACTTCAAAAGCAAACTGAATCTTCTGCATGGCCCCATAGCCATTAGTTATAATTCTTTGTGGTGTGTCATTAATACAATATTTAACATCACCCATTCCACTAGGTCCAGTTCCATTAAATTCTATGGATAAATTGAACCAATCAGAAATGGGGATTTGACCAATAGTTTCATCAAACCAAGTGCTATTATCGGATTCATATCCTTCTGCATCTATATCCCCAGCCAACGTCATTCTATACAGATAAGATCCAGTCCTGGGTTCGATTATTCTTATTGCCAGTCCGTTTGTAGAGTTACAGTATAGGCTCATTCTTATAATTCCAGTAAAACTTCCATTATTCAATAATGGAGAATTAAAGGCCCCCTCAGATTGGCCATCAGTTATAGAAAGAGGGGAATTGCCATAACCAATAATATCAGAATAAAAAACGGATCCAGCATAAGGATTCTCCCATCCGGTTGTTGATATGCTATTGTCAAGAACTGCAACAGTTCCATCAGGCCCAACATCAGTGGCATTCAGACCATCATATCCATATTTTCCAGAACCAAAGTTATAATAATCATAGATATTGTCAGAAAAATCAACAGCATAAACTAAGCTACACATACCTATCAAGAAAAACAGTGATATAATCCCCTTGTTTATGCAATTCATCTGTTCACCTCAAAATAGGTTCTTGATCCAGTAATAGATCCTACAAAAGAAGTTCCAGCCGGAACAACTTTTCTGATCAACTGGTGTGTCAATAATATCAATATAGCCCCCTGGAATCTCATCAACAACCTCATAATTATACACAATTTCTTCATCATCAAAGAATAATTCATCATCTATCTTAAAGTATGGATTGATCTCAAAAAAAGATATGCCATAGATCTCAGTGTCTATGGGAATACAAAACTGGGTTTTCCCACCAGGAATGTCCTTCTCTCTAATTTCCCTGGGTTTCTGGATATTTTGAAGATCCACAGTCTGCAATATAGAATAACCTGATTGATCCTTGGAGAAATCAACACCAAGTTTATTCTCAATATCAAAGCACATCTCTCTGGAACTATCCTTTACAACATAATAATTTGAATCAATTATCTTTGAGGTAACGCCATCAAAATCTATTGTTAGGATCATAAGATTTGAATAAGAATCAACCTTCCCAAGATCATACTCATAGTGGGCTGTGATGGATTTCAATTCCAGGTTTAGATAATCATTGAGATCAACCTTATCACCTTCCTTCATCTCATAGCTTTCTCCATCATAGTTGACATCAACATTCCAGCAATCCTTATCAGGAAAAGGTGCATTATGATCCTCTCCACCAGGATTGCATGTAAACTCAGGAATAGAAGTTGTTATCTGTTTGTTCCCAATGACAGCCTCATTCTCAAAAGAATGCTGATCACTCCCAACTTTAATGATGATCTTATCCCTGACTTTCTCAACAACCTTGTAGGGCCTGACACAGACAGGAACATCATCTCTCATCTCGCAATACTCAGAATATTCCTCATTGCATGTAACTTGATCACAGCTTGTGGCCATCTGGATAATATAATCCTGTTCAAAAATCTTAGAGACACATTCCTTTAGTTGAGTATCATAGACTTCATTGATCTCACACCTAACCCCCATATCATCCTTGTATGTTGTGATATACCTGATCTCATGGCTCTGCATACTTGGAACGGTGAATGACTTGCCCTTAGTCAATCCCTCAATAATGGATCCTCTGACATCTGACTTGATTCCAATTTCACTATAATCCCTCACAACAGCCGGATAATCAACTGGGCAGAACTTAGTGGCCTCATAGGTAAGATCATGGATGTCATAGGTTGATCCTTCACCAAAGAAGTCAGAGATCACAACCTCATTATTGCTGACTTCACAAGAGAAATAAGGCTTTGACTTGATCCAGTCCACCTTGATATATCCAGATGGCCCACCATATCCGCCATCCTTCTTATTGCAGTAAAACTCAAGATTTGCCTCAGAATCAGATACTATAATCTCTTTGACAGCCTCACCATTATCAAGAACCAGGAACTTATCCTCATCAACAACATCCTTGATCAATTCAATAAGATGGAATCCACTATTGCCACTTAGGACATTGTGGGATCCAAAATTAACACCACCCCCATTGGATTGAAGCTCTACTCTAAACTTAATGTCCTTGTTCTTTAGATTGGCCTTGTATGTTGCAGTGGCATCACCGCCTGAACTAGATCCTTGGAGTATAAGATCATTTCCTTTGATCTCTGCCTCACTACATCCAAGATTATTGCAGATCCCTCTTGTTGCCCAAGTGCCATCATCACAATCCCATGAGCTTGTAGTTCCAGCGGTATAATCACAAGAAGGATTATCATGAAAAGGCTTCTGGAAGGCCTGAGATTCAATCATGAAGTCATCTTCAATCAAGTAATCATCCCATAGTCCTATTGATAGAAGATTGCATCCGCTAAGAAAAAGTGTAAACATCAGTAGAGTTGATATTTTTTTGAAACACACACCATTCACCTAATTGTTGAATACATAGATACCCCAGCCTATAAGAACCAAAACCAGGATTATGATTATAAAGATTCCAGCATACAGCAAGATATTAGGATTATTGCAATAACTCTCATCTGTTTTCTTCAATCCAAACCATGAGCTTTTCTCTTTGTCAACCCATGTTCCACCCTTCTTCTCACAGCATTGCTTGGGGCCAAGATTGTATTCCATATCATCAACAACACAGATTGCACAATCAGGATCATTCTCATCAACTAATCCATCACCGTCATTGTCCTCTTTGTCATTGCAGTTTCCAGCTTCAATGCTTTCAACTACATTTCCGCCACTGCATTCACCTTCTGATTCAGCACAGCTTTGATCAGCACAGCATATAGATCTATCAGAGGGGCATGGCTTGTCTATAAAGCCAGAGATCCCAACGCAACATTCTTTTAGGCAAGGTTGAGGTTCTTTCTCACTCTCTCTGCATTCATAGTCTATATTGCAGTAATAACCATCAGGACAGTTGTAATCCTGGCAACATTCAACATCCTTTTCATCTCTCACACACTCACCGCCATCACATCTTGCGGTTTTGTAAGTATTTGAGTAAGCATCACATATCTCAGAAACCCCACAATCATAGTCATTATAACATTCAACTTCTTCTTTGCAAGTGAAGGTTTCTGTGTCACAAAAGAAGTTGGATCCACAATCCGTGTCTCCACAGCATTGAACAGATTTTGAGTTTATGATCTCGCATCTTCTTCCAAAGTCAGCGCCACCGCTTGTCATTGGCTCTGATTTATCGGTTCCCCATCCACTATTGAATGGCCCCCTGTCATAACCATTTAATGTATTCCCATAGGATCTGCACCCATAAGTTTGAAGGGTTCTTCCATAGCATTCTTTATTGCCGTAAGTATGGCCGCCACAATCACTGTCAGAGTTGCAACTTTCTTCTTCATATCCGCATACATGCCTGTTGCCTGACTGCCATGCAAGTACACAGTTAGTTGGTGGCTGGTATGGGACAGTATAGGAATAGGCTGTTTTCTTCCCACTCAATGCACTTGTTGAAGTATAGACTGTATTTCCATCAGGCCTGAACGTGCATTTATCAGCACCAGCAACAGCAACACCGGAAGTGCAACCGCTTCCACCACAGAATGTTAACTTACTACTGTAAGCCTTGAAGCGATAGGTCATTGTATATTTTCCAATGCCACGCCATCCAAAATAAATTCTCTCTCCTGGTTCCAACCTTATACTTGTTGAATACTCCTTTCTCTCGTCACCGCATTCATAATGAGGGGAATTATACCAGGCATCATCTAAGCCACAATTTTGAGATCCAACATAATATCCATAGTTGCTTAGTGTAAGACCATCAGCAACAATGTTCTCAACCTCGCAATAGATGGCTGTCTCACTGCAAACCATGGCTTGAGCTTGATTCTTAGTTCTTGTCTCATCAAAGTATTTATAAGAATTGCAACAAGTGAACTCATAATCATTGCAGAAGATAGGAGTGAAAGATACAGCGCTGATAATTGGAACTAGAAACAAACAGGCCAACAAAGAAAGAAGAATCGTTTTTCTCATTGTTCATTCACCACTTCCTCACCTGAGTTTAGATCAACAGGATCATCAAGTATACATTTATTCATCTCACACTTCACCAGGGAAGGATCCTGAATCTCAATCCCTTTTGATTCGATAGAATCCAGGCAATCTTGTTTGGTGTCACAACTATCACCCAAAGAGATACTCCAAAACTCAGAGGAACATCCACTGAGGAGAACCAACAACAAAATTGCAAACATAATCTTTTTTTTCATGATACTTCATTCCCCCACTTCGCAATTACAACAGCACCAACCATAACCATAATAGCCTGTAATCCCTCTATGATCGCCTCGCTTAAAGTTTCAAGGCCTGTTCCGACAAAAGGGATGACTTGAAGGATGTTCAGGCCAAGATCTATTGCTGTCAGGCTCAAATAAAGAAGAGCCAAAAAAATAACAATAAAAGTTGTTCCAGCACCCATGTTTAAGCACCCCTGAACAGATTTGTTACAACCCAATTAATCCCTACTGTCACTATCTGTATCATTCCAACAAGGATAAATCCAAGTAGGATGGAATTAATCCAAGGCCTGTCAACATCACCGTCAATTATGTCCAGGATGAATAGTGTCACAACACCGACAATGGCCATCACAATAAATGTTGAGATGTATGCCACGCCGTGCAATAAGCCTGTCATCATCATTGCCACTATGGTAAGAACAACCCCAAACACCAACTGGATAACAGTCTTAGGTTCAGTATCCATTAAGATCACCTCGCTTTTTTCTATTGGGGATCAAACAACACAATCCCAGTATTGCGATATTATACGCAACCATGTAACCAACAGCAACCAGGAAGTTATTCGCCATGTGAGGAATGCCAAAGAAGAACATCCCTGTCAACTGTTGGCCAACAGACATAAAAAAGTTAAATATTCCAGCGCTGATATAACACGGTTGACAATCCTGGTAAGCCCCTTTATGTGCTTCACTGAATGAGGGCAATAGCCCAATACTAAACGAACTCATGAATGAAGCAATCAATATGACAATCAAAAAAATTGCCATATTCTCCTTGATGTCATACTTGAAGATCAGATATACCAATCCCCAAATAGTAAGGATAATAATGTTTGGAAGCATCAGATTGAACAGATAATCCTCACCTGGGCCAACAGATGTGATCATGGCCAATCTTTCTGCCTGTGTACCAGTTGAGCTTTGTGCAAAAGGCTCAACAATCGGATAGATCTGAAAGTTGAATGTCAATGCCACGATTACAAACCCTGTAAGGAATATAACCACAGCCAACCTCAGCCAAAGGTTATTGCTTAATGGCCTTGAATCATCTGATGTTGATGTGAACATCAGTTGTCCAATCTCACTGTCACCAAGATACTTGTATATGTTAACCAACAGAGCAATAAAGCTCAACATCACTGCAAACACACAGATTCCAAGGTTAATTGCTATGTAGTTACTGTTATAGATTGGGTTTGCATACTTCACCAGGAGAAAAAACCCCCAGGCTATGAAGTATATGAATGTAATAGAGCTTAAACTAAGGTTGAATTTCTTGTTGAATTCTTCGGCAATCTAAATCACCTCAAAAATAAAAAAAAGTTAGTTGGATCTTATCCAACTAGATGTAATGTTGCAGTTGTTCCGTCACAGTCATAGAATACAATATCATCAATTAGATCCTCAGCGTTTCCAAGAGATCCATCTGCATCTGCGGCAACTGTGCTGGTGTTTCCTTTGAACTCAGCGCTTATGTCAACAAAGTCATTCTCCTCAATCATTATACCTTTCTTGCCATTGAATTCCCATCTGTATTCATTGTCAGCACCAAACTCATCAGTTCCAGCATCCTTGTCCCATAGTGTTTTGGTAACTCCTTCAATAGTCATCTTCAACCTGTCAACTCCTTCCTCTGAATCACCATTGGTCAGAGTTGTGGTAAAGTCATAAGTTGAATCAACTGACAGCCTTACCTCACTCAAGCAATAACCATAATTGTCAGATACGGCAAAGTTCTTGGTTCCTGTCAATGTAGTTGCAGAAGCATTGGCTGTTGAAGAAACACCTAGATCCAAATTAGAGGTTGAAAGCGTTTGCTTTGGCCTCATCCTGATCTTAGTGCTTAGTTCTCCGCCATCATTGTATTCAGAAAGGCTCACATCACCGCTTGATGGAATTTTGAAAGTTCCAAATCCATCATAATAGCCTGACAACTGACACCTAGCATAATAATCCCCAGGCTTGTTGCTATATTCAATCTGTCCAGAACTTGCAGTCTCAGAATCCTCATATCCCTCAACAATATCAACACGGCCATTCTCCCAGTCAGCCGGTTGTTCGTTGTAGAGATAACAGACTGGATTAATGTTTGTTCCGTTATAGAACCCTTTGAAGTCCAGCTTATAATCAACATTCTTTCCAGTGTAGTCAAAATCTCCGGATTCTCCGGCTATGTTCTTGAATCCATCCTTGCCCTTCAATAAGTATACTCCACCAAACACCAGTATCAAACCAACAACAAGGATTCCAGCAAACAGAATACCCCATTCCATCTGTCCCTTGTCAGAACGAGTAATTTTCCTCAGCTTCATTAAAACCACCTCATGTTTTTTTGCCTGAATCGGCTGTTTTCAATGGTGATGGTGAACTTGATTTAAATATCCATTCAACAAATGTTCCACATCAATTATACATCTGTATACGCAATCGAATGAGGAACAGATAACCTACGGATGTCAAACACAAATAAAAATCACAAATGATGATGGGTTGCTATGGCATTGTCATTCTTAGATAAAGTTATGATATTTGTGTTATTGGGATTTATGGCTGGTGGACTATACGCTGGTTTCCAGGAATCAGGGATTGGCATTAAAGAGATCAAGAATCAAACAATAGAAAGCCCAAAGAATACCAGTGTCAGCTTGTTTCTATTTGCAGAGGGATTAAACCTCAATGTTCCAGCTTACAGAAATGAGTGGCTACCCTTTACGGACAGAGAGGATGCAAAATATGTATTCATGATTGAGGATATTCCACTGCCAGGATGGGAAGATCTGATCCCCATTGCAATAGCAATTCTGATTGTATTGATGATCACTCACCTATTCCATGGAACATTCAGTTATGAAGATAACGGATTTATGGGGATCCTATACACAATTATCCTCTATGTGATATTTATCCTTGGAGCATGGATCCTGTGGCATATCTTGTGGTATCAGGCTATGATCCTTGGGGGTGAAGGCCTGGGAATGTCAAAGGATGCAGTAATAGAAGCAAGAAACAGCGTTCTTGATTCAACTGAATCAGCATTGCTTCCATTGGCAATAATATCCTTACTGAGTATCATCAGCTTCCTCAAGATCTTCGGAAACAAGATGTTTGGTTCAAATGAGTAGGGCATTGCATAAGCTCAGAAATCATAATCCTCTTTGTAGATGTTGCAGAATTCCAACAAGAAAAAAAGGGGTGGTTACAGTAGGACAAAAAAGATTTTTCTGTCCAAAGTGCGGTATGCAATATGATTGATGAAATGATTGCTGGAACCCTTGGAAAAATCCCAGGACTGATTGAATTTATGTCAACTAACTGGAAAATCACTCTGATAGGTTTTGCTGTGATCATAACCCTAACCATGCTCTTTGCTCTCTATTGCTATATGAAGAAAGATGAGATAAGTTTTTGGGGGTTGTTTGTTGTTCCAATGTTCTTCTTGTTGATCTCTTTGCTGACATTCTTGCTGATCATAGCCATTATAAGTGGATCCTTAAAGATCCCCTGGATAAGTTAAGGGGCAACTTCTTCTTCCACTGGACCTGAATCCCTTGTCTCTGGCTCATCAACCTTGCATTTTCCGTCAACACATTTCACCCAACCCATAGATTCAGCAGTCATGGGAATTTTATGTATCTGAAAGAACCTTATGCAATCGAGCTTTATCTTACAAGAAGGTGGCTCATCACTTAGTGGTTCGATCTCCCCTTCATACTCCCCTGTGTTCGGATTGTATTCCATCTCCTGGATTAGGTTAATTCCAAGGTATCTCAGAGCCAACAGGATAACAATAACCATCACAACAGCTATAATCCCAAATAAGATAAAGCTGTTGATCTTAGGCTTCTTCTCAACTTCCTCAGCCTCTTTAATCTTACCCCCACACTTGGGGCAGAAATCACTCTCTTTTAAAATTTTCTTTCCGCAGTGTTTACAAAACATTCATATCACCTTATTCAGTTTTCTCGTCTTGGAGTATTTAAACATTTTGGAAATCCATAAGCCTTGTCTGTCTCGTTTTCTTTAGAAGATCTGACGGTTCAAGCTCAGATAAGTTATTGATCCCAAGAGTATCAAAGTTAACAAGGTAATGATAAGCTGTGATGTGCTTGGAGCTATGCTTCATCTTCTTGCTTGTAAATTCCAGGGCCACACCTGAATCCTTCCACTTCTCAAGTTCCTTCTTGAATTCCAATGTCTGGAAGTTCTTTCTCAATCCTTTAAGCTGATAGACATATTCAGGAACTAAGGCCCCCTTCTTCTGGAATAAGGTCTTTTCTTGCCATTCCTTGCTAAGATTAGGCCTAACATCCCTGTTGAAGTATCTTCTGAACGTATGGCTGTGGATCCCAAAGATCTTATTCCCATAAACTCTATGATGATCCCTGTAATACTTCAATTCCTTCAAATAACTCACAGTCAAGGCCTCTTTTCTAAAGCTCTTTTGATTCTTCCCAAGGCCCCAATAAAGTATGGATCCATAGATCTTAGAGATCACCATCCTGTCAAGCTCAGTTATTCTGCATCCTGTAAGAATAAGCATCTCAAACATAACCCTCTCAGGTGATCCATACCCCATGAAGTCAATGGCTTCCCTCACCTTCTCAAAGGGTATAGCATGGCTTTCAGCTAGTAGATTAAGTCTCAATTCCTGTTTAAAGCCCAATTAGTACCCCCCCGAATATATGCTATAATTAAGCATTTTATATAAATTTAACTATTTGTAAGTGATTATTCCAAAATCTACAAAAAAGAACCAGCTTAATTAATTAGGCCTACCAGCCCCATCACCCCCTGTGTATGCTCTGAGCCTTACTGCCCTAAATCGTAACCTTCAAACACCTCAAATCCCATGAACTCATCTGTGATCTTATTGTATCTTCTCCGGACCACTGGCCTCAAATAGTGCCTATCCCCATATTTTATGGCTTCTTCTTCCGTTGCATCTCTCAACAACATAATCATAAAAAGGGCCAAGATAAGGAGGAACCATCTCTCAGCCCCTTTATTCTACCAATCCTCTCAGTTTCCTGAGTGTGACATATCCATTGAAATAACATGACTTACATCCAGCGCCCTGACAATTTGGGCATCTATGAAGATGATTAGATCTAATTCGTGAGGTAGAATCCCAGTATCGGCGTTTTTTATTTTTTTCTGCACGTCTAAAACCCGAACTTTCCGACATCTTTATAAAGAATATCTATTTTCTCTAGACTTATAGCGGAGTAGGGCAGTCAGGAGTGCCCGATGGGCTCATAACCCATAGGTCGGTGGTTCAAATCCACCCTCCGCTATGATAAAATTTTGCTGCTTGGAAGGATGATTTTCCTTTCAAGCAGTTTTCTTCCAAAAAATTGGTCAACTTCTAATATTGACAACAAACCTTTCCACTTGCCAAACTTTTGGCAAGTGAAGAGAAGCCTTCTACACTAGAAATTTTGCCATTATAGCCGTTTTGGGCACCACACTTGCCACTTGCCAACCGCCCCCGTAGGATATATAAATCACTTTTTCCTTTGAATTTTTGTTTTCATTAATTTGAAATCCAAATAAGAATCATCATTTGGTGATTTCAAATGAACTCAACAAAAAATATCCAAGGAAAACAAAATAGCGCATATATCATAATTTCAGAAAAAGATCTCCCAGCTATTTTTGAAATTGTAGGAGATACAATCTATTTAAAGGATTCAAAAGCACTTCCATTCAAGATTAATTTTCCATTATACCTAAATGAAGAATTGGCCAAAATTGCTGCCATGATTTTGGATGGAAGTGTATCAAAAAATCTTATGCGGTGCAGTTTTGCTCAAAAGAAGGACAAAAGTAAAGTGACAGAATTCTCCAATATAATCAAGAGAAGGTTCAGTATTAATGATAGTTTTTCAATCCATAAAGGTAGTGGAACGCACGAAATAAGTTATTCCAGAAAAGCTTTCGTTTCTTTTCTTTATCACTGTCTAAATATCCACAAATCAGATGAAAAAGCTAGAATTCCATATTGGATTTGGAAATCTCCTCGATCAGTGATAATAGAATACCTTAGATACGCTTTTGCAATGGAAGGGTCAGTTAGTTCTTACTTAAGGGCAAACGAAGTGAAGTTTCACAGCACCGATTTACAATATATGCGAGATTTAAAGAATTTATTGAAAAACAAGTTTGATATTACATCAAAAATTCATAAATATTACATAAAAGGATATGGATGGAAATATTTCTTGTATTTTCAAGATAAAGAGAATATAATCAAATTTATGGAAATTGGGTTTGCATTACAATCTCACCAACAAAGACTAGAAGAAATAGTGGGTTCTTTCAAGAACAAAGCATGGGAGATTACTTTAGTTGAAATCTTTAATTTAGATAAAAATGCATTCAATGCTTCAGAACTTAAAAGAATATTTCCCTATATTGGTACATGGACAATCTATCAAAGATTAAGGAAATTAATCAATAAAAGATTCTTAATGAAAGAAAAAAGAAAATATTATTTAACAGACCAGGGATATAAAGTTGCTTTATCCTTAAAAGATAAAGTAAAAAACACCAGTTTAAGAACCAATCCAAAGAAAAACGAAGAGAGAATTATCAAATTTCTAGACCTTAAAGGAAAAAGTTACAGAAATGAGATAGCTAGGGAACTAAAAATTAAACCACCTACAATTCGTGATACACTAAGAAGGTTAATCCAACAAAATAAAATTGAAGTTGCGGATGTTGATAAATTCAAAAGAAAATTCTATAGGATTAAAAACCCCACCACTATCCTCGACCACAACAAACTTTAATTACTTATTCTAAAATAAATTCCTTTATAGATTAGAAATATTTTCACCTAATCTAAGGTATAGTTCTCTACTAATAATTCTAAGAATAACTTCAATCCCTAATCCTATGCTCTAACTGCCTCAGAACATTCTTAAACACCTTATGTAGTGTCCTTGCCAGGTCCCAATCAGATTCCTGGCTCTCAAAAACCTTTGTAGGAGCAACAACCTTAACCCTTATGTCAGACTTATGCTGTTTTCCAGTCTTGCTGTGCTGCTTCACATGTAATTTGACAGAAACCTCGTTCTTCAACGCTCTCTTGATCTTAGAATAATAGTCATTTGCCAGCTTATTGACAATAATCTTATCATCATCACCGATCTCGTCTATACCAATTATCTGTATCTCTTCCATGAAAAACTTTAAAAGCAACCTAGTTTATATATTTTATGGATTACCTATGAAAAAAGAAGGATGGAGCAAAAAGCAAATTGCCCAAAACTACGAATTAGGAAGGCCATTGGATGCAGAATTAGCCATAACATTATTTGAAAAGATAAGTGAAATAATAAAAACAGACTACGATAATAAGGCCTTGCTGGATGCTGGCTGCGGCAATGGAAGGGTAACTTTACCTATATCAAAGAAATATCCTAATCTAAAGATTGTTGGAATAGACAAGTCAGAAGAGATGTTAAGCATACTCAAAAAGAGAATTAAAGACAATAACATAGGAAATTACAAGGCAATCAACAGCGATCTATCAAAAATTGATTATGATGAAAACCATTTCGATTTCTCCTTAATAAGTTCTGTACTCCATTCAATGAAAAATTGGAGAGAGATCTTAGGAGAGATAATAAGAGTAACAAAAAGAGCAGGATTCTTAATCCTAATAAGTGAAGCTGGAGATATGTATGATATTGGTCTGGGATATAAAAAAAGCAAAAAAAGAGACCTGATGGAAAAATTCTGGACAAAATACATTGAATTAAGAAACAAACATAACATAGAAAACGCCAGGGATTCACAAGTAGGCATAAGATGGGGGTTAGGACATCCAGAACTTATAGCTAATCTAAAAAAAGAAAAGAATCTTGATTCAGTCAATGATTTCACAATAAAATGGAAAAAAACATTCAAGATCAGAGATTTTATGAAAATAGTAGAACTAAAATGTTGGTCTTCAATGTTTACTGTGGATGATGAAAAATATCAAAAAATAGTTAAAGATCTGAAAGAATGGATTAAGGAAGAAAAAATATCACCAGATGCAAAATGTGTATCAAACTTTATTGTAAACTGTGAGGTTGTTAAGCTAAGATGACCCTAATATGCGGAATAGATGAAGCTGGACGCGGACCTGTAATCGGCCCAATGGTAATGGCAGGAGTACTGATAGAAGAATCATACATACCTAAATTGAAAGCTATGGGCGTAAAAGACTCTAAACTATTGACAAAACAACAGAGAGAAGCATTGTTCAACAAGATAAAAAAGACAGTAAAAGCACACAAAATAATAATAATCTCCCCAAAGGAGATAGACAATGCCCTAACCTCAGATGATCTTAACCTTAACTGGTTGGAAGCACATAAATCAGCAGAGATAATAAACAAGCTAAAGCCAGACAAGGCAATCCTAGACTGCCCTAGCAACAACACAAAAGCATACAAGTCCTATGTGGAAAATCTCATCAAAACAAAGACAAAATTGATAGTGGAGCACAAAGCAGACGTCAAATACCTTGAATCAGGGGCAGCTTCAATCCTTGCAAAAGTAACCAGAGATAATGAGATGGAAAAGATACAGAAGAAATACGGCAACACAGGCCCAGGCTATCCATCAAACGAGATCACACAGAAATTCCTGGAACAAAACTGGGAAAAACACCCAGAGATCTTCAGACACACCTGGTCATCATACAGAAAACATAAAGATGCTAAGTTTCAGAGCAAATTGGATAGTTTTGAGAAATTCATCAAGTGATTTTTCTTACAATACCTTTATCCGCATCAACAGCTATCCTATCACCATCCTTAAAAACCTTTGTTGCTATTTTAGTTGCAACTACACAAGGTTTGTTCATCTCTCTTGAGATTATAGCAGCATGACAAGTAATTCCTCCTTCATCTGTCACAATTGCAGAAGCTTTCTCAATTGCAGTTATATGATAAGGAGAGGTCATTGGTGCAACAAGTATATCACCATACCCAACCTTATCCAGTTCTTCTCTGTTAAACACAAGCTTTGCAGACCCTACTGCATGGCCTATATTAGCACTATTACCTTTAATCTCCTTTATATCCTGAGATACTTCTTCCATCTTAATCATATATCCTTCACCCCCCAACACCCCATTAATCTCGTACTCATAAAAAATCTTATAGTTAAAATAAGCAAAATAAGAATCCCTCCTTTTCTTAAGTATACCTAATGGAAACTCCTTCTTTTCTTTAATACACCTCTTTAATTCTTCAAATGTAATAAACTTCAATAATCCTTTCTCCCATCCCATCTTCTCAGCAATTTCATTTAACAAAGAGTAAATCATATCATTTCCTTCGTTAAAGAGTATATTACCTTCTGCCTCTCTCCATTTGATTATTTTGTTAATCATATTTTCACCACATAGTCTCTCCCCTTTTTGAATAAATTCTTCATTGAAAATAGGGAGATGATGTGAAATAAAAACTCCAAGATAACCGTGGGTAAAAGCACCTATAACTCTCTGAAGATCCTCTAAAAGTACATTCACACCCCTTTTTTCAGAATTCCCAATCTCACTAAATAATTTCAAGCCATCTTTCATATATTGGTGCACTAATCCTACATCCTCTTTATTTTTATTTAGCCAATCAGCAAGCTTTCTTGGTAAGTATGTATTGTATTCCTCTTTATCAGTATAGAACTCAACTGCACCATCTCTAAACAAAAGAACGCTTTTTGGATGATGAAAATCAAAAAACTCCTTGAAAAGAGAAGTTTTGCCTCTATACCAACATTCCATTGCAATCAGAGACATATCCCTTGTTAATGTCTTACTTAGTGTCTTAATTACCATCCCATTATATGGTAGTCAAATAGAAACTTTTAAATAAGATGAACAACTATTAGTGGTTGTTAAAACTAAGTTTAGTTAAAATGGAGAGAAAACTAAGAGAATTAGGTCTTACAGACTACGAGATTAAGTGTTATCTCACTTTGATCAGATATGGGTCCTTAAATGGACTTAAACTAAGCAGATTAAGTAATATCCCTCAAGGCAAGGTGTATCATATTGCTAATAGATTGAATGAAAAAGGATTTGTATCTCTTATTGATGCTAGTCCTAAGCTTTTCAAGGCAGTCAACCCCTCCATTTGCATTCCCCACATAATTTCAAACGAAAAAGAGAGACTAGAAGAGATAGAAAAAGAACTGCCGGATCAAATAAACGAACTAAAAAAATTAGAATTAAAAGACCAAGAAACAGACGAAAGAATAACTGTACTCAGGGGGAAGAAAAATGCTTCATCTATCGTGCAGTATATATACAGAACAGCAAAAAGATCATTAGATATCATGTTTACATGTGAAACACTATCACCAGTATCACAAAGATTATTGATAAAAGCACAGCAGAACAATGTTAAACTTAGGATAATAATTACAACAAAAAACAACCCAGGATTACTAAATAACCTTAAGAAACTGGGATTTAGCATAAGGTATTATCCGGTTCAGGAGATTAGGATCTTCATAAAGGATGATGAAGAATCTATACAAATGCTTGTCAGCCAAAAGGATTTGCTAGATAGGACAAATATCTTTATTCAAAGCAAGGAGCTAACAAATGCACTTAAATATTACTATGAGGCTATCTGGAAAAAAGCCAAAATAATCAAGCAATAAAACAAAAAACTTATATATAAGTTATACATTTCTGTATAATTAGTTATACTAAATAGGTGATACTATGACAATGGCAGAAGTAAAGGTTAAGGAATGGGGAAACTCATTAGGAATAATAATACCTAGGGAAATAGCAAAGCACGTAGATATTCATAAAGGAGAAATTATAAAGATTGATATAATTAAATCAAAGCGAATAGATGGCTTTGGAATGTGGAAACATGCTAAGAAGTTCGAAGAAGAAGAGATAGGGCATGAGGAGTTCTGGTAAATGATATTCATAGTAGACACCTATGCATGGATAGAATATATTAAAGGAAGCAAAAAAGCCACAATATTCAAGAATCTACTGGATGACCAAAAAAATAAATTTATAACTCTAGAATGTTGTTTATCTGAATTATTTGGATTTTGTCTTAAAGATAACCATAACTTTCAGGAAGCATATGAACTTATAAAGGGAAATTCTGTCATTTTCCCAGTAATGGCAAAAAATTGGATGGAAGCAGCAAAAATTAGGTTTGAGCTAAGAAAAAAGATTGCCCACTTCGGTCTCATTGATGCAATCTTAGTCTCAAAACAAAAGGAATTGAAATGCAAGATAATCAGCGGAGATCCACATTTCAAAACTTTAAAGAATATTGTGTACCTTGGAGAAGAATAAAATAGTCAATATACAGTAATAAAAATCTCACAGATCAAAACAAAATCTTTATTAATAAACCTCGGGACTATATGTAAAAACAAGCGAAAAAAGGTGATTTAAGTTACTAGAATAAATAAGATGGTTATGCGTGGCTTTAAGAGCTTCGCTAAGCACACAGAGTTGACCTTTGGAACTGACTTCAACTGTGTTTTAGGTCCGAATGGCTCAGGAAAATCTAATGTTCTGGACAGCTTATGCTTTGTTCTTGGAAAATCATCTGCAAAATCAATGCGTGCAGAGAAATCCTCCAACCTAATCTACAACGGAGGAAAAGCCAAGAAACCAGCAAAAGAAGGCGAAGTCTCCATATACTTCGACAATCAGAGCAAACGATTCCCTACAGAGGATGCAGAGGTAAAAATAACAAGAATCGTCCGCCAAAATGGACAATCCATATACAAGATCAATGATAAGACAAGAACAAGGCAGGAAATCCTTGATCTATTAAGCTTGGCAAAGATAGAACCCGACGGATATAACATAATCCTGCAGGGAGATATTACAAAATTCGTAGAGATGCACCCCGTAGAAAGAAGACAGCTGATAGAAGAGGTATCTGGCATTTCAATATACGAAGAAAAGAAGCAGAAAGCCATAAATCAGCTAGAAAAAGTAGAAGAAAGATTAAAGGAAGCAGAAATAGTGCTGGCAGAGAGAAAGACATACCTTAAAGAGCTAAAGAAGGATCACGACCAGGCCAAAAGGTTCAAAGAGACAGGAGACAAGATATCCCAGAGCAAAGCCTCATTGTTAAAGATACAGATAGACAAAAAAGAGAAGGAAAAACAAGAGCTAAACTCGAATCTAGAAAAGACAAAAGAAGAGCTAAGAAAAATTAATGATAAGATAAATCAGCTTAAACAGCAGAACATAGAGAAAAAGCAGGAAATAGAAAACATCTCAACAGAGATTGAGGAAAAAGGAGAAGTTGAGCAAGTTACGTTAAACAAAGACATAGAGACCCTAAAGATAGACCTTACAAAAAAGCATTCTAGGATAGAAACATTAACCTCAGAGTTAAATAAGATTGAAAAAAGAAGACAGGACCTTAACACCTCACTGAAAGACACAGACCAAAAGATCCAGGCCTTGAAGGAAGAAAAACAAGAGACAGAAAAAAAGAAGCAGGATACAGAAAAACAGAAACAAGAACTTACAGAAAAGATCTCAATCTTCAGAGACAAAAACAAGCTCCAGGAACTTGCAGATGTAGAGAAGAATATCGAAGAGATTGACAAGACTGCAGAAGAACTTCAAAAAGAGATTCACAGCCTGAGAGAAGAGCAGCACAACCTTATCAGACAAAAAGACCTCCTGGAGCACCAGGCAAACACCATAGATGATCAGATAAAGAAAGTAGAAGAGGTAGAAAAAGAGCATAAGAAGGAGATTGAACAGTTAAAATCAAGAAGAGACCAGTTCAAGAAAACAACCCTGGAACTGAACAAATCTCTCAATGAAGATTCCTCTTTAGCAGTACAGATAGATACAAAAAGGACCAAATTATCACAATCAAGAGAAGAACTGGCAAAACTCCAGGCAAGACACACCACAATAAGAGAAACAACAAAATCAGACACTGCCATTAAGAAGATCCTGGACAAAAAAAGTCCGGGGATATATGGTACGATCTCAGATCTAGGGGAAGTAAACTCAAAATACTCGCTGGCATTAGAGATAGCAGCAGGGAACAGGATAAAAAGTATTGTAGTGGAGAATGAGAAGATAGCGGCAGAGCAGATAAACTACCTAAAACAAAATAGGTTGGGAACAGCATCATTCATTCCCTTAAGCAAGATAAACACAAAACCCTTATCAGAGGATGCAAAAAAGCTTTCAAAAGCAAAAGGGTGTCATGGCCTGGCTATAGACTTAGTCGAATTCAATCCAAAGTTCAAAAAAGCATTTCAATACGTTTTCACTAATACCTTGATAATAGATAATATAGATGTAGCAAGAAGATTAGGTATTGGAAAATCAAGGATGGTTACCTTAGATGGAGATATGGCAGAGATCTCAGGAGTGATGCACGGAGGCTACAGGAAAAAAAGACAAGGATTAGGTTTTACAGAAAAAGAGGTAACAGCAGACCTGGATAAATGCGAAGAAGAGATAGCAGAGCTTGAAAACACAGTACAGGTCCTTGAAAACAGAAGAAAGGAAAACGAAGAAAATATTACAAAACTGAGGCAGGATAAAGCAAACCTAGAAGGAGATATCCTTAAGGTAGAAAAAACCCTGCATCTTGAACCCACAGACCTGGAGATGTCCAAGACAAAGAAGCAGGAACTAGCCTCTAACTCAAAAAAGCTGGAAAAACAGATAGACGAGATAATAACTACTATCTCAGAAAAGAACAAGGAACTTGCTAATAACAGGATAGAAAAACAAACCCTAAAGAGCAAAACAGCTCAACTTAGGGACCCAGAGCTTCTGGCAGAGTTAGCAGCCTTTGAAGAAAAGAGAAACCAGATAAATGAAGACCTTGCAAAGATGAATGGTGAGTTGAAAAACATAGATCTTCAGATAAACACAATCCATCTAAAAGAACAGGAAAAGGTACATCAGATCCTGAAACAGATAGAAAAAGAAGAAGACGAATTCAAGACAGAGATCGAATACATCCAAAAAGAGACAGAGGAAAAGAAGCAACAGCTGAAGAAGAAGGAAGAAATAGCAAAAGATTTTCATTCCAAATTCAAGGCCTTATTTGAAAAGAGATCTAATATTAGTGAAGAGATATCAAAGAACGAAAACACAATCTCAAATAGGATAGATGACAGCAGAAAGATAGAGATTAGACAGAACACCTTAACTCTAAAACATGCAGAGAGCGCATCAGAGCTAGCTGGCCTCCAGCAGGAATTCCAGCAGTACGAAGGAGTCCAATTATTGGCAAACAGGACAGAAGAGCAGCTTAGATACGAGATAAACAAATTCGAAAAGATGAAGTCTGAGATAGGAACAGTAAACATGAGGGCCCTGGAAATATATGACAATGTAGAAAGAGAATATGGCACCTTATTGGAAAAGAAAGAAACATTGGTGGGAGAAAAAGACGATGTAGTGAAGATGATGGAAGAGATAGAGGAAAAGAAAAAAGACCTTTTCATGAAGAACTTTGAGGTAGTCAACAACGGATTCAAGAGCATCTTCTCACAATTAACCACTAAAGGAGAAGCCACCTTAGAATTAGAAAACAAACAAAATCCCTTTGAAGGCGGCCTTGGTGTTAAAGTACGTATAACAGGACAGAAATTCCTGGACATACGCTCATTATCAGGAGGAGAAAAGACCTTGACAGCCCTAGCATTCATATTTTCGATTCAGGAGCATGAACCTGCTTCCTTCTACGTCCTTGATGAGGTAGATGCAGCCTTAGACAAGAGAAACTCAGAAAAACTTGCCAAGCTGGTGGCAAAATACTCAGAAAAAGCCCAGTACATAATAATCTCCCATAACGACGGGGTTATATCGACAGCCTCAACCTTATACGGGGTTTCTATGAATGAAGATGGTATTTCTAAGGTTGTTAGTCTGAAGGTTTAAAAGAAAAAATGCGCCGGCCGGGATTCGAACCCGGATACCGAGCTTGGAAGGCTCGAGTCATTTATGGCAACCCTATGAAGGTTGTAGCCATTAGACCACCAGCGCATAGGCTTATTCTAAAGACGGCCCATTCGTCCTATTGAGCGCAGCGAAATAGGACTAATCGTCCATGGGGGTCTATCGGGTGAAACCCCTAGTGCTGTTAAGACCACCAGCACAGCGCAATACCTCTTTAGAATCAATCAAACCTTTATAAAATTAACTGAAAAATTTTAACAACAATGGCGGAGACGGGGGGAGGGTTGTTCCGTAGGAAACCCCCCGTAGGAAATTTTGCTATGCAAAATGGCCGTCTCCCGTCATTATTGTTGTTAAAAATTTAATAATAAACAAATAAGAACTAAACTTGCCACTTACCGCACCTATCATTCCATCTAGAAAGTAGCTCTTCTTCAATATACGCTTCAATAACCTCACACCTGTTCGGACAACCCTCACAATTGAAGCTCTTAGTAAAAATCTCTTTATCCGACAGCTCAAATCCCCTAAACTTAGTCTTCTCAGGAACATTCCTGGAAACCAACAATGCTATGCCTATTGCACCCATCACCTTGTTATGCTCAGGTACTATCAATTTCTCACCCAGCGCTTCTTCAAATGCCTTTATCATTCCTTTGTTCTCACTTACTCCACCTTGAAACATGATTGGCCCAAGAAGCTCCTTTCCCCTGCCTAGATTATTGAGGTAATTCCTAACAAGGGAATTGCAAAGACCATATATGATATCCTCATTGCTGTGCCCTACCTGCTGCTTATGGATCATATCACTCTCTGCAAACACAGTACACCTGCCAGCAATATTAACATCCTCTTTTGACTTTAGTGCAAGGTCTCCAAACTCTTCAACAGGTATCTTAAGCCTGCTTGACTGGCTATCCAAAAAACTTCCTGTCCCTGCAGCACATACAGAATTCATCGCAAAATCAACAACAACAACGTTCCTTAATATGATCAGCTTACTGTCCTGCCCTCCAATCTCCAATATTGTCTGAACCTCAGGAGAAAAAAAGGATGATGCAGTTGCATGCGCAGTGATCTCATTCTTCACCAGATCAGCGCCAACAATCGTTCCAATAAGATTTCTTGCACTTCCAGTTGTCCCAACACCTTTAATCAATAGGGAGGGAAATTTCTCTTTTATCTGCCTAAGTCCACACTTGACAGCCTTAATGGGATTTCCATCAGTCCTTATATAGGAACTATATCTAACCTTCTTCTCCTTATCCAAAAGCACAAGATTAGTTGAAATGCTCCCAACGTCAATCCCAAGGAAAAATTCATCCATGTACCTCACCTTTCTTTTGCTGTCTGATCATATCTACAAATGCCTCCAGCCTTGTTTCAAGTCCTGCTTTTCCTGTCTGTTCATCCAATGAAAGACTTAAAAAATTGATCTTTTTATCTTTTGCTATTCTGTTAAGGATAGGCCTTACACTAACCTCAGGCATGCATCCAAATGGAGAAAGGTGGATTACTCCATCATAATCACTTGCCTCGATTAGATGGACTGCAGACTCCAGCCCATGCCCTCCTAGATGTCCTTTGACATATCTGCCTGCAATCTTATTGTATTTTCTGATCTTTAATCTCTTTGTGATATACCTATACTTAAGGACATCAGATAGCGTAGTAAATATAGTTACCTCAATACCTCTTTTATTCAGGAAATCAGCAACATCATTGTTTATTGATAGCTCATTAACAATGTATATCTCTCCAAATATGCCTACCCTAAGTACATCCCTATTGCTAGTCTTTACCCCACTAAAGGACCTCTTTATCCTTCCTTTCAACTTAACTAATCCAAAAACATTATCCGTCTTTTCAATCTCCAATAGCAGCTTTTTCTTTAGATCATCGACCTCTTTTTTATCTGCCCTTGCCTTAATCTTATAAAAGATGTCATTAAGATAATCAACTAGATATGTTTTCATAAAGAACAAAGAAAGCCCCTTGAGTATACTCCATGTGCTAATCCCGGGCATTGCCCTCCTAATAGAACTTATAGGTTTTTCTATCAGCACACTATTCAGGTTAACCTCATGCCCTGCATTTTTCAGGATAATCTCTTGAAGCATAGGGTAGTATCCTAACCTGCACTCCCCTTCATCACTTCTTACATGCATCTCAACCATAAATGCATCCGTAGCTCCTTTATTGATGTTTTCCATTATATTCCCAAGAGTGACCTTAAAGGGGAAACACATGCATTCTGGAGAATATTTTCCGCCAAGCTCAATGGTTTCCTTGTTTGGTTTTGTCAATACATAGTCTAGTTCCTTCCCAAAAACATCCTTGAATACAGAGGTATAATCCCCCATATAAGGAAAAGTATATCTTTTATTCATTTTGCACCTTTGATAGAATCGACAAAAGCCTCTAGTCTTGTGACAATTCCTGCCTCGCCTGTATGCTCATCTACTATAAGGTTCAGATAATTCATATCGCTTTCCCTTATCTTTTCCTTTACCAAGTCTACCATGATAGAGTCAATACCACAGCTAAAATTAGAGATCTGTATTACTCCGTCTATCTTAATATTTTTCTCAAGTATATAGTCCAGCGAATTAAGGAATTCATTTGCAAAATCCCACTTAACCTCCGTATCCTTATCTTCATAAGGGACCTCATCAATTATCAACGAAACCGCACCTAATTCCTCTAATCTTTTGAATATATTAAAGCTCATAAACCTATCATTTATGATATAAGGGTGAGATATTATTAGAAGTTTTATCCCTGGCTTTTTGATCTTTTCAGAAAAGGACGCTAATTTTCCCTCCTTCTCCTTTTCATCTTCCTTCAGAGCCATAAAGGCAGCCCCCAATACCTTAAAAGGATTCTTGCTTAGTTTAAAACCAAGTAGGAATAAAGATACTATCTTAGGTGAATAATTCACATTAAAGTTTGAGATAATGACCTTTTTTTTATAATCGCTGAACAATCTAGCCAGATAAGGAAGAACAAGGAATTTTGGACAGGAAAAATATTTTCTTTTGTTAGATGCTAGTTTTGGCACAAAAATTAAATCACACTTATCACTTAGGTCCTTGATATGTCCTGCAAGAAGCTTTACAGCCAAACAAGACTCACTATCGCTCAATCTAAGGGATTCATCCAGTATCTTTCTGTTTGTATCATCAGAGAGCACAACCTCATAACCCAATTCCCTAAAAAAGCTCTCCCACAAAACAGGATGTTTGTAATAGAATAGTGTCTTGGGTATCCCAATCTTCTTCATAGATTTGGGTAACAGAAAGCCTTTTAAAAACCTTTCCTTGAATCTATCTGATCAAGAAAATCCAGTATTGTGTGCTCCACTTCATTAGGCCTTCTAATATCCACATCATGGCTTGCTCCTTTAATAATCTTCAACTCAGCACCCTTTATCTTCTTAGCCATAACCTTTGCAGAATCCAGGGGAATCCTCCTGTCCTTTTCCCCCTCGATTATCAAAGTAGGCACCTCTATCTTCTTTAAAACATCTTTTCTGTTAAACTCTACCATCTCCTCAAGACACGATAAGACACTCTTCATAGGAGTTTCCTTAGCTCCCTTCATCCAATAGAAAAAATCAGAGTGATCCTTGAATTTGCTGAAATCCACATAGGGAAAATGCTTCTTCCTGATCTTATCGCTTTCTAATATAAACTTCAGCACATGCTCAGTAAGTGGAGTCAGATGTAAATGTCTGATGAACGAAAAATGCTTAAGTGGATTCTCATAGATAGTATCGACTAATACCAAAGCCTTAATCCCCTTAGGAAACAAAGAGTACATCTCTAGCCCTATCATCCCACCTAAGGAATGTCCAATCAAAATAAAGTCCTGGATCTTCTCCCTATTGATAATAAGATTGATATCCTTTGCAAATCTGTCAAACGTATAATCCTTCAACCTAGAAGGCTTATCTGACTTGCCATGCCCTCTAAGATCAACAGCAACAGTCGAATAGCCTTTTTTCTGGAAATACCTCAACTCCTTCTTCCAAACAGTATGGTTGTGCGGCCACCCATGCAAGAAAACCAAAAAACTTCCCCTCTTACGGCAGATATCATAATATATCCTGTTCCCATCAAAGCTTTTGATAAATCTTCCAACCATATACATACCTAGAATAATAGATTATTTAAGATTATTGGATAATCTCTTCCCTAATACTGTAAATAAACCTATCAAAATCTTCCTTTTTTACATTAGCTCCGCATGCATACTCATGCCCGCCACCATAGCCTTCAACACCAATCAAGGCCTTCTCGATAACAGCAGGCAACTTAACCTTAGTACTACGAAGACTCATTCGAATCTCTCCGTTCTTCTCCCTCCCAACAACAACAATCTTGTCTGGGTATCTATGGATCAGCTCATTAGAAAGATCTCCTGTAAAGCTCATCTTCTTTTCATCATAGATAAAGATAAGCAGCCCATCCTTGCTGGCATGCTTCACAGCCTCCTCCAGCAGTTTAACATACTCGTTATTTATCTTCTCAAATCTAGAATAGATAAACTTGCCTCTTGCCGAACTCCCATCAAGTATCTCTCTTGGATCATCTATCCTTGTAAGTATCTTGAAACATTTTATTGCGTCGCTTGTCTTTCCCTTCAATATATATGAGAATATCCTGATTAGTTCCCCTAATTTACTCTCAAAATATATCTTCCCTGGATCTTTTACCTTACCATCAACAAATCCCTTATACCTTCCCTTAAACTCATCAAAAAAATCCGGCACCACCCAATCACCGACACACCCCACAGCAGCTATCCACATATCCTGTTTGGCTACTTCATAGCATATCCTGGTAACAGGAGTACCATCCGATCTATCATTAAGACGAGGATTGAAATACTTTACCTTGTTCCTCTCCAAAGGTGTATGATGATCAATCCATATCACCGGCACCTTTACATTATCGATAAACTCCTGGTCAACAATCGGTATATCAAGTATAAACACCTTATCAGGGGTATACTCCTCAACCTTCCGTAAAAACCTTACCCCTAACCCAGGTTTTGACTTGAAAACAATCCCATGGCCTTCCCTTATATACCTGTACAACAACAAGAAACTGCACAGGCCATCAGGATCATCATGGAAAAAGAACAAAGGATTCTGGCAATTATCCAGCTCCTCCCTTATTTTTTTAACATCTTTGTCGCTTAACATCTTTCCACATAAAAAAACATATATCAATTATAAAACTTACCCACTAGTATATAAGTTTTTGGTATTAAGAAAAAACTAGAAAACTATTTAACTACCCAGAACACCCCCACTACATGCTTCCTAAGAAAATATCAGAGATAATTGACAATAACATAAGAATAATATCCCGGAAACTGGATTTTAAGAATGATTTCTTCGGAGACTCTCCAATGCCATTCATAGGAAGATACGGCTACCCTAATGTCAACGTGGGTATACTCTCAGCCATAGACTACAGTAACAAAGAAGAGTTGGATAATCCAAAACTATGGAGCAAAGAACAAAAAAACATCAATGAAATAGTGAACATCAGAAGCACGCTGATAAACTCAAGGTTCAGATCGAATATCTACACAAAACAAGAAAAGCTAAACCAGTTAGCTCAAGAGGTAGGTTTAGCATCAAGACCGGTAGAGGTAGAGGTTAACCTAAAGGACAAGCCCCATTTTAGGTTGAACACCTATTCACATGCAACTCCAACAGGGCCAAATGCAGACCTGAAAAAAGCAAAGATAACCTCTAATCCAAAGGTCAACACCAAGGTAGAGAAAGTATTCTCAGATACAGACCTTAAAGCGCAACAAGCAATAACATACCTCTATGACAGAGGCATAGACGAAAATCATCTTTCTCAGATTCTAAGTGTTGGAGCCGTTGGGATAAAATACAACAGAAAACTAGTTCCAACTAGGTGGGGGATTACAGCTACCGATGACATGCTTGGCAAAAAGCGCATATCTGAGATAAAAGACAACAGCACTATAGATACATACGATGTATACTTTGGAGGATACCTTGGAAATTACTATATAATCTTATTATTCCCAGAGATCTGGAGCTATGAACTATTTGAAATGTCATTAAAAAATACAAATAGCTACTCTACAGACTTTGAATCGTACTCAGGAAGAAAAAATTATTCATTTACCTGTGAAGGAGGCTATTACACCGTAAGATTAGCGATAGGAGATAAGCTAAGGCAGATGAAAAGACAAGCCTCAGCATTAGCCCTCCGTTTCATAACTCCTGAGTACAATACACCCTTAGGGGTATGGGTGACACGAGAAAGCGCAAGAAACGCCTTAAATCAAAAACCGCTTAAATTCTCATCAAAAGAACTAATGCTAAAATATATAAAACACCTTGTAAAAAAGAAATTCAGCTACAACGTAGAAACCTTATTAAATCAGAGCATCTTACTAAGACAATTAAGAACCCAGAAGAAACTGACAGCTTACACATAAAATGACCTTCAATAAATCCCTATTAAACCTACAAAACGCGATCTCTCTAGCTCAAAAGAACAACATCGATCTTAATAAAAACCTAGACAACGAAAAAGCCCTCTACGATTTTAAAGAAAAACAGAAGATCTATCACTACAACACCCTTAAATCAAACCTTAAGCTTGTTAAATCAGATGCCCTTTCTCTCCCGCAGCTGGCAAAACACGACATAAGGAACCAGCCTTACCTAAATCAGATCCTGGAGATAATACCAGAACTGGAGAACAAAAACCTTCAAAACCTCGAAAAGACAGTTAAAAAACTGCTACTAATCTCAAAACAGCTGGTTCTTCCAAAAATTGAGCCTGAAAAGACCTTTGACATACCAACCAACATACCGGACCAGATAAGCTCAGACATAAAGGCAGACATAGAGGAACTCAACAGGTGCTTTAACAATCAGTGCTACAGGTCATCCATAATACTATGCGGAAGAATCCTTGAAACCGCCTTACACAGAAAATACTACGAGCTGACAAACAATGACCTTTTGGAAAAATCCCCTGGGATAGGATTAGGAAACGTAATTGCAAAGCTAAAGGACAAGAACACTCAGTTAGACCCGGCAATTACAAACCAGATCCATCTTATAAATCAGGTAAGGATCTTTTCAGTCCATAAGAAGAAACAAGCCTTTTATCCAACAAAACAACAGACACAAGCCACCATCCTATATACGCTGGATATCCTGGAAAGATTGTTCTCCTAGCAGGAAAAATAAAATCCTGCATGGATTTTTTATTTCAATGACATATGTTCCAATTTAGCCATAAATAGGACCAACATTATCAAGGCAGTGGCCATTGAAGCCAGGGCATACCACCCTATTCCGACAGTTATCCCTATTGTAGCAACAGCCCATAAACTTGCTGCAGTAGTCAATCCATGTATGCCTTTGTTACCTTGTGCAATTATCGTTCCTGCCCCAATAAAACCTATCCCGCTTACTATCCCGGATATTATCCTTGCATAATCATTCACAAAATAATTAATTGAGACGATAGTAATCAAAGAAGCCCCAAGACATACAAGCATATGTGTTCTCAATCCGGCTGGCTTATGGCTCCTCTCTCTTTCAAAACCAATAAGGCCGCCTAAAACCACAGCCAATAATAATTTCAACACTTGCTCATAAACCAGGTCCATGCCTATTTTTTTTAAATTATTACTATAAAAACTTTGTGATTTCACACGCTTTAGAAATCCCTTATTCCTCAAAACTTTTGTTTCAAATCTCAGAATAGATCTCCTTCAACTCATCAACACTCTTAGCATCATTCATCCTTAATCTAAACTCCCCCCCTCCAACCATGCCTTTGGTAAACCACTGTGCTTGTTTCTTTATCTCAACAAAAGCTACCTCATATCTTTTACAGTACCTAAGATATCTAAGAAACATCCTCTTCTTATCAACCTTCTTGGAATTTTTCCCCTTTAGATAAATCTTAATCTCATCAAATATGCATGGATTACCCATTGCACCTCTGCCTATCATAACAGAATCACAACCAGTACTGTCAAACATCTTCTTGGCACTCTCACCATCAAAAATATCTCCATTTCCAATAACAGGAACCCCAACACTCTCCTTTACTTTCTTAATAATCGAATAATCTACAGGGGTCATATAATTTACAGTACGTGCCCTACCATGCACACCAATAGCACTAACACCTTCCCCATCACATAACTTAGCTATAGACACTGCATTGATATGCCCCTTATCATAACCAGCCCTTATCTTCACAGTGATCGGAAGATCAACATTCTTGACAAGCCCCTTCACTACATCACCTATCCTCTTAGGAAACTTCATAAGATAGGATCCACATTTCCTTCCGACAACGTTGCTGTGGGGGCATCCAAGATTCAAATCTATCCCGATAACCTTATCAGCGACGCCCAAAGCGCTCTCAACAATAGATTTAGGATCATTACCAAGAAACTGCGAGATAAGATTCTTCTCATCATAGAAATCTACCAATCTTCTGCTCCCTCTGACAAAACCTACACTATCGATCATCTGGGAATAGACAATATCTGCCCCATAATCACTACATAGTTTTCTAAAGGCAATATTGTTGACACTAACCATTGGAGCCAATATTATCTTGTTTTTGAAGTTCATATCTCCAAATAATCATCTCCTGTTTTTAAATTATACAGTAAAAAAACCACCAACATTGGCACTGACGAGGAGGGGGTTGCCCCCTACGGGGTGCCGAGTAGGACAAAGCGAAGCTTTGTCCGTAGGTGCCTATGTTGTTGTTGGTTTTTAATATAACAAATAACAAAATCCAAAGAAAAACTATTTAAATAACCATAAACCAACAATCCCTATGCAAACAAAACAACTAAAAAAACTGTATTTGGAATTTTTCAAAGAAAAGCAGCACAAGATAATCAACTCCTCTTCTCTTATTCCAGAGCACGATCCAACAGTTCTATTCACTACAGCAGGTATGCACCCCTTAGTCCCTTTCCTGATGGGCCAGCCTCATCCTCAGGGAAATAGGTTGGTAGATGTCCAAAAATGCATAAGAACAGGGGACATAGATGCTGTAGGAGACCCGTCCCATCTGACCTTCTTTGAGATGCTTGGTAACTGGTCTCTTGGAGATTATTTCAAGAAAGAGGCCATAGACTGGAGCTATGAATTCCTTACAAAGATACTAAAATTCAATCCAGACGATCTTTCAGTTACTGTTTTTAAGGGAGATAAGGATGCACCAAAAGACACCGAATCAGCAGAAAAATGGAAATCCTTAGGTATTCCAGAAGAAAGGATATACTATCTTCCAAAAGAGGACAATTGGTGGGGTCCAGCTGGAAAGACAGGCCCTTGCGGTCCATGCACTGAGATGTTCATTGATACAAAGATCAAACCTTGCAGCAAAGATTGCAGGCCAGGATGCGGTTGTGGAAAATACTTTGAGGTATGGAATGACGTATTTATGGAATACAACAAGGTGGCAGAAGGACAGTTTGAAAAACTAAAGCAGAAGAACGTAGATACAGGGATGGGGTTAGAGAGGACAGCAGCCATGCTTCAGGGTAAAAAAACAGTATATGATATAGAGATATTCACACCAATAATTGAAAAGATCAAAGAATTATCACAAATACAAAACCCTAACCAAGAACAGGAACTATCAATACGCATAATAACAGACCACGTAAGAGCATCAACATTCATCCTGGGAGATAATCTTGGAATTACCCCATCAAACCTGGATCAGGGATATATCCTCAGAAGATTCATCAGGCGCTCCATAAGGCATGGAAAATCATTAGGCATAGAAAAGGAATTCCTTTCAGAGCTGGCAAAGATAGTAATAAAGCTCCACAAAGAAGACTACAAAGAATTGGATAGAAACAAGGACTTCATAATCACAGAGCTGAAGAAAGAAGACGAAAAGTTCAGAAAAACATTAGAAAAAGGCCTCCATAAGTTTGAAAGGATGTCTCAAAACAAGAAAATATCAGGGACTGAAGCATTCCTCTTATTTCAGTCCTACGGCTTTCCTCTAGAGATGACAGAAGAGCTGGCAAAAGAAACGAACATAAAGGTAGACAAAGAAGGATTTGAAAAAGAATTCAAGAAACACCAGGAGCTGTCAAGGGTAGGAGCAGAAAAACGATTCAAAGGAGGACTTGGAGATCATTCCGAAGAAACCACCAAGCTTCACACAGCAACCCATCTGCTAAATCAGGCCCTAAGGGTAGTTCTAAAGAAACCAGATATATTCCAAAGGGGGTCTAACATAACCCCGGAGCGTCTGAGGTTTGACTTCAACTTCGACAGAAAGTTGGAAAAAGATGAGCTTAAAAAGGTAGAGGACTGGGTCAACGGGATAATCAAGGAAGAACTGGAAGTAAAGAGGGAAGAACTCACAGTGGAAGAGGCAAAAAAGAGAGGAGCCCAGGGAGTCTTTGAACATAAATATGGAGATAAGGTCTTTGTTTATACAATAGGGGGCAAAAGCATAGAGATCTGTGGAGGTCCCCACATAAAGAACACAAAAGAGCTTGGTCATTTCAGGATAAAGAAAGAGCAAAGCTCTGCAGCTGGTGTAAGAAGGATAAAAGCTGTTCTAGAATAAAATGCCTCTCTACATAATCTCAACCCCAATAGGAAATCTCAAAGATATAACCTTAAGGGCAATAGAAACCCTACAGCGTTCAGATCTTATTCTGGCAGAAGACACAAGGAGAACTTCTATCTTACTAAACCGCTACAAAATAACCAATAAGCAATTAACATCATTCAACGACAACAACAAGGAAAAGAAGACACCTACAATAATCCAGGAATTAAAACAGGATAAACAAATTTCTTTAGTCTCAGACTCTGGAACTCCAGGGGTATCTGATCCAGGATTCTATCTGATAAGAGAAGCAATAAAAGATAACATAAAAATCATACCTATTCCAGGTCCTACAGCATCCATTACAGCCCTAATAGCATCAGGCTTCCCAACAGACGAGTTCCAATTCTATGGCTTCCTACCAAAAAAGGAAAAGGCAAAAAAGGACCTATTCAAAAAGATAAAACAAGAACAAAAAACAACAATCCTTTATGAAAGCCCTTATAGGTTACTAAAAACCATAAAAGCAATGCAAGACATATTCCCAAACAAACAGGTCTGCATCGCAAGAGAACTAACAAAGAAGTTTGAAGAATTTATTAGGGGAACTCCCTTACAGTTATACCAAGAACTACAAAACAAGAACATCAAAGGTGAAATAACAATTATCCTAAGTAAATGATCTATATCTTATACACTATATCTCCTTCTCGAGCATGATCCTTGACCTTCATACCGATATCCTGCCCTGCCTTTGCCTCTTCGATCTTGTCATGCTCTATCTGCATGGAGTCAACATCCTGCGTAAAATCACTCGTAGCTCCTTTCACCTTTATCTTATCACCAACCTTCAAATCTCCACTCAACTTGATCACAGCTACGCCTATGTTGGTAAAATAGTGCGTAACCTTACCTATCTCTTCACCTGGATTCTCAGATTCTTCAGCCATTGAATCTCACCCCAATATCTCAGATAAGGCATACTAATATTTAAATTTATTCAATCTGTCCTGCCCTTATGGACTATATCGATAGAATAAACAACAATTATAGGAAGCAAACCAACAGCCAGATGGCTTACCAACCATTCAGGAAGAGCCTCCATGAATGATAAGAATGGGACATGGAATATTGTATTAAACTCAGGGCTCAGCAGAATAAGCCCGCATGCGATTATTATCACCGCCTCTACTAGTTCATGTGTTTTCATATTGCTTACCAAAAGATTTCATAAACATATATAACCCATGAAAGATGGAAAATAATCCCACAATCACGGATATTACCGAAAAATGTGTCTCATAAAAGACTGAAAAAATTCTGTTAAAGAATGTATAATACTTCGAAAGCATCAGAGACATAGCAAATAAAAGGATTACTAACTGAACCACCTTGTACCATGTTATCCCTTTATTTAACATATGGTGGTACTTCAAAAATAATTATATAAATCTTTCCATAAAATGTCAGGAATTTTCCACCAGTTTAAAACTGGTGACTGAAAGTCAACCTTATTTGGATTTTAGAAAATTCCTGAGCATGCTCAAGAACTACTGGTCCTTCAACTTCGAGATGAATCCTTCGCTTCATTCCACTGATCTCTGACCAGGGGTTCTTGACATGATAAAAATTCAAGAAAAAAATAAGAAAAAAGAATCACTTCTTTTTCTTTCTTCCTCTCTTCATCTTTGCAGAACTTACATTACCTTTCTTGTCAATATAATATAAGTATCCTGCTTCTCTCTTAATGCCGCACTTGTGCATAGTCTCTACCTTTTTCTTATATTTCTTTCCAGGTCTTTTCATGTTGACTCTTGCGGCATTGCCTTTCTTGTCAACAAAGTAGAGATAACCTGTCTCTCTCTTTATTCCGCATTTACATACCACTGATCCCATCGTTTTCACCTCTATATTATTGAGTTAATGGATAATTCCACCACCCTATATCTATCTAAAGATTCTAAAAGAACTTATTTATATTCTTATCGGTTTTTACTAGATCTAAAACTCAATTATCTTCTTAGGATTTATCTTAATCCCTTTGGATGTTATCTCCATTGAGATTGTCTTCTCAGGTATCTTGGTACCTCTCATCTTCAGGATCTCCATTGCCCTATGCCTCACTCCCTTCTTCTTGACATGATATATTAGTACTATACCATCAACCTCAAATTCCATTGCAGCGGTTATGGTGTGTGAATCTCTCGATTCGTCCTCGGATGTTAATATCCCTGTACAGTTCCACTTGTCTATCAGCTCGAATAATGCCAGGGCAGCCTCCTTCTTGGTTAGTTCATCCTCATATAAAAGCGAGAAAGAGGTTATGGAGTCTATTACCAGCCTTTTAGCCTTGATCTTCTCTATTATAGACTCGACTATCCCCCCACCTTCTGTCAGGATTTTCTTCACCTGTTCAGGGCTATATTCCAAAAAAACGAATATTCCTTTATCTTCATATTTCTTAAGATCCCACCCAAACTGAAGCATATCCTCATATACTTTCTCTTTTTTCTCTTCAAAGGTTATGTATATACCAGGCTCATTCTTCTTTAGGCCTTCGACTATAAACTGTGTGGCAAATATGCTTTTCCCGCTACCAGCACCGCCCCCTACCAGATTAACGCTATTGGCCTTGAAGCCGCCGGATATAAGGGGATCAAGTCCAGCAATTCCTGTAGATACTCTTTTTATCACCATTTTAATTCTAAAACTTCTTTGAATCCTTTTCTATGAGTGAAAATGGAAGCTCCTTTGGAAATATCTTTAGACCCCCTTTTCCAATGGTGAAGGGGAATATGTCTATTAGGTGATCCTGCCCCCTCATCTTCTCGACCATGATGCAATGCTCAAAAGAGGAACCCTTTCTTACTTTCAGTAAAATTATCACACCATCAAACAGGAAATCCTCTGGTTCATAATTAATATCATCGATAGAAGATATGGATTTCTCAGACATTGCAATCAGATTCACCTTTGATTCCTTCATCTTAAGGACAAAATCCAAGACCTCTTTCCTGTAATCCATCTCCCCAGAAACATGCACATATTCAAATAGGGTGATACTGTCAAGAACAACCCTCTTAACCTTCTTAGATTGTATTATGCTTAATGGGGCTGCTATACTCATCAATTTCTTGGCAGAGATGGTCTGTTTGATCAAGGTTACAATCCCTTTTTTCTCATACTCCCTGAGGTCCATGCCCAGGGCTTCTGCATACTCCCTGATATCCTCTACGGTCTCCTCGGAGGTTATATATATCCCTGCTTCCCCTTTCTTAGCCCCTTCATAGATGAACTGGATACCCAGTATCGTCTTTCCAGTTCCCGGAGGGCCCGTAAGCAGCGCAGAGGTTCCTTCTCGAAATCCTCCCTTCAATATTTCATCTAGACCAGCAATGTATGTTTTCATTTTTTTAGTCATTCCAATCACCCTTTCTATTACCCTACTCCTACTAATTGGTATATAAACTTTATGATTGAAACGGTTCCGTTCAAAATGTAGGTTAGCAGCCCAAGGTCAAAGTTCTATAAATAATTTAGATGTAGCTGACAAGGGGGAGGTCCCTTACGGGGAATGTCAGCTATAAATACTAACATCGAGAACTTTGAATCTGCTAACCCTAGCGTAGCTAGATTTTGAACGGAGCCGATTGAGACTAATGCAAAAAATTTATATAGGAGTTGAATCAAGTACTAGAGTATGGCTAAAGCAAAAAAACCAATCAAATCTAAGAATAAATCTAAGAAAGGAAAAGGACATGTGATAGATCTTGGACAACACCACGAACATCTTGACTTGGGAGCAGAGATTAAGAAGCTACACGAATTGTCAGAACAAGAAAGAAAGCTTTTGGTAGAGGATTTTAAGAGGATCAAGAAGGTTGAGAAAGAGGAAGAAGCAGAACTGATGGCAATAAGGCACTTTGAACATAAATTGCAGGAACTACTGGAGAACATTGTGTACTTGGATGGCTATATAAAACAGATAGAGGAAGGACAGTCTATGCTAAGGATAAATCCTAGTGTAAAAGCCCTGGGGTCGAAACTGGTCAATAATATAGTAGAAGTAGAAAAATTGTCCGAATCTATGTTGAATGAGGAAAGGAAGATACTTCATCTGGCAAAAAACGTGAAGCAGCTATTGTCAAAGGCGAAAAAATACCAGACAATAATCTTCGGGTAGAATGGCCGAGATAAAAAAGGAATTCAAAGCAAAGCTCAAAAACCTAAAACAATACGTAGCTATAGCTAGTGTTGAAGCTAAGAATTATAACAGGATAAATCTGAAGATTTTGAAGCATCTGACTGTGGATGAAAATATTCCTGGAGTCTATGTAACCCTGAATAAACCATTCGAAACGCTTTCTGCCACCTTTAAGAGAGAGAAGATAGATTCAAGGATGATTATATTCATTGATGCAGTTACCAAGACAGCAGGGGGAAATGCTGAAAAAACCGATAAGTGTCTGTTCATAGGAGCACCGGATAACCTAAGCGATATCTCGATTGCAATGGATCAGGCTGTAAAAGCACTGCCTTCAAAAAGCAGGTTTGTTTTTTTCGATTCACTTTCAACCCTATTGGTTTATAATGATATATCTACAGTTGCCAGGTTTATCCATTTCTTGACCGGAAAGATGAGGGTATGGAAAGTCAAAGGAATAATCGTTTCACTAAGGAAGGACAAGGATGAAGAATTGATAAATGAACTCATGCAGATCTGTGATGGGACATTAAATTTTTAAAAAAAGAGGTGTAAAATGAAAAGAGGTTTAGGCACAATAATTGGTCTTCTGGCGATTGTTGGAGGCCTGCTGGCCATATTTAGGATAGTTGATGATACAGAGATAGCGATAGGATTTATCACAATATCTTTTGGGCTGCTGGCCATATTATGGACCTCCATGGCTATAACTTCTCTATCAGGAGGTTCTGCCCTTAAAAAACATACCACCCACTTCTTGTTTTGCCTCATCTTTATATTATTGTTTGCAGTATGGCACACCCTTTCGAAACTGTTGGGTTGGAGAGAAACCCTTAACGAGTTTATGCTTTATCCAAGCTATCTGTTCATAACACTGGCTTTCCTCATATTTGTGGTAACAGCCTATCAGATATTTACCATGGGAAAAGAGTTTGGTTTTGAAAAACAGGCAAAAGAGATTGCAAGGGTTATGAAGAGAAAATCAAAGAAGAACCGTTAAAACCCAAAAAGTCCGCCCAATAAAGTCTTTATTGTAAATCTTACCAGGAAGAACATACCAAGGCTCAGACCTATCAGTGCAGGCATGAACTTTATTCCTTCTCTTTCTCTTCCTTTGGATATCAAACCCAGGATCAAAGATCCCAAAATAGAGGAGGTTACCAAGAAAACTATAGAGAACATTATCACAAAATTGACAGTGATACTGACCTCTGAAAAGTTTATGGGCATATCACCCATCTGCGTTTCAGGCATTTCTATAGAGGCTAGGTTCTCCGTAAGAACCTCTACCAAAAAAGAGCTCAATCCAAATAATAGCGGGGCACCAAAACACACAGCTACGAAGATAAATATAACATACATCATGACATTGGCCCTTATCCTGCTGTCAACTAATTTTTCCTGTCTTAGGTTCCTTGCTGTCTGGTCAAGTAACGAAGCAAGTTCTCCTCCTGACCTCAATCCCGATACTATGAGGGTCATGGTTTTGCTCAAACGCTCACTTTTTATCTGTTTGGTCATATCCACTAATGCCTCGCTGATATTCTTGCCCATTGTAATCTCCTTACCAACATTATTTATCTCGTCCTGAAATGGCCCGAACTCAGGCCTTGCAGAGAGCAATAATGCCTTGTCTGTGGTCAATCCTGCCCTAAGGTTGGAAGACATCAACTGCAATACATCCGGAAGTATGTCCTCTACAAATCTTGCTTTTGCATCAGCTCTCAACACAAGGATAAAATAGATCAGGATCTGGATAATGAAGAATATCCCGATGAAGGACAGTAAGACAGATAAGTCAAAGAATGCACCAAGATAAAAAGACAATGCCACAGAAAGGAGAAAGTCAAAAACAAGCATAAATCCGACGAATTTCTCAGCTTCTATCCTAACTCCTGAGTATTTCAATAGCTCCACATAATCCTTTCTTATCTTTTTTGGATAAGCCCTTGCTAAAAATCTATACATTTTAGTCTCTCAGCAGATTCGGTCTTCTGCTTTTTATTATACCCATAAACATCATCTGGAAAAAAATCACAATTCCATAAAGGCTCCAGAATATCATTTTTGTTGCGAAGTTAGACAATGAGATAAATGAAGATAGTATTATAAGAAAGGTCATACCCAGGGATGGAGCTATGACCACTACAAGCATATAGAACATCGCCAATGGATTAAGCTGTCCCCCATACTTCTGTATCTGCAGGACCTGCTCCTCAGATAGGGAGTTGATTATCTCATTAACGACATTGGACATATTAGCGCCTGATTTCATACCATTCACAAGCTGCCAAACAGCCCTTCTGAAGAACAGGGAAGGGTTCACAGCAGCCATATCCTCTAGTGCATCTATCTGAGGTCTTCCGGCATTTATCTCTCTAACAACTTTAGTAAACTCCTTGGATACCTCTCCATACTCTCCTTGAGATATGTTAACTAGGATGTCAAATAGAGGAACCCCTGAATTAAGCTCAATTAATACATTCTGTAGGACAGACAGCAGGTTTTTCTCTATGCTACGTATCCTTCTATGCGCATATACCTTTGGATAGAATAGCTGTTGAAAAAAAACAAAAAAAACAACGACTAACGATATTACCAGGCCAAACAAAAAAGGATTGTCGATACCTACAGAACTCAAGATCAAAATAAAGAAGATACTGAAAAAACCAAAGAACAATAAGCAGGACAAAAAGCACATACTTAGGTATTCCTTAACCGAGAGGTCAGATTCTGCCTGCTTCAGGTACAATCTTAAGAAAGGGAACAAATCCTGAAGCACTTCCCCTGTACCCATAAAAGCTGATGATGCATCTCTCAAAACATTCATGGGCAACAAGGAATAGGGTATTTTAAACATAAAAATCACAATCTTGAGCCTTCCAATAACTGTTCAGGCTTTGAGTTCTTATTAATCCTTTCTACTACAAAGTCAGGATCCAGGTAATATTTATTCATAACTGCTCCAACCTCATTCAGGGTTCTCATTTTATTCTTTACAAGATAATCAAGTATGCTCTTTTTTATCTTAAGCTCTTTTAATATCTCGTTATGGCTTAAGCCTGTATGTCTGCTCAGGTCTTCAAATAGCCTCATTGAAGGAGAATGTTGGACCATTGTATCAGTAGATGGCTTCCATCTGTATAGTATATTTGGCTTGACTGTTATCTTACCAGATTCCTCAGAGGTGACAAACTCCCCCAGCTGATAAGTCCTTCTTAGCCCCCTTCTCCTGTCCCTGAACATCACAACATTTAGGTTTACCGCTCCCAAAAGGTTTGCAGGAACCTCTATTGGGGGGTTGACTAGCCTTTGGATAGTCTCGTTTATGGAATCAGCATGGACAGTGGCATAGACGCTGTGTCCGGTATGCATAGCCTCAAACAATACCTCTGCTTCCTTCTTTCTCCTCATTTCACCAAGGATTATTCGATCAGGCCTCATCCTCAGAGAATTTACAAGAAGATCAAGCATATTTACTTCCCCCTTGCCTTCTGGATTTGGCTGCCTGGTTGTAAGGGGGCACCAATAGAGGAATTTTGGGAGCTGAAGTTCCCTGGTATCCTCCAGGCTGATGAGTCTGTGGTTCGGGGGGATGAAGGGGGTGCATACATTCAAAAAGGAGGTCTTTCCAGAACCCGTACCTCCACTTATCAAAACATTCATCTCAAATTGTATGGCAAGCCATATCAATGAGAATATGTTTGAGTCCGAAGTTTTGTTTGAGATAAAATCAGTGACTGTCCAGGGGTCCCTAGCAAACTTCCTTATTGTTATTGTATTCCCTTTGTTTGAGATTGGATAGAATACAGCATTCGCTCTGTCTCCTGTAACAAGGTGTGCATCTAGTAATGGATTTAGAACAGTTATCTGTCTTCCAACCCTTCTAGCGATCATGTTGCAAAAATTCTGTATCTGGTCTTCAGTTTCAATGGTAATATCAGTGATAAGCCATCCGAACCTCTTATGGTAGACTCTGACAGGCTCGCTTGCAGAATTCACCACGATTTCCTCAAGTTCTCCATCATTCAAAAGAAACTCAATATCCCCAAATCCAAGCATATCATGCAGCAGAATCCCGGTCAGAAAGTCTTTTGTTTCCTCGGTTATAGTGGGCAGCTTCTCTTGTAGTAACTCTCCTGATTTATCTCTGAATTTTTGTTTCAGTTTGTTCATGATCTTAGGATCCAATATCTCAGCAGCACTGACCTTGACCTCTGCTATCAGTTGATGTTTTATCTCATCTACCAGGGCTAATGTAGGTTTGCTCAATTCCGGGACAATTACTTTATATGTCTTGGTCATCCCTTTTTTGCCAATAATATTAACATCTACCTTAACACCCTCAGCCTCGACAGTATATCTGTCGATCTCTTTTACCTTGCTGGAATCCTTATCCGTTTGTTCAGATTTGACCTCTTTTTTTACAATAAATTCTTCTTTCTCAACAGATCCCCCTATCCTGTTCTTAAGTGCATCTAATTTGCTGGTCTTATTGCTATCTTGGGATAGATTGCCATTTTTCATTAATCTTTGTTTTGATAAAACCTTTTTTTGCTTATTCTTTTTATTTGGCATCTTCGGTTTCTTCCTCTTTTCTTCTTAGCTCTGGGCCTCCAATTGCAGGGTAATGTATCTCTGCAAGTTCATGTTCCTGCAATACTGATGCCCATTCCTCTGCCTTCTTCTTGTCTATACCGAAATAGTTGGATATGGCAGTTAACTTGATTCTTCCATTTTTTTCGATAATCTTATACAATACATCAATATCGGTTTCGTATCTTTCTTTGCTTATCTTCAAGCTTCTTGATAGTTCTCTTACCAAAGGCACTCTCTGCTTCTCTCTCTTTCCTTTCTCTTCTTCCCTTGCCCTTCTCTTCTCTTCCTTGAATCTTAATTTTTCAACCTTCTTTTTCTCTTTCTGCATTACCTTTTCCCTTTTTATTTCTTCCTTTCTCCTCCACCTTTCCTCTTTTTCCCTCAATCTTTCTTCTTTTGTCCTTTCTTTCTCCTCCACCTTTCTCCTCCTCTTCTCTTCCTTCTCGATAAGTTTTCTCTTCCTGACCTCTTCCTTTAATCTTATCAGCTCAGCATTTCTTTTTTCCTTCTCTGCAGCTTTTTCCTTCCTTAGGTTCTCTCTGGCTTTCCTCTTTTCTTCCTTTAGCTTTAATTTCTCCAATCTCCTTTTCTTTCTCTCTTCCATGAACTTCCTTCTCTCTTCCTCTTTTCTCTTCCTTCTCTCTTCCTTAAGCTTAAGCCTTTCTACCTTTCTTTTCTCTCTTGCAATTGCTTTCTGTCTCCTAATCTCCTCTATTTTCCTAGCCTTTTCTTCCTTTAGTTTTGATCTTTCTGTTTCCCTCTTCTGTCTTTCAGTGGATCTTTGTTTCTTGATTTCTTCTCTCCTTTTCTTGTTTTCTTCTTTAAGTTTCAATCTCTCTGTCTCCCTCTTCTTGCTCTCTACTGCCTTTTCCCTTTTGATTTCGTCTTTCCGCCTTCTGATTTCTTCTATGCTTTTCTTTATCTCCTTATCTTTTGGGTCTGATTGAACCCTCTTCCATATAGAATTACCTTTAAACAACTTAGAAAAGGGATTGCCAAGACTGCCCTTTGCAGGACTCTTTTTTACCTTGTTTGCCATTTTATTAGAGATATACCTATACCCACCACTACTTAATTCTACATCTATCAATTTATTTTTTAAATATATGTATTAATTTTTAAATAGTAAATAGGTAATCTAAAAATAATATCCTTCTCAAGGGCTGCGTTCAAAATGTAGGTTAGCAGCCTAAGGTCAAAGTTCTATAAATAATTTAGATTTAGCTGACAAGGGGGATGTCCCTTACGGGGAATGTCAGCTATAAATGTTAACATCGAGAACTTTGAAGCTGCTAACCCTAGCGTAGCTAGATTTTGAATGTAGCCCCTTCTCAGAGATAGGATCCATAACTAGCTAATAACATAAAAATAGTTGTATTGGAATCAGTAACAGACACTGCCCACAAAATATGGATAAATCAGATATTTTTTCCTATAAATTTAAATAGTAGACAACCAACATATGGTCTAATGAGGAAAAAAAAGAGGGGTCAGGTTAGTATCGAATATATGGGTTTGGTAGGCATAACTTCCATAATCGTTCTTTTTTTGCTGATAATATCCAATTATTACTCTAGGGGTATTGAGAACAGCATCAACACAAACCAGATAGATGGGATAGCCAAAGAGATAGTAGACACAGCAGAGTCCATGTACTATTACGGTGAACCCTCCAAGACCACCCTAAGGATATATATACCTGATAAAATACAAGTTATCAACATAACAACCGATCAGATTATTCTCACAGTGACCACTCCATCAGGTACTGCGAACCTAGCATATCTTTCTGATGTTCCTTTGGGAGGCGAAGTATTGTCAACAGAGGGATTTCATGATGTAGAAATAGAGGCAAGAGGGGGGTTGGTATGGATCAATGGTACCTAAAGTCCCAGGGGGCATCAGAGTTTCTGATACTTGCGAGTTTTTTACTATTCATGTTCATAATAATATTTGGAGTGATATCAAGCAACACCTCTGATCTCAGTAGAAAAAGAGACATCTTGATGGGGGAAGACCTTGTTACCAAGGTACAGAAGGAGGCGAATCTTGCTGCTAAGGTGGTGGATGGTTACCATAGGGAGTTTTACCTTCCTGATAAGGTAGGAAAAAAGAACTATACAATCAAGATTGAGGAAAACGAGGTAATAGTCAGCACCGACAGGACTGATTTTTGGAGGATAATCCCAAACATCACAGGAAACATCAGTAAGGGGATCAACAGGATAAACAAGACAAATGGCACGATATATCTCAACTAAATCCCAGGTATGGGCTCTTGACATAATAATGGCAATAGTGATATTCCTGGGAGCCCTGTTGCTATTTTATAGGTATAGCCTTAATTCAATAGACATCGAAAATAAGGGTGCCGATGACCTTTTATTGGATGCAAAACTTGTTTCCACCTATCTTGTTTCCGAGGGCTATCCTATAAACTGGGAAGAGTCTCCTAGCGATGCAACCCTCATTGGCCTGACAAACGGAAAAATGGACCTTAATACCCAAAAAGTGCAGGGATTCTCGCAGCTATCTATATCTGATTACTCCAAGACAAGAAAACTGCTGTCAACCACCCATGATTACTTTGTTTATTTTGAGGACAGGGATAACAATACAATCTCTATTCCAGGAGTGGTTAATGACTGGATTGGAAAGAATTACTCAATTGACAATCCCAAAAATATAATTAAGACAATTAGGTTTGTTAGATACAACTCAACCATAATCCGGATGGTGTTATATGTATGGTGAAGAAAGGTGTTTTTTTTAGTCTTGACGCCCTGGTAGCCGTCATATTGATACTTGCAGTTCTTGTTGTAGTTCCTGTGTTCTATCTCAAGGAGGAGCAGGTAACCCAGCCAGTATATTTTTCTTCTGATATGATCCAACTTTTATCTACTATGGAACTTGAGGACTTAGATGATCCAGCAATTACAGCCTTATTGAACAACAGTAATGTAACAGAGCTTAACAAGACGGTTGTTGAGCAGATACTCAGGTTCACAGTAGGGGATCAAAGAGAAAAGGCAGAGCAATTACTGAACCTTGCAACAGGAGGTCTGCTTCCAGACTACTATAGCTTTGGGATCTGGATAGAAGGATATTCACAGCCCATATTCTCTTCTTCTAACCGGTCGGTAAATCAGTTGATCTCCTCTAAACAGCTTGTATCTGGGATAGAGAAGGGCAGGGCAATTGAGGGTCTTGCTGCCAGGGCATTTCTCTCAAAAATAAACCAGAGGACCGACTCATCATACATATATTTTGGAGGATACGAAGGGGACGGAAATATAACCAAGAGGGTAACTTTGCCTTCGGTTGTCGATTCTTTCAATTCAGCATACATGGAACTGGATGCAGGTTCAAATTTTGACCTTTATATTAATGGGATTCACTCTGGTAACTATGAACCCTCAGGATTGATGGGAGCAGACAAATGGCAGATCAACGCCACATATCTTGGTAATTTTCAGGAATCTGAGAACACCATAATTCTATCTTTCACAGGAACAAGAAAATATGTGGGTGGTGGTTTTATAAGGATAGACTATACGACCTCAGAATTAGTGACATATAACGAAACAGGAACCAAAAGATTCTACCTTCCTGGAATAGAAGGTGTGATAAATACCTATTCCTCTTTCTTTATTCCAGGAAGCCTGAACTCTATGCTAATCAATCTCCACTACGAAAGCGATTATGAATTGTTTATGACAATAGGCGAAGACACAGTCTACAGCTATGGTCTGCCAGGAGAGAACAATGTTACCATTACAGACGCAGAGTTATCCCTTCAACTTGATTACCCAAGTATAAGCAACAGGACCGTCCCTCTTCGGTTGGCATTAAGGAATGTCTCCCTTACCTATGGAGGAAAATCTGATGCAGTCCTTATAACAGACAGGACTGGATCCATGAGTGCATGCGATGTAGATATTAACTGCTCTGTTCCAGGAATTTGTGATTCTTCTGGCAACTGCCATGAAAGAAGAGATAAAGTAGCACAAAACTCCGATAGGACCTTTATCAATGAGATGCTGAGGATACAGGGGAACACCCTTGGTCTTGTAGGATACGGCAAGAGGGCAGACCCTGTATGCTCCTTCCATGACATAAGTAGCAATAACGACTCCCTTCAGGACAGGATAGACGACTACTATGATGAGTGGTGTGGTTGGACCTGCATATCCTGCGGCATTCACTCTGCTTCAGAGTTACTGGTTGAAAACAAGCGGCTATATGGCTCTACCATAATATCAGATTCCAACAACACCCAATTCCATCTGGGAGATTCAGGATATCTCTCGGTTACTGAAAGTATGAATCTTCCGCTAAATACATCCAGCTTCATAAAAGGAAGACTTACAGTATACGGAAGAGGGGTTGATACTGAAGATGGATACCGGAACTGCATATTCCTAAATGATAACTACTTAGGGAGGATGTGCATCTCCTCTGACACTGATGATGTAGGTTGGCATACCTGCTCCTACCCTATAAAAGAGGAATGGCTCCCTCCAGGAGGATCAGATGGTTCATGGATCACCACGACCCAACAGGATTTTGAATCCTGCACCACATCCAACATAGACCTTACAACACAACCAGGAGAGGCTGCCCTTAACATCACAGAGGCAGGAGAAGAAACCATTGAAGAGAACTTTCTGGATGATTTCAATGATGGCAACTCAGATGGGTGGTCAGGAACAGGTGGAAGCTGGGTTATAAGGGACATTAACGGAAATTCCTGGTCTTCAGGAGAGAATGGGATCTACAGGCAGGACTCCAACGCTGGAAACACTAGGACTATCTCAGGAGACCTATCATGGGAGGATTACACCTTCAATGCAAGCTTAAGATCAAATGATGATGATCCATTAGGGGTCTATCTCCGTTACCAGGACTCTTCAAATTACTATCGGTTTGAATTCACCGATGGAGACCCATACTATGGATTCCGGTTATACAGGAACACAGGCTCTGGCGACACACTG
>JANQNH010000030.1 GCA_028279655.1 Candidatus Nanoarchaeia archaeon | reverse complement strand
CGGTCGTGCTTCGCACTCCCTATGCCAAAAGGATTTTTCCGAACTTCGTAACTGAAAAATCCTCTTCAGACAGTATTCACCCGTGTTGCTTGTGTTTTTACCTGTGTTGGTTTTTCTTGTTTGGAAATTCACAAGATTTAAAAAGTAATTAATCTTCTAATAGATAAATTATAATAGTGTATTAATATAAGTGTTTTTTTGGGTGGAAAATATTGAAAATTAAAATTAAATGTGATAGATGTAATAAAAATTTTGAAAAATATCCTAATAATTCTAAGTATAATTTTTGTAGTTATGGATGTAAATCACTATGGCAAAGAGAGAATTTGAGGGGTAAGAAGAATCCATTCTATGGTATGAACCATTCAAGAAAGGCAAAGCGTTTAATGTCCTTGAAAAAGAGCCATAGTCGTAATCCTTCAGTCTTATTAAATAAACAACAAATACAAATATTAAACGGCTTATTGTTAGGTGATGGACACATTGATTCAAATAATTTTTCTGGTAGATATACTCAAGGTTGTAAGCACAGGGAATTTCTGGAACATGTAAAAAAAATTTTGCCACTTGAATGGTCTCCAATTTGGTATGATAGAAGGTGGGGTTGTTATCATATTAAATCTCATTTTACTCCTACATTATTAAAATTTAAGAAAAACTGGTACCCAGATAATAAAAAAGCGATCCCTAAGGATATTGAAATTGCTCCAGAGACCCTTCTTTACTGGTTTTTAAGTGATGGTTCAATAAGATTTCCAAATAAATATAAATTTAAAAATTCTAAATATTTTGAGATTAAATTTGCAACAGATGGTTTTACTAGTAAGGATAATCTGTTTTTACTTTCTAAACTAAGAGATGTTGGAATAAAGGCAAGTTTATTAAAACGTAATCAAATTAGGATATTGTCCGAGTCTAAAGAATTATTTTTTGATGTTATTGGTGAATCACCAATTGAATGTTATAAATATAAGTGGAGGTGGAAAATGTGAGTAAGAAATGTCTTATTACAGGTATAACCGGCCAAGAATGAAAATTTGGTATACGGTTCGTATCTGGCTGAGTTTTTATTGGAGAAAGGATATGAAGTTTATGGGATGTATCGAAGGTCTAGCGTGGAGACCTTTGGGAGAATCGACCATATCAAGGATAAGATCAATCTTATATGTGCTGATCTAACTGATCAGAGTTCTTTGAACGAGACTGTCAAAACTGTGGGTCCGGATGAGGTCTATAACCTAGCTGCGCAGAGCTTTGTGCCTGCTTCCTGGACACAACCTACCTTGACTGGGAGTGTTACTGCTTTGGGTGTTACCAGGATACTTGAGGCGATAAGGCATGTTAATCCAAAGATCAAATTTTATCAGGCATCTTCTTCTGAGATGTTCGGCAAGGTTCTTGAGACACCTCAGACTGAGAAGACACCTTTCTATCCAAGGAGCCCATACGGTGTTTCGAAGGTCTATGCTTTCTGGATGACTAAGAACTATAGAGAAAGTTATGATATGTTCTGTGCTAATGGTATATTATTTAATCATGAATCTGAGAGACGTGGGAAGCAGTTTGTTACACGTAAGATTACTGACTCTGTGGCTCGGATTAAGTTAGGTTTGCAGAAGGAGCTTGCTCTTGGCAATCTTGATGCCAGGAGGGACTGGGGGCATGCAAGGGATTATGTGGAAGCTATGTGGCTTATGCTGCAGCACTCTAAGTCTGATGATTTTGTTATTGCAACCGGGGAGACCCACTCTGTGAAGGAGTTTTGTGAGGTAGCTTTTGATCATGTTGGACTGAATTATGAGGATCATGTTAAGACAGATCCAAAATTCTTAAGACCTGCAGAGGTGGACCTGCTTGTCGGTGATCCATCCAAGGCTAAAAAGGATTTAGGTTGGGAGCCTAAGATTAAGTTTAAGGAACTGGTTAAGATTATGGTTGATTCTGATCTAGAGAAGTGCAAGAAAGAATTAAGATGAAAGCATTGATTACAGGGGTAAATGGCTTTGTTGGGCCATACCTGAAGGATTATCTGTTGCAGAACGGTCATGAGGTGTATGGGACTGATATATCTTCTGGTAAGCATGTTGATTTACAGGTGGATCTGCTTGACAGGGAAGGAGTTCTTTCTTTGATGGGCGAGGTAAAACCGGATCTGATCTTTCATCTTGCTGCACAATCTTCTGTTAAACTGAGCTGGTCTAAGCCTGAGCTTACCTCTCATGTTAATGTTGATGGTACTCGTAATCTTCTGGATGCTGTTAAGGAGCATGTTCCACAGTCGAAGATACTGCTTGTGAGTTCTGCTGATATCTACGGCCCTATCGATGGTGTGATGAAGGAGAATTCTAAGCTTAATCCTATAAGCCCTTATGGTAAATCCAGGGTGGAGCAGGAGAAGCTTGCCTTGAGCTATGGCCTGAATCTGGTTGTTTCAAGAAGTTTTTCTCACACTGGCCCTGGTCAGTCTCCTGTTTTTGTGTGCTCTGATTTTGCTAAACAGATAGCTGAGATAGAGAATGGGGGAGAGTCCCTTATCATGACAGGGGATCTTAATGTGAAGAGGGATTTTACTGATGTTCGTGATATTGTCAGGGCTTATCTTATGGCTGTTATGGATTGCAAGGCTAATTCTGTCTTTAATATCTGCAGCGGAAGGGTCTATTTGATCAAACAGGTATTGGATATCTTGATTGATCTGACTGATAAGGATATACTAATAGAGACTGATTTCAGCAAGATACGTGAGAATGAGATCCCTGTGATGGAAGGGGATAATTCTAAATTTGTTAAGCTTACAGGATGGGAGCCTGAGATAGCTTTTGAGGATACACTGAAGGATATCCTTGATTATTGGAGGAAAAACCAAAATTTTAAATAAGCTCTGGTATCTTCATCTTTAAATGAAAGTGGACTTTATGCGTTGGGTGGACTTCTATATCGGGGTTCCTGTCTGTTTTTTGCTATCATTATTTGTATCTGTTGAAAGGGTGTTTGGGCTTCGTAGAGCTAAGAAGGGATTTAGGCCTAAGAAGGTGCTATTTATAGAGCTTTCTGAGATGGGATCTACTATCCTTGCTTATTCAGCTATGAAGAAAGCAAAGGAATTGTTCGATTCTGAGCTGTACTTTATGATATTCAAGGAGAATGAGGAGAGCGTTAAGCTATTGGATATAATTCCTGAATCTAATATTATCACTATAAGGAGCAAATCTTTGTTTTTGTTCTTTATCGATACTTTGTCTGCTGTCTTTAAGATGAGAAGGTTGAAGATAGATGCTGTTATCGATCTTGAGCTGTTTTCCAGGTTTACTTCTCTGCTATGTTTTTTTAGCGGAGCAAAGGCTGTTGTTGGATTCTATAGATATCATATGGAAGGGCTTTACAGGGGGAACTTCCAGACACACAGGGTGGAGTATAATCCTCACTATCATATATCACAGGGATTTATGTCTCTGGTGTATGCTTTGGAGGGAGAGATTAAGGAGAGGCCAATGCTTAAGAAGAAGGTTAGTAAGGATGAGATCGTCAGGGCAAAGGTAAAATCAGATGCTGCTGCTAAGAAGAAGATCCTAGGGAAGCTTAGGGAGATCAATCCTTCTATAGATGACAACAGCAAGATAGTGCTTCTTAATCCAAACGCTTCGCAGCTATTGCCTATAAGGAAATGGCCCCTGGATAGGTTCATGAAATTAGCTTCAAGGATACTTGAGGATAAGGATGTTTTCCTGGTTATTACAGGCACTAAATCAGAAGGAGAGGATGCCAGGGCTATATGCTCTTATGTCAAGGATGATAGGTGCATTAACTTTACCGGCAAGACAAGCTTTAGGGAGCTGATCGATCTTTATAATGTTAGTCAGGTTATTGTTACAAATGACAGCGGGCCTGCTCATTTTGCAACGCTTACTGATATCATGATAGTTGTATTGTTTGGGCCTGAGACTCCAAAGATATATGGGCCTTTGGGGGATAGTGTATGTGTGTATTCTGATTTTGCATGTTCGCCTTGCGTTTCTGCGTTTAACCACAGGAAGACACCTTGTAACAGGAGTAGGTGTTTAGAGGCTATATCTGTTGATAAGGTTTATGATATTGTTAAAGAGAGTATTTAGTGTTAGGCTCTGATTCTATGAAGTGTACCAGGAGCAGAGAGATACATTAACAATGATATCGAAGATTAGAATCAACCCCTTAATTGTGGTGGTTCCTCTGTTGATGGATCATCCAGGTAATCATTTATCCAACGAATATTACCTAAATGAGGCTTTATTCTTTGATACAAGTCCAGGTAGATTTTTGGAGGGTGTTCATTATCTTTAGTAAGAAGATCATAATATTCTATCAGGGATTTGGCATCCTTCCACATTTTACAAGCCTCATGATGAGGATATACGCTAAGGGAAATCTTCTTTTCGTCCCTATGTTCAAAGGTCACATGCTCTGTAGATTCATCAACAAAAGTTAGCAATGGCTCCCTCTTTAAAATTTGGACTAAAGAACTTGCTTCCTTATCTGATAGAATTAATGCTTGGTACCCCATAATAAAGAGGAATGAAAGATTATTTAAAACCTTTTGCACCCTTCTAATAATCACTGGTTATTGCGGATTTTTTATCCTTAGTAATATGCATTTAAGAAAGGGTTGTAGTCTTAAGGTATGTTAAATGCCACTGATATCCCTGCATATCTCTGCCACCCTCTTTGATCTTTTTTTGATCTCATTTGTATTGAAATCCATCTCCACATCCATATTATCCCCTAATATCAACCTGTGATATTGTACTAAGAAAAACACATAATGCCCATATAATTCCTGGATGTCTTTGGACTTTGTTTCTGTGGATAACCATATCATCCTCTGCATTATAGGGGATTTCATCCTTCTTAATTCTGAAACATCCAGATTTCCTCTCTTTATTGCGTTTGTCATAGATCTTGTGATGGTAGTCTGAATCAGTCTAAGGGGGCCATATTTGAATGCAGCTATCCCGCTTAATGGTTCATAGTTTGCTGTGTCATTTTCAAAGTCAATGTGGACTATCCTTCTTTGACCTCTTTCTTGTATGCCACTTATTGTTGCTCCGAGATACTCTATAAACTGTGCCCTAAGGTAATCTTTAATCCTTTTTTTAGATTTTCTGATTGCTTCTACCAATGTGTTGAGGGCCTCCTGATAGAGTTTTGGATTACCGAAAAGGTAACCCCTATCCAGGATCCTTCCTGGGGAGATAAGTCCTTCTTCTGTTGAATATATCTTTGGGTCATTGGCTAATTTTGTTTCAATATTCTGCACAAGGTTTCCTGGGAAATCTATGGTATCTGATTCTCTTGTTGTCAGATCAAAAGGAGCAATAATAGGCTGTATCTCTCTACATTTTTCTTGTATAGCCTTTATGATTTCACTAACCGGGCCTTTGTGATATATGACCAGTTCCAAAGGGGAGAAAAATGAACGTTCCAGTCTTGCATCACTCCCTGTTGTGAAGACTGCAAAATCAGAGAAATCCTTGCCAACCAGGCAACCAGCAATAACCATGGCAATCTCTCTCTGTACTGATAGATTATAGTTGGAGAGGGCCATATGATACTCTTCTGGACTCCTATACATCAATGCACTTAACATACTCTGAGGAGAATGAACTGTTATTTATAAATTCTAATAGAAATATGGTCCTTTTCTATTTTGAGGTGTTTGGAATTTCTTCCGAAAGGTTGAGAATTAGTACTTCTTAAAGCCCGAAGGGCTTTTTATTAAAGACATTTAATGCTGGCTGGAGTATATATTTATAAAATCAATTCTATTCTTCTCTGGTTATGAGCAAAGGAATATCTTTAAAGCAGATTGTACAAGAAAATTTTTTAAACTGGAAATATGCCATAGATAATTTAGGGCATCCTGTTGAATATACCCTAAAGATTGAAGAAGCGGATTATAGACTAGATTTTACAGAAGGAGATTTAAGGGAGTTAAGAAGATGTAATTTTATCGAAGAGCTTGTATTAAATTCTCTAAAATCTATTTTTGGAGTAGAAGATGTAAATCAAATTGAGGCAGGGGAGTTTGGCAGAGAGATTCCTTATGGAATCACCCCCAAGATTGATGTATATTTGGGTGTTAGTAATGGAGATTATTTAGTTATGGTATCAGATAATGGACCAGGTATTCCACCAGAAAACCAAGAGAAAATCTGGTCACCTAAATTTTCTACTTTAGGAACAAGAGGAAATGGCCTTCCACTTTTAAGAGAAAAATTAGATAGGCTAGAAAATTATCAGGTAAGAATAGAATTGGAAAGCGTTGTTGAAAAAGGAACCACGTTTAAAATGTATTTTTCATCAAGACAGCCAGCCCCTTAACAAAAATAGGACTTATTCTAGATTATCCTGATCGCTGTTACCTAAATCTACGAAGCGAAGTCATGACAGAACTATCTTGGGTTTTATCTGTTTAAGTGAGGGAAGTATGATACAGGACTATTAAACGAAACATTTAAATATAACAGTAAACATACTATGTTTACTTAAGGGTGAAAGCAATTAAAGTTAAAAAATTTACAACAGTGTTAACATCGGAAGACTACCTAGATGTTACGCTTTACATAGATAAAAAGAGAATTTTGAAATTTGCACTCAACTATAGATGCGTACTAGGCAATAAATGGCATCAGATATACAGAGTTGATAATTTTCATGGATTTTTACATGAGCAAAGATTTTGGAGAACTAAAGAACCAATCCCTTTAAAAGTTATGGAAGAAAAGTTTTCAAATGATAAGATAGTTGAAGATTATACAGAAATAATAATATTGAACTTCCAAAAATATAAAGAATATTACAAAAAATCAAAGGAGAGTGAGAAACGATGAAGAGGAAAATCCAAAATGAAAAGTTAGTTAGTAAATCTAATGATGTAAAAAAACTAATAAAAGGAGTAGTTAATGATAAGATCAAAGTTCCAGATAGTGCTTTAATCTTTTTAAATCATGAAGATTTGCTTGAGGTATTTACAAAAAAGAGATTAGAGTTAGTAAAATTAATTAAGAAAATAAGACCTAATTCATTAAATGAGTTAGCAGATCTTACTGGAAGAAAAAAGCAAGCAATAAATAGAGATTTAAAAATACTAGAACGCCACGAAGTTTTAACTTTGTATAGGAATGGTAGAAAAGTAATTCCTCAAATAAACAAGAAAATAATCCTTTTTCCGTTAAGTATAGATAATTCAATGGATAGAATTGAGAAAGCACTAGAAACAAATATCCAATCAGATAAAAGAGAGGAACCCCTTTTAGTAGAAGTATATGTTGATGGTGAAAATATTAATCAAAAAATGATGGTAGGGGGGTGGTAATCATGACCATCAGAAGAACCGTAAAAAGGGTAATTGATGGAGACACTTTAGTTATAAATAGGAAGATTGCTGGAACAAATAGGATTAGGTTAGCTGGTGTAAGAGCCCCCGAAAGAGGACAAAGAGGTTACATATCAGCAACTAGTAGACTTAGGGGCCTGGTTAGTGGTAAGACAATAACAATAGTGCCGGTTGGGAGAAGTTACGGAAGAGTTGTTGCTAACGTAAGGCATAGAAGGAAAAGTGTAAACAAAAGATTAAGATAAATATTCTAGTATAGGATTATTTTTTATTGTTTTTTTCATATTCTTATCCAGAGTATGATGCATTTTTCCACAATATTTATTAATGAACCAGGTTTAGCATCTATTGATGAAGGTCAATAAGAATGTTGAGGCAATCATAGTAACCTTGCTTTATCTTACTTGTTTGTATTTTTGGACATTGCCTATACAGGACAATCCTCTGCCTTATGGGGAGGTTGATGCTTTCTCGCATTATGCGGTTGCTGATTATACCTATACATCGGATAGATCAGTTACTGATCTTCCCCACTATATCGACAGGAGATATGGCAAGGATAATGAGTTTAAGCAGCATACCCTATGGTATCCTCCTCCGTTCCATACTGGGCTTGCGATCGGAGCAGCTATCGGAGGAGAGAGTGATTTTCCTATATATCTTGTGAATGCAATCTTTTGTTCATTGATCGTCTTGAGTGTGTATTTTATCATCCGGAGGTTCTTTGGGTTTGAGGCTGCTCTATTGTCTGGGTTTTTGCTGATATTCTCTATGAGGGATATAATGGTGTTCTTGTGGGGACAGTGGCCGGAGAGGATGGGTTTTGCCTATCTTCCTTTGATAATATATTGTTTCTATAAGTATGCTACATCTTTTTTGAAGAAGGAGCAGAAGCCTGTCTATCTTTATATCATGTCTTTTCTTCTTGCTATAAACTTTTTTATCCATCCTATGGATTTTTTTCATTCTGTGGGTGCTTTGATCATCATTGGGTTGTTCTTCTTTATTAAGGAGAGGAAGATATTCTTTAGTCTTAAGCATGTGTCTGCTGCTATAGTGTTGTTTCTTCTGATAGTGAGCATATTTCCAACACAGTCTATGAATGTTTTTGTAAAGCTTAGGTCTGGGACGGCAGAGGAAAGTGCTAAGGGGGATTTTGGCAGGTTACTGGGATGGTTTAAGGCTCCAAGGGAGAATACTGGAACACCGCCTGTGTATTTTTCATATAGTGCTATGATCGGGCCTTATTGGACTGTTCCATTGATTTTGCTTGGTGTCTTGTTTCTTCTGCTTCGAAGGAATAATAAGGATCTTGTTATATTGGGATGGCTGGTCAGCCTTTATATCATGATACATCTTGATTTTATAGGCAAGGGAAGGGTTCATAGGTCTCTGAGTGGGACTGCCCATATCTTTTATCCTTTGATGGTTTTAGGACTTCTTTATGCTTATACCTTTTTTGTTAAGCTTGTTCCTGCGCTTAGGAGGTATAAGAGCCTGATCAGGTATGTTTTGGTGGTTGCGTTTATGATTGTTGTGTTTATCTCTATAGGGGCTGGTGCCAGGGATTCTTTAGAAGGAGCTTATAAGAGCATAATAGCAAGGGCAAATCCCTCTCAGCATGCACTTTCAACCTGGTTAAGAGGGAGTGAGGTTCCTGATGATGCTGATATGTTCCATATGGGTGCACTTTCTTTGGCTAAGACAAGGTCTATATACATGATGGGGCATAGGTATATGGGTACCTCTGCAGGCGGAAGCCTGGATGAGAAGAACTTTACCTATATTGTTATGGATTATTCTGATCTTTTGTTGATCGGGAACAGGGATGGATTAAATCAGCTGCAATCCTTTGAGATGAGTCTTGCGAATAATACCTTATTGTATAATAAGGATAATATAAGGGTGTATGAGTATGGATAATAAGATGACATTAGGGATAATTTTGGTATTGATCGGATTATTCTCATTTATATTCCTTGGTTTTACAGGATTTCGAGTGATATTTGGTATGCTTTTGGTATTCTTTTTGCCATTTTATATCTTACTTGGAAGGTTTGGGCTTTCCAGGGGAGAAAGGATGGTGTTTTCTTTATTTATCGGGATAGGTGTTTTTCCATCTATTGTCTATTGGTTAGGGGTCTTTATGTCATTTAGGCTGGCTATTGTTGTTACTTTTGTAGTTCTGATGATAGTTGCTTTGTTTCTTAAGAAGTCTCGGGATTAGTTTATTAAGTGCAATCCTTTGGAATAAAGATATATTAACTCTTGAGTAGTTAAAATGACAAGATTTTTAAATATATAGAGACTAATGAACCTTATGAAGGCAGATACATTACGTGAAGAATTGATGGAATCCGCAAGATGGATAGACTCTAATTATCCACATTATGCCAGCAGATTACATCCAGATGAGCCATTAATAGAGCATAGCAGCAGGCTGGAACTGGAATTAGTTCCTGAGCTTGAGGCATATAATAAACAGGTTGATGCTATGTATGCAGGATTGAGAACTGGCCGTTTGTTGCTAAATTCTTCTACGTTTTTTAATAAAAGTGAAGGTGAAAGAAAAGCAATACTTGTACATGAGATAATCGAGAGCTATGGTATTGATACATTGATATTCTATGCATACGGAATGGGGATAGTGAGACCTGAACATGATTACGCTGAATTTGTTGAAGCAGACTTTAGAAAGTCGCATGGACTTCCAGAATGCGAAGAAGCTTTATTAGATCGGAAAACAAAAATAATGCAGGGAATAGATGAGTTTTTCAGAAAATTCCCAGAAGGAAGAAAATATGTAGGAACAGTATTGAATATGTTTCTTCTAGATAAGAATCATGCAATTGATGAGACTTTTAGAGATATGGTCTGGAGAGAGTGTTCTTTATATTAGCTATCCTTTTTTCTTAATGCAATTATTCCGATAATTATAGCTATTATCGGAAGGATCCATATCTGGTATTTTATATGCAGGCCAAATACACCTAGATTATAGCCAATAACTCCGAAGAAGGCCATACCCAAGGCTGTTCCTATTATCATCCTTTCTATGAATGGCAGTTCTTTGAAGAGATACATCATAAAGAATCCTGGGATTATGTACAGCCAGAAGATGGAAAGGGTTAGTTTAGATATTGTCAGTATTGATTCGCTATAAAATACTATCTTTAGCAGGATTATGGTTATGAGTAGGAAGGTTGTCATATATCCTAACTCTTTTATCTCATTCTTCAAAGCAATCAACTCCTGGCCTGTTGTTTTTTATTATTGATACTGCCTGATTTGAGTATATCTCTTCAAACCAATCGTTTTTCATCAGAAGGTTCCTGATAGCCATGTTATACTGGGCTATTGCAGGTTCTGTTATTTTTGGGAAATAATAGTATTCTATCTCGCATATGTTCAGGTCTTCCTCTTCTATCTGGGCTGGGATAAGAGGTTTTTGCTCTTTAATGCATTCTACTGTCTTGTTCTTTGGCTTTAGCTCTTCATTGAAATAGCAGTAGGAGAATGGTCCTGTCTTGTGAAGGTACATGGGATAGCCATCTGCTATGCTAAACCTGTATGCTTTTTTTATCTGTCCTGCTCTCAGGCCTTCGAAATATGATGGCGGGTGTAGGTTTAGGGCTACTCTCTCTGAATTGTATAAAGGTGCATTGCTGGCTACCATGCCTGAATAGAAGTAGAATACATGCGCATCTTTTGGTGTATTTTGGGATATCCACTTTAATGCATTCCATTCATACTGGTTCATGACTCCAGGGCCTGTTCTTGTGTTGCCTTGGATGGTGCTTGCTGATACTATCAAGATTATTATTGATATTATGAATGGGTACGCTATAGATGACTTCTTTATGAATAATCTTAATACGTAATAGATGGCAAATCCTACGAAAAAGGAAAGATACATGATCCAGAATAGCCTATGGGCATATGCTCTCTTTCCTAAGCCTAAGTATATTAGGTAGCCTAATAAGAAGCAGAATATTGAAACTGAGGCAGCTGTTTTTGTTTTTTTCTTTTTTGAGATTATGAAAAGGATAAATCCTGCTATTACTATAAATCCTACATATTTTAGGTGGATTAGGTTAAAGATAGGGTATCCTCCGTTTGCATTAGCAAAATCCCATACATTCCTATAACCTTCTGCTTTCATGAAGGTTTTTGAGAAGATAAATAATGAATAGAATGAAAGGATTATTCCTAATGCAGTGCTTGCTACTGCCTTTTTTATCAATTCTTTTGTTATCTTCTTTTCTTTTAGGATCTTAATTAATAAGAATATGCCGAAGAAGGCTGCTGCGTATACGAGCTCTGGCTGATGGGCTAGAGCTGTTGCTGAGATGAAAAAGGCAATGGGGATATATGAATATTTTAGGTCAAATCTTATAATTGCCCATAATGTAGCGACCATGAAGAGGATTCCTGCTAATAGCAACCAATAGCCCCAGGTTATCAATGCAGGGAGTTTTCCGCTTAACATCAAGATGCATATAGGCAATGCTAACATTGCTATGCTTATACCTGATCTTCTCCATATCATGTAAAGGACAAGTATGGAGAAAAGGAAGAATAAGGTTGCGTTGAGCATTATCGTGTCGTGAACCTCGATGCCACTTAGTATTGTTAGTCCGGCTGTGAGCTGAAAGACAATCGGGGGGTGTGCATCAATTACCCCTTCATATCCTCCTACTGTATTCGGAGGGGTTATTGTAACGGTTCCATGATTCTTTATGTATTCGTTTGTAGCCTGGTGGAAGAATGCGTCAGATGCACCGTATGCATATGGGAATGGGTGTACTACTCTGTGATCCCATGGCTCTCCAATAGCTAGGTATAAGAATACTGTGCTGAATATTATTATTAATAAGATTTCAAGGTTTACTTTTGCCCCCATAGAATTGTTGGATTTTGTAGTATATTTAATGGTTTTGATTTGGATGTATGATGCAATGTTATTCTTGGCGTAGCAAGACAGGAGTCAGATAAAAATGGGGGAAAGTTTTTATATATTATTAGACTTACCATTATAAAAAGAGGTGAGATTAGATTCACCTCAAGAGTTCTTGAGGTTTTAGGGTAATATAATGACAAAGAATAAAGAAAGTATGTATGAGTTTATTAAATTAATAATTGTTGTAATTACAAGTGCATATATCTCTTTATATGTGAACAAAAAATATGGATTACTGGAATTTAATAAATTATTGGACATAGGTCCCATCGGAGATGTTGCTGTCAAAACTGTAGTTGTTTTAATTATATTAGCATTAGTATTTTTGTTTGCTTATTTTATATGGAATATATTAATGAATGTAACCACAATTTTTACAACAATAGTATTTAGTCCTATAAGAATCACATTTAGCTATCTTGTGATATGTATCAACAAAAGAATTTCAAATTTGATTACTAGGAAAATGCTAGAGTATGCTAAGTTTTTGCAAAAAGAAAGCATAGATGATAAAAAAGAGATGAATTATCTCAATAAACATTATTTTCCAAGAATTAAATTATATAACATAATTATATTACTTTTTTTACTAATAGTTCCCTTTATCTTTCCCAATTTTATGATATCCTTATTGAAAACAACCCCCAATATTATAGTATATACTATCTTAATTATAACCTATACTCTTTTTTGGATTTTAAATGTAAAATATGATATAATCAACAAGGTTGAAAAAATGGTGAAAAATAGTAGAATAAGAAGAAATACTCAGGTGGAATCACCTACTGACACTAATAAGAGTAACAAAAATGGATGGTTTGTGTGGATAAAAAAGATATTTGGCAAAAACAAAACTCAAATTTTAATTAAAATACTTCGTTATATGTTAAATCAATCAAATAAAAATATAACTGAGTATGAACTTCAGATAAAATTCAAGGAAGATTACGAGAAAGTGGTGAGAATACTTAAGCATTTAGAATTTCTTAGATTTCATTCAACAAAGGGCGGAATTAATAATGGCTATTATGAAGTTAGAAACTATAATAAACTAATGAAAGAATTACAATCATTATTAACTTTAAGAAGTACTGATAATTATAGGACATCAACACAAGTTTTAGCCTTTTACTCACTTATGTTAACACTTTATTTACTTATCTTTAATGGAGTAGACCTCTTGGTTGGTATGAATATGCAATCCAAGCAAAATGAAATATTAATCCAAGGATTAGAGCTTGAGAAATTACAAATACAGTCATCATTGATGTTTAGTCCATATACTCCTAAATTGTCTTTTGCGGAATATAACTCAGAAAAAGATATGGGAATATATAATGCTGAAATTTGTCTAATCAATATTGGCGAGATTGATACAGGTCAAATAGAGGTAAAAATAAATGATGCAAAGATTATAGGAAGTACTAGAATTTATCAAGGGATAGATTCAAAATCATATTATTGTATGAATCAAAAATTTAAACAAAAAGGCAGTAATCTGATACCTACCAATGTAACAATAAGTGTAGATTGCGTTAATTGTAATGAAGAAGTTAATTTAACAACTCCCCTCAGAATAATAAATAAGATTCATTAAAATTATGGTAATGACCTCTGGTGAAGTGAGACTATATGTTTGAAGGAAGAATTCTCCTATTTTTGCTTTTTAGAACTTAAACATAATTGAATCTAATATTTGAATCCTTTTAAATGCTTTTTACGTACGAGCTTTTGGAAAACTGTGTTTGCATAGTTTTAGGATCTCCCTTAGAAAAGCATTTATACTTTAAAGTATCTTCCAATTTAATATGAAATTTTTAGAAAGAGTTTTACTTAAACGTCATTTGAATAAGAGAATGATATTTGCAATGGTTTTATTTACAATTGCGACAATTAGTATTGTATTGTCTCAAAGTAAAGATATGGAATTGAATGAATTGCAAAATAAGAGAGTTGAGATGTTAATAGGAACAATTGGTGTGAAATTGAGTTTTACTGAAATTAAAGTCTCAATGAATGAGTACTTGTTAAGATACTTAAGTTCTGATATTCAAAATAAATTTGTAAATGAACAATTTGAGGTAATTCAGGCAGTGCCAGGAAAGGGCGTAGAAATTGTTGAATTTAGTCCTAATTTGACATCATGGTTTGATGAACATCAAAACATTCAATGGTATTTTGGCGATGTTGGAAATCTCAATTCAGTTAGGCCAATGTGGGAAAAATCAGAAGCAAATTTTATGGAGTATCTATTGGGAACCAATATTGATTTCGAAAGAAAAATTAAAACAAAAAAATTTCAAAGGGATTTTTATAGAACTCTTTCCTATGTGTTTAACATTTTAGGTATTCTTGTACTGATTATGACATTAAAACCTAAACCAAAAGAAGAGAAAGGGAGTGCTTAAAGATCTTCTATTCCTTAACTATTGATATTACAATAATTGCGATCAATTGAATATCCTGATTGTTTATGTTCTTATTAGTTTTCCTATTTTATACTGAGGGTTACTTTTCAGCTTTTTCACATATATCTATTATCTCTTTAGATCCTTTTATGACGTCTTCTTCGTGTTGTTTATCCACTGATTTCATCCTCTCTTTTACTACTGGTGCTGCACCGTAGTAGGTGAATGGGATATATTTAGATGGGTAGACTTCTACCAGCAGTTCAGGAGTGCACCATATAATTGATTTAACCTCCCCATAAGAGTCCATGGCCATCCCTTTTGGGTCAATGAACATTATGGAGTAGCTTTCTGTGAACATGGTGGAGTTACTAATGGTGTGCTCTTTTAACTTTGGTTCATAATAGTAATCATACTCATTCATAGATGTGCTGATAGCAGATATTGCGGCATCTAGGGCTATCTTCTCGTTCTTGATATCAAGTTCATGCATTCGGTTAACAAAATTAGAGAAGTTAGAATAGTAGTGAAGGAAATTATGCTCTTTCTTTATCTGCAGGATATAGAAACGCCCATCAGATGATTCCAAAACATCATATGTTTTATGGATGCCAGTGATGTTTTCCCTCTCCATCTCTTCGAAAGAGTGCATATCTTCACTATTGAACTTCTTTATGATTTCCAGCTTCAATTTACGCACATCCATAGTAGTCTCTTTCTTTTCCTCAGTCTCTTCTTCCACCTCTTCCTCTATTTCCTCAACTTCTTCCTCTTCAGGTTCCTCTCCTTCCTCTTCAGGTTCCTCTCCTTCCTGTACTTCTGTTTCTTCTGGTTCTTTAACATCAAACTCGTCACAGATGGAATTAGAATTTTCATCCATACAACATTCTCCACCAACCAGTATCATAGGCAGTTCACATTTTATAATATCTGTTTTGTCTTGACAACCAAACAAGAAGCATGCTAGGCAGATGCTTATTATACAAAAAATTATCTTTTTCATTTCTATCCCTCCTTTAACCTTTCTTTTAATACGGATATCTTATCAAGGAATTCAGAATATCCTACCCATTCTATCTCTTCTGAAAATATGTAGAATATCTTAAGATCGTCCTTGGTAATTATCAACGATACATGATATAGAGTATCTGGGGCTTCCTTGTCTTTGAATAGGATAATCTCATCTGTCTCATTCAGATAGTACATAAATCTCCCTGTTTGCGGTTCTATTAATGCGGCATGTTTCAAATTTTCGTATATATCTGAGGCTTTCTTGATGGTCGAATTGACAATAGCCACAACACAATGGCCTGAATAGTCTGATATTGACTTTCCAGAGTCAAATGTACCACATACAACATACATATAGCCTGCATCGATGCTTGTCCCTCTAGCGTGAGTCGCAATATCCTTTCTGCTGTAATATCCTCTGGACCTACATTCATCAATAAGGTAATTATATTCTGCCTTGAATAAGAATGCGAAATCCTCACAATCCCCTCCTTTGTGTTTAGATATAAGGTCTAGGCTTTTTAGAAAATCGATCTTATCATATGTCTTTATGTCTGTTTTATAGATGATGCCTTCCTCTTTATTTTCATCATATATACAGTCTAAACTTATGTTGCAGACTCCTTCCTCGATATTAATGCACTCTTTCTTTAATCTTTTTTTTATCCTTTCATATTCTTCTGATTTGCCGAGATTGCTATTGTTCCTAAACCACTCCATTGATTCCCTTACCTCTATCTCAAAATCCTCTAGTTTCTCAATTACCTTTTCTGCTTCAATCTCAGTTTGTCTCATTGATTTGTTTAAAGATGTCATCTTTTTATCCTGATCTTCTGAATGATTCTTAAGGGTAGAATATTCATTTTGTACGGTGCTATGTTCCGATTTAAGTTTATTGTAAGTCTCTTTCATGGAATTGTAGTTTAATTGCAGTTTGTCTAAGGATTCCTGAAGAACAAGCGTCTGCTGCTCTTTTTCCTTAATTTTGGTATAGGAGAAGATACTTAGTCCTATTACTGTTAATAACCAGATTGCAATAAAGACCAGAAAATATCTCTTTGACCTATCTTTCATATATTCTTTCTCGAGGAGACAGTATTTAAATACTTTGTGTTAAATCTTTTCTTTTCCCTAATTTCCAATAATTTTATAAACCAAAAATCAATCCCTTTGGTTATGGAAACAATTATGGTCACTGGGGGTGCTGGTTTTATAGGGAGTCATGTGTGTGATGCGCTTTTGGGTAAAGGGGTTAAGGTTATCTGTGTGGATAATTTTAATGATTATTATGATCCTGAGCTGAAGGAGAGGAATATCTCTGAGGCTTCAAATAATGATGATTTTACGCTTTGTAGAGTGGATATTACTGATTCTGATGCGATAAGGGAGGTATTTTCTGATCATAGGCCTGATAAGGTGATACATCTGGCAGCTAGAGCTGGTGTTAGGGCTTCTTTTGAGGATCCTGAACTATACAGGAAGGTTAATGTTGATGGAACTAAGAACCTATTGGAGCTTTCTAAGGAGTTTAATGTAAAGAACTTTGTGTTTGGATCCAGTTCTTCTGTGTATGGAACTAATGAAAAGATACCTTTTTCAGAAGATGATCTAATAGATAATGCGATAAGTCCATATGCAGAGACTAAGAAAGAAGCTGAGAGCTTATGTAAGGAATATGCAGATAGCTCTGATCTTAAGATTACTTGTTTAAGGTTATTCACTGTGTATGGGCCGAGAGGAAGGGTTGATATGGCACCTTATAAGTTTACAAAAAATATACTTAATGGAGAGCCTATAGAGATGTATGGTGATGGAACAACTAAGAGAGACTATACCTATGTCATGGATATTGTTGATGGAATACTTTCGGCATCGGAAAGAGAGGGGGATTTTGAGATAATCAACCTTGGAGATTCAAATCCTATAGAACTGAAGGAATTCATAGCTGTTATAGAAAAGGAAACAGGGAAAAAAGCAATTATAAACAATGTTCCTATGCAGAGAGGGGATGTTCCTATGACCTATGCTGATATTTCAAAAGCTAAAGAATTACTTGGCTATGAACCAAAGGTAAATATAGAGCAGGGAATAAAGCTCCTTGTGGAGTGGCTAAATGGATGAAATAACTATAATACTTCCTGTATATAATGAAGAACAGTCTATACATTCTACTATAGAACAGATAAAGAATGTGATGGCTTCTGTTAATGTTAACTACGAAATCATCGCAGTTAATGATGGAAGTTCTGATTCAAGCAGGGACGTTCTCGGTAAAGAAGAAGGAATTAGGGTACTCAACAATGCATATAATCTTGGTTATGGGGCTTCATTAAAGAGAGGTATAAAGGCTGCAAAATATCCATGGATATTGATAACTGATACTGATGGGACGTATCCAGTAAGTGATATCCCAAAATTAATTCAACATAGTGATAATTACGACATGGTTGTTGGTGCAAGAACAGGGAAGAACGTATATGTGCCTCTGATGAGAAGACCTGCAAAGTTTATACTTACACAGCTTGCACAGTTCCTTACAAAGAAGAGGATTCCAGACCTTAATTCAGGCTTAAGATTATTCAAAAAAGAGATCGCTATGGAGTTCTTTCATCTATTCCCTTCGAGATTCTCTTTCACAACAACAATAACCTTAGCTTGCCTTACCAATGATTATACTGTAAAATTCATCCCTATCGATTATTACAAAAGGAAAGGGAAATCAACAATACACCCTATAAATGATTTTATCAATTTCAACAAGATCATCTTTAAGATAGTTCTTTATTTTGAGCCTTTAAAATTCTTCCTCTGGCCTGGTTTCCTGCTTTCTTTCATAGGTGTAATCTATGGACTTTACCAGATATTGATGACAACTCCAAGAAATCTTGGCCAATTTCCAATTATCCTGTTTCTTGCAGGCTTGCAGATAGCTTTCTTAGGATTGATCGCAGAGCTAGTCGTTAGGTCAAAGAGATGAAAAAAAGAAACGTACTTTTGGTGTTTTCGCACAATCCCAAGAAGTCATTTGGGGTATTGTTCCCTTTGGGATTAGCTTATATAGGCACTGCTCTTGAAAAAAACGGACATTCTGTTGAGATACTTGATATGAACCTTTATGAGAAACCTTATAAGGTTCTTAGGAAAAGACTGGAAAATAAGGATTATGATTGTGTAGGGATTTCTGTGAGGGATATTGATTTTAATCCAAGGCATATACTTCCATACATTCCAATTAAACTGACATGGAAGAATACTCCTTTGTTTGCTTTTATGAAGGCTGCTAAACTGATAAAGACCGTGGCTTCTGATAAGCTTCTTATTGCCGGAGGTGCTGGATTTAGTGCATTTGCGGATAGGGCTACAAAGGCAAGTGCTGTGGATGCAGGTATTGCAGGAGAGGGAGAAGAACTGATGGTTGAACTGATGGAGCATCTGGATGAGCCTGATGCCTATAAGAAAATCAAAGGATTATACTATAAAGAGGGTGGAAAGCTTATTTTTTCTGGTGTTAGGAAGCCTGTAAGTGAAGAGACATTGAATACTGTTCCTAAGAGAGCATTCAAAGGATTACCTAAGGACCTAAAGGTGTATGGAAGCGGGATACAGACCATGAGGGGATGCCCTTTCAAGTGCACCTATTGTACATATTCATTAACCCAGGGAAGCCAGATAAGACTAAAGAAGATAGAAACAGTAATCAAGGATATAGAGAACCTTAGATACAATCATGGAGTAAAGGATTTTACGTTTGTTGACTGCATCTTTGCCCATCCAAGGAAGCATGCTGAGGCTATAATCGATGAGATGATAAAGAGGAAGATAGATGTCAAGTGGAAGGCAGAGGTAAGGGTAGATGCTTTTGATGAGAAGTTTTTGGATAAGATGGCAAAGTCCGGATGCTATAGGCTTGATTTCTCACCAGAATCAGGGTCAGGAAAGATACTAGACAGATTAAACAAAGAGGTTACGCCTGAACAGATAATCAACTCTTTCAGGCTGTTAAGAAAGCATCCTGAGATCCAGACCTGGTATTATATGATGTTCAATTCTCCTGGAGAGAACTTCAAGACAGTATGGGAGACCATAAAGGTTGTATACCGCCTATACAGAATGGGCCTCGTTAAACAGAAGGGAAGGGTCTTGTTCTCTATAATAAGGATATATCCTCATACCTTGCTTGAGAAGATAGCTCTTAAGGAGGGTAAGATAACCAGGAAGACTGATCTTCTGAATCCTGTCTTCTATAATCCATTTCCTATGAGGATACTGAATTTCCTAACAATGTTCATATATAACCCTATAGCTTTTCCTGAGTTTGCTCTTTTTTATTTTAAGAAGCAGAAGTTTAAGCTTACAACTCATGGATCTAATGAGCTTTCTCATTCGTACAGGAGAAAATGAAAAGATTTACCTTAAAACAAGTGGAGAAGCATTATGATGATACCTTTGACTATGATGATATAAATGACAAGACCCCTTCCCATAACAAAAGGTTTATCGATGGGCTTAAGATGTCCTCTATCAAGGATGGTGCTTATGTGCTTGATGTGATGTGCAGGAGCGCAAAAGCAGAGGAATACTATAATCAGAAGAGAAAAAACCTCAGGTTTGCAAGCATGGATGTTTCTTCAAGACTTTTAAAAGAAGCCAATAAAAGGTTCACTAGGAATAATATCAAAGGAGAGCTGTTTAAGCTTACCTCTTTGGATATTCCCTTTAAGGATAATACCTTTGATAATGTGATTAGCTATGAGACTATTGAACATCTTCCTGATCCTGGGAAGATAATATCTGAATTCAGCAGAGTTCTGAAGAAAGAGGGAGAGTTTATCATGTCCTGTCCAAATACTTCATGGGATTGGATACATAGTCTAGTGGCTTTTTTAGGTATTCATCATAGCGAAGGTCCGCATAGGTTTGTTCCTAGAAATGAGATCATATATCATCTTAGGAAAGCAGGATTCAGGATACTTAAGGAGAAGACTGTAATATTGATCCCTATTGGTCCAAAGTTTCTTGTTGAGTTTGGCGAGGTTCTTGAAAGGCTTTTAGGGGAGAGAATAAGAAGGCATATTGCCCTTAGAAGATATTTTATCTGTGAGAAGATGTAGACAGTATTCTTACTTAAATTAACTTGCTAATCTCTTTTTTGAGTACAGGAATATCTTTTTTTACTGTTTCCCATACGGCATCTAGATCAACACCAAAGTAGGCATGGATTAGCTTGTCTCTCATACCTGCTATGTCTTTCCAAGGTATATCTTTGTTCTTCTCTTTAGTTTCTTTTGATATAAATTTCGATGCCTCGCCAATAACCTCTATCTTTCTGATAATCGCATCCTGGATTATAGATTCCTTCATAAATTTCTCTTTGTTTGCCCCTTGAATATATGATTCTAGTCTCTCTATTGAATCCAATATGTGTTTAATGTAAACTTTCTCTTCTTTCATCTATAGATCACTTCCATATCCTTCTTTATATTGTCCATGATCAAGGGACTTACTGACTTCTTTGTTAATAAGTCTACTTTTATTCCTGCTTCTTTGGAGAGTTCTCTTTCTATCCTTACAAGGTTCAGAAGACTCTTTTTTTTCTTAAACTCTACAAGTATATCTATATCGCTCTTCTTGTTTTGTCTTTTTGTTGCATATGATCCGAAGAGAGCTATCTTCTTTGCGCCTTCTTTTCGAAGATTCATGACGATAGTCTTTCTTAATTTGTCCATTTTCATAATATATTAGGTATCCTTGCTTAATTTAAAACTTTTGGTTTTTATAATATCTCCTTATCCTTGAACTCTTCAAGAAGCGCTTTATACTTCTCCACCCTTCCTACTTCCCTGAAGAATTCTTCAGTTACGTAACCATAGACTCCCATTTCTATTAGTGAAGGGAAGAGTTGTTTTGCGAAGTCATATTTTTGGTTTTCCGGTATGAGTTTAAAGATATCTTTCTTAAATGCGTATATGCCCGAGTTGATGTATCTTTTTTCATCTTTATGTTTTTCTATGGTTTCTATTGGCGGTTTTTCTAAAAACAGCTTGATCTTCTTGTCTTCATCCAAGGTTATGAGGCTTGAGCTCTTGTATCCTTGTGGCAAGGGCCTTATACAGATTGTGGCTATTGTTTTTTTTTCTTTATGGAATCTAATAAACCTATCAAAGTCCATGCTGGTTATATTATCTCCATAATATACAATGAAATCTTCATCAATTATATCTTCAGCCAGCTTAACACTGCCTGCTGTTCCCATAAGCTCTTCTTTTTCCTGAACATAGCTGATGTTCAATCCAAATTCTTTTCCATCCCTGAAGTAATCCTTTACCTTCTCTGCAAGATGGGCAACACAGAATATTATATCTTTGTATCCTTTGTCCCTAAAATATTCAAGCTGGTGCTGGATGAGGGGTTTTCCGTTCAGATCTATCAAACATTTTGGGATCTCCTCGGTAATTTGGCCCATCCTGGTGGCAAGTCCGCCTGCAACAATTATTATCTTTACCATGTTAATTCCGTCTAATAACCCTTATAATATAGATATAGTAATATAGCAAAATATATAAATAGAACTCTTTTTCGAGGTAACTAATGAAACCCATATCTCTAGTCATTATTGCTCATAATGAAGCTGAAATTATCGAGAATACGATCAGGGATTATTACAAAGAGATAGTGCAGAAGATCCCTGGCTCTGAGTTCATAATAGCAGAAGATGGAAGTACAGATGGCACTAAAGAGATCCTAAGCAAGCTTGAAAAGGAAATTCCATTAAGGATAGTATCGAGTGATGAGCGTAAGGGTTATACAAAGGCCATGCTGGATGCGCTAAAGCTTGCTGAAATGGATGTAATATTCTTCAGCGATTCAGACGGGCAGCATGATCCCAGGGATTTCTGGCTGATGTCCAAGCATATCGATAATTATGATATTGTGTCTGGAAGAAAATCCCACCGAAAGGACGGCTTTCTAAGGGTATTTGTATCTTATGGCATGAACGGTCTTTTGAGTATGCTCTTCGGGCAGAGACTTATGGATTCAAATTCAGGTTTCAAGCTTATAAAAAAAAGGGTGATCGATAGGATAAAGGATGACAGATTCAGCATGAGGCTGGCGAGTGCTGAGCTGATGGGGAGAGCTATAAGTTATGGATTCAAGGTGAGGGAGGTCCAGGTGCAGCATTTTGAAAGGAAATATGGTGAGTCAAGAGGGATACCTACAAATAAGATACCAGGGCTTATATGGGAAACATCACGCTGTCTATTGAAATTAAGGATGAGATCTAAATAATCTTGAGGAAGGTTCTAATGAGGATTACGTTTGTTTGTATGGGTGCTGAAAATCTTGCAGCAGAGCAGATATCTGCGGTATTGAAAGAAAACGGGCATGAGGTAATGCTCTCTTATGATCCATCATTATTTGATGATAAGGTCTATTTCTGCATCCCATTCCTGAATAAAATCTTTGATATCAAGGAGAAGGTTATAGAGAAGGTAGTTGCACAGAAACCAGATCTAGTGGCTTTTCCTGTCTTTACAGACTGTTTCAAGTGGGCCATTAGCATGGCAGAGAAGATTAAGGAGAAGATGGATGTGCCTATCATATTTGGAGGGATATACCCAACATCTAACCCTGAGGAAGCCATAAAACCTGGTTGTGTTGACATGATATGCAGAGGAGAGGGAGAGTATCCTATACTTGAGTTGATGGACAGCATGGAGAAAGGGGAGATCGACCATAAGATCAAGAACATATGGTTCAAGAAAGACGGCAATATCATAAGGAATGAACTTAGGCCCCTTGTTGATCTGGATAAGCTTCCTAACTATGATAAATCCTTGTTTGAGGATGAGGTCCTTATAAAACACAATTACATGACTATGACTTCAAGAGGGTGCCTGTTTAACTGCAGTTACTGTTCTCAGAGTTTTTTAAGAAGGCTCCAGGGTCCTGATGTCAGGCAGAGGAGCGTGGATAAGGTTCTAACTGATCTGAAATTAGCCAAGGAAAGATATAAGTTTACTGAGATGTCCTTCTATGATAATATACTTAATATGCACAAGGAGTGGACAATGGATTTCCTGGAAAGATTCAAAAAGGAGATCAATGTGCCATTCAGGGCCCTTTCACACCCTTCATGTATAGATTATGAGACAGCAAAGGCACTGAAGGATGCAGGATGCCAGAGAGTACAGTTAGGTCTGGAGTCTTTGAGCCCTAAGATACGAAGGAATTTCCTAAACAGGTTTGAGACAAACGAGACCATACAGAAATGCCTGGATGCCTGCGACAAGGCAGGACTGATATATTCTGTAGATCATATGTTTGGGCTGCCAGGAGAGACAGAAGAGGAGCAGCTGGAGGCTGCAAGGATATACTGCAAGATGAAGAAGTGTGTAAGGATAACCTGCTTCTGGCTTACCTATCTGCCTAAAACAGATATAGTTGAGATATCAAAGGGCATGGGCATAATCAATGATAAGGATATTGAATCCATAGATCATGCGAACGAGCTTAACTATTATCTGGGAGGTTCCTTAAGGGACAAGAAACTGAAATCCATGTTCAAGTGCTATGAGATATTCTTCAGGGTGCTTCCTGCAATACCAAAGCGAATGGCACTATTCATGATAAACCATAAATGGCATTATATGTTCAAATATTTCCCGCATGCATTCAGCTTATTGGTGATAGACATATCCATGTCGTTCATCAAGCATGATTATTCTGCTATACAGATGATGAGAAATTATTTTTTTCAGATGAGAAAGATAATACATAAGAAGATAACCGGAACTTTTTGATGGGGGATAATATGGGCATATATACATATCTGAACAGGAATACTATCTCTGCAGGAAATATGATAAACAGGGTCCTTTTGATGACTGATTATCAGAAGAAAAAGACAAAGGCAAGAGGGTTTCCTAACCTTCTGTATATAGAACCTACAAATTTCTGCAATCTGGACTGCCTCATGTGTGTAAGAAGGAAGATGAAGAGGGCAGTAGGATATATGGAGATGTCTCTGTTCAGTAAGATAATAGATGAAGTGAAGAGGTATCCTGTGGAGCTCATATACCTGATGATGTTTGGAGAATCCCTATTTCACAAAAACCTGATCGATATGGTAAAATACTGCAAGAAAGCAGGATTGAAGGTGGGGATATCTACCAATGCTACTGTTCTTAATGCTGAGATATCAAGAAAGATCGTGGAGTCAGGCCTTGATTTCTTTATCATCTCTTTTGATTCTGTAGATCCTAGTACTTATAACAAGATAAGGAAAGGAGCAAGGTACGAAAAGACAAGGGAGAACATAGAGACATTCCTAAGGATCAAGGGCAAAAGGAAGCCGACTACCATAATACAATCCCTGATAATGAAAGGGAACAGACTTGAGAAGAAGAAGGTCCAGGGGATCTTCAGCAGGTATGATGTTACTATCAAGTTCAGGCCTGTGCATAACTGGTCTGGTGAGGATGAGGATATAAATGAACTTCAGGTAAATCAAAGAAACCTAAACCAGAACGAATTGTGCGATAAGATATGGAGGCACCTCACAATCCAGTGGGATGGTACTGTGGTGCCCTGCTGCAATATCTATGATAAGCAGATATCTTTTGGGAATGTCAAGGAAAAGACATTAAAGGAGATATGGAACGGCGAGCGGATGAAGGGATTTCGGAAGGCGCATATCCTTGGAAGAGGGAAGATCAAATTCTGCAAGGATTGCTCTTATTGCGGACTATCAACCAAGGAAAAGATAGCACTTACTGTCTTTGATTCGCTGTCACAGGAGAAGATATTGTATAATTCAAAGAAGTGGAGGGATTAGCCTTGAAGGTCACTTTTGTGCATATGGGTGCTGAATCTCTTGGTATAGAGTACCTCTCAAGCTGTCTAAAACAAAAAGGTCATGAAACAACCCTCGTCTTTGATGCTGCTCTTTTCAATGACCAGAGGCTCTTTAACAGTCCAAAGCTTGCTAACCTTTTCAACAAAAAATCAAGGATTATCGAAAAGGTCGTCAGATCAAGACCTGATCTTGTTGCATTCTCTGTTTTCACTAACAATTATCTATGGGCATGTGACCTGGCAAAGAGGATAAAGAAGGAGATCAATGTTCCTATAATATTCGGCGGAATACATGCTACCAGCTGTCCTGAGGAGGTCATCAAAGAGGACTTTGTGGATGTGGTCTGCATAGGGGAGGGGGAGGATGCTATTGTTGAACTTGTGGAGAGCCTGAAGAATGGAGAGATGGATCACTCGATCAATAATCTGTGGTTTAAGAAGGATGGCAAGATCATCAGGAATCCCATCAGAAAGTTAGTGGATGCTGATTCTGCACCTTTTCCGGATAAGAGATTGTTTGAGAAGGATATCTCCTTTCATGAGCAGTACATAATAATGACATCCAGGAGGTGTCCCTTCAACTGCACCTATTGCTCAAATAATTATCTACGAACCCTCTACACAGGCAAAGGGAAATACCTCACCAGACGAAGCATAAAGAATGTTATTGATGAATTGAAAGCTGCGAAGAAGAGATACAATCCGAAGGAGATCATATTCTATGACGATGTTTTTGTGCTTGATGCAAAGTGGCTGGAGGATTTTCTTGGGGAGTATAAGAGGGAGATAGGCATACCTTATAGGTGTCTGTTGCATCCAAATTACCTTACTGAAGAGATAGTTCTTTTGCTTAAGAGGACCAACTGTGTTGGGGTGCAGTTCGGGGTGCAGAGCATAAATGAAGATACGAGGAAGAACATACTCAAGAGATATGAGACAAACGAGAAGCTTAGGGAGATCTTTGCCCTATGCGATAAGCATAAGCTTGAGTATAATATCGATCATATCTTTGGACTTCCGTTTGAGTCGGAAAAAGACTGGATAAAAGCAGCAGAGTTTTACGTCAATTGCAAGAGTTGCACAAAGATCAATAACTTTTGGCTGTCTTATTTTCCTGGTGTGGAGATAACTGATTTTGCGCTGAAGCATGGGTTATTGACTGAGAAGGAGGTAGAGGATATCAAGCATGGAAGGATAGGGAATTATTTTGACAAGGGGGATGTTAAGGATAAGAAACTTATCAGGGTGTGCAAGAACCTTTCTTTGCTGTACGAGCTTATACCTGTCTTGCCTCGTAGTGTCTCCAGGTGGATAATCAAGAATAGGCATTATCGTTTTTTCTACATCATAAGCCCTGTGGTTGGGCTGCCTATAAGGTTTATCAGCATGGTTAAATGCAGGGATAAGAGGCTGTTTAATTACATCAAGTATTATCTGCACCATATCAAGAAGAATCTTTTTGGTGTTTAAGCGTTATGAGGGTAGCTTCTGGCGGGCACATGAACCTTACAGGGGTCTCTCTGCTCTGGCCCATCCCTGCTGATACATTAAGGTATCCATCTTTTAGCTTGAATAATCCTTTGTTGTATTTTTTTTGAAGTTTTGAGAACGCAAAGATAGGACCCATTATAGGCAGCCTTATCTGTCCTCCGTGGGTATGCCCTGCCAGGTAGAGGTCTGCTTTTATGTTTTTTATTATATCTACCATATCAGGCAGGTGAGTGAGCACAATCGAAAACTGACTCTCATTCTGCTTTGAAAAAAGCATTTCTATCTCCTTTAGCTTTTCTTTATAGAAAGGGGTGTTTGGTCTTGTCCGGTCTATTCCAAAAGGGATCTTTATGCCTGTTATCCTTATTGATGAGTTGTTTATCTTTATCTCTTCTGATTGGTTTAATAATACTTTTATGTTGATGTTTTTTAGGGATTTGAAGAGGAGATCAAGGTTGTTGTTCTTTACCCTACCCTTGAACCTGTGAAATGCAAACAGGTGGCGGAGATCCAGGCTGAACTCATCGTGATTTCCAAGCACAAACCATGCTCCGTATCTTGGTTTTAGCATCTTTAGATATCTGCATAAGGGCCTGATCCCTTTGTTGCTGTCTATGACATCTCCTGTGATGAAGAGCAGGTCAAAGCTTAGGAGGCTTAGTTTTTTTATGTGTCTTTCAATCTTCTTTTTTTCACCTCTTAGATGGAGATCGCTGATATGCAAGAGCCTTAATCCATCCAGACCTTTTATCCTTGTTCTTATGGTCTTTCTTACTATCTTCATCTTGTGTTCCTGATTTCAACTATTGAGAGAATTCATCTTTATGGCCATCTTCTGGGCCCTGTCAAAGCAAGCATCCATGTTCAGGTATTCAAACTCTCCAAACCTTCCGCAGAGCTCTATATCCTTTTCTTTTATGTATGTTCTTATCTTTTCTATATTGTCTTTGTAGTCCAGGTCATATACAACATAGGCATACCTGAAGCGAAGGACTTTGGAGTATATGACATCTTCTTTCTTGATTATCTTTTTTTCGTCTAAGGTGCTGGTTACATGATCGATTATATCCTTATCAGACATATCTGAGGTCTTGTCACCTTTATTGAAGGTTATCTCAGATACTATGCAGGATTTTCCTTCAGGGGAATTAAACTTGCTGAAGGAGTTCATGAAACAGACACGGTTATAGAGTACATCCTCTTCTGGGAAGTATATTGCAGTGTAGTCTTTTGAGGGACCTTTGAGCCCGATCATGACCAGGACCAGGGAGTTGTATCTTAGGTTGTGAGCATGGTTTATGATATCTTCTGGTGCTTTTAGGTATGTTGCCAGCTCGTTTATGGGTATTGTCGAGATGAGCTTATCATATCTTCTCTCTTCTTTTCCGTTGGAGACTATCCAGAAGGAGCTTTCTTTCCTGATATAACTTATATCGAAGTCCTTTATTATGCTCCCTTTTTTCTTTGCTTTTTCTTCTAAAGAGGATATTATCGTGGATATGCCCCCTGTCTTTGGGTACTTGAAGTTCAGCTGTTCTTTGTAGCCTTCTGTGGATATACCTATAGCTGACTTAAGTACATCTATTGTCGGGGGTTTGGGTACCCTGCCTTCTACCCAATGGAGACTCATCTTTTCTGGGTCGAAGTTCCATATCTTCTTATTATAAGGAATGAGATATTTCTCAGCTATGCCTTTTCCAAAGGTGTGATATATCCATTCCCTGAAGTTCTCTGGCTTTTTCTTTGAGTATGGATTGAAGATATAGTTGTAAACGCAGTTTATGGTGTCTTTTTTCGGAAGTTCGTTTAGGGCGTTCTCAAAAGGATATTTTACAAATCTATCTTTGAAGAATATCTTGTTCTTTCTTGTCCCTTCTGTCTTGTTATCTCCTAGTAAAGAGATAAGCTGGTTCAGGAGTTCCTGGTCTCTGGAATAGAAGATGTGGCCTCCAATATCAAAGACAAATCCTTCCTCTTTAAAGCTTCTGCATAATCCCCCGCATTCCCTGTTCTTCTCCAGGATCTCAAAATTGTGCTTTTCATTGTCCAGATGTGCACCTATGGTAAGGCCTGTCAATCCTCCTCCTAAAATTCCTATCTTCATTTTGTCTTTTTTTCTACAAGTATGGCCAGGCTTGAGCCCTGCCACCTGAATACTGGTATCTTCTCAAACAGCTCACTTAGAAATATCATTGGTCTTAGAAGGATATCCGGAGTGAATGCAAATGCAAAACAGAAAGGGACTATCTTTATGCTCTTGATCATGTCTTCATTGCCTTTTCTGAAAAAAGATGCATAGCGCTTTGGGGTATAGGAATTTTCATTGGCTTTTCTGTTTCTCTCGGTCTTTTCCAGGAGTTTTCTTGGGATACACAAGGCATTAGCCTCGGAAAGGAATACGAATCTCTTTGCCACCCTTAACATCTCGTCTGCCATCTTCCTTGGGTTTTTTACATGATGCATGGTGTTGTAGGTGCATACAATGTCAAAGGAGTTGTCTGGATATCTTATGTCCTGGGCATCCATCTGTTCTGCCTGGAAGCCTTCTTTCTTTAGCTTTTCAACTGCACTTTTTGATATCTCTGTCAATACATATCTTGAGAAACCCATCGCTTTCTTTGCCTGCAGATAGGCAGTACCGTCCCCTGCACCTATCTCCAATACTGAGGGATCTTTCAGTCTTCGGAAGAATCTTATGAAGAAGCTGGTCTCTTTAGGAACCCTATATACAAGGCCTATCTTTCCTTCCCATTCTTCCCTGAATGGTTTTTCTTTCCTGTAGATCTTGTTGTAGTAATCTACCATACCTTTATCTTCTTTCTTAGAACTCATTTTTGAATATATGATATTTGTCTTCTAATAATGATCTTATTGTCTCTCTTACTGCCTGTTCAGAGTTTAATCCTGCCTTCCACCCAAGATTTTTTATCTTCTCTGCATTGAACAGGGATATAGGGACATCTCCTTTCCATCCCTGGGACCCTCCTGTGTATGAGTAGGTTACATCCTTGAGGTTCATCTCCTCTGTGATCAGGTCTGCTATCCTTTTTACTGTTACTGCGCCCTCGTTTGCAAGGTTGAATACGTTCACTTCCTGGTCTGAATTTTCTACTGCAAACAATATCCCCCCTATACAGTCTGAGGTGTGAAGATAGTGTTTTGTCTGGTTTCCATCTCCTAGTATCTCTAGGTTCTTAGGATCTTTTCTTAGCTTTATGATGAAATCATGGATAACTCCATGGGTCTGCCGGTCTCCAACTACATTTGCGAAGCGGAAGATCCATGCTTTAAAACCGAAGATATGGCAGAATGCCCTTATGTATGATTCTGCAGATACCTTGCTTGCAGCGTATAAGGAGATCGGCTTTAGGGGTGATTCTTCTGTAGCTTTTTCTTTTCCTGTAAGGCCCCATACTGTGCCGCTTGATGAAAAGACTATATTCTTTATGTTATTTTTATTCATGGCTTCTAATACATTTAGGGTTGCCAGAGCTCCCTGTTTGAAGTCAAGGTCTGTCTCCTTCAGGCTTAGGAGTACGTCTGGGTTTGCTGCGAAATGGAAGACAATGTCGTGGTCCTTTATTGCGCTGCTTAATGCTTCTTTATCCAATATGTCTCCTTCTATGAACCTGAAGTTGCCCTTATCTTCGTGGTGGGAGAAGAACTCTTTCCTTCCTGAGCTTAGGTTGTCGTATATGGTAACGTCTCCATACTCCATAAGCTTGTCTACCAGGTGAGAGGCTATATATCCTGCTCCGCCTGTTACAAAAAAACGTTTTTTTGAAAGCTCCATTATTTCTGCAAATATAGCTGCATTTAAATAACTTTATGTTTCTTTTTCTAATAATTGGCTTGCTGTTATTATCTTAGCACTTCCAAATTTTTTTAGAACTAACAAATCTTTGTCTCCTGTTATAATATAATCTATCTTCATATCTTTAACAGGTTCTAATAACATATTATCTTTAGCGTCCCTCAATATTTTGTCAATTTTAGTCTTGGTCTTTATAACTGTAGAGATTCCAAAGAGTAGCAAAGATATCCTCTCTTTTTGCACTTTTGTAAAGCCAAATTTTGGATAGTCCAAGACTCTAATAAATTCTTCCATCTGCTTTAGTGATAGTATTAGTTCGTATTTGCCTTCAATAACCCCCTTTATTATCTCAGATGGTTTGCCTCCCCAACCAAAGGCTGAAATTAATGTGTTTGTGTCAATAACTATCTTTTTCTTGCCCATTTAACTGCCTCTTTTACATCAGAAGGAGCTACTTTTCTGGACCTAAACTGCTGTTGGATCTCTTTTGCCAATGAATTGAACTCTACTTTGAGGCTAGGTATCTTTAGTTTTTTAAATAGTACCCCATCCTTTACTTGGAAAGGGACGAACCTGTCAGATGGCCTGAATCCAGCATCTTCCCTAATATCCTGTGGCACTACCAACTGCCCTTTTGATGACATCTTTACGATTTCAGCGTCCATTTTACATCACCTGGTTTAACAGTTAAACAGTTGAACTATAAAAGGCTTTCGGTTTAATTTCTCTATGAATAATTTTATAAAGGGCCATAAATTAGCTTTACTTTGGTGTATATATACTATGGTTAAACTTAGGGGACTGGGGCTTATGTTTAGGATGGGAAGGTCTTATCTAAAAGCCAGGCTTTTGGGGAAATCTGCCCCTATATCGATTCTTATCAATCTTACCAATGTCTGCCCTAAGGGCTGCTGTTATTGTGATTCATGGAAGCAGCCTCCTAAGCATATGCCTACTGATAGGGTGTTTAAGCTGCTGAGGGAGCTTAGGGATAATGGTGTCAGCCGTATAACTTTTCATGGAGGGGATCCTCTGATGCATCCTGACTTTGGGAGGATAGTGAGGGAAGCCAGGAGATTAGGTTTTTTTATCACTATCTCTGTCAGGGAGACAAAGGTAAAGGAGAGGATAGATGATCTCAGGTATGTGGATCTTGTCTTTGTGAGTTTTGACGGTAAGGAGGAGGCGCATGATGCGCATAAAGGGAAAGGCTCATTTAACGATCTGATGGAGGCTTTTGAGCTTCTCTCTTCAAGAAAGATAAACTTCCAGACAACCACTGTGCTTACTAAGAAAAGCCAGGGGGATATAGATTTTATACTCGATACTGCCAGAAAATACAATTTTCAGGCTCATTTCCAGACATTGCAGTTTCCTCTCTACAGGAATAATATTGAGAGAGAGCAGATAAACGATCCTAATAAGAATCCTTTGGTGCCTTTGATGCTTACAAAGAAGGAATATGCTGAGATAGGAAGAAAGCTTCTTAGGCTTAAGGATAAGGGAAGGAATATCGCAACTTCTAAGAGGATCATCAAATTGATATTTTTAGAGTGGCCTGATCCTAAAAGAACTTTCCTCCCATATAAACTGGATAGGTCTATCAGGTGCTGGTCAGGGCTTCTTTACAACAGCATACTGGTTACAGGAGAACTGATACCCTGCAGTTATTATTTCTATGCTGATTATCCTAAGAATGCACCTAATGTGTTTAAATTGGGTTTTAAGAAAGCTCTGGAGAATAGCATAAAGGACAATACATGCCAATCATGCCAGGTGCCTTGCTTTATGGAGCTGAATGCTATGTTTTCTCTTAATCTGCCTACGATACTGAACTGGGCCCCTAAGGTGTTTAGGTAAAGACTTAGTTAACCACTACAATTCTGAACAATCAATTCAACCTGTTAGAAAGGATATCACAGCTTATATATACTTTATAGGTTTATTTACGAAAAAAACGCTATTTTAGGTATAGCTATTGCTACATAACCAAAAAAGCGAAAGATTTATATATCAAATATGGATAATATTATCCAAATATGGATAATAGGTTAAAAATCATCAATTATCTTGGGAAAAACATTGATAGAGAGTTCACTATGCACGAACTAAGCAGAACCCTAAAGATACCTTATGCTTCATTCTACAGGGCTGTTCAGGAAATGAATGGGCTTCTTATTATTAAGAAGGTTGGAAAATCTAAGACTCTAAAGCTGAATCTTGAGAGCCAGACTATAGACTCGTATCTTGCTATATCCTCAGAACAGGAAAAAGAGGGATTCATTAAGAATAAGCCATTGATTAAGATTATTAATAAGAATTTAAATACAAAAGACATAGTACTTTTATTTGGAAGCTATGCAAAAGGAACTGAGGCTAAACATAGCGATATTGACATAATTGTTATAAATAAGAAAGGAGATAGAACCATCTCATTTTCAAATCAGGAGATACTTTTTAATAAGGAAATAAATCCTATGTTTTTTAAAGAAAGGGAATTTATCTTAATGCTTAGGGAGAAAGAGGAGAATGTTGGTAAACAGGCTTTAAAGGGGCATATAGTCCTCAACAATCCAAAAAGATTCTGGGAAGTGGTGCTTGATGCAGTTTAACAAAAAAGAATACAAAAGTAAGTTTGATGAGTATCTTAAGGATAATCGGATAGTTAAATCTTTTCAGACATTTAAGATTAAGCTGTTTCTTGGAAAAGCGGAGAATAGTCTTGTTATCGCTAAATATCATAAGGATATAAAGCCTGGCAAAGATTTGCCCCAAAAACTTCACTGGGATTACTGGGCAATCACCATATCTTATTATTCTATGCTTTATTCTGCAAAAGCTGCTATACTTTCAAAAGGTTATGAAGTAAAAGACCATTTTGCTGCCCAAATAGCTTTAGGGCATTTAATGGTTCCTGATGAAATCGAAAAAGAAGACCTGGATTTATTGAACCAAGCGTATAAAATATTTGAAGATGAATATATAAAATATTTCGAAGATGCAAGAAAAGAAAGCCACAGTGCTAGATACTCCGCAATAAAGACATATACTGAAGAAAGAGTAAATGAGATATACAAAAATGCACAGGAGTTTGTGCTAAAGATAAGTAAGATTCTTGCTTAGGTTTCTATTTATGGCTTTCCTTCATCTTTATATTTCTTTGCTTTATTCACACACCACCTTACTTTATTCTTTGTTTGTGACATTCTTCAAAACCATAAAGTACTATCCCATCCCTGATAGCACTTAACACAACTTTATATTTCGTTTTTTATGGTTGGTGTCTTAACTACCGATGCCAATAAAACTTATTCCCAGAACTATGAATGCTATGGATATCCATTTGTACCTGTTCATCTTCTCTCCCAGGAGTTTTATAGAAAGGAGGCAGGTCCATATGTAACCAGTAGAGACCAAAGGGTATAAGACAGATAATTCTCCACCTCTGAGTGCAGGGACAAAGAAGACTGTGGATATGCCATAAAACAGAATCCCTGTGATCAATGAGTAGTTTGTGATTATGGTTTTTATGCCGGATATCTTTGCAGCTCCTTTCTTTAGGAAGATGGATCCTAAGGATGCTATGAAGGAGGCTATAAGCACAAGGATCATGGCCAGCAGCAGGGTTGTCATTTTCTGCCTGCCACCCCCATAGATGCAACTCCTCCAACTATAAGTAGGACTCCTGCCCATTTCCAGGGGTTCATGCTATCTGTGGGAAAGAAATATGGGGAGGCGATGCTTACCCATATGAAGCTTGTAGCTATCAATGGATACAGAACCGAGAGTTCTCCTCCTCTCAGCCCCATTATCAGAAGGACAGCTCCAACTGCATAGAATAATAATCCCAGGATGAGGTGTTGGTTTGTTATTATTGATGCTATGTTAAATGTTAGAATCTTGTTAACTCCTGATTTTAGAAATATCTGTCCAGCAGAGGTAAGCAAGGTGCAAAGGAGTACAACAGCAAAAGCCCAGGGTTTTGTTTTCATAAGATTACTCTTTCATAGTTTTTTGGCATCATCCAAGAACATCTGTACTGTCTCTTTTGTATAGGGGTGGACGATCATCTTGTTTAACAGGTCTGGCAGTACTGTCACTATGTGGCCTCCTGCTCCCAGCCATTCTACTACGTTAAGTACCTCTCTTGTAGATGCACATATGATCTTGGAGTTGAGTTTGTGTTCGTCAAGGAGCTTTCTTAGTTTCTTAAGCTCTTCTACAGAGTTGTAGCCCATATTATTGACTCTTCCACAGAAAAGAGAGACATAGGTCGCTCCTGCCATAGCTGCAAGGAAGCACTGCTGGGCGCTCATCATTGCTGTAACGTTGACCCTGACGTTATGCTTGGTTTCCAGTTCATGGATCACCTGGATATTCTCTAATTCTCCATCAGGACCATGGAAAGGGACCTTGATAACAATATTATCTGCCCACTTTGAGAGCTCTATGGCTTCCTGGACCATCTCTTCCGGGCTTTCGTTCTTTGTGATCTCTACTGATAATGGATTAGGAGCTATGAGATTTGCAATCTCTATGGATGTTTTCTTAACGCCTTCCATGCCTCCTGTAACTCCTGATTTGAATAAGATAGTCGGATTTGTGGTTACCCCTCTTATTATCCCCATGTTTATGAATTTCTTTATCTCGTTTATATCTCCTGTGTCTAAAAAAAGTGCCATTTTTATCCCCCTAATATATTTTTTATCTATTCGCTGCTGCTTTGAATAAGATGTTTCAGCCTGAATATGATCATGTGCTGGATATCTCCGTGGAATCCTTCAACCAGAGGTGTTGAATTTTTAGGGACAACGATACATGCATCACACAGTTCTTTGAAAGCGCCTCCATCAAAGCCTGCTATGCCTATGCATTTCCCTCCATTGTCCTTTACATACTGCATGGCTTTGGTCATGTTCTGGGACCATGCTCCTGCATTTCCTTTTCCGCTTCCTCCATGGACGCTAAATCCTATTATGACGTCTCCTGGTTCCATGAAGTTCTCTATCTGTCCCTGGAAGACTGACTCCCATCCTTCGTCATTGGTCCATGCAGAGACGCACGGGGTATTGTCTACCAGGCTTATGGCCCTGAACCTTTTCTTTCCAGGGCTTAAGGTTGTCTTTGAGAGGTCTGCTGCGAAATGGGATGCAGTTGATGCGCTGCCTCCACAGCCCATGAGATAGACGTGGTTCTTTTTCTTCCATGCCTGGAACAGTATGTCAATTGCCTTGTCTATCTGTTCCTTGTCTATACTATTGGCTATATCCATAACCTCTTTCATATAGTTATCAAGATAATCCTTATTTGTTTCCTGGTCAGCTTTTAGTTCTTCCATTTTCTACCCCCTAGAAATGTTTTCCGTCATAGACTATCCTTGAACCGTCAAAGTCAAACATGAACTTGTTGTAGACAAGGCCTTCTCCTTCCATCAACTTTCTTATCCTTTCATGGTTCCTGTCAACATACAAAAGAAGGAATCCTCCTCCCCCTGCACCTATTATCTTTCCTCCGATAGCTCCGTTCTCCAAAGCCAGCGAGTACCATTTGTTGATCTGCGGATTGGACATCTTGTCAGAGATCTTTCTTTTTAATTCCCAATGGATGTTCATCCATTCCCCAAATCTTTTTAGATCTCCTTTTTCAAGACACTTAAGGCTTTCATCTCCGATCTTCTTGATCTCGTGATAGTATTCAAAGATATCGTAGCTTGATCTTTCCTCTGCTTTTTTCTTCTGGTGCCCCAGCACCTCATTTGCAGAGCGAGTGAAACCTGTGAAGAACATCATGAGGTTGTTTTCAAGCTTCTTAAGGTTTTCCTGGGTTACGTTTATAGGAGTTACTGTAACCCTGCCATTTGTGTTTATCTTAAGATGAGAGAGGTTTCCAAAGGCAGAGGCATACTGATCTTGTTTTCCACAGGGTTCTTTTAGGATATCCATGGTTATATGGGATGCGTCCTCTGCAAGCTTATATTTTGAGACAATGCTTCCTTTGTGGTAGTAGAGGGCGTTTAACACTCCTACTGTAAAAGTGGATGAAGATCCTAATCCTGAACCTGCAGGTATCTCTGCCACAGAATGGATCTCAAGAGGGTCTTTGATGTCTAAAAGCTTTAGACATTCCTTGATCAAAGGATGTTTTATATTATCTACCTGGTCTGTGATCTCAGTCTCTGAATAGTTGAGCTTAAAGGTTCCGTCATTTACCCTTGGGCTGGCGGTTATGTAGATATATTTGTTTATGGCTGCTGTTACCAGAGAAGCACCATGTTTGTTTGCATAAAACGGAAGGTCGGTTCCTCCGCCCCCTAAAGATATCCTTAATGGAGTTCTTGAAACAATCATTTTAATTATTTAAAATCTACTGATATATAAAGCTTTCTGCGAAAGATTTAAAAAGGGGAAAATTAAATGTGGTTTAGAAAGAGGTTATAAAGTCAATCGCTTCTTTTAGGTTCTTCTTTGTGTAGTCTGGCTCTGCGTCTTTGCAGTCTTTTTCTTCTCTGCTTCCTGAGCCTCCTCCTTCGGTCAGAAATATTGTCTTTAGGCCTGCTCTTTGCCCTGCAACAACATCGGTCTTTGAGTCACCGATCATCCATGACTGTTCCTTGTCTATGTTGTGTTCTTGTATTGCTTTTGTCAATAGTCCTGGTTTTGGTTTTCTACAGTCGCAGTCTATCTTTAGTTCTGTTATCTCTCCTTCAAAGCCTTTCTCTGGGTGATGGGGACAGATGTAGATATGATCCATATGTGCTTCTCCTTCTTTTAGGATATTGCTTATCTTCTGGTGGATGTCTTCCTGGTCCTTGAATGTACAGAAACCTTTTGCAATGTCTGGTTGGTTGGTGACTATAATCGTTAGATATCCTGACTGATTTATCTTTCTTATAGCTTCAACAGCTCCTGGAAGCATGATTATGTCTTCTGGCTTATGGATATTAGGAATCTGTTTGTCTATTACTCCATCTCTATCAAGAAAGATCGCCTTTTGTTTAGAATCTTTTGGTTTCATCTTATTACCTTAATCTACTTGATGCTTTTTTTTAGACACCAAGTAGACTACAATGTATACTATGACGAAAAGAAGTGTTATTGATGAGATGATCAATCCTTTTTGGAATTGTTTTGACCTATATTCAACTGATATCTCTTCTGTAGTGCCATCTAGGTAGATCATGGTGTTTATGCCATTGGCTCTGAACATCTCCTGCTCCTGGTCTTCTGACCTGGCTTCCCATGCTTGGTACATAAAGAATTTTTCTGCCAGGACTAAAAATCCCTTTTTGTTATCTACAGTGATCTTATATCCATTAGGGGAGTAATCCTGTATCTCAATACCTCTTACATCTTCATAGGACCCCTGGAAGGAGGATAATAGGTTATCAACCTCTAATTCACTTATCCTGTCCTTGTTCTCAAGGACGTCAGGAAAGATTGTCCCATTACTGGACTTGTATTCCTGCAGTTTCTGTATGGAGTTCTGGTCTATGGATCCTGATGTGAGGAATACTGCATTGAATCTCTTTAAGGTATCTATTGGGATATCATTGATCGATTTGCTGATAGTCACTATTGCGGTGTTGGATGGATTGAATTTTGGATTGGTCATCAACAGATACATGGTCCCTTTTGCTTCATTGTAGTTCCCAACAGTCAGTATTGCGTGATCTGCTACATATGCCCTTGGAAGGTAGAGGTTATTGTAATAGAGGTAAGGGCCGTCTTCTGGATTATCCCAAAAGAACTCACGGCAGGTAGGGCATGCCTCAAATTCTTTGACAAACCTCAGCCTTGAATCATTTATCTCTTCTTCAGAATAGATATATTTTGTATTGAGCATACCTAGGAATTTGTATGGTGCAAGCTTGGTGTAACCTGAGAAATATTCATTAAGGTATTCTGGGTTCCAAACACTATGGACCCCATGGATGGCTTTTAGGTTATTAGGGACAGCGAAGATACCTACTTCAGAGCCTATGTAGTCTGTCTTGATATTGTGTATCCTGAAGATATCTTTGTCCCCGGACATATACTGGAACAACCCGTTCTGTTCTACCAGATCCTTTACCTTGAATTCCTTCCCTACATTGTATTCTTTGTTTACAGAGAAGTAACCGAAGTTCAGGAGCATGAGTAATATGATGATCAGGAAGAAGGCTGTAAATGCATATTTGGGAAGCCTGCTGAATCTCTTTTCAGCTTTTTTGAAGAAGGTCTGAGCTCCAAATCCTACCATAATAGCTGCTGGGAGCTGTACCACTGTTAGGATCCTGGCTATATGGTGCTGTCTATTGAATCCTGGAAACCATCTCCAGAGGATGTAGAACAGGGAAGAACCGCTGGCTATCATAAAAAGGAGGATCAAGGCAACCAAGGAGAACAGGACGTATTTGTTCTTGATCCTTACGAATGCAAAGAGGAGGAAGATAAATGGGATTATCCCTATCGCTGCGCTGTCATACCCTCCTGTGTCCATAAGTCTTCTGTCTATGAGGAAGAGGAATGGTTTTTTCAGGTCTCCAAAGCTGTTGATCTCAAGATGATAGCCTTTTGCAGCTTCAAAGGTTCTTGGCTGGTTAAGGATAGAATTCTTGCTGAATTCCATAACAGGAAGGATCTTTATTGAGGAAAGGCCCAATGCGACTATTGCAGCTATCAATCCGCAGGCCAGGATCTTTTTTATCAATCTTGGTCTTGAGAAATTTACCAGCATAAAAATCAAAAGAAATACTCCAAAGAGGAAGGCAGTATATACAAAGATAGATACATAACCTCCGTTGAACTGCAGTGCAAATACAAAGCCTGTTAGGATAGCATACAGGATCACGTCCTTGTATCCCTTTGACTTGATGCATTTTATGGCGAAAAGGAAGATCAGAGGTATCCATACAAAGGAGTTCAGAAAATCATCCCCTAGTGTTAATGACCTTTGTATGGCAGATACGTTGAACAGATATACCAGGGAAGGGATAACTGCGATCTTTGGCTTTATCTTTATCTCCAGCATTAGCAGATATATTGCAATAGATGCTATCAATGCAGTTATTATCTTCTCAATCTTGAAGTTTGATTCCAAGGTGGGAGTTATATATGAGAGGAGGGTGAACAACTTTAGGACTGTGTTTTGGCCGTTGGAGAAATAGGGGTCTCCTCCATAGTACCAGTCTGCCCAGTGGGGGAACCTATTTTCCTTAACCGACTGCCTTAGGAACTCCCCCTGAGGTATCCTTGCTGCAACCTCAGCATGGCCATTCAGGGTATTGAACATAAAGACAGAGTTCATGGACCAGAACAATATCCAGATAAGCAAGATTAGAAAGAACCACTTATGTTTTTTTAGTTTTTCTTTGATACTTCCTGTCATTTTATCAATCCTATGATATTAAATATGATAAACTTTGCGATAAAAAGAGAGCCTACTGCTATCACTGAAGAGATCAAAGTCGGAATCTTTAGTATGTCGATCAAAAGCCACACAATAACTATGTTCAATATTGGGAAGGATATATTTGCTGCTGCATACCTTATGAATTTTGGGTGTATCAGGCCAATAAAGATATAGGCATAAAACCTTGTTATGAAAATAAAAGATACGACAAGCGTTGAACCTATCAAGGTCGGCATGCCGATTATATCCAATACCAACCACATAAGGAATATGTTAAGAAGAGACCATATAGCTCCAATCAGGGTGAATTTTGAAAAGTTTTTAATGTGTTTCTTCATCTTTTTTTCTCATCTTCCTATATATTAAGTATGCCATTATAAGGAGTACTGTGATCAATGTGGTTATAAGCCCTAAATAGAACGAGGGGGGCTTGTATTCAAAAACCACTGATTGATAATCTCCATCCAGATAGATGCTGCTCACTACCCCGTTTGTCCTTAGTATCTCAAAGTCTTTGTTTCCGGCTTTGGCTTCCCATCCAGGGAACATAGCGTATCTTTCGCTCATCACCAGGAATTTCCCCCTGTCTTCACCTATCAGGTTGACCTCTTTCTTGTCAAAACTGTGTATGGTCACATCTTCATCACTGACTGCACGGTTATTGTATCCGTCATAAATCAGTATTTCCTTGATATCCTCGTTTGTTATGGAATTTTCTCCTTCTACTATGTTTGGCAGGAGCTTCCCTCCGTCTTCTACATACTGCCTTAGGATGGCAACGTCATTGTTCTGACCTACAGAGCCCTGTGCCAGCAACACCGCATTGAACCTTTTTAGGAAATCGGGATTGTAATCAGATACCTTTGGTCTGCCAAGGACCATGATAACTCTTGAAGGGTCAAAATCTTCATCCAGCATTATACCATACATTGACTGTTTTGCAGCTTCCTTCTCTCCTATGATAAGGATGGCTTTGTCAGCAATGTATGCATTATTTAGGAACTGTTTGTTCTCATACAGGTAGGGTCCCCATACCTTCTGGATCCTTTCCTCGTCTGGCCAGCATTTGTAGCAGCGTTCAAATTCGTCCTGGTATTCAAGCCCTGTGATGTTAACCTTCTGCTGGCTTGTGATATACCTTACATTCAGGATCCCCCAGAACTTGGCAGGCTGCCTCTGGGCAATAGCGAGATATTCGTTCATATATTCTGTCAACCACATCCCACCGGGGGAATAGAGCTGTTTAAGCTTGAGGGGGACCATCTGGTTTTCAGTGGTCCAGTCTATGCCTGTGGTCTCTAATACATGCATACGGAATATCCCTGGTCTTTTGCTTATGTTTTGGAGTATGTGGTTGTCTTCAATCACCTCATCCAGATCCACCCACAGCCCTTCTCTGTAAGGAGATCGATTGAATACCTGTAGGTTCAGGATTATCAGGAGCATTATACCTATAAACAAGATATTCTGCTTAGTACTTGACCATCCTCTTTTCTTTAGGGTGTCAAGCAAGACCATCAGACCTATTCCTGCCAGAACTGAAGCTGGAAATATAAACAGTACAAAGGTTCGATGCAGATATCTGAAAGAGCTATAGGCTGGTACATACTTCCAGATAAGGTACCAGACAAAGGAGCCTGTGACTATAAAGAGGGAGAATATCACCATGCTTGAAAAGAGCAGCACATTCTTGTTCTTTGGTTTTTTCCATACGGCGAGAAGCATAAGCAGAAATCCGAAGATCCCTATATTGTATCCTCCCTTGAAGTGCCATACCTGGGGCATATCTTCATATATGGGTTCGATCATCTTTGAGAAAGCGTCACCAATGCCGTCTACCCTTCCTGCAAGGGTTCTTTCAAAGGCAACATTAGACCTGCTGCTCATGTCAATATAGGCTTTTGTCGGGAAGACCTTTACAGCACTTACTCCGACCATCACCGAGATCACTATCATTGCTATGAGTGATGCTTTGATAAGCCTATTCCCAAACCTTTTTCCAATGCAGGTGAAAAGCAAGGTTATCCCCCATAGTGGGGCAGCCCATAGGGTTATCTTCAGGTCTGGTCCTACATGTATCTGCAGGCCAAAGAGGATCCCGGTGATTATCGCATATTTTATCCAATCTTTTGATCTTGTGGCCTTTATTGTGAAGAGGATCACAAGCGGGAGCAGAGGCAATGGGCTTAGGGTTGTAAGGTGTGAGACCTTGAACCTGCTTATGGTCCATCCATTAAACATGAAGAGGAAAGCAGATAAGAAAGCAACCCTGTGTCTCTTTAGCAGATAATAGACCAAGGCGTACATGCTCACTCCAGCGAAGAAAACGCTTAGAACTGAGGCCATCTTCACTGCAGCAACATTACTCGGCAGGATCAGGCTGAAAAGCGTTATCAGATAGTATAGCTGGGTTCCACCAGCTGCAAAAAACGGTTCTCCACACATTGAAAACGGATTCCATAATGGTACAGCATCTTTGTAATCTTCCATAGATATCTTGTGCCTTTCTGCAACAGTGGGGTAAAAGGCAAGATACTCGCTGTAGTACACAGAATTGAATTTGATCATGAATGTGCTTAGATACACCAATAATATTATGAGCAGAAGGGTTATGTAGAACGCGTGTTTCTTTCTTTCTTTACTTTTGTTTATCTTGGTATCTGGTATGGTCTCTGGTTTTTGGACCTGTGCTTCTTCCTCGCTTTTTTCCATCATCAATCATCCCTCATAGTCATGGTCCTGAACAACAACCACTTATCCTTTAGAGTGGTCTTGTGAGGATACATCTTCAGATACGAGCAGTATGCCCTCCAAATCAAGTATATATAATGATATAACCTGTTAAGAGGCAGCTTTATTAAAATTTTTGTTATTGGAAGCATCCATGGAAAGGCAACAGTGATGCCAAAAAGGTCCTGCAGGTTCTTTATCTGCCTCTTCTCTTTCTCTGAGAAGTTCAGAACAGAGCCAAACCTGTAGCTTTCCTCAATTTTTTTGTAGTTACCATCAAAATATCCTCCTTTGATCGCAAATTCTGCCAACTCTGTTTTTGGATAAGGCTGGAATATAGAGGCCAATGCAAAATCGATCCTGCACCTGATATTAAGCTTTAATGTCTTCAGATCCTTTTCCAGTGAACCTGAGGGCAGTCCCAGGATGTTTTCACTCATAATCTTTATCTTATTCTTATGCAATAACCTGGCGGCATCTATCATCTGTCTTTTTGTTATGTTCCTCTTCATCACTGCATTTCTTATCTCGTCATCTCCGCTTTCTATCCCCATAGCTACACTGATACAACCTGCTTTAGCCAAAAGACGAGCGTTCTTTTCATTGACCAGATTTGCCCTAACCATGCAAAAGAAAGGCAATCCAACCTTAGTCTTGAATTTCTCAGCAAATTCTTCCAGCCATTCATCTGTAGAAAGTATGAACGTGTCATCCATTATCCTTACAAATCCCAACGGGTACCTTTTCTTTACTTCCAATACCTCTTCAATGAAGTTATCTACGCTTCTTTTCCTCACTATCCTGCCTTTGCCCTTATATAGTTCATTGATCTTGTGGTTGAAGCAATAGGTGCATGCGTAGGGGCAGCCCCTGCCACTAAAGAAACCATTTATCTTTAACTTGCCCAGATTGCTGTACTTATATATGATATCCCTGTCAGGAAAAGGGATAGAGTCCAGGTCTTCTACCAAGGGCCTTACAGGGTTTATCTTTATCCTGCCTTCTTTCAGGACAACAACATTGGAGATATTGTCAACCTTCTCCCCTTTTTCCATGGCATTGACAACATCAAGGAAGGCGTACTCTGATTCACCCATGAGCAATATATCAACACCCTCTTCCTTTATTGTCTCTGGAAAGAACGTACAATGAGGGCCTCCAAAGACAGAAGGGATATTAAACTTTGCCTTTATCTTTCTGTTGAGGTCAAGGTAGTACTTGTGTATGCCTGTTGTGATGCTGTAAGCCAGGATATCCGGATTATATTCTTTTAGCTTTCTATCGACATCCATCTTATCTACTACAAGCAGATCAGTCTTATGCCCTGCACCTTTTAGAATAGCAGAAAGATACATGATCCCAAAATATTCATGGAATATAATCTTCTTGACTACGAATAAGACTTTCATTTTACAGACCATTAATTGTTTGACTCACCTATTGTACAAACCAAGCGGTGTTATAATGTATATCTCAAAACAAACAGAGCATCATACTGTGGCTTGCTAACTTAATACCGACCTTAATCCCCACATATGGTCATTCTATTCCTCTATTTTAATCTTTTGGTTGTGTGTAATCATCAACCTAAAGCGTATTTTGTACCATATAGAACGATCTTTGCTTGCGATAATCTGGTTTTTTAATTCTTGACAGCAACAACACAATGGCTTATGCCGTTTAACTTACTGAACAGGATCTTATCTATACTGTTTAGGGTAGAATACATCATGTTTATCAGGAAGAGGAAGATTGAGCTCTTCTTTTTCTTCTTGTAATCACTTTTTATCACAAACCTGTCCATCAGATACGGGATGTAATTTACAAACAGGGCTATGAGAAAGTGGCTTCTTTGCTGGTATCTTATTATCTGGAACCCGTTCTTGTTCAGCATAGATAACAGGTGCTTCTTTGAGTACAGCCTTTTGTGACCCCAGTGCCACATCCCGATCTTCAGATGTTTTCCAAAAACCATCAGAAGCCTGTTTATGGGATCATAGGATATGGGGTAGTACCTGTTTGGGACTGTCATGATCAGGGTTCCGTCCTTCTTAAGGACCCTGCTGAGTTCACTGAAAGCCTTGTCTTCATCATCCACATGCTCAAGGACATCGATGCAGTTCAGGGTGTCAAAGGAATTGTCTTCGAAAGGGATGCTGGTTATAGAGGCATATCTTGCATTCTTTATCCCTTTGATCGCTTCCTTATCTACGTCCATACCAGCCACTACTGCCCCTCTTTCTTCATACAGATTGAGATACTCTCCATAGCCGCACCCAACGTCAAGAACCTTATTGTTCTTTGAGATCTTTTTGATGTTCTCTTTAACAAAATTATGCTTATTCTGATATATCGGGCTTATGGTTTTTAGGGATATCTTCATTTTAATTCCTTCTAGATGTTGAGTAGAGCAAGTGCTCCTTTTGCGTAAACTTTCAACTCGTCAAAGCTTCTGATGTTGAACAGAAACCTTAGGATTATCTTTGGCCTTAGGAAAAACTCCTTGTGTGCTCTTTTTTGAAGTTCATTAAGTTCTTTGCTGGTCCTTCCTTTTGGAGTGTATGGCCTTTCTGAATCTTCTCCTAGGCCTCCCATTGTCTTATAGAGCTCCCAGGATTCTGTCTTAAGGTTGCCTTCTTTTTTTATTATGTCAAAGAGTTCTGTTCCTGGATATGGGGTAGTGAGGCTGTATTTAACGTAATCCGGGTCTATGTCTTTGGCAAATCTTATGGTCTGCAGGCTCTCTTCCCTTGTCTCTGTCGGAAGGCCGAGCATGAAATATGCCCTTGTCTGAATGCCTGCTTTTCTGCATATTTTCATAGCATTCTTGGACTGCTCCAGGGTTATCCCTTTTTTTATCAGGTTCAGAAGCCTTTGTGATCCTGATTCAACTCCGAAGTGTATCTGCCAGCATCCTGCTTTTTTCATCTTCTTGAGCATCTCGTAATCAACCATGCTTACCCTTGTACTGCAGGACCAGCAGATCTTCTTGTGTATTCCTCTTTTCAGGATCTCATCGCAGACTGCATGTACCCATTCTTTGTCTTTTGTAAAGAGGTCGTCAAGGAAGAATATGTCCTTTGCACCATATTTATCTATTATCCATTCCAGCTCATCCATCATCCTTTTTGGGGAATATGCCCTATGGACCCTTCCAAAAATTGACTGAGCCGAGCAATATGTGCAATAGAAGGGGCAGCCCCTGGAGGCTATCATGTGCAATGTCGGTAATCTTCTGTATGTGGAGGGGGCAGGGATGTACTTTTTTATCGGGAGCAGGTCTAATGCTGGGAACGGCAAGGTGTCGAGGTTCTCTATAAGTTTCTTTGGCTTGTTGAGTTTTATGTCGTTCCCTTGCCGGTAAGCTATGCCCTCTACGTCCTCGATCTTCTTTTTACCCTGCAGATGCAGGATCAGGTCAGGCATTATTGCTTCTCCTTCCCCGAATACCGTGTAATCCACCTCTGGATTCTCTTTAAGGGTCTCTACAGGCAGGATGGATGCATGAGGGCCTCCAACAAGTATAGGTGTTTCTTTGGTTATGGGTTTTATCTGTTTTATCAGCTTTAGGAATTTACCATACATAGGGGTCATCATAGAGATGCCTATAAGATCAAACCTGTTTTTTTCAAGAAATTCTTTGATGTCAGTCATATCCATATTTTCTATGGCTGTGTCCAGTATCCTGACATCAACGTCCTCCATCTTCCTTATTACAGCAGCGATATACGCCAGCCCTAAAGGAGGAAGGAGAGATGGACCTACAAGCTTTTTTATGGTCTTTCCATACCTTTCTTCGGTAGTGTATGGAACACTCATCAACAGCACTTTCATTTTAGCTTCCTGATATCCTCTCTTATTGTAGCTAAAACCTCTGCTATGAACCCTAAAGCGAAGAACTGTATCCCAAGAATTATCAAAAGTACTATGAGGAATATGAAAGGCATCCTGTCACTTACTGTGCCGATCAAAAACTTTGTTATGGTAACATAAATGCCTCCGATCAATCCAAGGGTGAACAAGAGGACACCTACTGATCCGAATATGAGCATGGGCTTTTTTATGAAGGAAAGATGGAATTTCACAACAAAAAGATCCAACAGCCCTATAAAGATCCGCATTATCCCGAACTTGGATTTTCCATGAGCCCTTCTATGGGCATTTACCTTTACCTCTCCTATCTTATAGCCTTTTGCTTTTGCCAGTATCGCAATATACCTATGCCAATCAGACCTTAGTTCCATGTCTTTGACAACCTCTTTCTTAAAGGCCTTTATCCAGTTTAGGTCATGGGCCCTTATATTGAAGAGCAGTCTCGAAAGAATATTATAGACCTTAGAAGCCACCCTCTTTATACCTTTCCTGTTCTGTCTCCATCCCAGCACCACATCATTCCCTCTTTTGATGCCTTCCAGTAGGATAGGTATGTCTTCTTCAGGATCTGATTCCATGTCAGCAGGGAGAAAAACCAATACGTCTCCAGAAGCGTTCCTGAAGCAGGTCATCAGTGCCTGGGTTAGTCCCTGGTTTGTTGGGTGGTGGATGACCTTTAGTATAGGAATCTCTTTTTCTAACCTATCCGTAACTTCCCTGGTGTTGTCAGTGCTACCATCATTTACCAGTATTATCTCTCCATCTATGCTTTTCTTGGTATATGTGTCCTTTACTTTCCTTGTCACCAATGGTAGGTTCTTGGCCTCATTATAGGCCGGAATTATCGTTGTTATTTTCATTTTCCAGATATCCACAATTTTTATTTCTAACTCCCATATTTATCGGGGTTAATTTACAGAATAGCGGCTTATGATCATGTATCCTGCATTTGTTCTCTTTGGAAAGGAAGGGGCACTTGAAATAGCCCAGAAGGTGTTTGCAGCATTCGCCACATCCCTTGCATGTTCCTTCTAATCTAAGTGATTTAAACTCGTCTCTCTTGAAAAAATAAAGATAAAACTTCTTTAAGGTCTGTTTCATGATGCAGCCTCTTTTATCTTTTCTGCTATGAATTTTATCTGCTCTTCTGTAAGTTCCGGGTACATAGGAAGGGATAGGATCTCTTTTGTAGATTCTTCAGTATCTCTGAAGTCTCCTTCTTTATAGTGTAGATCTTGGTAGGCTGGCTGCAGGTGCAGTGGTATTGGGTAATGGATGCCTGTTGAGATCTGGTTCTCTTTCAATTGTGATTGAAGGTTATCCCTGTTCTTGGTCCTTATCACATATAGATGATAGACATGTTTTGAGTATTCTGGTTCTTTTGGTGTAGCTACCTCGTCCTTAAGCAGATCGTTATACAGCTGGGCATTTTTCCTTCTTTTTGCTATCCACTCATCCAGGTGCTTCAGTTTTACATTCAGGATAGCTGCCTGCAATGCATCGATCCTGTAGTTTGAGCCAATTATGGTATGGGTGTATTTCTCTCCCTTTTTTCTCCCATGGTCTCTTATCATTGCAGCTCTTTCTGCAAACTCGCTGTCGTTTGTCACGATAGCACCAGCATCACCATAGGCACCCAGGTTTTTTCCTGGATAGAAGGAGAAACATCCGATCTGGCTTACAGGGACTTTCCTTCCCTTGTATTCTGCCCCATGTGATTGCGCACAATCCTCTACTATGGCCAGATCATTTTCCTGGGCAATCTCCTTTATGGGATCCATGTCTGCTGGCTGCCCGTAAAGGTGTACAGGGATTATGGCTTTTGTCTTTTCTGTTACCTTCTCTTTTATCTTCTCAGGGTCTATGGTGTATGTCTCTCTGTCGATATCTGCGAATACTACTTTTGCATTTAATTCTGATATTGCTTCTGTTGTTGCGATGAACGTATTGGGAGTTGTTATGACTTCGTCTCCCTGCTTGATGCCTGCTGCTTTCAGTGCAACCAACAGGGCAGATGTCCCTGAGCTTACTCCGATACAGCTTTTTGCATTACAGTATTCTGCAAACCTATCCTCAAAATTACTGACCCTTTCTCCCATAATGAAGGCAGTGTTGTCCAACACATCTTTTACTGCATCATCAATCTCTTCTTTTATCTCCCTGTATTGGGCCTTTAGGTCGACAAACGGTATCTTATTCATATGCTTTCCCCTCTTTGTACTTTACTTCATCTATGTTTCTTATGATCCTGGCAGGGTTTCCTGCAGCAACAACATTATCCGGCAGGTCTTTTGTGACTACAGATCCTGCTCCTACCAATGAGTTCTCTCCTATCTTAATTCCTGGAAGGATCGTGGTATTTGCTCCTATCTTTGCCTTTTTACCTATCTCTACTCCTTGCAGGTTATCTTTTGTGTATTGTGATTTTGGATATTTTGCATTTGTGATAACTACACAAGGGCCTATCCAGCAGCCTTCCTTCAGTATTGTGAATTCAGGTATAAACACTCCAGAGTGTATCCTTACGTTGTCTTCGATGTTTACATGGTGTTCAATTATGGTCTTTGTCCCTATGCTTACGTTGTTCCCTATATTGTTGTTTTCCCTTATGTTCACTGCATGGCCTGTCTGGAAATTGTCTCCTATATTGTTTCCTGCGTATATCGTCGTATGGGACCTTATCACTGCTTTGTTGCCTATGGTTGTCTTTTGGTCTTCTTTTGGTATTCCGATTATGCAGTAATCTCCTATCTTGGGATCTTCTCCAAGTTCTACGTTTTCATGTATCTTATTCGACATCCAGATCTCTCCTTAGCTTTGCTGACTGTAATGCAAGTTCGCATATCCTTGTGGTGTAATACTCTTCTTCTCCGATATTTGTTATCTCGCTGCCTTTTCCCTGGTGATAATCTTTTACACATTCCACGAAATGCTTCAGCTCCTCTTTTAATGGCTCGTTCTTGTTGAGTTCCAGTTTAAGGTTCCTTTCTCCTTTTATTCCTTCTTCAGTCACCTGGAAAGGATTTCTGGTTATCTTCTGGTCAAAGAAATCTGCGTATATCTTATCGTTTTTGGCTATTATCCACATGTCCCTCTTCTTTTCAGGGTGGCAGCAGCTCAGCTCAAACTCTGCAAAGAACTTTTCGTAATCCAGGACTATGGTGGCAGAATCCTCATTCTTTTCATTCAATAGGTTTACTTTCTTGCAATATACCCTTTTTGGCCTTTCTTCCAGTATGAAGTTAAGGGAGTCTATAAGGTGCACTCCCAGGTTAAGGATAGCTCCTGAATCCTTCCTTGGAGGCTTGCTTGAGTGAATGTATCTTCCTTTTATGTATTGGATCTGCCCTATGTCTTTTACTAATTCTTTTAGTTTTTTTACAGCAGGGTTGAACCTGAACAGGTATCCTACTGAAAGGATCAATCCCTTCTGCTTAGCCAGCTCTACCAGTTCTTTGGTCTGGTCTGCGTATAAGGTTACTGGTTTTTCAACCAGCACGTGTTTCCCCTGGTTTAGGCATTCTTTTACGATCTCGTAATGTTTGTCTGTTGGAACGACAACAGTAACAGCATCTACTTCAGGGAGAAGCTGTTTGTAGTCTGTGTAGAAGGATGCGTTGAACTCTTTGGCTGTTTGTTCTGATTCTGGCCTTATATCAGCAATTGCCTTGAGATTGCCTAACTCTGAGAAAATCCTTATGTGGTTTAATCCCCATTTACCAGTACCTATTACCCCGATGTTTACCATTCTGTATTGGGTGATTATAACTGCCTTTATAAATATTTTCTATTATGTGTAATCTATGCTGCCCCCTTTCAGGTTTATTATCTTATCTCCTTTAATCTCTGCTTTGTCTCTCTTTTCCCACCATAATGCGGCCTTATTTGGGAGGGTTGTCCAGGCGTTTTCTATCTTTGATATCTCTTTCAGAAGCCTTTCATATAGGTTTAGGTACTTATCATTGCCTGAGATGAAATCATCTGGGTGCATGTTTATGTTGATCAGTCCGTTGACTGATCTTATGTAGGATATCTTGTCTTTCCATAGGTCTAACATCCTGTTGGTGTTCATGTCCATCCGGATCAATCTCCACTCCTGGGGCATTGTCAAAGGCAGCTCTACCATGTTGTTTATCATAAATGGGAATACAGTGGAGCAGCCGTTCCTGAAAGCTAGAGGGGAGTAGATATCTGTGTCTGGGACAGAGGAATCGTAATTGAACTGTTGCGATAAAAGGTTTAGGAACTGTTCGTTCCTTTGGAGCAGTGCTGATCTGAAGCCTTTAGGATCGAAATCTTTTAGTATATCTTTTGCATCCCTTATCATGATCTCTGCCTGTCTTTTTGGAAGGAAGGGCATCTTTCCCTGGTGGTTATAGCCATGAACTCCTATTTCAAATCCTCTTCTTTTTAGTTCTTTTATCTTTTTTATGTTTAGCTTGTATTTTTTGGGAACGAAGTTCCAGCTTGATTTAAAGTTATATCTTTCTTCTATCTCTAAAACCTTATCCATGGTCCTGAAGCTTGAGCTGGAATCACAATCATGGGTGATTATGGCTGCTGTCTCTTTCTTGTTTGGCCAGAACCTTATGTAGGGTGTTTTTGGCAGTGACCTGATGAAGACGTGTCTTAGGGTTTCTACGCTCTTGTCAATCGGCCACTCTGGAAATCCTGGATCCTTCTTGAACTTCAGCAGTATATTGAATAATCCTACCCTTACCTTTGGAGGTATCTTTGTGTAGTCAAAAGGGAGCTTTGTGAATAAAGGTTTCTTTCTTTTTATGTATCTTTCAAGGAGGATATCTTCTATGATCCTATCCAGGTGATTTGTCATTACCTTTTTTTCAATGCTCAGAAGGCTTATCGGTCTTTTGTTGCTTATTATGTTGCAGTCTGCATCTTTATATTCCCTAGAAAATCCATTAAGCCATATCTTTAGCCTTTTGTTCCCCCATCCTGGAACAAGGTCTTTGTTCTTTATCTCGATGGTGTAGAGGCCCTTGTTTGTCCTGTAGTTCTTATAGTTCTGTATGGTTATCTTCTTCTTCGGAATCTTCCAATGGTCTATGAGGCTCATTTTCTGCAGAGGGCTATCAACCAGAAGGTTGAGGTCTTGATATTTACCTTGTTGAAATGTCTCTTTAATAATCGTCTTAAAGAGTATCTGTTCCATCTCTGTATATGTCCAGGATAGTTTCCCAATGTTCTTATGTATTTTAATCTCATCAGATTTACTATCGAGAACAATGGTTCGTTAGGGACAGAGATTATGACAAAGTCTTTGCTGATCCTTTTTAATTCTTTTATTGCCTTGCTCGGCTCTTTAAGATGCTCAAGTACGCTGTTGCACATTACGAGATCATAGCTGCTCTTAAGCTGGATATTGTATATGTCTCCTTTGTAGAATCTTGATTCTGGATTTTTCTTTTTTGCAAGATTGAGAGAGTTCTGAAGGGTGTCGAAACCATCTATATTTATGGATCTGTCTATCTTCTTTAACTTGTTTATTGTTATTCCAATACCACATCCTATATCTATGATGTGCCTTGCTTTTGTGGCTCTGATGCTCTTGTGGAGGTCTTTTAAGAAGGAATCTATAACTGCTCTTACCAACGGATTTCTGGAGCTGTATTTCTCTATCTCTGTCTCGTATTCTGTCTTCATTGCCTCTTGGAAGTCTCTGCTTTTTATAAATCTTTAGAAATTGTTGAGTTGAGCTTATGAAGGAAAAAGTCCATCCAGTCATGGCGGCAGACGGTCAGAATGCTTTGCATTCTGCCCTACGAGCCACCCCGTAAGGGACAACCCCTGGCTCGTCTGCGCCATGGCTGGACTTTTTCTGGCAAAACCACCAACAAAGGCGGAGACGGGGGGAGGGTTGTTCCTTCGGAAACCCCCCGTAGGACTTTGCTCTGCAAAGTCCGTCTCCTGCCTTTATTGTTGGTGGTTTTGCTGAATACTGATCATTATTGTATCAATCTTTAGAAATCTTCTCTATTATGTTTGTTGTAGAGTAACCTTGTTTGAGCTTTATGATGTGTATCTTTCCGCCATTCTTTTTTATTGTTGGGGCTTCTATGCAGTCCTCCCCATACTCTTCTCCGTTGGCATGGATGTGCGGCTTTATAGCTTCCAGCAGTTCTATGGGTGTTTCTTCGTTGAAAATTGTTACGTAGTCAATCATCTCCAGTGCTTCGAGAACTTCTGCTCTTTCTTGTTCAGAGTTTATCGGCCTTTGCGGTCCTTTGTTCTGCTTTACACTGGAATCTGAGTTGATGGCTACAATAAGGATTTCTCCCTGCGCCTTTGCTTCCCTCAGAAATTTGATATGACCTGCATGCAGGATATCAAAGCAACCGTTGCAGGTGACTATCTTCTTTCCTTGTTGCCTTGACTGTCTGGCTATATCCTCTATCTCTTCTCTTGTCTTTATCTTATCCATGGCGTATCAGCCCGATTATATTGAAGAACAGATATCTCAGCACAAAGGAGGTTATTGTTACTATGGCGGAGCTTATGAAACCGGAAAGACCCACATAATCAACCAGGATCCAGATCAGCAGGATGGTGGCTATGTTGAATCCTATTGTTGCAGACGTGTATTTCATGAACTGCGGCTTTACAAGTTTAGTGGATACATAGATCATATAAGTGATGAAGAATACAATCACTACAACAGCTGTTGAGCTGAACAATGCATCCAGTTTCAGTATATCTATAAATAGTCCGGTAAGCAGGATCGATAATATTGTCTTTATGATGCCAACTACCATGAATAGTGAGAATTTCTTCGTATGCTTCTTAACTGCCCTTTTTATGAAGTTTGGCCTATTATCCATCGTGCTGCCTCTAAAAGGTTTTTTGCTGTGAAATCAGGCTTTCCTTTCATCTCCTCTCTGTGTTTCATTCCGTGACCTGTCAGCATGAATACTGTCCTTATACCTGCGTTTTTCCCTAAGTCCATATCATAGGGATGGTCTCCGATCATAAACGAACTTTGCAGGTCTATATCAAACTCTTTCGCTGCTTGCTTTATGAACTTGATGTTTGGCTTCCTGCAGTCACAGTTTTCCTCTTTTGTGTGCGGACAGACATATGTCTTTTCTACCTTGATGTTGTGTTCTGCAAGTGTTTTAATGAGGTGGTTGTTGAAGTTGTCGAAATCATCTTTGGTGAAGTATCCTCTTCCTATGCCTGACTGGTTTGTTATTATTATGAACTTGAACTTGTCTTTTAGCAGGGTTAGGGCTTCTGGAACTTTTGGCAGGAGTATAAAATCCTCTATCTTATGGGGGTAATATGTGTCCTCATTTAGAACCCCGTCCCTATCAAGAAATACAACCTTATTCATTTTCTATGCTTTTCTTAATCTCCTCTGTTGTTATTGTTGATGTCCCTAGTTTTCCTACGGTTATTCCTGCTGCGTGATTGGCCAATGTTGCAGCCTGCCTTAAAGATGCTTTTGATGATAATGCCAGTGCCAATGTTGCAACTACTGTGTCCCCTGCTCCTGAGACATCATATACCTCTTTTGCTTTTGTAGGGATGTTTGTAATGGTGCCGTCTTTTTCGTAAAGGGACATGCCTTTCTCTCCCTTTGTGATCAATATGGGGGAGTCAAGCTCTTTTATCAGGTCCTCTTCCTTTTCTGTCATCTGTTCTGCTTCCTTTAGATTAGGGGTTATCAAGGTTGCTCCTTTATAAAAATCCTTGTGTTTTGGTTTTGGATCAACGATCATTATCTTTTCTTTTGCAATGTCTTTTATCTCTTTGATGAGGTTTTGTGTGATCACGCCTTTTGCATAGTCTGAGATTATTATAGCGTCTGTGTTCGGTATCCTTATCTTTATGAAGTTTAGGATCTGGTTTTCTGTCTCCTTGTTTAGGTAATCCTTTTTTTCATAGTCTATCCTCAACAGCTGCTGTTTCTGGCCTAGGATCCTTACCTTTTGTGTAGTTGGCTTCTGTACGTCTTTTACTATCCCTTCTGTGTTGATGTTTCTCTTGTTCAGCTCTTCTAACAGGATGTCTGCCTCCTTGTCGTTTCCTACAATACCTACCATGAAGGCTTTTGCATTCAATGCTGCAATGTTGTTAGCTACGTTTGCTGCCCCTCCAGGAACATAGTTCTCTTTCTTTACCTCAACAACCTGTACAGGGGCTTCAGGACTTATCCTGTCTACTTTGCCGAAGATATATTTATCAAGCATTATGTCTCCTACAATGAGGATGTTCTTTTCCTTGAACCTTTCAATTATCTCATTCATTCTCTAACCATCCCATATAATCTTTTATGCCCTGCTTTAATGTGTATCTTGCTTTCCATCTCAGGTTCTGTTCTGCAAGGCTGGTGTCTGCCTGTGTGTTACTCTGATAGGTTTTTAAATTATATGGATTATCAAAGTATTCTGGATGGAGATCCTTCTTTAGGATCTCGTTTAGTATATTTATAAGTTCGTTGAAGCTTGTTGCTATTCCTGTTCCTACATTGTATATACCTGATTTTGCTTCAGTGGCTTTTATTGTTGCTTGGACAACATCTTTTACATATATGTGGTCTCTCTTTTGCTCTCCATGCTTGAACAATCTTGGCTTTTTGTTCTCTTTCATCTGGCTGCTTAGGTGCAATATCATGGAGGCTGCTCTTCCTTTGAAGCTCTCTCTAGGCCCAAAAACATTGAAGTATCTAAGCCCTACTATATGCATCTGATCCTTAAGTTGTTCTGCTATGTTGTCCATCTCCAGCTTTGATTTACCGTAGGTTGTTATTATCTCTTTTTCCTGGTCTTCTTTCATGGGCGTCTTTGCGTTTCCATATAGGTTTGCTGTTGATGCGTAGATTAACTTAGCATCGTTCTTCTTTGCCAGTTGTATGATGTTCTTGAAGCCTTCCAGATTAGCCCTGAGCATTTCATTGTCGTCTTTGAATCTTGGATCTGTTATTGCAGCCTGATGGAATATTATGTTTATCTTTTCTTTTATCTCAAATGGTCTTGAAACGTCTATCTCTCTTATCTCTCCTTTGAAGCCTTTGAGGTTCTCTTTGGTTCCTGTTGAAAAGTTATCTATGACTATTACCTTATATCCTTGTTTTTCGAGTTCTAAAGATAGGTTTGATCCTATGAAGCCTGCCCCTCCTGTTACGAGGCATGTCTCTTCTTTTGGGAGATTTAGTTTAGTTAAGTCTACTTCTCCTGAGACTTCGTCCCTATAAGAATCTTCATCTTCATGGTGTGTTGAGAATTCCATTATCTCTGAGTTTTCTAAGCCTGTAAAGCGATGCTTCATTCCCTGTGTTAGTCTTACAGAGTCTCCTGGGAGCATTATCTTCTTTTCATTATCTATCTCCATCAATACCTTTCCTTTATTTATGTAGAATGTCTCGTCTTTGTTCTTGTGATAATGCATAGAACACCTAAATCCTTTGTTTAGAATTAGTAATTTACCGCAGTAGTCATAGTTGGCAATCCACAATTCTTTCCCCCATTTCTTCTGTACTTCTTTATGTTGCGTCATTTTTTATTATTTTTATTTGGTATGAATAGTTCATACTTTGTATAGTATAGGAAGTATTTAAATGTTTCTATATTCTTATATATATTTCAAGAAACCACAACAAAAATAATGGCAGCAGACGGCCAAAACTCACTTCGTTCGCTTTGTCCTATCGACCACCCCGTAGGGGGCAACCCCCGGTCGGCCTGCGCCATTTTTGTTGTGATTTTTATCTATCTTATAGGTAATACAAAGTTTTTTATATAAGTATGCTTAGTTCATACTTTATGAAGAAACCTAAGGTTGCTATATCTCTTGATAAGTCTTTGCTGGACCAGATAGACAGCAAGGTTGATGGTTCTATAATCCGTTCTCGTAGTCAGGCTGTAGAGTATTTTCTGAGGAAAGGGTTGAAGGAAAGCTCTATCGATGTTGCTGTTCTGCTGATCAAGGGAGAGCATCAGGGTAATCTGCTTAAGGAGCTAAAGGGAAAATCTTTGCTCAGGCAGCAGATCGATTTCTTTGCTTCCAGCGGTATAAAAACAATGTATATCGTAACCCAGCATACTCCTTCTACCACTAAGATACTTTTAGAGATAGACAAGGCCCCTATATCTGTTAAGCTTGTTCAGAAGGACGTTAAAGGTAATGCTGATGCTTTGATATCTGTCAGGGATAAGCTGCATACAAACTTTGTGGTTATGTCAGGAGATACCTATAATAATTTTGATTTGCTCAGGATGATAAAGAAGCATCTTGAGCTTGATAAATTGGGTACTATGGGCCTGATGAGCATCGAGAAGGCTTCCAAGTATGGGAATGCTGTGCTGGACGGTGATTTGATTGTTGATTTTCAGGAAAAACCTAAGTCTGTTTCTTCCAATGTTGTGAATGCAGGGATCTATGTGTTTAAGCCTGAGGTTTTTGAGCTGTTTGATAATGTTAAGAGTTTAGAGGGGGACTTGTTTCCTAGGCTTGCTAGGATCAAGCAGTTGATAGGTTTTTTTACGCACGGCGAGTATAGGCATTTTGGATAAGTTTCTGGAATAGGTTTATAAACGCATTTCTATTCTTCTTGATGGATTTATTGTGAGAGATGATAATTTTGATATGGATGATGGAGAATTGGATCAACAATTGAGACAGGATATGTTGAGTTCTGAATCGAGACGTAAATCTAAATACTACTCCCTATCCCTTGCTTATGGTGAGGAGAAAAAGGCAGGGGGGCTTAAGCTGAGAAGGACCTTGGGATATCGAAGGGTTGGTAAAGAATGGTTTATTTCCTTGCTTATTGATGGGCTAGAAGTAGGTCATTTTGGATTTAGGAGGGCTTGGAAATATTTTGGAGATATAATACCAGACACTGTGTCAGCTAAAGTACATACTTATGTACTTTCACCTGAGGAGTTTTATCAAGAGGTTTTTTCTTTCGATCGAGTAAAAGATAGATACAGAGCAAGGTTTGAAAGAGACATAGGGCAGTTGGAACAGGTTGTTGATAGGCTAGGACAAATTGGTCCACATGAATTTTCAACACTTCAAACTGTTATTATGTGTCAGATTAGGAAGGGGAAGTACTCCGAATAGTAGAATAAAATTTTACTTAATCTTTTCAATTACTTGGTGCAAGGCATATAAATACAAGGCAGGTGTTATCAGGTCTGTGGCTATTTGTGCAAAATCATTCTTACTCCATTTTCTTTTGCCGTGTAGATATGTTTTTGCTTCCCATAACATTTGATGTATATACCAAAGAGCAGTGGAGACGTAATAAGGATCTATCTCTGAGCCTGACAGACCTGTGTACTCTTTAATTAATCCAAATATTCCACCAAATAATGCAATTATTCCTACTGAACCAGCAGCATGGTCTACAAGAGGGCTTAAACCTTCGTACCTAGGGAATTTTTCTGCTATTTTTTTTGAAAACCCCCTACGTAAAGCGTTCATGAAATTTGAGTAATAGTATTTATCTACGAGTCGGCATTTACCTTCAGGTTCAAAATCAGTTGCAGGAACATTTCTACCCTTTGTTGGATCAAATTCCCAGTCGCCCCTATTAAGATAGGCAATTGCACCGGAGGTCATTCCTATAGCCATATTAGTTAGGTGTATGGTAGATTCCAATGACATTTTCCTTGTTAGAGATAGTATAAAATTATATAAGTCTTTCGGATATATAGTAACTTTATAGTGGTATCATTTTCATTTCAGTTACCTTTTTATACAACCCCCTAATCCTTTAATCTGGTGATAGAATATGCCATTTGATCCAAATCTAGACAAAAAGTTATTTAGTGAGACAAAAGAATTTGATATGACCAGGCTTACTGTTGCAGTCTGCCAGTATAACGAAGGTGAGAAGAAACTTCAGATAAGCAGAGAGAACAGGAACCAGGACGGTGAGTGGAAGTTCGCCAAGGCAGGAAGGATGTTTAAGGACGAAGTTGAAGCAATCATTCCTGTTATGCAGAAGGCCCTGGAGAGTATGTAATTAATTTTTTTCAAAAATGGAGGTAAATTCTCCTTTTTGGATTATCTTCATTACTTCTTCTGGGGAGAAGTCTTTTCCATTTATACACACATAGATTCCTATTGGTAATTCTTGGACTTTTGCTATAGAATAGCCAAGGTTGAAAGTACCGTCAGATGGAGAGAATCCTAGTATTGGTATTAAAGAGCCTGTTAGCACTATGGTTTGATCCTTTCTCTTTAGGTTTGCTTTTAGGTACCTTGCGGTGTCAGATATTGTATATGTCCCATGAGTTATTATTATGTTCTTATGTGGGCTTTCTTCAATTATTGCTAAGATCTTCTTCATATCTGCTTTTGTTATATCCCTACTATCTTTCATGCAAACTTGGGTGAATTCGGTTTTATTAACTAATCTTAGACTTTTGATAACATTAGGGATGACTGATGATTTATTTGGTACCACGGTGTCTTTAGTACCATCATAGAAAGAATCAATAGTTCCTCCGGTTATGACAAAATGGATAGATGATGTTTTTCTCATTATATCTTTATTAAGAGAACTTGTTTATAAATATTTCTAAACATACTTAAGAACATCTTTTACTTTTATCTCTTTTATGCACTTTCTGTAGTCTCTGGATCCTTCTCCATAGAAGCATTCCGGTACCTGGCCTTTGTGGACGTTTATGCATGGAGAGCAGGGCATGTCCTTGTATATAGCTTTTGATTTCTTGTTTAGGGGTCCGAATCTTACAGGAAGGTTTGGACCGAAGAGACCGATCGTCTTTACGTTCATGGCTGCTCCTATGTGCATAGGGCCTGAATCATTACCTATCAATACATTACATCTTGATATAAGATAGAAAATCTGCCTTAGGTTGAACTTTCCGGCAAGGTTTATCACGTTTCTCCTTATCCTTTTTTCCTTGATCAGCTCAATTATGTATTCGTTAAGCTTTCTTTCATGGTTGGCTCCTATGAGGACTATCTTGCAGTTCTTCTTCTTATAGATCCTTTGGATCAGTTCTGCAAAGTTCTCCTGCGGCCACATCCTTGATCTGGATGATTCTGCAGCTCCAGGAGCAATCCCAACTAGAAAAGTCTTTTTTTCAATCCTGGAGTACTTCAATGCCAGATCAACAATCTTCTTGTCAGTCCCTGTGTAATTCAGTTTCTCCAGGTTTTCTGTGGTCCCTCTTACACCTAAGGCTTTGACAAGATCAAAGAAGGTCTTTGAGGTGTGCTGCCTGTCGTTGTACTTTACTTTTCTGGAATAGGTTAAGGATCTGGTCCCATGAGAATAGCCTATTGTCCTCTTTCCCAGATAGAAGGACATGATGGCAGAGATATTTAGATATTCTTCCATGTCAATCACAATATCATATCTCTTCCAGTTCTTAAGGACAAACCATTTAAGTGAGAATAGGTTCAGCCTGACCACGTTGAGCTTGCTGATAAACGGGTAATTAAAGTAGATATCCTTGTTCCTTGGGGTGCACAGGATATCTATGGCTGTCTTTGGATATCTTTCTCTTAATGCTTTGATCGCAGGAACAGTAAGTATTGTCTCTCCAATGCCCCATAGCTGAACTATCAATATGTTCCTGGTGTTCTCTCTTTTTGGCATGTCTTTTTTTGAGAATAATCTTATAATGCCCAAGACTATGCAATATGGGGCTCCAATGAACCTGTCAACAAACTTGATGAGTCTAACTCCCATTTTTATTTTTTCTCAATAGCCATTTTCCTTACGATGTTCTCTAATCTCTTCTGGTTTCCCCTTACCAGGAGGTAGATATAGAAAAGGCTGACTATAAGGAAGAGAAATCCTGCCACGATGAAGAAATCCATGGTCCTTGCGAAGCCTATGGATTTTACAAATGGCCTTAATAATGTAGGGAATAATGTAAGTATGATAAACAATATCCACAGGCTTATCCAGAACAGGTACTCTTTGATCGTCAGTTCTTTTCTCTTGTGGTGAAGGAATACGTAATACATCATAAACAATCCGAAGAAAAGACCCAGTATCTGTATCCCCAGCAATCCAGGTGTCATCTTGATAACCTCCACCAAAACAGGTTTGAAACAATCTTTATTCCGTCAATCATCGTTGTTCCCTTGTATTTGTTGGCATAGATGGTCTTAATCGGGATCTCCTTATACTTCAATCCGTTTTTCCCGATGTTTGCGATCATCTCTGATTCCATGCTATAATTGGATGCTTTCCATCTTATCTTTTTGTAAGCATCAGATGTGAATGCCCTATAGCCGCATTGTGTGTCCTGTAAGTCAACACCATATAATAATTTTGTTGTTTTGTTTATGAACCAATTGCCAAATTTCAGGATGGCTGGCATGTTCTTGTTCAGCTCCCTGTAACCAAGGACCACATCTGCGTCTTCCAGTTCTTTTAAAAATTCAGGGATGTGTGCAGGTTCATGCTGTGCATCGGCATCCAAGACTATGATCTGTGATGCTCCATTTTCCAAGGCATAGTCACATCCTGTCTTGAGGGTTGCCCCTTTGCCAAGATTTATGATGTGCTTCAGCACTGTTATATCTTCTTTTTTTGCTTCCTCATAGGTGTTGTCCTTAGAGCCGTCATCAACCACTATAACATTGGAGATATACTTCTTTGTATCACAGATAACTTTTCTTATATCTATCTCTTCGTTATATGCAGGAATAACAGCGAATTTCATCTATTCGCTAGAATTATTTGTGGTATTTATATCTTGTGAATTATCTTTCTCTTGAGTTGTTTCTTTTTGGTCGTTTGTTTCTGATGATTGGTTTTCTGTTTCTTCTTCAGTCACTTGCTCTTCTTCAATCTCCTCCTCAACAGGTTCTGGCTCAAATTCTTCCAGGAAATTTTCTGCATTTCCTTCCCAGTCAACCTTCCATACTATGATCCTTCCGCCTGTTATATCAGTTACGTCACTGAACTTTTCGAAATACTTAAGACCATGTCCGTTCAGATAGAACATTATTGTGAACATTGACTTGTCTAACCTTGGATGCATCATCAGTGCACTATACTCTCCGTCTCCTTCTGGGACTAAAACCATGCTTATCCCTATTGTTTCATTGAATTCTTTTCTCTGGTAGCTACCGTCTTCCAAAGGAAGAACTACAGAATCAGGATGCATAACTCCCTGGGGTGTCTGGATATCTGCCTGTAAGGTAAGCATGTCGATCTCTACAATGCCTCCATTCCCGATATTGCAGGCAATCTTATTCTCTTCTACATTTCCACACCCGCTGGATCCTGCATAAGAAGGCCATGGTGCTATCCATGAGTTTGCTTCTGCATCATCCTTGATTGATAAAACATCATAGTACATATCCTCTGCATCTTCTCTGGTATAATTGAACCTATCCTGAAGGAAGGAAACGCTTTTTTCTATATCATCTTCATATTCTTTTTTATTTAACGTATTGTAGATCAATGACCTGTCAAAGTTCCATGACCCGAAATGAGCCCATACGCCTGATTTACCGATCATGTCATAGGATGTTATGTAATAATTCTCCGGAGGTATGCAATGGGTGAATTCCAAGACCTTCTCAGTCTCTTCATTGCTTAATCCATTTTCAAGCAGGACATCACCTGCCTCTTCCTTGTCATACCTAACTATCTCATGCAAAATCTCTATTGACTTTGCGCCGTCCTCTATAACCTTATCCAGCTCTTCGAATGCCTTGTTCTGCCCGCAGTCCACCATCCTTAGAACACCAACAGCATAGTCTTCGTCCTTAGTCAATAATGTTGATCCTATCCAATGGGCGTTAGGGGAGTTCTGGGATGTTCCGTCAAAGGTAACTGCCCTGTTGCCGATCATCTTGAACCAATGCCCGAAGTCCCACCAGGAATTAATTATCGCATCTGGTTCTGCTTCCAGGTCTATCTTCTGAAGGGAATTGTACCATGCATCGTTCATGGAAGGTATCTCGTTTCTTGCTGTTACCCTGCCAGACTGGTACGGCCCGAAAAGCAGAAGGGATAACAATACTACAACAAGTATCTTTGATATCTCTTTGTTGATCTTGAGACTTTGTGTTATGATCCTGTGAAGGTAGGAATAACTGATGCCTAAAGTGACCCCTACTGCAATAGCGAAAACAGGCACAGCTAGCAGAGTGAATCTTACTCCTTTTACACTGGCATAGATAGTAGATGTAAACCATAGGATAAGAAGGATGGCTGCCTTAATGTCAATCCCTTCGTCCTTTTCTTTTATTATGAGGATCAACCTTATTATTATTGGGAGGCTTATCAAAGCCAGGAATAATGTCAGGTTCTGAGGCCTTATGCCCAGTATAATCATGAACCACAATACTGATCCTATTGCAAACCAAAGGTCAGATTTCTTTCTTGATTGTTTCCTTAACATTGTCAGGGCTATCCCTGTGAGGCCTATCAGGAAAAGAAGGATGCTTCCAACCCCTATCTGTGAAATCACTGAATCAAGGGAGGCTGGATTCTGCTCTGCAACTGTGGTATAAACATTTGGCCATATCGATGTTATGGCAACCTGTTTGAGCCTTGCGAATGCACGTGGCCCAACAAAGAAAGCTTCTCTAAAATTGGTGAAGCTTGTGAATATGGATGTGAATATTGCAGAGGATATGACAAAGGTTACGATGGACATCAATGCATTATAGAAAGCAGTCTTCTTGATGAACCCCTTAAAGTCTTTTATCTCATCCCTATGTAAAGCTATGTAATAGAAGAGGTAGGCAACAGAGGAAAAAAGTATGAAATCAAATATATAGAACCATCCCCCCCATGTAGCACTGAAAAGGCCCACTGTGATACCTGATAAGACTGAATAGATGGTGGTCTTTCTTCTGCTCTTGCTCTCAAAACCTTCCAGGAAAAGCCATGTGATGAACAAAGGAAATAAGACGTTATAGGCGTCAGTATCTGAGAATCCTCCTACGGTTCTTGTAAGGAAGGCAGGATGGACAGCTATTATAAATGCAGATATGAAACCTCCAAAGTTTCCGGACAATCTTTTTCCAATGAAGAAAGCAGGGAAAACAGCCAATGCAGACAGCAATACAGGGATATAGAATGCTAAGGTCATAAGATGAAGGTTGCTATTGAATATGCTTAGAAACTTGAAAAGGTAAGCTTCCAGATAAGCGTGGAACATGTCTGGAGGCACGGGCCTTCCAACAGGAGCAAACATGAATGTGTCATAAGGTCTTCCTTCTATAAGTTTGTCTCCAGGGTGACCGTTCTCAAGGACATTTTTTGCATGCCTCATCCAGAAATACGGGTCTATAGCCAAGAGATAGGTCTGGCCGTTATCATCCTGTAGCTGGGATTTAAAGAAGTTAGATGTAGCTTCTATCTGCTGATCGATCTGGGATTTCTGTTCTTTCTTTACCTTGTCAAACTCAGCATCCACCAACGAATCCTTGTTAGCTTCAGGAAGATTGGGATATTGCTGGCTGACCTGTTGATATATAGAATTTCTTATCTGGCTGTGCACTGTGCTTTCTGCCCAATTGTCTGTTGCAGGCAGATATGCAGGCATCATCCTGATAGAGATGCTAAAGAACAATGCTATTATTATCAATAATGCAGGCACCAATATTCTTCTATGCCTCATAACGGTATCTACAGTCTTTCTAACATCCATGGAGATCTCTTCATCATCTCCTTCCTGGTCTTTTGATTTTTCTTTTAACCCTTTGAAGAATCCCTTTATCCTACCAAAGTCTATGGATATCTCTTCGTCGTCTTCCTTTTCTTCGGAATCCTGTTTCTTCTCCTCGTTCTTTGGTCCTTCTTTCTTCTTGAATATATTTTTTATCTTGCTAAAATCTATGGATATATCTTCATCATCATCGCTTTCTTTCTGTTCATTTTCTTCAGGCTGTTTCTCTTCTTTTGGTGTTTCTGTCTTTTGTTCTACATGATCCTGGCTTACTTCCTCTTTTTTCTCTTGTGCTCTTTCTCCTGACTCTTCACCTTCTTTCTTTTTCTTCTTGCCGAACAGGTTTTTAATCTTAGAGAAATCTATGCTTATTTCTTCATCTTCTTTGTCTTCATCAAAATCCATCAGATCACCTAGGGGTTTGAGAAAATGCTATATTAAATAAAAAGGTTTCTATTCTAAGGGTTTCACGGAGAACGAAGTTCTCCTAGTTCCGCTCACTTCGTTCGGGAAACCACCCGCATAGACCCCCGTGCACTATTAGTACTATCTCACTTCGTTCGATAGTACGAATTGGTCTGCTTTGGCATAAAATCATGGATTTATAGCAGGAATCTTGAGAAATATATCAGCCTTGGTTCTGTCAATGCCAGCTTTACCATGAACTTACTCGGATAGTCCCTGTCGAAGTTCTCAATTATGCTTTTGGTCTTAGGTTTCTTGAAGAGCCTTATCAATAGATCCCAGTCTTTGTCTTTGAACCTGTCCATTATCTTCCTCATCCTGAGGTGCAGCAACAGGTCTTTGTGGATGGATCTTCTCCATTCTTTTTCATAATCTTTTCCTTCTATTATGGATTTAGTCATGGCTTGTGCAGCCTTAAGGCCCTGGATGATACCTCCGCCTGTTGTTGCCTTTACCTGTGCAGCTGCATCGCCTAGAAGATATGTGTTGTTTTTGTCTGTCTTTAACCTAGGATTGTATATTGGTATAAGTCCCCCCTGGGTATCTGTTATATCTTTCTGCTCTATGTTTTTTGTCTTTAGGAATTTCTGGAACTCTTCCCTTGGATTTTTGTAGGAAGCTACACCTATTCGGCAGATCTCTTTGTTTTCTGGAACGATCCATGCAAAGGTTCCTATCGACGGATAGAACTCAATGTGGTTTTCATTCTTTAGCTTTACGACTGCCTGTATGCCAGTCATCAGCTTTGTTTCTTTTTTGGGATTTATAGATCCTGCTACTTTGCTCAATGGTCCATCTGCTCCTATAAGATGATCTGTCTTTACAATTGTTTCCTTTTCGTTGTTGTACTTCAGTTTTAACAGGTTGTTCTTTTTGTCGATGAACTTATAGTTAAGGAAGATCTTGACTCCTTTGCTTACTGCCAGGTCTGCCAGATAATTGTCGAATTTTTTCCTGTCGATTATAAGGTTTTTGTTCTTAAGCTTTAGCTCTAATTCTTCATGTTTTGAGAAAATCCTTACTTTGTCTATCTCGTTTATTATTATGTCTTGTTTTAGGTCGATTATATCTTTAATCGAGGAGGTAACCAATCCTGTACATTGGATTGGATGGCCTATCTCTTTGTGCTCCTCAAAGATCTGTACAGGTTTTCCTGTTTTTGCCAACAGATACGCTGCATAGCATCCAGAAGGACCTGCACCTATTACTGATATCATATCCAGGGGGAGGATGTGCATTTTTAAAATACTTTTGAATTTTGGAGTGTTATATATAATATAACTATTATATAATAATTAAAGTGATTAATCATTCTTTAATAGTGAATTTATCAAAAGATTTAAATACTAGTTTGTTATACCCACTCTTAACTAAAACATCGGGGGATGATAATTATGTCTATTGCGTCAATAGTAAGAAATTTTGGGAGATCAGGTAGAGATTCTTTTAATGCTGAGCCTTCTGCAAGTGAAGAGCCAGTTGGTAACAGAAGGTGGTTTTTGAAGGCCGCAGCTGCTGCAGCCCTAGCTACCTCTAGTTGTACTAGAGTAATTCAGCAAACTGCTTTTAATGATGCTACACCACAGAAATTTGATTCTGTTTATGACTATGAGAATTCATTGATTTCTGATATCCAGAACTTAGAAGAGGCAATTTACTCTAGTGTCAGGGACCCTCAATCTGGTTCTGTTACTAGTCGTCTAACATATAATGCGCATACTGCAGTAAAAGCATATGATGCTAAGATATGGAAGAATGATGAAGAAAAAAGAAGATTAGGATGGGTTGCTCAGAGATATACCAACCTTGTAGCTATGTCAATGATCAGGAATATTCCTGCTATTCCAAAAACCTTTGGAATTGAACATCTGGTAAAGCTTCATATTGCAGAGACTATTACTACTAATAATGCTGCTAGGGAAGTTATAAAGAGGAGAAGGGAGGCTTATGAGGATCTCTTCTATGAACAGGAAGGTATAAGGGTTAAGAAATCTGATTATCATGGAAAACATGCACAGTGGGAATTGTTAAGGCCAATTAATAGTGTGTTGAAGCAATATAAGATGAGGGAAATCACTGCTGATGGGGAATTTAAGGGAATATATGATGACGCAATCAAGCCTGATGGACCATTTAAGGGGCTAGCTAATGTCGCTGGGTTTATTGCAAAGACTATTTCACCATTGGATGAACTTGGTTATGCCTTTAAGCATTATGACCTACCTGCTGCACCTGGTAAGGTAGCTACACAGCCTGAAGAGCAACAGAAATCTGAGGTTGAACTTCATAAATATCTGGTTAGAAATTTTGAGTTAGGCAGCACTATAGATAGCATCAGAGAGAACGAGATAAATACTATGTTTGGAGCTCACAGTGAGCCTGAAGAAGGGATGATTAAGTTTTTTGAAAGAAGCAGAATGGCTAAAGTAGCTAAACATAATAGTGATGGGACTGATTATTATAATATATCTATAGATATCCCTCAAGCCCACGATTGGATAGTGGAGTTCAATAATTCTATCGCTTCTGGGAATCTAAGAGAGGCACAGTACCTGAATAAGCTTGCTTGTACAGATCTTAAGGAGAAGATATGCGAGTATAAACAGAGAACTGGTCCATGCGGTGACTGGAGATGGGATAAGAAAAATCCTAATGCTGTGCACCTTTGGAAGGAGATAGCAGGAATCTGGGAAATTAAGTCAAAGGCTCAGACAGGACTTTCATGGAAAGAGTGGAGAGGAGCCAGGGAATCTTATCATAAACATGAGAATGTTCCAAGAGACAATGCAAGGAACCAGGAAGCAAACATCTACCTTGCTGAGGCAACTGCAAAATCACTTGCTGCTTATGTTCTGGCAACAGACGAATCAGATAAGGCGATATTCTATAATCAGTGGCAGGATTACAATAATAAACTTAAGAGTACTGGAATGACAAAGACTCATGAGGGCATGGCAACAATCAGAGAAGCTTATATCCGGACCTTGCATCCTTACATGTGTGAGTTAAAGGATCTTAACGATAAGGTTGGAACAGCATTCTTGTTTGGTGCACTGCAGACAGCAGCCCTTACATATGGTGTTATTAACCTTGCAGCTGGTGGAGCAGCTGGTGGAGCAGCAGGCGGAGCTAACAGCGGATTTTCAGTAGCTGGAGGGTTCATCTAAAATGACACAACACAAAGCCTGGGCTTTGTTATTTTTTTTATTTTTAACCCCACTTGTTTTTGCTTATGATCTGGATATGGCTGTCAACTCAAATGTAGCTGACTTCCATACTGACGTCTATAGCTGCACTGATTCAGGTTGTGCTACTATAGATGAGCATCAGAAGGTAAACAGCGGGACCTTACAGAATGTATATCATCTAGCAGGTAGTGGTAATCATTATTATCTTGAGTTTGACTATAACGGTTGTTATCGTTCTAATGTATTTAAGGTAACTATACCAGATTATGTTACTGGTGATTATGAACATGATGTGATATTCAATAAGAAAGATGATTGTACTGCTGCTATTGTAGACACATCTTTGTCGAGCAATAGCATTACAGAGGGGCAGCATCTTACCATCTCAGTTGATGTTGGAAGCGCATTCTCATTTCCACCATCAGTACCATCTACAGCAGCTGTTCCTAATGATATAAAGGATTATTATTCTGCTGATACAAGGGTGACTGTCTATGCTAACGGTGTTGAGATAGGACAGCAGACTGGTGAGATTCTTCTTTCTTCAAGTAAGAATTTTGAATTTGACTGGGCTCCTGTTATCGGCACATATGAGATAACTGTCAAGACAGAGGTTATCGATTGTTCATGCGGTAGTGCTGTTGAGCAAACAACCTCTCTGGGTACTGTGGAGGTTACAGCGTTTATCCCTGATCCATTAGTTATTGTTGATTCTAACACTCCTGATTTCAATACAGATGTATATGTATGTTCAGATGCAACATGCAGTGACCTAACTCTTTTTGAAAAAGTGAACAGCGGGACAACACAGAATACCTACAGCCCTAAATTTATAGGCGATAGGCATCTTTTGGAATTTGACTACAATAATTGTTATAGGTCTAATGTATTTAAGTTATTTATCCCTAATGGTCTGACAGGCCAGCATACCCATGAAGCAATATTCAATCATAAAGAGGATTGCGATCCTGCAATCAATAATGTTGATATATCTTCAAACAGCATATTCGAAGGGGAACAGGTTACCTTAACTGCTAATGTTGAGAGCGCATATACATTCCCTCAGGGTGTTCCTGATACATCTGTTGTTCCAGATGATATAAAGGATTATTATTCTGCAGAAACAAAGGTAACTTTCTATGCTAACGGTGTTGAGATAGGACATAAGATCGGAGAGATCTTGCTATCTTCAAGCACTGATTTTAGCCTTGATTGGACACCAGCACCAGGAACTTATGACATAACTGTAAAGACAGAGGCAATTGACTGCGGTTGTGGCAGTACTTTAATCAGAGAGGAGTATATCGGTCAGTTGGTTGTGATCGATCCTGATGTTGATGATGATGGTTATAATGATATACAATATGGTGGTACGGACTGTGATGATAATGATGCTACTGTATATCCTGGAGCTTTAGAGAAGTGCAATGGTAAGGATAATGATTGTGATACAATAATCGATAATGGTGGAGATTCCCTATGTACAGATGGTCTTTACTGTAATGGTGCAGAGATATGTACTGGGATTACAGGATGCCAGAATAGTGCTCCTGTAGACTGCGATGATGGTGTAGGCTGTACTGACGATTCATGTAATGAAGCAGCAGATAGCTGTGATAATGTTGCTAATGATAATAACTGTCCAGACAGGCCAGAAGTAAACGGATGTGATTCAGACCCTGATAACAAGCCATATACATGGGACCACGCAGCTAAGGTAGAGGGCGTATGTGATCCTGTAAATGACTGCCAGTTGGCTGATTATTCATTTGGACATTACTGCGATATCGCTACCTGCGGTGCAGGTTGTGAGTATGATACTGATTGTGATGCAACCGACTGTGATACTCTTGATGGCTGTGTCGGTAATGACTATTATGACTATAGTGATGTTGATAACTGGTGCGATTCAACAATCTGTGAGTGTTCGGATAATCAATGTGTTAATCCAATAGTATATTATGGTGATCCAAGGTGTGTATCCTGTCAATCAGATCCTGACTGTGACGATGGAGTTTATTGTAATGGTGCAGAGAGTTGTGTAGGTGGATCTTGTCAGGCTGGTGTTGCAATCGATTGTAACGATGGTGTAGGATGTACAGATGATTCATGTAATGAAGCAACTGATAGCTGTGATAATGTGGCTGAGGATAGCTATTGTGATGATGGATTGTATTGTAATGGTTTGGAGACCTGTGATGCTGTTAATGATTGTCAGCAGGGTGTTGATGTT
>JANQNH010000010.1 GCA_028279655.1 Candidatus Nanoarchaeia archaeon | reverse complement strand
CAGTTGATGATTATATTAGAAATCAGGCTAAACATCATGCAGTAGCCTAAGGCCTTAGCTGGATACCCCGACCTTTAGGTCGTGGGAGGAGGTCATTTGCTTGAATTCTTGACTTTCACATAGCTGGTCAATATACATCATTATCTTTCCTTGATCCTGAAGGTTGAGTACAGGTTGGGTATCTTCCTTATCCTTGGCAGTAAGTTCCTGAAGGTAGTACCTGCATATCCTGTTCCTGTTTTGCGGATCTATAGATAATCCAAGGCTTGTTATTACGTCATCAACTGTCTTTCCTTTGGGATATACTTCAAATTTCCTGTCTGCGTCGATTATTATAGAGCCGTTTGCAGCTTTTTGCAGTGTTTCTACTTTAACATCTTTAGTAAGATTATCTATCTGAACTTTTGGATATGAGAATGTTGATGAGCCTGCTTCATATTTTCCTTGCATCTGTATCAGTTTTGTATCCCTCCACCTTGCCCTGTAATCCTTGTCAAATCTACATAGCTCCTGAAGCTGTGCTAATGAATCGACAAATGGATTTTTGAAGATGCTGATACGAACCTGGGCATCATTTATGCTTCTTTCATGAATGGTGTCGAATGATGTTTGCTCTATGAATATCTGATCCACGTTAATAGAACCATCACTTGGAGTGTATCCATCAGATGCCTTTAATTGGGTGACTACCCCCATCTCAACAAGTATTCTCAATTCTTCAATGGTTATACCTAATCCTTCTGTTACTGTTGTCTGAGGATATGCTATTACTTTTTCCATACTTTTGGGGCTTTCGAGTAGTTTAAAAAGCTTTGTGTATTTAATCATTTAATAGTGATTATTATCTTAGAATTAGCTATGATTCAAGGTTCTTTACCATGTATGGCCCTTCTTTCTTATAACCCAGCTTCCTGAAGTATTGTCTTGCTCCAACCCCTGAGATAACAACCATCTTGGTTCTGAAGTACATCTGTGCTTTTTGTTCTGCCCTTTGGATCAGTGCTTTTCCCAGGCCTTTGTGTTGTATCTTTCCCTTTCTTCCTATCTGGGCTGCTTCTCCATAGACATGGAGCTCTCTTATCAAGGCTGAGTCTTCTGTTATCTCTTTCCTTAGGTGTTGTGAAGGGAACCTTAACCTGCAGAATCCCAGGAGGAGGTTGTTTTTTGTGTCTTCTGCTGAGATGAAGAATTCGTTGCCTCTTGAAGCTGTGTAGTGGTATTCCAATATCTCTATCTTTTTTGAAGGTTTCTTGAGCTTTGGCTCTCTGCATCGTATACAGTTGCATCTGATGTTCTTTTTTTTCATGACATCTTCGATGTACTGCCTTAGGTTTGTCTTGTCAACCCCTTTCTCTGTCATGAATGTAGGGATGTCACGCTGTACACGCATGATCCTCACATAATGAGGGACCTTGCTCTTGAATTCTGCTATGAGTTCTGCTGCCTGCTTTGTAGTTAACGGTCTGAAGCTCTTGTTCTTGTATAGCCTGTATAGCTTAGTGCCTTTCAGGACCATGCAGGGGTATAGTTTTAACATATCTGGCTGAAAATCATCGTATGCAAACAATGCGTTTAGGGCAAAGAGGTCTTTTTTCCTGTTTACTCCTGGAAGGCCAGGCATCATATGGTAGTTTATCTTAAAGCCAAGGTTCTTTAAGGTCTTTGTTGCCCTTATGGAGTCTTCAACTGTATGACCTCTCTTAATCTTCTTTAGGACATCGTTGTAGATGGTCTGTACCCCTAGTTCTACTTTTGTACAGCCAAGCTTTAGCATTTGGGAAGCATGTTTCAGGGTTGCGTAATCAGGTCTTGTTTCTATCACCAGGGAGATGCACCTTATGTTTGATTTTTCGTTTTTTCTCTGTTCTTTTTCTATATTGGTTGTTTTCCTGTTTCTTACCCTTAATAATTTGCTTTGGATCCTCTTTGTCCTTTCTTTGCTGTATATGTCTCCTGGAAGCTCGAAGAATCTCTTGAATCTGATAAAGTCGAATTTATTATTCTTGAAAAATAACCTGGAGAAGTCATTCATCGCCTGGAATGCAGAGGTTATGAATTTTTCCTGATATTTTTTTGGGAATGAGGGGAATGTTCCGCCCATTATTATAAGTTCTAGCTTATCCGGGATGTGCCCCTGCACTATGTATTGCTCCAGCCTGTTCATAACCTGCAGATATGCGTCATATCTGTTCCTTATTGCCCTTCTTGTTGCTGGTTCCTTGCCTGTGTATGACTGGGGGACATTGCCGAATACAGACCTTGGCCCTCCTGGACACATTATACAGGGTCCTACTCCTTTCTTTGCATGAGGGCATTGAATGGGCTTGGTCATTATTGCACAGACCGAAACTCCGGAGATGGTCCTTGTTGGCTTTGTTAATATATATCTCTTTATCCTTGGTATGTCTTTAATAGGGGCATTCAGCAGGATCTCAATGTCTGTTGGTATCTTTTTTAGCTTATATTTTTTAGATAACCTTGTCTTTATCTTAGAGAGTTGCAATTTAGATGGTTTTTTTGTCTTGATTATCCTTATAACCTCATCTATGAACTGTTTCATATTGTTCTAGAATTTTTTACTCTATTTAAAGTTAATCAAAATATCAGTTCAACAACCAGGAAGAAGATATAGAAGAGAATCAGTATAGTGCCTTGTTTCCAGGTTACCTCCTCTTTTACCATTATTGTCAGCATATAGATCATGCCGATCAATAAAAAGATAGAGGTCGTCAATATCAGGGAGGGATCTATATAGATAGGTTTGATAATGGCGATTATACCCAGGACAAGTGCAGAGTTAGCAACTAATGAGCCCAACACATTCCCAAAGGCTATGTCCTGATGATGCTTGAATATAGATCTTATCTGGATGGTTAGTTCTGGCGCTGATGCTCCTATCCCTATTACGATCAATCCAACGATATATGGTGAGATGTTCAATATCTCTGATATTGTTATTGATGAAAATACGAGGTATCTTGCTGAGAGAAGCAATGCAGCTAGGGCCAGGGCAAATATCACTGCATCCTTCCATATCTTCTTTAGTTCTATGTCCCTCTCCATTTGGCCAAGCTGACCTTCTCCGTGCCACAGCCTTGCTATATATATCAGGAAGGCAATGAGGAGTATTGCTCCTTCTATCCTTGATAATACGCCGTCAATGCTTAACAGTATTGGAAGGGCTATTATGAAAAGTGTTACTATGGGTGCGCTCATGCCAACGCTTTGTCTTGTCTTGATTTTTCTGGCTATTATGAGTATTATCCCCAGCAGGGGTATCTCGAATAGATTTGCTCCGAGAACAGTCCCAAAGACAATTGAGCCCTGATCGATCAGTATGCCTGTTATGGATGCTGTTAATTCTGGTATGGCTGTTCCTACTGATACAACAAGGAACCCTATGAGATAATCAGATACCCTCAGTTTTTTTGCATAGTTTGATATGCTATAGACGATCATGTCTGCTGATTTGGCCACCAGGATTAAGGATGCGAGGGCTATCACTGAGTGGAAGACCAACGGATTTTCAAGAGGATTCATCATTTTATTTTGTTTGTGTATTAATACTTCTTATGTTCAGCAGGGATTTGCTGAGTTCCATGCCGATGAAGCCTAAGCTGGATATTGCGATTATCTGTATCCAGTTTTCTGCTGATAAGGATGTTGTTCCAAATATAGTCTGTAGGGGAGGTATGTATATTACTGCAACCTGTATCAACAATGAAAGGGATACTGCACCTAGTAACCACATATTTGAGAAAGGGTTAAGTTTACTCAGGGAGGGGTAAAGGGATCGACTGCTTATCACTGCAAACATCTGGAACATCACAAGTGTTGTGAATGCTACTGTCTGGGCTTTTACAAGATCAATTTCTTTATATTTCATAAAGATAGCTAATGTTCCAAGCCCCATTATCAACCCGAAGATAACTATTGATAAAAACATCTTCCTGGTGATTGGCTTTTCTTTTGGGTCTCTTGGGGGACATTTCATCACCCCTTCCTCACCTGATTCAAAGCCCAGACCAAGGGCAGGGAAGTTGTCTGTAAGCATGTTCATTAGGAGGATCTGTAACGGCAGCAGTGGAAGAGGAAACCTTAAGAGTATCGCTATGAATACGGAGGTTATCTCTCCGGTGTTGCACGCAAGAAAGAACTTGGCAGACCTTATTAACGTATGATATATGTTCCTTCCTTCTTCAATCGCATTTACTATTGTAGCGAAATTGTCATCTACCAGGGTTGCTTTAGAAACCTCTTTTGCAACGTCTGTCCCTGTGATGCCCATGGCAATCCCTATGTCTGCCTTTTTTAGAGCAGGAGCATCATTAACCCCATCTCCTGTCATAGCAACTATATGCCCTTTTCTTTTCAATGCATCCACTATCCTTGACTTCTGGACAGGAAGGGCCCTTGCTATTATCTTGATTTTGTCTATCTTGTTCTCTAGCTGCTTATCTGTTAGTTTTTCCAACTCCTTCCCTTCCAAAATAATATCCCCTTTCTTGAATAAGCCTATATGCTCTGCAATTGCCCTTGTTGTTACAGCATGATCCCCTGTAATCAGCATAACCTTTATCCCAGCTTCCTGGCATTCATCTATAGCTTGTTTTACTTCGTTTCTTGGTGGATCTATCATCCCCACAAGCCCTATAAAGACAAGCCCTTTCTCAACATTGCTTATTGAGTAGTTACCTTTATCCGGAACCTCCCTGTAAGCAAGAGCAAGCACCCTTAATGCCTTTTCAGCAAACTGGTTGTTTGTCTTAAGTATATCCTCTCTTTGTTTTTTCGTTAGCTTTGATATCTTTCCGTTTATTATTATCCTGTTGCATTCTTTAAGAAGGAGATCAGGGGCTCCCTTGACATACGCCTCTGTCTTTTTATCCTTTTTATTCCTGAATATTACAGACATCCTTTTTCGCTCTGAATCAAATGGAAGCTCTTCTATAAATTTGAAACTACTCTTCATACGATCCTCTTTTAGATCTCCTTTCTTTGCAAGGACGATCAGAGAGCCTTCTGTCGGGTCTCCTATTACATCATAGGTCTTCCCCTTTTTTTCCAGCTTGGAGTTATTGCATAAATACCCTGTCCTTAGCAGCAATTCCATCTTTTGCGGGTCTACCTGCCTGTTATTAGAAGAGAAGGTCCCTTCTGTCTGGTACCCGGAGCCAGAGACCTCTATTATCTCTTTGTTAGCGTATACCTTGGTTATGGTCATCTGGTTTTTTGTTATTGTCCCAGTCTTGTCTGAGCAGATGATTGTGGCTGCTCCGAGGCTTTCTGCTGCAGGCAATTTTTTTATTAGCATGTTCTTTTTTGCCAGCCTCTTTGTCCCCATAGACAACCCAACCGTGACTACCAAAGGAAGGGAGTTGGGTATAGTGGAGACAGTGAGTGCCAGGGCTACAAGGAGCATCTCTCCAAAGGATAGTGTTTTTTGTATAATCCCCAGGCCCAACACTACTACTATCAGTATAATTGTAACTATCCCTATCTGTCTTGCGAGCTGCTCAAACTTTTTTTGCAAGGGGGTCTTTGTTTCCTTTGTTGTCTGTAGCGTAGCAGCTATCTTTCCCATCTCTGTTCCCATCCCTGTAGACGTTACTATGCACCTTGCTTTCCCATATGTTACTATGGTATTCATGAACGCCATATTTTCCTGGTCTGCTATCGATGTTTCCTTCTTTAGTGGCTTGGTGAATTTCTTTGAAGGCACTGATTCTCCTGTAAGCGATGCCTCATCTATCTGCAGGCTTGAATGCTCAATTATTCTTGAATCAGCAGGAACTATATCCCCTGCTTCAAGCAGGATTGTATCTCCTGGAACAAGCTCTTTTGCGAGTATCTTCTGCTCTCTACCGTCCCTCATTACCTTTGCTGTAGGAGCAGATATCTTTTCCAAAGCCTCGATGGCCTTTTCTGCCCTAAATTCCTGGATAAACCCGAGTATAGCATTCAATAAGATGATAGCTGCTATAGCTATTGCCTCTATCTTGTCACCAAGGGCTAAGGATAGCATGCATGCAAACACAAGCAGAAGGATAAGGGCATTCTTGAACTGGTTTAGGAAGATTACCCATGATGATGTTTTCTTTCCTTTCTGTAGTTCGTTAAGGCCTGATTCCCTTAGCCTCTTTTTTACTACCATTCCTGTTAATCCTTTTTCTGATGTTTCAAAAATCTCCAGCACCTCTTTTGGGGTTAGCGCGTAATAATCTTCGCTCATTTTATCTTATCCTCCACGCTTTCTTTCTTGATCTGTTCGAACTTAAGGTACCACTTGTTGGTCTGGGGATCGAACGAGAAGACGACATTATGTTTCCTGTCCTTGTCCAAGGCAAATAGAAGGGGCATGGGAATGGTGGTTTCAAAGCTAGAGCCTCGCTTGTAAAGCTTTCTCTTGAACTCTATCGAATGCATTTTGATATATACTTATTATTTTGCTTATTTTAATATTAATATCTGTACTTATATTTAATGGTTTTGGTTCTGGTAAATCTGGAGGTGTAAAATAGCGAGGGTTAAAGAACGAGTGGTAGGTGACGAAACAAATGAGAAAAGCTTAAATAAACTAACAAATGAAGAGCAATATATGAACAAAAAAGCTCAAGTAGTCGAGACAATAGGGGCTTTAGTCATTATCATTGGTAGTATTGTTGGTGGAATAGAAATAACAAAAGAGGTTTCTCAACCAGATTATGTGGGTGATAAGTCAACATACGACTTATATGAATTTTGTTGTACTTCGAGGATACAGAATATATCTATTGAAAATAGAATTCCATTTATGACCTTAAATCAAGCTAAAGAAAAAGGATTTACTTTGAGGGAATGTAAATGAAGGCATTAGATAAATTTAATATTTTCTCTGCGTTTTTTGGTGTTTATGTTTATATCTTTTTTGTAGTTTACAGCATTATTTTTAATAAATGGATAACGTTATTTGTGTCTTTCTTAGGATTAGTGATTAGTATTTCTATTTGTATGAAATACTATCGGAAGGTTTTGTTTGATGGAAGAAGCGAAAAAAGAACACTTCAGGATTCAATTCGACAGGCAAAATTCCAAATATAATCGGCTATGGGGTCAATTAAACTCATTAGCCCTGTTTTTTGTAGGAACATTATTTGTATTGATTCTAAGTTTTTTGGAGGCTATTGATATTTCAAACATATCTAAAAGTATTGTGACTATTTCACTTATTGGGATACTAGCCATTTTTTGTGCAATATGTGGTACAATCTTACTAGATGAAATGGAAAACGTTAAGGAAAGTATTGATGGTATACTTAAGATATTTGATTGTCTTGCTTTCAAAAAGGATAAAAACCAAACTCTTAGTTAATGGTTCCTTCCAATTCCTTTCTTTACCTTTCAATTTTTTACCAGAACCAGACTTTCTATATTCTTGACTCTAGAACTAGGTTTTGGAATTATGTCTAAAAAATAAAGAATTACTTCTTCTCTTCTTTAGCTTCTTCTTTTGGAGCTCCTTCTGCAGGCTTGGCGCCTTCTGCTCCTGCGGCAGCTCCTTCTGCTCCCTCAGCGCCTTCGACTGGAAGCAGCTCTTTTATCATAGCATCTGGGATGTTCTCTTCCTTTAGCTTGGTCTTTATCTTTCCTCTTTCCTGGCCTGCCATGTTACCGATTATCTCCTTGGCTTTTGCCTCGAACTCTGCCCTTCTCTTTTCCATCTCTTCTGCCAGTTTCTTCTTCTCTGCGTCCAGTTTAGCCTTTTCTTCTGCTGAAAGCTCGGTCTTCTCTGACTTGATCTCTTCGTCGAATTTTCCATCATTTATGTCTTTTATAGTGTCTTTTGCAGGCTTTCCTTCAACCAGGATTCCCATGGAGTTGCATGTTCCTACGATTTCCTTAACCTTCTCTTTTAAGGTTTTACCTAGCAAGGCAGTCTCTTTCATCTTTGCTATCTTTATGATCTGCTCTATAAGAACATCAGCGACCTTATCTTCTAATGGATTTCCAGAGCCTTTTTCAATGCCGGCTTCTGTCTTTAGTAATTGTGAGCAAGGAGGAGTTCCGACTTCAATTTCGAATTCCTTTGTGTCTTTGTCTACAATAACCTTGACTGGGACTTTCATGCCTGCGAATGATTTGGTCTGCTCGTTAATCTTGGCAACTACCTGGCCTATATTAACACCTACAGGGCCCAGAGCTGGACCTAACGGAGGTGCAGCTGTTGCTTTACCACCTTCAACCATCACATCTATAGTTTCCTTTGGCATCTTAATGTCTCGTTTTATCTTGGATACCTGCTTTTCACCAGGACCGAAGAAATTCCTGGTCTACTCTGCAAGCGACCGGTATAGGTAAGAAGTAGGGATTTGTTTATAAAGGTTTCTGATTAGTAAATACATTGAATTATTATTACCACGGTCTTAGTATTTTTCCTTCGTAAGGTACATCAACATATTTGTGTTGCGGTCTACTCTTTATTATTTCTGTTACCCTTACATTTCTTCTTGCTTGTTCTAGATTACATAATCTTGGATCATAAACTCCTGATTCCACTGATTTGGTAAATGCTCTTAGTTGTTGCACAAGTTTGTTTCTGTGATACTCTCTGAATCTTCTTGGATGTGTCCAATATATATTATTCATTCCAATATTGAACCATTTTCTATGTTCAGAGCTGTATACTGCTAGCCTATCAACCAATCCTCTCTTGGAGTCTTTATCAAAAGCAAGCAATATTCTGTATTCATGTTCTGAATCTGGTCTACGGCAGTAAATAGAGATTTGTCTTTTTCTCTCTGTTCTTTTAAAGGAGGTGATAGTTCTTATTATATGTCCGTCAATATTAAGATAGAACTCTGCATCGTTTTCGTGTTTATCAGGATTAGGTTTGCTAGAATAAATATCACCTGGAAACACTATGTTTTTATGTCCAATTAGCATATGCAACATAAGATCTAGTGGATGGGTTACTTCCTGACCTATGACTCCATAATGTTTACTAATGTTTGGTCGATCTTTTGTCCATCTTATGTCAGAGTGGTAGGGGATAAGCTTATTTTCAGAGATAAATCTTCTAGCAATTTCAATATTTCTGCTGAACCTGGTGAGATAGCCTACAGCAACCTGTTGACCCTTTCCTAAGGCTATGTCTTCGAGTTCATTAGTCTCTTCCCAGGTCAAACAAACAGGTTTTTCTACTAGAACATGTTTTCCAACTTCTACAGCTTGTTTTAGAAATTCAGCATGGGTTGTGGTGGGTGTGGCAATTATTACCACTTCTGAATCTGATTCTAGTGCTTGACCATACCTGTCAAGAATTCTGGGCGGTCTTTTTCGATCACTCACTAGTGAGCTGGCTCTGCCGGTATTTGAATCACAGATTTCTGCCAGAGTCAAACCATTTACTTTCCAAATATTGTTTATATATCTTGCCCCCATGGGGCCTGCTCCTACTAGAACCGCCTTTAACATCTACCTTAGGAATGAAGTTCAATATAAAAACCTTTACTAGAATAAGTCTACTCTTCAGTATCTTCTTCGTCTTTTTCTCTTCTTATGACCTTAACAGCATCCATCCTTAAGGTGATTGGAATTGGAACAGCTGCCTGTAGAAGCTCAACTACAACCTCTTCCTTCTGCTTGTCTATCCTGGTTACTTTAGCGTTCTCTCTCTTGAAAGGACCTGAAATTATCTCTACTATGTCGTTCTTCTGGATATTTACGTCTTTCTTTACCTGTTCTAGCATATGCTCTATCTCCTTGTATTCAACTGGCTTTGGCAATATTCCACGTGCATAAGGGACGTTGAATGCTGCCTGTTCTGCGTCTGTTCGAGAGCCTGCCTCTACAAATATATATCCTCTCATTCCGTGAGGTCTAATGATAGAATAAACTTCCAGCTTCTTGTTCTTTGCATTAGCTGTGACAAAGTCCATGACCTGGTCTTCTCTGTTAGCGGTAACCCTAAGCGGATATATTACTTCATCTTCCCTATTGGTTGTTTCTGTCATGTGAAAAATAACACCTTTATCATCTGTATGACAAATCCGATAAGACCTATTATCAGTATTCCAAGACCAGACGCCTTAACTATTGTCAGGAACTCTGTCCTGTCTGGTTTCTTTGTAATCCTAAGTACTCTAATGCTCTCATTTATAAATCCTTTGAATTTAAGCCATATAGAATGCATATTCATTTTAGTCTATGAAGTCTATCCCTAGTTCCCTCTCGATCTCCTTTTTCTTCTTGTTTGTTAGCGTAACCTCTCCTCCAAAGATCTGTGATGATCTAACTCCTGTTACTATAAGCATGGTTCTTATTGTATTTTTTAAATCTTTGTATATTTGAGCTCCCCAGATTATCCTTGCGTCTTCGCTTAGACGTTCTGAGATGGTCTCTACTACCTTTCTTGCTTCGTCTAAGGTCATGTCTTCTCCGCCAGATACGTTGATCAGGGCTCCGTTAGCCCCTGTTATGTCTGCGTCCAGTAATGGATTGGAGATTGCCTTTTCAACTGCTTCTACTGCACGGTTTTCTGAATCTGATTCTCCCACCCCTATCAAAGCAACTCCGCCGCCCTTCATGACAGCCCTGATGTCTGCAAAGTCCAGGTTAACGAGTCCTGCTGATGTTACCAGCTCTGCAATTCCCTTTACTGCGTTTGTCAATATCTCATCTGCAACCTTAAATGCTGTATGTAAAGGCAAGTCTGGTGCTAATTCGAGTAACTTATCATTAGGTATAACTATCAATGTGTCTACTATCTGTTCCATCTTCTCAAGGCCTATAACTGCATTTTCGTATCTTGTATGCCCTTCCATTGCAAACGGGAGAGTTACTATGCCTACGGTTAAGGCTCCAAGTTTTCTTGCGATCTCTGCGATAATAGGTGCTGAACCTGTCCCTGTACCTCCACCTAAACCACACGTGATGAATATCATGTCTGAATGTTCCATAGCTTTCTTTATCTCCTGTTCCTGCTCGTGGGCTGCTTCTTCTCCAACCTTTGGATTAGAACCTGCACCCATACCTTTTGTTATCTCTCTTCCTATGAGGATCTTCTTGTCAGCTGTGGTATATAAGAGGTCCTGAGCATCGGTGTTTATTGCGATCGATTCTGCACCTGTAATCCCTACTTCGGATATCCTGTTTATGGTGTTGTTTCCTCCACCACCTGCACCAATGACCTTTATTGATGCCTTCTGCTGGGCAAGGAACGCTTCCAGCTCTGCATCTATGTTATTTGTCTGTGTGTTCTGAGGAATAGGCTGGTTATTCTGCTGTGGTTGGGAATACTGGTTCTCAGAGAATTCTTTGTTAGCTACATCTGTTGCTTCTTTAATGAATGTTTCCACCTTTACCCACCTTTTGATTTATTGGTTGAATTACTCATATTTAAATCTTCTTGTTTTTTTTCTGATTTTAGAATAGTAATTTCTCCTAAGGAAGGTAGTAACTCTATGATCTTCTTCTTTAACCCTTCATGAAGCTCTTTTGGGATCTCCTGCTTTGTCGCTATTGTAACCTTCTTATTCTCTACCTTGATATCTGCATCCTTGATGCCCAGATTCAGGTTGAGGATAGAGCTTACTTTTTCCTTGTCATCAGTGATTACCTTGTTGATCTTAATATCATAGACCAGGTCTTTTCCAGCAAGAGGATGGTTGAAGTCTACCAATGTCCTTCCACCAGATACTGTCTTTATCAGCCCCATCATCCCGTCAATATTTACCTGGAGTCCAGGCATTGGCTGTATCTTTTCTTTTAGGAACTTCGAGGTTGAGATCAGCTGTATCATTTTTGCGTCTTTTTTTCCGTATGCCTCTTCTGCACTTACCTCTATGGTGTAATCCTTGTTGATCTCTTTGCCTATCAGTGCCTTGTCTAATCCTTTGATAACCTGGCTTTGGCCTACACAGATAACTATCGGCTTGTATTCTGCGTTTTCCTGATACAGGTTATTGTCTTTTGCTGTTTTCTCGTCTGTAGTGTCAAATATAGTGCTGTCTTCCTTAAGCTTTCCTGTGTATTCGAGTTCTATGAAATCCTTTTCTTTTATCATTTTATTTTATGGTAAATTCAATTGTTTATAAGTATTTTGTTAATTGATTCTACCTCTACCTAAAATTAAGATTGGTAGAAGTTATGTCTTTTGGAATGCTGCGGTTGTTTATAAAGTTATCGGTTTATGGTTTTTAGTATCTTTTCCACTATCTCCTCTGGCTTTTGCTCGGTAGTGTCAATTACAATATCATAGTTGTCTTTGTCGTGATAGTGAATACCATAGTAGTCTTTGTAGCGCCTGTCTTCTGAATTTATCCTGGTTTTTATCTTTTCTATTGATTCCTGTATGTCTTTATATTGCTCATGCTCTCTTTTTTCCTTTAGAATTCTTTTTGCTGCTTCGTTTAGGTTTACCTCTAAGAATACTTTTATGGAGTCTTTGATAAAATGGAAGCCTAGTCTTGAGTCAATCACAAAGTTATCCTCTTTTGCAAGCTCGACCTGTTTTTTATCAAGCTCCTTATCAATGGTCTTGTCGTTTTCTGCAAGTTTACTTAGTTCAAGCAAGGATAGGTTTCTTTCTTTTGCGATTTCTCTCATGAAGTCTCCAATAGAATAATGCTTATAGTTCAGTCTCTTTGCCAATAGCTTTGCTACTGTGGATTTTCCAGAGCCAGCTATCCCTGAGATTGTTATTATCATATCAAATTGTTGGTATAAGTAGTATTTAATGTTTTTTGTTTGGTGTTTATCTTATGTTAAAAAACCACCACCAGTAATGGCGGCAGACGGTCAAAACCTTTGGTTTTGCCCTACCGACCACCCCGACTGGGGCGTCCCCCGGTCGGTCTGCGCCATTGGTGGTGGTTTTTCTTGGCTTTTTAGGTTATTTTTACTATTTTTTAAGAGTTAATAAAGAAAGATTTTTAAATTCCTTCTCCTTTCCTACAGTAAAATGGGCCCTAACAATCTTGTTGATATTGCTGATAAAGGTGCATCTAATTTAGGAGTTAATCTAACAACGCCTGCTTCTCCTATCAGTCTCTATGATGACTTACCAAGCCTAGGATTATCCCATGTATCTCTTCATTTACTGGAAGCAAGTACCTCTATAGGGCCCTGCATTGTTCTTGTAGGTGGAAACTTTAGGGATAGGTCGAAACCATCAATTCTTTATTGTGAAGGAAGTGGGGAAAACAATTCTATCTTCTATGCCCAAACTCCTGATAGGGTTGTTCTTGCAACACTACAACCTTCAGATGGGAAATTAGCAGTTGAATATGTTTACCTGAGTGATGAGGAACCTAAAGCTAGAAGATTGAAGCCCCCTTATGTAAATGGAGGATTGGTTTTTGGAGATGATGGTGAGGTTGCGGATCCTAGTGCTCTTGAAGAGTTAACAGAGGCTTTAGATCATTTGCTTAAAATGGAGTGATTCTATATTCTCTCTTTTTTAAATCAAAAAGTTTATTAAAAAGATTATAAATTGTACTGTTATGAAACAATCATTGCTAGAGTCAGTCAGTATCTTTCTTCTGAAAAAGGGCTTTACGATAAAGTCCCTTACACGGACTGCTTTTGATATTATTGCAAGGAAGGATGCTGCTATCCTGCTTATCAAGGTTCTTGAGGATGCTAATTCGGTGAGTGAGGAATATACCAAGGCTATGCATTCGGTTGCTTCTTATGTTGGGGGAAGTTCTTTGATAATATCTGAAAAGGCAGGGGATAAGCTACAGGATAATATTGTCTATACGAGATTTGGGATCCATACCCTTAACTTTAATACCTTTAGGAGTTGTGTTGAGAACAAGTACCCTTTTGTGAAGAGGGATCATTCTGGGATAAAGGCCCAGATCATAGGATGCAGGTTAAAGGAAGTTAGGGAGAGAGAGGGAATATCTTTGAATGATATTGCAAGGAAGGTCGGTGTGAGCAAGAGGATGATACAGAAGTATGAAAATGGTGAGAGTGAGGTCAGTGTGAATAAGGCCCTTAGGCTGTATAAGCTATTCGGGCACAAGGTTTTTGAGAAGATAGATGTTTTTGGACATGATGAGAAGCTGGTCCATGAAGGCAAGGGTGCTGTCTCTAAGAAATTCTCCAAGCTTGGGTTTAGCGCCTTTGAGGCTAACAAGGTTCCGTTTGATGTTATTGCAAAGAGAGAGACGGAACTGATCCTTACTAAGGTTGGGGACAAGGAAAAGCCCGGGCTTGATTCTTTGTCTAAGCTTGTTGATGCAGATAGGCTTACGATCTATAAGAAGAAGAGGCCTAAAGGTGTCCCTTCTCTAACCAAAAAGGAGTTTATGGAGTTTGAGAAAGCCAGAGAACTGATAAAGTTCCTGAAGGAGTTTGAATGATATAGGAATGTTTAAATACTATCTTAATCTGGTATTATAAAAGGTGATAGTGTGAAAGGAATTATCTTGATCTTATCTATCCTTAGTATATCTTTCTTACTTTTTGCCTGTGAGAGAGAACCTCAATGTACTGATTCTGATGGGGGTATAAATTATGGCCTTAGGGGAACAGTAGTATCTGATGGGGAGGAGCTTACTGACTTTTGTGTGGATGAGTGGGAACTTAGAGAATATTATTGTGAGGATGGTGTAGGTCTGGCATGGAGGCATAACTGCTCTATGGGGTGTGAACTAGGGGAATGTATCAATGTTACAGGGGATAATTGTACTGATTCTGATGGTGGGATAAATTATTTTGAGCAAGGAGCTGTTTCATTTGAGATCGGGGACTATGTGGATTCCTGTTATGGTGGAGTACTTACCGAATATCATTGCGTGGAGAATACGTCCCTGGGGTATGAACATTACGAATGCATGGATGATTGTGTTGGTGGTGCCTGTACTTTTCAAGGCTGTGAAGAAAAAGCCAATATCAACAGAGGGGAATCCTACACCTTTAGGTTTAGAGGGATGACCTATGAGGTTACTCTGCTCGATATAGTCTGGGTTGAGGCCTATCTAAGCGTAAATTCAGTTGATATAGATCCTATGATGGAAGATGATATCTATTTTATAACTGACCTTACAACCCTTAGGGTTACGGATATAATCAGTGAAGAACGGATCAGTGCTTGTTTTATGACTGTCTGATTTTAGGGAGGCTTAGTGATCTTATCAATGACCTGAATAATCCTCTAATATGGCACTGCCTTCTTATTGCTTTTCATAACTAGCTAGATTCTTGATGATCTCTCATCATCTCATCAAAGAAATGCTCAACCTGGACAGCTTTTCCATATATGCTGTAATCAACATCACTGCAAAGCCTTACCACCATTCCTTCCCTGCTTTGAGGGGCATAGATGAGGGAATCTTCATGAAGATCTTTTGTGTTTATAGGATCTGTTGGAGTGTGGTTTAATGACCGTTTTTTCATAGCTTTCTCTCTGTTCCATGTTAGATTTATTGCATGCTTAATAGTAGCTTCCAGATGTTCTTTGCAACAGTCGATCTGCAGGTAATGTTGTTCAGGTAGGATCTCTATGAGCCTTTGCATGACTCCATCGTAATCTGTTGGCTTTTCTTCTCCCTTGAGTATTGTATTTACTAAATCTGGTTCACAGGCCATAGAATTGAAATCTCTAAGTTGGGGGTTTTTCCTTAAGAAATCTTCGTATATCTCTTTATCCTGCGGATCTGGAATATCTAATTGTTTTGATCTGAAATATTCATCACACGCCTCATTTATACTGGTGGATGTCTGGTAACCTGTTCCTTTCAGCAGATACAACATCTCTGGCCTTTCTGCTACCTGCTTATAGAATCTTATAGCTGCATCGAGTTGGAGTATACTATAGATCCTGACTATCTGGTCTATTTCTCCACATTTTCTCCCTGACTCAAACCTGTCTTTGAGTCCTCTGCATATGGTTGTTTTTCTTCTATGGGGTTGGATCCTGACTGGCTTTCTAGTCTTAAGGATAGGAGTCAGGCCGTCTATCTCCAAATCTTCAATATTTTCCCATTCTGTCATTTCAATGTCTCTCGAAACAATATAAGCATTTATCTTGTGGATTTGGGAAAGCGGAGAGCATACCATCTAGGCTCAGATATTCCAGGCTATCTATTTTCCATTTATTGATTCTCTCGGCTAGGGGTGCGTTACGTGCTATCAGTTTACCCACGTCATAGGTGTCAACTCCCCAATGGCAGGCACTTATGTAAGGAGGAGATGCTATTCTTACATGGACCTCTTTTGCTCCTGCTGCTTTCAGTTTTCTTGCGGCTGCTTCAATGTTTACTCCTCTTACTAATGAATCATCTACCAATACTATGCTTTTTCCTCTTACTTCGTCAGGAACTGCGAAGAATTTCCTATCTGCACCTTTTTTTCTTTCTGCGTGATCTTTTTTGATAAATGTTCTTCCAGGGTAATAATGACTTCTTTTGAGTGCTTCTGAGCTGTATTCTATCCCTGCTTCTTTTGCGTAGCCCATTGCGTATAGGTTTCCTGCATCTGGTATCCCTACCACCAGGTCTGCATTTATCGGTCCACGAGCAAGATCTTCTCTTGCAAGCTGTTGTCCAATCTCTTTTCTATATCTTGAGACGCTTTTCCCGAAGATGAAACTGTCAGGACGAGCCAGGTATATGTGCTCAAAGATGCACTCTTTTCTTGGGATTTTGGGTGTAATGAATTTAGAATTTAGCCCTTTATTATCAATGAATAATATCTCTCCCGGAGCTAATTCCCTGATGAACTCTGCACCTATATCGTTAAAGGCACAGGATTCTGATGCTAAAACATATGAATTATCTATTCTTCCTAAGGAAAGAGGCCTGTATCCGTGTGGATCCCTTGCACCTATTAGCATGTTAGGGGTTAGTCCTACCAATGCCCAAGAACCTTCTGCTTTTTTTAGTTGTTCAACAATAGCTTTTCTTAGATTTGATTCTCCTGATTTGCTTACGCATGCGGTAAAGTTCTTTGTATCTGAACCGTCATCACATAATCTCTCAAGTCCTCCTGTGAAGTTCCCGTTCTGTAAAATTGCTATGGGTGATTTGTTATAGGTTTGGTGGAATGTTTTAGTATATTGTGGGGTTTCACCTCGGTGTGTTTGATCTGCAGAATGCTTTCTGTCACAGACAAATGGCTGGGCATTCTCTGTGGTTGGTTCTCCTATTAATGAGTACCTAACATGGCCTATTGCACGGCTACCTCTTAACCTAGGGGCCATTGGGTGATCGAAAACTTCGTTTACTAAACCAACGCCTTTGTATAGCGTTAGGTCTTTTGTGGTTCCTACAGCTATTCCTGCACTTTCCTCTCCTCGGTGCTGTAGTCCAAATAGTGCCCTTTCTGTGAGGGGTGCTGCATTTAAGTGGTTGAATATGCCAAAAACACCGCAATTGTCTTGGGGTTTATCCTCATAATCGATATGATAAAGCATGGGCTTTGATAATCAGATACCCTATTTAAAGCTTTCTTATTCATAACTACTTTAAAGTAAAACCATAAGATTTATATATAACCAGTTATTCATAATTTCTACCGATTTTTAATAAAACGTGAGGGTGATAATATGAGCAAAGAAGTACAACCTATATTTATTTTGCCAGAAGGCACACAACGAACTACTGGGAAGAATGCCCAGAGGACGAATATAATGGCAGCTAAGCTTGTTGCTGAAACTGTAAGGACTACTTTAGGGCCTAAGGGAATGGATAAGATGATAGTGGATGGTCTTGGGGATGTTACTGTTACTAATGACGGCGTAACCATACTGGAGGAGATGCAGATAGAGCATCCTTCTGCAAAGATGATTGTTGAGGTAGCTAAGACGCAGGAAGACGAGGTTGGAGATGGAACCACAACTGCTGTTGTATTAGCAGGAGAGTTATTGAAGAATGCTGAACAGCTGCTTGACCAGGAGGTCCATCCTACTATCGTGGCCAGAGGCTATAGGTTGGCTGAGTCTAAGGCACAGGAGATACTCAATAAGATAGCAGAGGATGTTTCTGAAAAAGATACTGATATACTAAAGAAGATAGCTATGACAGCAATGACTGGGAAAGGTGCTGAAAGCTCTAAGGAGAAATTGAGCGAGATAGCAGTAAATTCAGTAAAGGCTGTTGTTGAAACTGATAATGGAAATACTAATATTGATAGAGATAACATAAAGCTTGAGAAGAAGGTGGGAAGCAGTGTTGAGGAAAGCGAGTTGGTAACAGGAATTGTGCTTGACAAGGAGAGAGTACATGCAGGGATGCCAAGGTTCGTTAAGAATGCGAAGATCGCTTTGGTTGATTCTGCAGTTGAGATCAAGAACACTGAGATTGATGCAAAGATACAAATAACTGATCCTAACCAGATGCAGGCTTTTATAGATCAGGAAGAGAAGATGCTTAGAGATAAGGTTGATAAGATTGTTGGTTCTGGAGCTAATGTTGTTATATGCCAGAAAGGGATAGATGATATGGCGCAACATTTCCTGGCTAAGAAAGGAGTTTATGCTGTGAGGAGAGCTAAGCAGAGCGATATGAGCGCTTTGGCAAGAGCTACTGGCGGAAAGGTAGTTACAAATCTTGATGATTTGAGCAAAGATGATCTAGGTGCTGCAGGCGTTGTTGAGGAAGTGAAGGTGGGAGATGAAGAGATGACCTATGTTAAGGAATGCAAGAACCCTAAATCCGTTACAATGCTTGTAAGAGGGGGAACGGAGCATGTTGTTGATGAAGTTAAAAGAGCTATGGAAGATGCTATCGGTGATGTTGCTGCTGCCCTGAAGAACGGGAAGGTTGTAGGTGGAGCAGGTGCTCCTGAGGTAGAACTAGCAAAGCAGCTTAGAAAATATGCTGATAGCTTATCAGGAAGAGAGCAGCTAGCGGTACAGGCTTTTGCGAACTCTGTTGAGATAATTCCCCGAACTTTAGCTGAGAACGCAGGTATCGATCCTATTGATGTCCTTACAGAGCTGAAGGCAGCTCATGACAAAGGAGACAAGTGGGCAGGGATCGATGTCTTTAAGGGCAAGGCAGTCGATGCGTGGAAGAAAGGGGTTATCGAGCCTCTGAAGATTAAGACCCAGGCAGTCAGCTCAGCAGCAGAGGTTGCAGTTATGATATTGAGGATTGATGATGTAATTGCAGGTAGCGGTTCTAAGGGACCAGAGATGCCACCTGGAGGTCCAGGCGGAATGCCTCCTGGGATGCCCGGGATGGGGATGTAGATTTAGTTATAGGTTAGAGTAATCATCTTTGGAGCATCACAAGTATCAGTTGAAGGGCATAGTTTTGAAGTAATTTCAAGCAAACCCATAACCCTACCATCTGTGATGATATCTTTTAGACTTTTTTGTCTATCTGATAATCTTTCTGGATCTTGTACTGTTCCGGCAGAGAGATGCTCTAAAATTTCCTGAGATAATTCATGCCCTTTTTGCAGCAATATTGCATATCCTTGTATTTGATCAGAATTGAGAAAATCGGGTGATATCATACTTGTCTTTTCTGGGATTCCATTTGCATATGCAGTGGTCCAATCCCAGTCTTGCTTTAAGTGACCTGCACCAGGCACATTTAGGATTCTTACTGGTCTTTGGTTAGGTTCATTTAAAAAGGCACCTATCTGAAGAATTCTGCCTTTAGGATTTATAGTCCATTCTAATGTTAAATAATCTTCTTTGCGTTTTGACTCTCCATTTTCTCCTGGGTAACACTTCCTTATAAACATATCATCACCATATAACCTTACTCCGACAAAGTGCTTCATATTTTGTTGAGTAATATAACCAATGTAATCAACTTTACAATCATTTAATTTTGGAGGGCGATACCTTACTGATGCTCTTATCATTCTTAAGAAGAACGAAAATGTACTTATAAATGTGCCTTTTTATCTTTATTAGTATTAACACACTATATGCTCCTGGATTCATTACCTTCTTCTTGTATAATAAATTGAGAAAAGCTTATCTTGTTCTGGTTTTAAAATCGCATTTTGTTTACTTCCGTTCTCTATCATCCATTGTGTTACTGGATCTTGGAGGATTAGATGCAGGGGTTGGACATTAGGCCTTGTAGGATTTCTATTGGTTTTCCCCTTAGATATATAATTCAAGATTCTACCTAAATTTCTATGTCCTTCATTTATCAGACGCCTGTATTGTTGAGATTTTTCATACCCCTTAATATGTTGCTCTATTATTCTTACTGCATCTGGCAAGGGGCGATATATAGCTGTGGCTTCTGTCCACCCTGGTTCTAGGTCTTCAAAATTATCCAAAGTTAAAATTTTAAGTGGTTTTTCCTCCATAGATGTGGAGGCTTCTAGGGATTGTATCTGTCCTGCAGCACTGATTCTCCAGATTAATCTTATAGTGGGGCTTCCCTGTTTATGGTCAGGGGTGTAATACGTTCTTAATAGGTAGAAATAGAAGTGAGCAAGGTTCAATCTCATTCCAAGTCCTTTGTAGGGTCCTCTTGGTTTCCTGAATTCAGCTGCATCTAGCTGTGGTGCTTCATCCTTCAAATAAAAATGCCATCTGGCGTATAGAAAGAATTTTTTATATCTTTTATAGAAACCGCTATTTCCTGTTATTCCGTGCTCGTAGAATAGTCTTTCAAGGTTTATCATCCTGTCATTTACACTATCGGGAGTTTCTAAGTTTAAATCTAGGGTTTCAAGAATATGCACTGCATCATCTATCTCTCTTATTTGATCATCTGAAAGCCTTCCCATAACCAAAAGAACGAAAATGTACTTTTAAACCTTTCTTAAAAGCGCGTATACTCTGTATTTAGAACAGGACATCTTTAAAATAGGTTATTTCTGAACCTTTAGGGGTTCTCACTAGGTTTGAATCGTAAAGTTTATATAGTATTCTTCTGAGATATAGATTATTACTAGTTAAGATACTAAATATTAAAAAAGAGGTTGATAGTTATGGCTGAGGAAGGCTCATACGAAATAATGCCCTATAAAGAGGTAGTTGAGTTAAAGAAGCAGATTGAGGAGCTGAAAAAGAAAACAGGGGATACTTCTTCTAAGGAATTGATGGCTTCTATGGCAACCTTGACAAAATCAATGAATGATATGATGCAGCTATTCAGTTCTGCAGCAGAAGAGATGAAGGTTGAGGAGAAGACAGAGAGCGAGCTATCAGGGAAGATGGGCCCATTGATGGATAAGGTCAATAAGCTAGATGAGCAGACAAAGACCATTGCAGAAGGGTTAGTTGCGGTTGCTGATATGGTAAAGGAGATAAAGGCAGAAAAGAAGGCCAAAGCAGAAAAACCCATGCCAAAGCCTGAACCGAGGGCTATGCCAAAGCCTATGCCGAAACCAGAGCCAAGACCTATGGAGCCTGTCGATCTGCCACCTTTGGATATGGGTACTGAATTACCTCCGTTGCAGCCACCAGAGCCTACCAAGCCCATGCCTCCTCCAGGGCCTGCAGAGCCATCATTTTTCTCAGCTAAACCGCAGAAACCAGGCGGACTGCCACCATTACCTCCTAGAGGACAACCAATTCCTCCAGGTGGACCTCCACCAATGGCTCCACCAGGACCAATGCCTCCTGGGCCGATGCCTCCAGGACCTCCTCCACCAGGACCACCTGACTTAGGCGGACTGCCACCATTACCTCCTCTGGAGGGAGAGCCTAAGAAGAAAGGGCTTTTTGGCATGTTCAAGAAGAAGTAAGAATGGAATCTGAGAGTTCTAAAGGAATAGATCCTAAGAGATTGAAGGGTTTTGTTAGACATGTTTGCGTAATAGCAAAGAAACATAAGGACAGTGAGAAGGCTCATGTAGAGATGCAGAAACAGATGCAGAGGCTGAAGAAGTTCACTACGAAGAAGAAAGAGATGGACGAGGAGCTGAAGGAACTGGACAATAAGATCTCTCTGGTACTGGAGAAAGAATCAAGGTTAATTGGACTCAGGAAAGGAGAGGCTGGTTTCTCTAATGAACTGATGAAGGAAGTTTCTGAGAATAAGCAGATGATATGCAGGATGAACGATTCTATAGATTCCCTTAAGGAAAACATGGATACTTATATCAAATTTAAGATGGAGAGGGAAAAGAAGATAGATGCTCTTGAGAAGAAGATACGTGCAAAATCCAAGAGGAAGGACGTATCTGGATTGAAGACCAAGCTTAAGAGTCTCGAGTCTATGTATGAAGACCTAAAAAAGAAGGGGGTTGATGTTAGTAAGGTAAGAGGAAGGATACAAGACCTTAAGTTGAAATTATCCTAAAGATCCTTTCCCATAACTGTGTTTCTGTTGTTCTCTTTTGCTCTTGTGCATGCTTCCTTTATCAGTTCTACTACTTTTTTGTTCAGCTTCTCGAAAAAATCTGTAGATACGTTTAAAGCTCTTTCGTTTACCCTTGCGTGTTCCTTAATGTTTGACCTTACTACGATGTATTTTGGCATTTATATCAACCTCCTTATTTATGTGCAAACCAGAATGTTAGTTTGTTCTTATGTTTTTTGTCTAATCTACAAAAACCAAATCTTTCTAATTGGCATACTTCACCTTCTTTAAGGTTGTTAAGTGTTCTTTCTCCCAGTCCCTTTATTAACTTGTTGTCAGGCATCAATACTTCTACTTTTATCGTTTCTTCCTTTGGCAGCCAGTGTATGATCTTAGCTCCCTGGTCTTTGAACTTCTTATAATCTAGAGAATGGAAGAGGAATTTTCCTTCCTCTTTGATGAAGTTGATACAGTCCATCAGCCTGTATACCTTTCCTTCTACAAACGAAGCTAGGTCTTCTTCTGTTATGTAGAAATTACTTCCTGTTTTGAACTTTCTCCCACATTTTTTATACTGAGGGTGTAGGTCAAGCTCTAGGTCTTGTTCTTTGGAGTTCTCTATCGTTATCTCCTTTGGATCTTTTACGAAGAAATACCTGTGTGATTTATCATCTATTATATCCTTGTTAAATGCGTTTATTGTCTTAAAAAATTCTTCTTTTGTTACAGTCTTGTCATTAAGGCTAATCCCTACGTCAATGGCGTATTTTATTAATGCTTCTGGCTGGTAGCCTCTTCTTTTTAGGGCTTCCAAAAATGGCAATCTTATGTCATCCCACCCTGTGTAGGTCTTGTCTTCTATCAGAGGGCGGGTTTTTGAGCAGCTTACAGCCATTCCCTTGAAGTTTATCCTGCCTACAAAGATTGCCTCTGGAAATGTTTTATTGAGATAGTCATAGATATATTTCTGCCTCATAGCATTATCGTGATGGTCTTTTGCCCGTATCACATGGGTTACTTTTGATTCAATGTCATCTACGGTTACGGCCATGTTCATCAGGGGCCAGACACGATATCTCTTTTTTGTCCTTGGGTGCTCTGAATCGTTTATCCTGAAAACAGGGAAATCACGCATAGCTGGGTTCTTGTCTTTTAGGTTTGTCTTTATCCTTACAACTGCTTCTCCTTGTTTGTAATCATTGAACATCTTTTTCCATCTTTCTTTCTGCTCTTGTTTATTGAGGTTTCTGCATGGGCATGGTTCTTTTTTTGTGATCAGCTTTTTGTAATCTTCTGGTTTGCAGGTGCATATGTATGCTTTGTCTAGGTCTAAAAGTTTTTCCATGTACTTGTAGTATATCTCTATCCTTTCAGACTGGATAATTACCCTGCTTATGTTGTTCTTTGTGATCCACTCTGCGTCTTTTTTTATTAGTTCATATGCCGGTTGGTAGATCTTCTCTGGGTTTGTGTCTCCAATCCTCAGGATAAGGCTTCCTTTATATTTTTTGCAGTATTCAGAATTTAAAGAAAGGACATAGGCATGACCTATGTGTAAAGGTCCTGAGGGAGAAGGTTCGAAGCGCATTACCAGGTTTTTTGTGTTTTTCAGTTCTGGTAGTTCCCTCTTTTTCTCTTTAGGCTTTTGTTTTTTAAGTAGATCAGGAGCCTGCTTCTTAAGAAGTTCTTTCTGTTCTTCTACACTTAACTGGCTTATCTCTTTGATTATCTCGTTTGCTTTCTTTGCAATGTCTTTTATTTTTGATTTTAGCTCTGGCTTTTCAGCGAGGATCTTTCCTATCACTGCCCCAGGATTGGCTACGCCATCGAACTTAATTGCGTTCTGCAAGGCATATTTTCTTATGATCTCATCCATAAATCTGGTTGAAAGTATGGAAGTTTATAAATCTGTTGCTAATCTTAATATTTTTCACTACTCTTAAAACCGTAAAGGGTTGTCCCAACCCTTTACACTTTTACCACTTACGTGTGTAAAACCGTAAAGTATATAAATAAGTATCATTTAAGAAAGAGGTATTACAAGGACTAAAGGGGATATTTTATTATATAGGGGGAAATAAGAGTGAGAAATACATCCATCATGCCTAAGGCTCCTGTAGCTAGGATTCTGTTTAATTCTGGTGCTAAGAGAGTATCACAGCCCGCCACTGAGGCTTTTTCAGAGGTTTTGAGGGAGATTGCAGAGGATATTGCGAGCAAAGCTGTGCAGATAGCCAAGCATAGCGGCAGAAAGACAGTCCAGGAAGGAGATATTAAGCTAGCGGTTAAGTAAGCATAATGTTTAAATACCCTTGATTAATTCTTTTTTGTTAATGGGCCTGTGATTCAACCCGGTTTCATATGAACTACCTGTCCTATGACGGGAGAGAATACTCCCTTGGCTAGGGGGATATCCGGATTCAAATTCCGGCAGGTCCATATTTTTAAAAAAAGGTGAGATTAATGGAAGAACAGTTGCAAGCGGTGAAAAAAGAAGATTCGGATAATGATTGTATATTCTGTAAGATCGTAAAAGGGGATGTTCCCTGCGCTAAGCTTCTTGAAGATGATAAGATACTAATTTTCTTGGATATAGCTCCTGCTAATAAAGGACATGCTCTGATTATTACGAAGGATCATTACGAAACTCTTTTGGAGATACCTGATGATGTTCTTGATGATATGATGGTTAAAGCCAGGAAGATAGCCAGGGCGATGTCTTCTGCTATTGGAAATGAGGGATTTAATATACTCATGAACAATAAGAAAGTAGCTGGACAGCTGGTTCCTCATGCACACGTTCATGTAATCCCCAGGTTTCCAGGAGACGGCGTTAGCCTTAACTGGGTGCCTAGGAAGTATAATGAAAACGAGATTGATGGCTTTAAGGAGAAAATAAAAAGCTTTTTATAAGACATTTATGTTCTCTTCTTTAAATGGCGGTGTAACTCAGCCTGGTTAGAGTGCTAGACTCATATATTTGAGTGATGAGGCTTTTGCCGATGATATAAACTCAATTGGGCTATCTAGAAGTCGGGAGTTCAAATCACCCCACCGCCACTTTATTTTTTTAAGGTAGATCATATGAAATGCAGCAATTGTTCTCTAAAGAAGCATTGTAATGATAGTAAGGCATCTTGGATCTTTTTTCTGATAGGTTTGATAGCGACTATAGCAATGAGGGTTATAGAGCCATTGAACCTGTTGGAGCCATTGTACGGAAAGATTGCATGGTATATCGGTGTTCTTGGTTTTTTTGTCTTCTTTGTATACAAATACCTTGGGGACAAGAGAAGAGAGAGGATGATAACTGAACAAGGGCTGTTGTCAAAGGTGTCTCATAAGGAGGAGCTTAGCAAGGAGGATTATCTTTCCCTGAATGAGATACTCTGCAGTTTAACTTCCAAGAAGGATAGGATCAACTTTATATTTATAGCTGTGCTTTCGATCCTGTCTTTGCTGGTAGTTTTTATTATTGATCTAATAAGGATCTAGGTATTTAATACTTTTCAGGCCAGACTCCTGTCCATTTATACTTGTAGCCAGGGTACTCCTTCTTTTTCTTGATAAAACCTTTTTCGACTAATTTGTTGAAAGTTTGTATCCAAACTCTGTTTTTTCCATCAAATATATTGCCTGGAGCCCATTCATTCCTGTAGACATATCGGAACATCCACATGATCTCTGCATATGCTTCGGATTCGGTTTTCATTTGAACTTTGGCCTGTCTCTATCATCAACTACCAGCCTGTCTCTTGCTGATTCTACTTTGTCAAAATGTCTATAAACAGAACCCGTATAGTCTGGATTAGCAGGATTGGTGGTAGAATAGGTTCTTTCATTGATACCTACTGTGTAGGTTTGTAATCTGTAGTTTGAATTTAGTCTTATACCTTCTCTTTTTTCATTTTCTGGAGCAAGCAGGTATACTGTAAGAAATATGATAAATAGACTTAGGATTAGGAGAAAATACTTTTTTTTGGTATATTGACTCATTTTAAAACGCCGCAGCCAGGATTTGAACCTGGATAGGCCGGAGCCAAGTCGCTTTCGAGGCGACCCGAGTAGCCAGATTGTCGCACTGCGGCACATTAAGTTTAGAATTCTTTTTAGTATAAAAATCTAATGGAGTTTTATCTTGTAAGAAACATCACGCCTAAGAAAGCTAGGACCCCTAGAATAAACAGTATGGCCATCATAATTATTGATATCCTCTGGATCTTTTTCTCTTCTTTTGTTAACGGCCGTAATTCATCCTTATGCTTAGCTTCAAGAGCAGACCCTATTGCAACCCCTATGGCTACCCCGACCCCAGGACCAAGAGATATATTGCCAAGAGCAATCCCGATAGGAATTCCAATTGGAATCCCCAGCGCAACTCCAATACCCATATAGTGGCCTTTGGGGTGTTTTCCTGTCTTCTTGAACTCCTTTTGTTTTTCTTTTGCTGCAAATGCTGCTACAATCGCTAATAATACGATTAATGCTAATACAACTATTGCTATTATTGGGAATGTCATTTTCCGAATATGAATAACTCTTCTATGGTTGTTTTTAAAGCTTTTGCAACGTCATGGGCTAGTTGCAGGGATGGATTGTATTTTCCTTTCTCTAAGAAGACAATTGTCTCTCTTCTGACACCAACCTTTCTTGCTAGGTCTTCTTGTGTTAGATTATGTCTTGCTCTAAATTCTTTTATTCTTGTCTTCATCTTTAACTCTCTTTTTTGTTATAGTAGATCCAGAATATAAGGAACAATAGGGCCATAATCCCTACTGCAACGCTAGTTGCCTGGCTTATATCCCTAAATCTTATCTTGTTAGATAAAAAGCCGATTGCAAGCAGTATGTAAAGAGAGACATAAAATGCCCTTGAGCTTGCTTTTTCCAATACCTTTTTGCTTCTCTCATCCTGTACTGGGTATCCTTTCCTCATATCCCTGTTTCCCCTTCTTACGACTATAACAGCAAATGTGACTATTATGACTGCAATAAGGATTCCTATTATTCCACCCCATATCTCCCTTTTAATAAAGGACTGGAGCGAGAATAGGATCCCTGTTACAATAACTATGATGCATATCAGGGTTATTGCCACCAGCCTGATTCTTTCTTTTCCCCTGGTTTTTGGTTTCATAGTGCTCTCCTCTCCAGTATAATGTTTGATATTGTTTTTACAATCATCCCTCCGAATAAGGCGATAATCAGAAATATATTTACCTTGAAGGTCTGCTGTAATGCGCTTGAGATCGCTTCGTATAATATCCCTACTGCCAGGATCAATACCATGACCCATGCTGCATTTCTTTCTGACATTGATTCTATCTTTGATTCTCTTTCGTCTCTCTTTAGAGCGACCATTATATGGGTGGTGTCTAAGAGTAGGAAAGCTACCCATCCAATCGTTACATACATCCTTGTTTCATTATCCCAATAAGGTAATGCCTGGAACATCACAAAGGGTATCAAGATTATTGCTATGTAGAGCCATCCCTGCCATGTTTTTGGATGTATTCCCCATCCCCCATACTTTCTTCTTTCAAACCATTTTGGGTTTCCTATCATTATGATCACCTACAAAACTTGTTTTGGAGACGCCAGAAATTACTTCGTAATTTCTCTTGCCTGTTATGTTTTTTTAACATTTAGTTAGTTAATTCTAACCTTATGTTAGAAATAGATAACATAGATTATATTTAAAGTTTTTGGTTTAAGTGTATCTAATGAGTTGTATTTTGGTACTTTTGCGATTAAATAAATACATTTTTAAATGAATGGATCAATCTTTGCTATATGAAACAAAACTTTTGGAAGATTGCTGAGAAGATAATTGGCAGGGCAGATGTGGTTCTTGAAGTACTTGATGCCAGGATGCCTGATCTTACGCGGATTAAGAAGCTTGAGGATTATACGAAGAAGTGCGGCAGGAAGCTTGTTTTGGTTGTGAATAAGATTGATCTGGTTTCTAAGTCAACTTATAGTTCAATAAAGAAGAGATACTATAGGATGGATTATGTTCTTTTTTCTTCTAAGGTTCCTAAGCAGGTCAATAATCTTATCAAGGCTATTAAGACTGGTGTTAAGGTAAGCCCTATAAGGGTAGCTATTATAGGTTATCCTAATACTGGAAAGAGTTCACTGATAAATACATTGTCCAGGGAAGGTCGGGCCAAGGCAAGTTCTGAGTCTGGTTTTACAAAAGGAGAGCAGCTTATCTCAGGGAGGGCAGGACTTATGCTTGTGGACACCCCTGGCGTGGTTCCTTTCGAGGATAGGGATGAGATAAGGCTGGGATTAGTCTCTGGGATAAGCCCTTCTAAGTTGTCAGATCCTGATCTGGTCGCTTTTAAGCTGATTGATATCTTTAAGGAGAACAATCCAGCTGTAATTGAAGCATATGGTGTTGATGCGTCTCTTGATTCTGAGGAGATCCTTATATCCATTGCAGAGAAGAGGAACATGTTCAAGAAAGGAGGGGTTGCTGATGAGAATAGGGCAGCCATACAGTTACTTGCAGATTGGCATAAGGGAAAGATTAGGTTGTGATTCTAGTCCTTTTAAATGAATAGAAAATAAAATGCCCCCAGCGGGATTTGAACCCACGTTTCAGCGCTGAGAACGCTGGATGATTGGCCGGACTACACTATGGGGGCTTATTACTGTGGATTATGAATCTATATAAAAATATTATGGAAAATATAAAGTAATAATGCTTTAGGAAGGTAATTTTTTAAATGGACTTGGATTTTTCTGGAATATGGTAACCAATGTAAGTATACTAAAAAGGCTACAATCCGCTCCTTCTCCTTTTAGTAAGGGTGATGCTTTTTTATTTGAGAAGCCTAATGGAACAAATGCTCTTTTACTGTATTATGAAGATAGGGATTCAATAATACCTTATGATGCAACAGAAGTTAGCAGCACTTTAGTCAGTAATACTGAAATATTTCCTGGTTCTGTATCTGCATCAGAGGGGGACCACCAAAGAAGATTCCTTGGGGGTGGTATTTTAGACCTTAATCTTCAAGGAGGTTATGAGTATGGTACTTTTGTTGGTGATTGGAACTCTCCGGTGTATCTGCCTAATAAGGAAACTAACTTGTTTTGGGATCTTGTAGGTATGCTTGAAAATAGGGAAGTGGAGATGTCTGAAGATGCATCCGATGCAATGAGTAAATTCAAGGGGAGGGAGTACCTGGAGGCTCTTGCGCAAGAATTGTTTCCTTTAACAGGAAATGTTGGTGTTGTTCCACCTGATGTAGGAAGGTGGCGTCTTGATTTTTTGGTTCTGTCTGCCTCATATGGCTGTACTGGCATGTGTAAAGATTGTCAGTTTAGCGAAGGTAAATACGCTTCTGTTGATGATGCTACTTTTGATCAACAGCTGGATGTTTATGAAAGATATGTTGGTGAAGATATACTGAAAAGGATAGGGATAGTGTTTGGCAATCTTCAGGCCGGCAGAGAAGGATTAAGGCGGCTTAATCAACTAGCGGACAGGGTAGATTCCAGATGGAATAGAAACGGTATGGTGCCTTACTTAATTTTCACTACCTTAGATGATCTCTTAGCAATCAAAGAAGAAGAGGTAGTTAATGCAAAAAGGTTTGTCATGAATGTGGGGTTAGAAAGCGGCAGTGAGCGAATAAGAAATATATATGGGAAAAGAAAACTTAAAAATGAACATTTTATACAAGCTTATGTAAAGATGCAGGAATATAATATTCCCTGGTCTGTTAATATTCTTTGTGGAATAGATTCTGAGGATCATGTCGATCAGACAGTAGAGCTACTTAAAGAGTGTGTTGATAGATATGGAACAGATAATCTTCCTGATATCTATCTATCTGAGTATGAAGATCGTAAATCTATTGCTTCTAATATGGCCTTGTGTTTTGGAGGAAATCCAGTCCCTAATGAGAACACCCTTGCAGCTGCAGAGCCATTTGTCCGTAAGATCAGGGAAGTAGCTGGATTTATGGTCAGACCATATGCATTTTTTTCTTATTCTGCACCTAGATGATCTTGAGAAAAAACGCCACCGCCCAGATTTCCAAAGAACCGGAGGTTCTCTTTCTTAAGGAACTCCGTTTTCTGTTTGAACTGGGATATCCTTACGGAAACAAGATTTCCAGTCTTGCGCAGTACCAGATTGTGCCACGGTGGCATTAACTAATAAGAATTTCATTTTTGTTTATAAATCTTTTTGATTATCATTTGATATGTGCATGATTCCTATTTTTTAGAATACTAACTAACCTAACTTTATGGGTTGATACCAAGACTGTTAGAATGGGTTATTATCTCTTTTCCCTTGAACTTGAACTTGCCTACTGTTGGTGCGAGGTTGAATTCACCAAGAATTGAGAGGTGGGACTTGATCTTATAGGAGATCACCCTTTCATCTCCTGCTTCCAGCTCTTCGATAAACCATTTTATGATAGTGCCCTTTCTTTCGTGCTTCAGGATCTTTGTGGGGTGTAGGGTTCCTATGGTTAGGCCTTTCTCAAGGTCTGCGATATTTGGGATTTTGTCTATGATTTCAATCCCTTTGAGCTTATTTTTGCTCCTGTTTATAACATTCAAAACAACCTTTAGTTCAGATACCCCTCCTTCCTTGTAGGCTATGTTTGTGGCTTTTTTCTGAAGGGTTAATGGGCTTCTGAAGAGATAGTATAATCCTATTATTATTGCGATCAATGCAACTATGATGAGCAGGGTTATGTAGTTCTTTGTTATCTGGATGGTTGCGCTCTCTCCAGGCTGTAGCGTTATAGGTATGAAGAGATAACGCTGATCGTCTTCCTTTATGAATTTCCCTTTTGGTTTTGATGATGTGAAGAGCATCTGGATAGTGGAGGACTCTACCTTAAACCCATCTGTATATTCCATGTTCCCTGTGTTCTCCAAGGTGATGACCTCAACTGTCTTCAGGAAGCTCTTCTTGACATCCTCTTTTCTTACCAACTCATTGTTTCCTACAATCTCTATCCTCTTTATCTTGGTGTCCAATGTCTTGTTGTTCGCAATCAGCTTTACCACTATTGTGTCTTCCTGAGGCGGAGTCTGAGGATCAATCTTCTTGTTAAGGGATATTGTCTTTTTCTCCCTTTTTCCGAGACTCTCTTGTATCTCGTCCTTTATGAGGTTGCTCTCAATATTAACCGTGATCTCTGGGTATTCCATGATATTCTGGTTGTTAAGCGTTATCCTAATCGGGATATCCTGTGTAGGGTCTATCTTATCATCCATGATGATGTTCGCCAGAACTGTCTCTACATAGGTGCCTGATTCAGGGGAGACTATGTTTACCCTTAAAGGTACTTTTAGCTGCTCGTTCTTGCTAATAAGCTCTACAAGTACACTCACATCATAGACCCCATAGCTTGAGATGTAGGATGGATTGGGATTAATATAGAAAGTGAGCTCTTGTTTTTTACCTGGTTGTACTTCCATTTGTATGGGATTCATAAGTGGATCTGTTTTTAGCTCCCATTCAGGTATACTAAGGGTTCGAACTTTGAACATCTCTGGGGTTTCTAGGTCGTTTCTTATCTCCAGCCTGAACTTAGCCAGCTCTCCAATGTTTATCGTGTTCTCTATTGCCTCGAACTTAGCATCAAAACTACGAGCAGACACACTAACAGAAATCAATATTATTGCTATAAATAATAAAACACTCTTTTTTATATAGTTCATACTAAACCCACTCAGATTCATAGGGTTAGGGTGATATATAAAATTATCGATTATTTGAAAAAATAGGTAAAAAAGTGGGGTCGGCGCGATTTGAACACGCGATCACTAGGTGTCCGTTTCATTATTGGAGATATATGGCACCTCCACTTCAACAAACCCCGACCTAGTATCATTCCAAGCTAGACCACGACCCCTTAAATGATTAAAATAGCTTAATATTTATAATTGTTTGTAAATGTTCTTTCTATGTCCTGTTCTTAGAAGGAATATCCTTTAATCTTATCCCGTATACTTTAGCTACTTCTTCTATTGATTTTACTCTTCCAGCCTTAACGTCTTCTAATCCTTCTTTAATCTCAGCTTCTTTCATAAGGTTTACACTCAAGTAGAAATTAGAAATATCTATAATAATAAAAATCTACTGGTTTCCTGAATTGCAGATCCTGCATGCAGTATAGCCCTTCTTTAGAGCAGCCTTGTAATTCTTGAAGAAAAGCCTGTCTTTTTGGGCTATGTTTTTAACTAATATACATGAAGCAGCGTGGATCTTGTCAGATTCCTTGCTTGCTACGAACTTATACTTGATATGGTTATTTTGAATTATTGAGTCCTTGGTATGTGGTTTGCACAGTTTGCAGCCTTTTAGGCCTTGTTTTTTAGCAACCTGCCAGTTCTTGATAAGCTTACGGCTCTCTTTTGGTACGTTCCTAACTACTATGCACTTTGGCTTGTGAACTGATTTCCCATCAGAGCTTATTACCAACAGCTCTTCCTCTTCTTTTTTTCTCTTTCTTATGTTGCTAAGGGTTTTTGAGTATTTGCTCTTTAGCTCTGCCTGATACTCTGCCTGTTTTTGGCTTCGAGCTAATGCTCTCTGGAACTTCTGTTGCTCCTTCTTAAGTTGAGCAACTGTCTTTTTCTGTGCTGTAGCATTTTTCCTGCTCTTGTTAAGATTTTCAATCCTTTTTGTCATATTGCCTATGTTTCTTTTGGCCTGATCCAGATTCCTTGAAATTGAACGTTTTTCGTTGTTCAGTTTGGAGATTGATTGTTTGTTCTCTTTTAGCTCATCCTGTAACCTAGAGGTCTTGGATTTCTGGTTTTCCAGCGCATCCTGGAGTTTCCTGCTTTCCAGCTTTGCTTCATTTGCTCTTGCCCTGAAATACTCCACAGTTCTTGATTTAATAACCAGAAGCTGTCTGAAATCAAGGAGTGAGATAAGCAAGCCTATCAATACAGTAAGTGCAAAATAATACTGTATCAATACTGTTAGACCATCTGATATTATATATAGTGTTAATGCCATCAAAGAGGCAAGGAATAACAGCAGGTAATAAACTGTTGATAGAGACCTTCTTAGAAGCAAGGAGGTAATCAGCAGTCCAATCAATGCAATCGAGAACACTATGACTGCAATGATGCCAGCATATACCTTTACAGATGGAGATGAAATCCCCCTTATTACATATAAGAACATACTTACGATAAGCGAGAAAATGAATATTGTTAGTGAGTTTTCGTATTTCATTATTACTATTTGATGGTAGTCACTATTTGTTTATAAACTTTTTGTTTTTTAACTACTTTCTAAGGGTTAATTAAGCAATCTCACTAACATGCTCGTTCTTATTAATCCTTACTACAGAATCTACAAAGGACTCTATCTTTGACTCGTGACTCACTATTATTATCTGCCTTATATTAAGCTGTTCTAGCACCTCCCTGATCTTGTCAAGCTGCTCTGAGGAGAAGCCATCTGTAGGTTCATCAAGCATGAGGATGTCTTTGGTCTTTATGTCGCCTATGATATCATTTATTACCTTGTTAAGGGCAAGCCTGTATCCTAATGCTACTGCAGTCTTTTCTCCACCTGAGAGGTTCTCAATATTTGTCTCGTATCCGTTTTGTTCGATTATCGGGGTGAACTCATCATCCAGCCTTACACTTATTGTTTCGTCCTCTATAAGGATATTAAACCATTGCTGGAAGAGTTCGTTGAATTCCCTGTATACCTGAAGCATGACATGTTTCTCCATTGTGATCATGAGGTTGATGAAGTATTCTTCCAGCCAGTTCTGATACTGTGAGATCTTGGTAAGCTGTTTTTTTGCCTCTATCATCTTGTCTATCTCTTCCTTCAATAGGATTATCATCTTGTCTATCTCTTCCTTCTTAACCTCTAATCCCCTTTTTTCTATCTCAAGCTTTCTTTCGTTTAACTGGATCTTTTCAAAACTGTCTTTTAATCTCTTGTATTCCTTCTCAATGTCCCTCAGGTTCTCCATCTCTCTGTTCAGCTCTATCTTTTTCATGTTTATCTTTCCTATTTCCTGCTTGATGGCTTCCTGTTGCCCATTCAGTTCCTGCTGTTTCTTCTGCTTTTCCTTTATTGATCCCTGCTTCAGGAGCAGGACCTTGATCTCTGTCTGTTTTTTCCTGAGTTCATCCTGCACCTTGTTTAATTCATCTATCTTCTTTTTTGCCTCTGTTTCCTGTTCTTTATAGGTCTTGATATTCTCTTTCAGATCATCAATCAGATTCTGTTCTTTTTTGTGGATGGCATTCTTGTGGTCCTCCTCAACCTTCTGAAGGCATGTAGGGCATTGGTCAATCATTGTTATCTTCTCTTTTGTCTCAGTAGAGTGCTTCTTTTTTGTCTCAAATTCTGATATTTTCTTGTTTATTTCCAGAACAGTACTATTCATGAGCTTAAGTTCCTGTTCTTTTTGCTCTATCACCTTGATCAATGTTTCAGTGTCTGTTATCTGCCTGCCTTCCAGCTCATTGGTTATAGATGTAATCTCTTTTTCTAAAACTTCAATCTCTTTTGAGTTTGTTTTTCTTATTTCCAGCTTGTTTTTTAAGGTTAGTTCGCTTAATTGAAGTTCTTTGTTTATATCATTCAATCTTTTGATGCTTCCTTCGGTCTTTAGAATCAACTGCCTGCTATCTTCAAGCTGTTTTTTTACCTCTTCAAGCTTGGGAGTTAGCAATAGCATCTGTTCCTCGATCGTGCTTGTTTCTTTCTCCCTCTCGGCATGTAGTTTCTTTTTTTCCTCAAGTCCCTCTATCTTACCTTCAAGGTTTTTCCTCTTTTCTTTTAGATCCTTGATGAAGATCTGGGAGTTCTCCCTGATTCTCTTGTATTTGTCTATATTGAAAACCTTTCTTAAGGTGTCGAGTCTTATATCCTTATCTTCAAGAAGTATCTGTTTCATTGCTTCCTGAGGGGTATAGACAGTATATCTATAGACCAGGTCTTTACTCTTTGTGATGAGGTCTTTTGGGTAGCCCAGGAGATTAAGTATCTGTGTCTTCAGCTCTATGTGGGTCCCTTCCTTTTTAGTCCCATCGATAATTATATAGCCTGCCTCCTGCTTGATATCCTCTTTTCCCCTCTTCAGCTTTCTCTTAATGATGATCTCTTTCCCTTCAATTTCTAGTCTAAGCTCCACTTCCCCTTCTTTTTTCCCATGCCGTAGGAGGGCAGAGCCAGAGAGGTCTTTTCTCTTAACCCCGAACAAAGCAAATTCTATAGCCAGGAGTATGGTAGACTTGCCAGAGCCTATGTCCCCTGATAGAAGAATAGTGCCTGTGGGAAAGTCAATCTGTTGGTTCAGATAGCTTCGGATGTTAGTGAGCCTGATGGATTTTAGAATCATTTTCCCCGGATAGATGTAGTTGAGATGGGTATTTAATGTTTTTGATAAGGTTCTTAGTGTTATATAATAAAACCAACAATAACGGACTCAAACACGGTCGTGCTTCGCACGCCCTATTCGCAAAGGAAAAAACCACACTTAGTATGGTTTTTCCCTCTGCACTCATTTTTCGTCCATTGTTGGTTTTTTATCAAAAATATTTTATACTATGAAATCAGCCTTTTTTTATGAATATATGTAAGCAAGAGGATGGGACTTATAATGTAGAGAGCTCCAGAAAAGGAAAATTCTATGTCGTTGATCTTGAGAAAGGCGAGTGTACCTGCCCTCATTTTCAGGTTAGGTTAAGGAAGGTCCATGGTCTCTGTAAGCATATGCAGGCTGTGAAGGATATGTGTGAGAGTCGTGATGACGGCTGTTATAATAATATAATTGATTATGTTAGGTCAAAGGGAGAGGTTGACAGCCTCGAGCTTATTAATAAGTTTAATTCTGAAGCTGTTGATGACTTGCTGAGCAGGGGAGAGCTATTGGAGGATAAGGGAAGAATAAGAATATTATCCTAACTGTTTTTTCATCCATTCTATCACTTCTACCGGTGTGGGGTCTACCCTTTCTCTCAGGGCAAGATAGTATGAGGTATAATCCCCAAGGTGTATTGTATAGAACATCTTAGCAAGGAGGGAGTTGCCCTTTATGTTTACCTCTTCCACATCTATGTTTCTTTCCATTATCTGCTTGCAGATGTCCATCCTCTTAATTATCTTTGGATGATCGTCCTTGTCCCTTAATAAGATAGCAAGGAACCTGCTTCGGTCCATTGCCCGGAAGGACAATATCTCGTTGTGGTTCATCTCTGAGAATGCTGCGTGATAGGCAGGGTATTTTGCATTTTCGTTTATCTGTGTCTGCCATTTGAATGCAACCGGCTTAAGCAGTTCTGAGGAATATATCAATGGTACCTTACCTTCAATCTTACGTGCCAGCTCCTCTCCTTTGTTCATTACCTCTTCCTTCTGGTTTAAAAGCTGGATCATCTCGTTCAGGTCTGAGTTTTTTACGTTGATCAGATTGGAGTTATAAAGTACACCTAACATAGGGAAGAACAGGAATCCGCCTGCTGCTCTTGGCTGTAATCCTTTTGGGATTGTTATAACCTTATCAGCTAATTTTGAGAGCTCTCCTCCTGAGGTTAAGGCGATTATCTGTGCACCTTTCTTTTTTGCATCGTGGAAGGAGGAAATGGTCTCTTCGGTGTTGCCTGAGTAAGAAACTGTGAATACTAAAGTGTATTGATCTGCAAACTCAGGAACCTTATAGTCCCTGGTCACTATTACAGGGAGTTTTGTACTGCTGCAGTAGGCCTTAAGGAGGTCACCGCCAATCGCTGAACCCCCCATACCGCAAACAACAACAGAGGTTACTTCTCCTTTTACTGTTATCCCTTTGGGTAGGGCTAAGGCGTCTCTGCACTGTTTTGGAAAGTTTTCGAGAACTTCAAGCATGTTTGACTTGTCAACTACCATTTTATAATGATAATAAATTTACTATTATTTATAGTTTGCTGTTTTTTAGAAAAAATGAGAGGGATGGGATTCGAACCCACGGATCCACTAAGGAACAGGATACCCCATTTACAGATGGGTATTCCATCGTGGAAAACTTAAGTCCTGCGCGTTTGACCAGGCTTCGCTACCCTCTCAACATTATCTAGAGAGTGGGAGAACCATATATAAAGGTTTTGCTATAATAATTTTGGTTAGAGCTTATAGGAACCAAAGAAATCCTTTAATGTTTCGTGGAGGTCATAGGCGTCTTTGGCTAGCTTGTCCTCGATCTTGTTCATGTAGAATTTGTAGATGAACTTATCGGTAATTGCCCTTAGGAAATAAAACAGGGGTTTTTGCTGCCACTTTCCTTCAAGGTCTGTCTCCAGGATACCATCGATTATTATTAGTGCATTGCCTTTGTTCACCTTCTTTTTTCTCTTTCCCTTGATTATCTTTGCTTCTGTGATATCTGTGAACAGTGCTCTTAGCCTTACAATAGGCCTAGCATATTCCTCTACATCTTCCCAGATCTCTATGGACCATTCTATCTTCTTCCCTTTTGCTTCTACATGCTCTACCTTCTTCTTTATCTCTTTTTCCTTCCCCTTTTCCTGTATCCACTCATTAACCCTTCTATAGAAAGCAACAACGTCAAAAGGTCCGTTGTAGGAAAGCTTCATCCCATCGATAACAAATTTCTTTTCAACCATTCTAAAAGTGCGGTGCTTTGGATATTACCTTGTAGTATCTGTATGTATTCAAAAACTTTTCTATCTCATTATAAAGGTCCTGTATCTCATGTACAAGCCTGTGCTCAAATCTTTCTGTGTAAGCCCTGAATATGAACTTATCGTATATTGTCCTGAAGAACTGGAATAGGGGCATCTCATCCCATCTGTGGGCGTAATCATGCTCTATGAATCCATCAATGTATATTATGATTCTTCCCTGGTCCATCTTGGACTTCTTCTTGTCTTTTGTGACCTCTACCTTCTTTAGCTTCTGTGCCATTATCCTGATCTTGTAGATATATCTCGTGTAATCAGTTATCTTTTTCCAATGGGATATCTCATACTCGATGAACTTTCCCTCTGGCAGGTTTTGTTCATGATTCTTATCCTCTTTTTTATTATGATGCCTCTCCTGAGACCATTTTGCTATTATTGTGAACAAGCCTTTTATGTCCAGGATTCCGCTGTAATCAAGCTTCAGATGATCCACTATTATCCTAAGGTCTGACATTCTAGAATCTCCTATGTACTCCTCCTCTGTGTATATGTTCGTATTCGTCTGCTTCCATCTTCAACCTTGCCTTTACCATGGCCTGCAGCTCATACATCTCGTATCTTTTCTTTGGGTTCCATCCTTGCGTAATGCTCCTCCTTATTATGTACTTGTTGTAGAATCCTTTTAGCTTAGCAAAACCTGATTTATCTTTCCAGTTGCCTTCCCAGTCTGTGGTTAGTGAAGATTTGATCTCGATCCATATCCTTCCTTTGGTGAATGTCTTCTTCTTTCCATCTGGGGTTACAACCTCAACATCATGGGCATCATAGGTGTGTATGTACATATTGTAGTTGAACTGTATGAAATCGTTCTCTTTTCTTGTTGCATCCCATACATACTGCCTCTCTACACCAAATGGAGAAGGATGTTTGTGCTTGTACACTTTCTCGTGCATCTTATATTTCCTGCTTCTGAACCAGTCGTATATAGCTTCATATAGGTCCTGCATATCCCAGATACCCTTATATCTAATATAAGTGGGGGGTTCAGCTGGCTCTCCCCACGAAGCTTCCTTGGCCATATACCTGTTTTTAGGATATAATATATATAAAGGTTTTGATTGTTTTTTTGTTGTGTTTATAGTCCTATTCTTTTTTAGAAAAACCACCAACAACATAGGGTTCATACACGGATTTTACTTCGTAAAATCCTATGCCAAAAGGAAAAATCCACACTTCGTATGGATTTTTCTTCTTCAGGCAGTATTCACCCATGTTAGTGGTTTTTCTAGTATTAAGAAATACAAATAAAGAAAAAAAGTAACTAATAATTAACAAGAACCTCAACGTCCTTGCCAAAGATGCTCTTAAGATTTTCAAAGATCTTCTCCTTGATAAAGACTTTTGGAGGTATCTCTACCTTTGCTAAGACCTTTTCCATCTCTTCCAGGTTTGTTCTGGAGACAGTACCTATGCCCCCTTCTTTGTTGATCTTTGCCTTGCTGATCTCTTTCTCTTCCTTGTCAATGTCATGTATGATAAATGCCTGGTCCCCCAGCAGCAATACCTCACCATACCTGTTTCCATGCTTTACCCTTATCTTTGCCCTTTCCAGCTCTCTTCCTCTTTTTCTCTGCATGTACTCCACAAGGAATTTGATAAACGAACCTGAATCCTTCTTCACCTTGTCCACTTCTGATTGTGTGAGCTTCTTCTCGTCATAATCCTTCTTAGCTTTTATTATCTCATTGAGGATCCTCAGGTATTTTGCAGGGATCTTGCCTTCAGAGATCAGCTCATCCTCGAACAATTTTACTACTTCTTCGTCAGCTACCCTTTCAATACCCTCCATCTTAAGGACATCCCTTATGATAGTAACTACAGTGTCATATACGTTGATCATGTCTTTCTCTTCTTTCATCCTCTCGATCTGAGTAAACAACCTGTTTATCCTCTTAAGATACTTGTCAGCTTCATCAAGCAGGGTGTCTATCTCTTTTCCGGTTGTCTCTTTTTTTATTCCGTGTTCTATGTCTTTTCGGTTCTTTATGACCTTCTCCAGGGTGTTGACGAACTTATCCTCCAGGAGTTTTTCTTTTCTTACAAAGATTTCTCTCATAAGCTCGGCTGTCTCTTTTGGAGCAGGCGGAGGAACTCCGTGAAGCATCAATGCTGCCTGTGAAGGCGTGAGGATAGCATAGTAGATGTCTTCCATCCCTATATTCTTAAGTTCTGTCCTTACCCTCTTAAGCATCTGCTCTCCAGAGGCCATAGAT
>JANQNH010000007.1 GCA_028279655.1 Candidatus Nanoarchaeia archaeon | reverse complement strand
CAGTTGATGATTATATTAGAAATCAGGCTAAACATCATGCAGTAGCCTAAGGCCTTAGCTGGATACCCCGACCTTTAGGTCGTGGGAGGAGGTCATTTGTTTTTACTACTAACTGTCTTATAATAATCTTTTTATACTAGCACTTTTTTTTCAATATATGGCTGATAATACGGATAGATATATCCGGTCAATAGTGCAAAGCGAAACCTGTTCAGATATTTCTAAGGTTGATAATGATAATGGATTTAGGACTATAAGTTTAAGGGATGTTAAGACACCAAGAGTAGATGGATTAACTGCAAAGGACATTGATTTGTTTGGACTGGATCAATTCAAGTATGATTCAGTCGATGATCTACTTGGTAACGATGTAGCTCCTGAGGTTAAGGAGTTAGCGCAGTTAGCTGTTGACATATATCCTTTGGCAGTAAGGGGGAGAGCAGATAGCGATTATGGAAGTGAAGGGGTTGTTGAACCTGCTCTTCTTTTGAATGATAAAGGGATATATCATGTAGTCGGGAGTGTTGCTTTTGAAGATAGAGATACATTGGAGTTACTAACTAGTTATTTTGATATGGATGCCAGGGCCTTATGGGAACCTGGGATTAAGGGTTTAGGGGATATCTGGATAGAAAGGATTAGAGACAGAGGGAATGCAATACAGTTCTATGGCAGAACTGATTATAATGCTGTTCCTGGTTTTGCTCAGTTGTTTCTTGGACAGATACCTAAGTAGTTATTCTAAGATGTTCTTTTTTATTTTTACTACTCAATTCAGATAAATTTATCGACGAGAAATTGGAAAAGTATATAAATGAGTTTGTTTCTTTGCTTTTAATTGTAATTGTCTGGGGGATTTAAACGATAAAACAGGTCTTAGACAAGGATTTGAACTTTTTCTTAAGGTATTCTATGGAATGTAATATTGATAAAATAATAAAACCTATGGAGGGATGTTAAAATGGTTGATATAGTTGAACAGATGAGAACTGCTGCTACAAAAAGGATGGATTTAGATGCTATTATGGATTCAACAAAGGTTAAAATAAATACTGGAGGTTCTACTCCTGTCTATGTGATTGCAAGTGGAGATCTCAGGCCAGAATCTAATCAGACCTGCTGGGAGGCACAGAAGGAGAGTGAGCTTGAGTTTAAGACTGTAGTTGAAAACCTGAAGGATGATAATGGTGTTAATCCTCTTAATTATACAATACAAAGAGCACACCACTTTAATTCAGAGAAAGGACATGGCTTTATAGATAGCCAAGCCATGGGTAATGAGATAATCGGGGATATTCCTGATGGAAGTTTGTTGGTGGTCCAGGAATCTGTATGGCAGTACAGCCATCATGTACTTGGGGCTTTGGAGCAATTCATCAAAGAGAGGAAGGGTAGGGTCATTACAGTAGCTAATTATTCTGGTACTTGGCCAGGCTTAGTTGGGATGTCAAATCTGAATGCATCATTGGTTAAGAGAGGATTAGAGCTAGGCCAGGATTTCCATACTGTGTGGGCTGAGGATTTCCATGATGAGACGTTCCAGAATAAGATTAGGGATTGGCTGGTTAGGGGCACCTTTACTTATGATAGGGATCATATTCATACCTATGATGGAGGTATGGAGGCTAGAGTAAAGAAAGAAGGCTATGATTTTGATGTTGCTCGCGGGCAGGAGATAGCACAGCCTCTTAAAAGGGGAACAGGAAGAGCAATTATGTTGGGCCTTGATTTCTACTGCATGGGTATGGATAATGCTTTTTTTGCACCTGAAAAGCTTTCTCCTTTGGGTATTGGACACGAGTTTCTTTCACAATCTGAGCTTCTATCTGAGATGGGTGCGCTTGATGATCCTAAGGAGATCAAGAAGTATCTTTATGGGAAGCTGGCTGTAACTGACGAAGAGGGATGGAAGGTAATACAGTGGTGCATTGATAAGGGCATGAAGTTTAATGGATGGGATCCTGATTATGAAGCAGAGCTAAATGAGGCTTTTGAAGCTGCTGAGGCAACAGGAAGTAAAAGAGCAGTGGATGCAGTCCGAAAGTTATTAGTGCGTCATGAAAAAGGGCATATAACATCAAGGCAACTGCTAGAACAAGGTAAGATGTATGTTGCAGCTGCTAGGTTAGCAGATAGGTTTGGAGCAGATGTTATAGGTATACAGTGCCAACAGGGATTAAAGAACTGTTGTGCAGCATCGGACCTTCCAGAGGGATTGTTGAATAGTTCGATCAGGCCGGATGTTTGGGATCCTACAGGTTCTTACATAATCAGGCAAGGGGAAGCGATACCTTGCTTTAATGAGGTTGATCAGGGCTGCGGTGTTGATCTTATACTTTCAAAGAGATTATGGGATAAATATAGTACTGGAATCGATGGTATGGCCTCCTTTTCAGCTAATCAGGAGGATGTTAGGTGGTCTAGGAAGTATACAGGTACGGCATCTGCTAAGGATACTGAAGGAAATATCAAGAATATCCACCTTGATGATAGGGAGGTATGGATTGATGAGTTGTCTGGATCTTGTCCTGCTGACCATATAAAAGGCGGATGGGAAAAGACATTCGGGAACAGACAGCCCTATTATTTCTTCAAGTCAGGAGGAAGTACTCTTTCGGGTTATGCTAAGGAAGGAGAGGTTGTTATTTCTAGAGTTTATCAGAATCATAAGGGTGAGATGTGCATCAACCTGATGAGAGGAGGAGTAGTCAATTTACCTGAAGCTGAGACAATGGAAAGGTTAAATGAAACTACGAAGGAATGGCCCATAAAGAGCTTGGTACGATATGGTGTATCTAGAGACCAGATGATATTACATCCATCTAACCACGAAACAGTTATGTATGCTGAGAATGCTGAGATGGCTAATAAGCTTATGTTTGCCAAGGCAGCTATGGCAAAAGAGATGGGAATGAAGGTTGAGATCTGGGGAAGTTATGACCTTAAGGATTCGCTAGAGTATCAGGCAAATTTGTCTGATTCAATCTGCAGTGATTATTTCCCTGTTCCAGGGGTGGCTCCAGTACTAGATAAAACTGTAGAGGTAGCTAAGCTACGACCTGGACCACAAAAAATAACGAAAACGCCAGGTTAGTTGCAGATATTAATCAGGTAAGGTATAAATGTTTCAATACTGGTTGGTGCTTCAACTGACCTTATTATCTCTTTTTTTGATTCAGCTTGAGGTCTTAACCTAGGAAGGCCAGTAGCTGCTTCATCGTAAAACCTGAGTATTCTTTGAAATCCATCTTCAGGGACAGCTATCATCATTGCATTTGCCATATTAAATAACGCTATATATGCATCCTCTGTAGAGGTGAAGATATCATCCTGGAATACCTTATGATATGTGGCAATTGAGTGGGTTGCTGTTCGTATAACATCCCGATATTCTCCGGTTTCTAGGAGAGAATCTTGAGCTGAGGCAACTCTGAAAAGGGCTTCTCTTCTAAAGCTAGAGGCTATTTGACCTCTGATTTCTGATCTACGAGATTGTACAGGGGAATAACCTGAAGCCATACTGAAGATATAGAAGTTTCCTATTGCTCTTAGTAGGTGTTTTCGTGCTCTTTCATGGGTGGCTAGCACCTCATTCCTGGAGAGCATGTCGGATCTTTTATCCTTTAGACCAACTATGAATCTTTCTTGAAGCAGTAGTGCCTCTAATAGGTCTACACCAATTAGGTAAGGTAGTTCAAAATAAGGTACTTGTTGGCTGAGGTGCTCAACTGTTTGCTCAAGATACCGAGAATATTCAAGGTTTTGTGCAATATCGAGTTCATTACATCTTTTTACAAAGGTTTTTGCGAAATTATAGATTTTATTAGCTGGTAGTCTGCCTGTCCGGTCAAAGTTTGGTACAGTATAGCTACTAAGGGCCAATCTTTTTTGTCTTTCCTCTTCACTTAGAATTTCAGCAATCCTTCTTCTTTCGTGATCTTCCAGGATTCTTGCTGTAAAATCAGCTACTTGCTTGGTAATCATTACTGTCAAGAATGCAATACTATTTAAAAACCTTATTTAAGATAGCTCTATTCAACCCACTCTACATTACTCTCCTTCCTTGGCAATGCTTTGTTGGGAAACTTCTCAGGATAACCTAAAGCGACAGTGGCCATTATCTTGTGTGATGAAGGGATCCCTAGTTTTTTCTTCATCTTGCTGCTCCTGTTAAGGACAATATCTGCAAAGCCTATCCAACAGCTTCCAATATTTAGGGAGCGAGCTGCCAGCATTATGTTCTGGGCTGCACAGCTACAATCCTGAAGAAAGAACTTCTTGTTTGGAGCATGGATTATGATAACAACAGGAGCGTGATAGAAGAATAGGTCTTTTTCTGATTTTGCCCTGGCGCTCATCTCTCTTACTGATTTCTTTACTTCGTTTATGAAAGAAAGAGGAGCAGAGAGCTTTACTATCGATTTGTACCATGATTTTATGTCTTTTGAGAGATCATCAATAACTGCTTTGTTTGTGATGATAGTGAAGTTCCATGGCTGCCTATTGTGGGAGGAAGGTGCATATTGTGCTGTTTCTACTATCTCTTTTATAAGATCTTTTGTAATCTTCTTGTCCTTGTATTTACGAATGCTTCGCCTATTCTTTATATTCTGGATTATAGAATTCATTTGTTTTCAATATGGAAACTATCGCTTCTTTTTTTTAGAACTTTCTGTATTCAGGCTTTCAAGTTCTTTGATATTCTCTTTAATATTATCTATGGTTTTGGAGTTGTCCTGCTGGTTAAGAAGGGAACCGCATTCAGGGCATTTGAAGTCAAACTCTGTTGATTGTTCGAAATCCAGTCTTGCACAACCCTGAGAGCACATAAAGAAATTGCCTAGATTTGCCTCTTCTTTCTTTAGTCTCTCCTTAAGCTTAAGGATCTTCTCTTCCCTGAGCTTCTCTGTCAGCTCTTTGACTCTCTTTCTGTTAAAGGTCCAGTAGCTTATATACCAGCCTTTCTTACGATCTTTCCTTCTGATGTAGGTAGCTACGTTGTAGGAATTTAAGGTATATAGTATATTTCTGGTAGTCTGCATATCCATCTTTACCTTGTCAGCTATAATGAATTCAGAAACATTCTTACGGTTCTTTAGATACTCAATTATAGGAACTGCCCTTTCTCCGGCTATCTCATTGATTAGTCCGTATATCTTCTTGTTTGTTAGTACCATTTTGACTTGGATAGCTGTATCTCTATTCAGTAACACCCTTTTTTGAAGTTGGTCAGCCTCTTTGTCAACAGCTAATTAAGTTACTGACTTGCATCGGCTTTTCTAGAGCATTGCCTCTGACACCCCCTAGAAAAGTACAACTATAGTGTATTCTTAGATGAGCTTATATTTAAATGTTTCGCTTTTGTTCACTTAGAAGTAACTATTTGCCTATTCTTTTCTGTTCGTAACAGCCTTTGCAATAGGTATGTATTGTTTTACCGTCGTTGGTCGTTAACCTGCAGTCTTCTGCTGTTTCTATCTGTTTGCCACAGGATTCACATTTATTCCACATAATCAACCCCCTATATCTATAGATATAGCAGGGATATATATAAAATCTTCGATTTTAATACTCAGACAAAAAGTCTGAGATATTTGTATCTAAAAAAAGAAATAAAAAGGATCTATGCCTTTCCTAGGATCCTGAAGACCTTTGTTCCACATTTAGGGCATGCCCCTTTCATTGCCTTCATCTTGTTTTTCATAACTATCTCTTTACCGTCTTTGATTTCTACCTGCTTTTGACATTTCATACATCTTCCTTTTACCATGTATATTCACCTCTAATCTTTGGTTTAGGTAATATTTCCCCCTATTTTACCTATATATGAGGAAGTAGTATATAAATCTTGTGGGTTTTATAGGTGAAGTATTAGTTATCTACTAGTGAGAAAGGGTTATTTTACTATCTTAAGAAGTTCTTTTATATCTTTGATCTCATAGTCTGCATTGCTCTTTCCTGCCTTTTTGTTGCCATATCTTGCGAAGCACGTCTTCATGCCTAGATTTTTGGCTCCTTCTATATCTCTATTTGGCATATCACCAACCATGAGGCATTCTTGAGGCTTGAGCTTTAGTCTTCTCAGGGCTGCTTCAAAAGGAAGATTAGAGGGTTTTAGCTGTTTGGTGTCTTCAAAGGTAACTACAATATCGAAGAAATTGCCTATCTTCATAGCCATTAGGCGTAACCAGGCCTTTAATCTTGGAGCATCACTCACAATAGCCAGCTTTATACCCTTGCTTTTAAGCTTTAGAAGCACAAAATCAGTATGGGGATAGGGCATCAGGTAAGAAGACCTTACGTTTCTGTAGGCTACTATGGCGTTTGCCAGGATTCGGTAATCTATGATTCCTTTTTCTTCTTTTAGGAACTTTTGGAAGATCTTGTTGTCCTCTAATCCATACTTATCATATAGATTGAACAACCTCTTGAGTGCTTTTTCCTTTTTTATGTCCAATCCTGCGTCAATCATAGCAGATATTGCTGCTTCACAGCTGTTGGTCTTCATCCTCATGAAATCTATAAGGGTATTGTCAAGATCGAATAAAACTGCTTTTATCATACCTTTAGGTGTGTTTTATTGGTTTATATAGGTTTGGGTTTTAGAAATAAAGCATCATATCTAGATATCAATCATATAATGTTCTCTAACGTATGCCTTACACTCATCGAATCTGTGCTTAAATACCTCATGAAGGTCCTTGCCTTCAAGTATAGCATTCACCTGATGCCAATTGTCAGCAACATATAGTGCTTGATACGCAACAAGGCCACTCTGACCCATTTCTGCCATATCATTAAAGAAAGACTTACCCAACTGATGGCCCACTATATGTTCAATATTAAAGCCACTTGGATCTTCAGCTGCTGCAAAGCATCCCTCAGCAAGGTCCATATCAATTCCCTTTACTGTTTCTTGTTTTCTATTTAAGGCGTATAGTATAAAGTACTTATCAATCGCTCCAATCATCTCTGTATTTGCACCGATAGGTATGAATCCATGTTTTTGAGCATAGAAGCTATTAAAACAAAAATGGGATGTTTCTTCGATTACGGGAGACCAACCCTGGATCTGGTCTGTGGAAAGTGCTTCAGTAACATGGGGTGGGAAATACATAAAGAATTTAAAGTCTGGAGGAGGAGTTCTGTAGATGACAGCATCGGCATCTTTTAGCTCTGCATCAACTTTTTTAGAATCGCCAACGATAGCATCTATCTCTTCTCTAGTTTTATTTGCTTCTACTGCATTTGGGAATTTTTGTCCTGTTAGTGTCTCTACGCTTCTTTGAACAAATTCTATAGTCGGTTCTAGTTCTGCCATATAAATAGGTAATCTTACTGCCTATTTAATTCTTTTGTTTTTTTACTATTTTAAAATGATAAAAATTGAAGGTTTAAATTATCATTTACAAGGCTTTTTCTCCTGATTTGTCTATTTTTTTAATCTTTGACTAAATGGAGAATAGTTGGATACTTAAACGAAACTTTTATTAATCAACTGTAAAACTTGTTTTTTATGGATACTATAAAATCTATCCAATGGTTAAAGGCTAATGATCTTTATGATCTGGCGCAGGAGACTTCTTTCTATCTTAAGAAGGTGTTTAATCCCTGCTTTAAGGTTACTGATGAGAAGATTCTCATTATGGGTGATAAGGGATTCAATAAGAAGAGGATTGCACCAGTAATGAGCGGAGCCTATTATCTTGCTGCTAAGTCCCTTAATATGGATACGAAATTAGTCCTTCAGGATGCCAGGTCCAGGGGGAATCCTGCTGATGATGTTATTGTCGATTCCTTGAGCAACCTGGAGGATGGGAATGTTGTTTTTGTGAATATGTCTGACAAGCTTGGTTCTCTTAAGGAAATTGGAAAGAGCTTTAGGAAGTTCTGCGAGAAGAAGAAGCATAGGTTTGTGTCTGCCTTGAGCTTAGGGGACCTGCCTACTGAAAAGCTCAAGGATGTGATATCTGCTGTTGATGTTGATTATAAGCCGATGAGTGCTAAGCATAGCGAGATAAAGGGTATCCTTGATGGGGCAAAGGACATGCATGTTAAGACTAATGCAGGTACGGATCTTCACTATAGTATAGAAGGCATGAAAGCAATAGCAGCTGATGGAACGTATCATGAGCCAGGAAAAGGAGGGAATCTTCCTGCAGGAGAGGTATATATCCCCTGCAAAGGGAAAAAGGTAGAAGGAAAGATTGTCATTGATGGTAGCTCTAGAAACCATAAGCATACGACCCTGATTAAGAAACCTATCACCTTGCAGGTGGAGGAAGGAAGCATAGTTAGCATTGGTGGTGGAGAAGAGGCAAAGAAGCTGGAGAACACACTGAAATGGGCTGCAGGAAGGTCAAAACATCCTAAAAGTGTCTATAGGGTAGGGGAGTTTGGTATTGGACTAAATCCAAATGCTAAGCTTATCGGTTCTACGCTTGTAGATGAGAAGACACTAGGAACAGCACATATAGGTATTGGCTCAAACTACTGGTTTGGGGGCAGCATCTATGCTATTATTCACTTAGATCAAATATTCAAAGATCCAGAAATCACAGTTGATAATGAGAAACTTAAAATCTAAAGGTCATCAAACCTGATAACCGCTTTCTCCTGGATTGTCATCCACTTTGGCAGTTCAATTTCTGGATATAGCCTTTCAGGCAGTTCCAATGTTTGTTTTTTTTGCATGATATATTGCTGATTTGAGTGATATTTAAATATTTACGAGTTGGCTAGAGTGATGAAAGGGAATATTAACTTTTAAGTTAAAAAAAGAAGTACCCAGGCAGAAAAAGGTTTTGGGGGATTTCATCCTGGGCTGAGCCTAAGCTCATTTCATTACTATATAGTAATGAATAGCTTATATTTAAATGTTTCGATTTTTTGTTGCTAGATAGTGGTAAAAATATTGCATTTTTTAGGTCAAATACGTAACCTTTAAATATTACCTACTAGAAAGTAGCTAAAATATAGGTAAGATACTATGAAAAAAACAGGACAAATCAATCAAGGGAGGAGATCCTTTTTGAAAGCAGGCGTTGCGGCTGCAGGTGCATCTTTAGCTGCTTCTTTTTTAGGAGGAGGAGCATATCTATTAAGTGATAGCGATAACCTTTCTAAACATCTTACTAAGAGTGAGAGAGAGGAGGCTAAGCAGGCTGCTGCTTCTGGACAATCAGGATTAAAGGATAAGGAATGGGACGAATTAGGTTTTATATCTAAGTATCGTGATGTTATTAGGAGGGAGGCTCAGAAATATGATCTTCCTGCAAGGTTTGTGGCTGTTAATTATTATGATGAAAACATAGGTAGGCATAAGTGGCAAGATATAGCTGATGAGAGGAAATCATCCAAGGGGGGGAATGCCTCTATTGAGGCAGGGCAGATGAAACTAAATACTGCTATGTACTTGGATGGAGTTGTGAAGGATTTAAGTCTGAAAGCTTTCGAGGAAGTGGATGAGAAAACAATAAGGGATTATCAGAGAAAACTTTCTGATCCTGAGAAGAATATTTCCTATGTTGCTCGAGAGTTATCAAGATTAAGGGGCATAAGACAACAGCAGGTTGGAAGTAGACGGGTATTAAATCGTAATGGGCTGATAAGAGAGAAGGATTATCTGAGCATGGCTATGATCCGAACATGGTATATTGAGGGTACAAATGCTAACAAACCCAGTGCGCGAGCGCAAAGGACAATGGAAGCATATGACCTTCCATGGATGCAGGAGTTATTTCCTGAGGATACGATTAAATCATGTCTAGATACTGTTATTGTTGAAGAAAAAGCTGTTGAAATTAAGGAGAATTTGGGAAAAGGGATAAGGGGATCAATTAGGGATCTCGATTCTGTTGTCAGTAAGGTATACAGTGTAATAGAGGAAAGGGGCTGGTATGATACTGAGAAGGATTTTAGAGATAGGAATGTTAATGATACTGTAAAAGAGGAAGCATGGGGTAAGGGTGTAGAGTATTATAAATCTCTTCAGCTTGCTGCTATTATGCACTTGGGATTTTTCAATATGCAGGAAGGGGATCTTGATTCGGCTCTTAGGAATTATAATGCTGCTTTTGCTCTGAGGACACAGCTGGATGATGCTTATAATATGGGGGTTGATCTTCCTAAGCAGGTAGGGGCAGGTTCTTCTGTGATTAATGTTGCTGATATGGCTCTTGTCAAGAAAAGATATGGGGAAGCTCAGCAGAAATATAGGAATCCGAGATAATTCTTAACATTTATATATTAGGATTGAAATTACAGTACTATGGGATTAAAACAGGTTATATTATTAAGAATGGACTTAAAATTACCCCCGGGTAAAGCCCATGTTCAAGTAGCACATGCCTCTTCAGCAGCATTGATAAGATCACATAAAGACGACATAAAGGGATGGCAGTCAGAAGGCATGAAAAAGGTCGTCCTTAAGGTAGCTGACCTAAAGGAACTGCTGAAATACAAAGAGCAGGCAGAAGACTTAGACTTAGTTACTGCCTTGGTAGAGGATGCAGGCAAGACAGTTGTGGAGCCAGGTACTGTTACGTGCTTAGGTATTGGTCCTGACAAGGAAGAGAAGATAGATAAGGTTAGTGGAAAACTAAAGATGGTCTGAATTCTATCCATAGAGCAAGGTTCCTGTAACTATTATCACGTTTGCAAGGAACCATAGGGAGTATGCAACTACTATCGGCTTCTCTTTATGTACAATGCCATATATGGCCCAAGGTATGTCGAACAATGCGAAGAGGGAGAAGGTCAGTTTTGATACCCCAACAGCATTTTGTTGCCAATATATCTTTATGATCTGAGGCAATGTGGATAATGGTCCGATTATAGCTATGACTAATAATAGGTTATCGAGAAATCTGATCCATGGATGTGGATGTGGGAATCTCTCCAGGTTTTGGTGTTGCCTTTTTCTCTTGTGGATATGGTGAGATACTCCATGTGCCATAACCCATTCTTGTATTCCTTTGTTTAAATATTTATCGGATAGTTAATACCATTCTGAGAGGATAAGTTATCTCTTAACTTTTTGTTTTCTTTAAATCTTTAACATCAACTTTAAATAGTTTGGTTGACTACTAAATTATGATTCTTGCTGAAGCTAAAAATCATTTATGTAGTTTCACCTTAATAGCTACTGGTGATGTTAAATGAATTCAACAAAAATAAATAAGAAAAAGTATGTTAAAACTCTTCCTGATTCAATTTCAGTTCCATTAGCTGAAGTATATGGCGCTTTGATTGGAGATGGTTGTTAATCTACACACAATTCAAGATCTAGTAAGTCTAAATGGTATGTAACAATGCTTACAGGACATACACATGATTGGGAATATTATGAAAGGGTAATCAGGCCTATTTTTATTAAAGAATTTGGAACAAAAGGATCCCTTCTTCATAGAAGTGAAAAGAGGGGTAATTGTATTGATTATGTAGTCCATAGTAGGGAAGTTTTTTCTTGGTTTAAAGATTTCGGGTTTCCTGTTGGTAGGAAAATAAAACTATCGATTCCCAAGCAGATAATTGATAATAATGAGTTATCTTTAGCTTGTATTAGGGGTATTTTTAATACAGATGGGAGTATATATGACCGTTATTCTAAGAAATATAGGGGCCATGCAAAGAAGTATACTTATATGAATATAGAGATTAAGATGAATCATTTAAACTTAATTAAACAAATAAAGGGAATTCTTGAAAGAAATGGAATCAGAACATCTAACATTAGAAAACATAGAGAATCTCACGTTCTAAATATACATAATCAGAAATTTATTAGATTATTTTTTGAATTAGTTAAGCCAAGTAACCCATATCATAGGGAAAGATTTTTAAACTTAAGGAGAATCGTTGATAAACAAGAAGTGGGCCCATAGCTCAGCCTGGTTAGAGCGATAGAATCCTGTGTATTCCGCCAATGCCTCTTACTGAGTTAGGAGATAGCAATAGGTCTGGGGTTCGAATCCCCGTGGGCCCGTTTTTAAATGCACAAAGAAAATTTTGTTGATACGGAAGTTAGAGAAGGGTTTGTTCTAGAGGTGCTTGATATAATTAAGCAACATCATAGGAAATACCCTAATCGAAGAATGACTCTAAAAGAACTACATAAAGTATAGTATTTCATTTCTCCAGCAAAAAACCAGGAAAGTAGTTTATCTTGTGATATGCTTTGTAGATAGGAATGCTTTCCAACTCATGGATCAATGATTTGAACTTCTGCCTTATCTCGATGACTATCTTTCTGTACTCATACCAGCTATTTACTTCTATCTGTATCTCAAGGTCCCATCCTCCCAGCGTCTTTACAACATTGACTACATTGGGATGCAGTTTTAGGTAATTGATTAGCCTGTCTTTTTCTTCCTGTACAACATTATGACACCTTACTATTAACAGGAATACCATATTATTGGTCTCTCTTACGTTTAATGCAGGTTTAAACCCCCTTATAACCCTTATTTTTGTTAACCTTTTAATCCTTGTGATGATTGTTTTTGGGGTTAGTTCTAGCTTATTTCCTATCTCTACTGAGTTTATCCTCGCGTTTTGAGATAGGAGGTTCAGAATCTTCAGATCAGTCTGGCCTAGTTCTACAGGTTTCCTGTCCCCCCCAATATTGATGCCTTCTGGAATCTTATTCTGGTTCTGTAATATGTATTTTCTTCCAAAATTGATCGATACTATTGTTGTCAGTACAACATAGTTCTCCAATTGTTTTGGGAATCCCCTCATTACCCTTTTGAGGGTCTTGTTGAAGCTTGAGGGGTTATATGCGAAGAAGGTACAGATCAGATCATATCTTCCTCCTCCTGTTGCTATCCAGGATGTTGATGGTTCCTGCCTAAGGTAATTTATCAGTTCTTTGAATTCATCTTCGGTTGTGTAAGAAACACTGAAATAAACACGGAAGTTCAGGACACCGAGTTTGGAGTAATCTATCAGGGTATAGAAACTGTTGAGGATATTCTTCTTTATTAATGAGTCTACACCATAGCTGACTCTCTGTTGGCTCATCCTAATTTTTTTTCCTATTTTTGAGAATGGGGTTCTGGAATCTAACTCTAACTGCTTAAGTATTGATAATTCTGTGTTGGTAAGTTGGTATTTTTTGGACATATTTTGTTATATTTTACTTTTATTATATAAAATTTACCTTTTTACAAAGATAATTCTCCTTTAATTATATATATTTGCTTTGTTTCATAAGACTGGTATAAATAGCAGAGAAATTCTTAGATAGAGAAAGAATCTATATTATACCCTTAGATAATTTAAGAAATTAATTGATTAAAATGGAATACTATACTGGCATTGAGGAACCTTGGAAAAGATTTGGAGTCGATCAAATTACATGGGAGAATCCAGCATGGCAGAGACAGAATGCTATAGAAAATCCTTCTGATTTGGCTAAGGTAGTTCGACTTACTCCAAGGCAGGTAGAGCTGATTGATTCTGCCCTTGGGAGAGGGAAGAAAATGAGAGTACTCCCTTATAGTGTAGCCCTTATGGGTGATAATCCTACTGGCGTTGATACTGAGGGAATATCAATCGATGATAAAGTGAATGCAATCTTTACTCAAGGGGTTCCTACGCCTGCACATTACCTGTTTAATGTTGGTTCGGAGGATCCTATGGCTGAGGGTTCGAGGTCTATAGGTGCTGCATATCAGAGGTATGTTGGAACAGTGGCTATGATGACAAGCCTAAGTGCGATATGCCATTTCTTTTGTACTCATTGTCAAAGGAAAAAAGATATGAGCGATAGCATAATTTCTCAAGAGGATAGGGAAATTGGTATTGAGTATGTACAAAAGAATGGCAATGTATGGGAGGTACTTTTAACAGGTGGAGATCCACTCGCGTTACCCAGCGACCAGTTGGATTATTTACTGAAATCATTAAGCCCTCATGTCGAGTCTATTAGGATCGCAACTAGGCTCCCTGTAACTAATCCTTTTGCAGTTACACAAGAGAAACTTGATATTATTGCAAAATATTCAAAGCATAAGACAGGGGATTATACTAATTCACCTAATATTTATTTTGTGACACATGCCAATGCACCAGAAGAATTGACACTAGATATGCAGAAGGCAGTCAGCAGGATAAAGAATAGCGGTTTTGATATAAGGAACCAGACTGTTCTTCTTAAAGGCGTTAATGATGATTTTGGAAGATTGAGCAGACTTTTTAGAGGGCTGCATCAAATGGGGGTTATACCTTATTATATGTTCCAATGCCATAAGGTTGATGGGCTTGCATCTGAAATAGTCCCAATTAATATTGGACAGTATCTTATTGCAGAGCTGCGTGGACAACCAGGTACTAGTATTCCCAAATATTCTGTTAATATGATCGGGGGAGGAGGAAAAGTTGAACTAAATCCGCAAGGGGATTTGGGAATTCCAAATGTGGAATACCAGCTAAAAAGAAAGTTTATGAGAACTTGGGATAACCAAATAAGAGAATATGAGGCTTTGCTTCGTGTGAATGAGTCTGATTATGAAGCTGGAATGCAAGCAATGAAAGAATTTTACGGTGATGAAGATATTTTAAGATATGAAGAGTCTGAAATTGCGGGTGGTTTGTGTGTGAGGAAGACCAAAAGCAGGAAGTTTAGGCCTAGTATGATTGTGGTTTCTGATGACGATCCTAATAGGGTTTTATATGTTACGAATGTTAAGGCTCCTTCTTTTAAAAGTCTTGATGATAAATGTACCGAAATGGGGTATAAGCCAAATGCGGAATATTTTGGGTTGTCTGGAAATTTTATTACAAATCCTAGTGGAGCAAAATTACCATCTAGTTAGATTTATTCAGAATTATCAGTTATCTAATTCTCACCAACCAACCTCTGCAATGCTGCATAGCCTTTTGTAGAATCCTTCTTAGAAACAATGAAGGTTAACTCAGTAAGAGTAGAAACCAACTCATAGATATTCACATTCTCCCAGTTCAGTTTCCTGGCTGCTGTGGAGATTATTCCTGGGGTATGGAGGAAGTCTCCTGAGAAGTTGAGGGAAAGGGATACGAGATCCTCTTCTATATTCAGAACCTTTTCTCCTTTTAGTTCTTTCTTTACCTTATCCAGATATCTCATGTTGGATACTATTGAAACTTCGTAGTTTCCATGGATTATGTTAAGAACGTCTCCCTTTTCGTAGTTGACCAGGGCGTATATCTTTCTTAGTTTTGTAAACAAGGTGGGGGATTTTCTTACAGAGATGTCGCAGAGGTTTGTTTTCATTATGATCTCTGAGTCATAGTCAAACTTTGGCCTCTCCTGGGTGTTTTTTATCTTTTCTGCATATCTTCTCAGGGACATTACCACTGCAGAATGTTTTACCTTCTTGTCCAGTTCTTGTTCTATCTCTGGCAGCAGTTGTTCTGCAAGATTTCCAAAACTGATTATGCCTTGATCTATAGCGTCGTGCAGTATAGGCCTTGAACTCACGATCTTGTTTATCAGATGGGATATTGTTACCATTTCGGTTCTCCTTATAATTGGACTTTAACAATTTGTTATAATGGTAACAGTAAGTTTAAATAGCTTATAAATGTTTCGCTTGTAGTTAGTCTATGAACATAGCAATAATAGGATATGGGAAGATGGGACATATAATCGAGGAGATCGCATTAGAGAAAGGACTTAAGGTGGTGTCTAAGATAGATCCTGTTGCAGAGGGAGCAACCCATAAGGAGATCAGTTCAGAATCTCTGAAGGGCGTGGATGTTTGTATAGAGTTTACTGCTCCGGATATAGCTGTTGAGAATGTAAAGAAGATAGCTGCTTTGGGAAAGAATATTGTGGTAGGTACAACCGCATGGTATGAAAGGATAGAAGAGGTAAAGGATGCAGTTGAAGATAACAAAATAGGCTTTATCTATTCCCCTAATTTTTCAGTAGGGGTCAACATATTCTTTAGGCTTATTAAGGATATCTCTGGAATGATGAACACCTTTAAGGATTATGGAGTTAATATGAGCGAAGCGCACCACATACACAAGAAGGATGCCCCTTCAGGCACGGCCAAGAAGATAGCAGATGTTATTAAGAATGGCTTGGATAGAGTTGATGATGTAGACATCAAAAGCATAAGGGAAGGGGAGATACCCGGAACACATACTGTCAATTTTGAATCATACGCTGATGTCATTACATTGGAGCACAGGGCAAAGAACAGGAAAGGATTTGCCATCGGAGCTGTTATGGCAGCTGAATGGATCAACGGCAAGAAAGGGTTTTATAGTATAGAAGATATGATGGATGAGATAATTAAGTAGATTGGAGGGTGATCGAAATGTTTAAAGGCGTTTATACGGCAATAATTACACCATTTAAAGCAGATGGAAGTGTGAGTGAAGAATGTTTGAAGAAGCTCATAGACTTCAATATTGAAAAGGGTATCTCTGGGATTGTTCCATGTGGGACGACCGGGGAGAGCCCAACACTGAGCCATGATGAGCACGACAAGGTTATTGAATTGACTGTTCAGCATGTCAATGGCCGTGTTCCGGTTATTGCTGGTACGGGTTCTAATTCAACTGCAGAGGCTATAAGGCTTACAAAACATGCAGAGTCTGTAGGCGTTACAGCCTGTCTTGTTGTAAACCCCTATTACAATAAACCTACACAGGAAGGGTTGTACAGGCATTTCAAGGCTATTGCTGATTCTGTGAAAATACCTATAGTCGTCTATAACATTAAGGGAAGAACCGGTGTTAATGTTGAGACCTCTACACTGATGAGATTGGTAAAGGACTGCTCCAATATTGTTGCAGTAAAGGAGGCCTCTGGAGATATAGATCAGATGAAGGATGTTATAGCACAGAGACCTGATGGCTTTTCTGTGCTTTCTGGAGATGATAATATAACTTTGGAGCTTATCAAAGCAGGAGGTAATGGTGTTATCTCGGTTGCTTCTAATCTGGTTCCTGATAGGATGACGGCAATGGTTAAGGCTGCGTTGGATGGGAATTTTGCGGAAGCGGAGAAGATGAACAGCGAGCTGGAACCCCTATTTGATGTTGAGTTTATAGAAACCAACCCCATACCAATAAAATGCGCTCTTGCAATGAAAGGGATGTGCGAAGAGGCATATAGGCTTCCGATGTGCGAGTTAAGGCCTGAGAGCAAGGAGAGGCTAAGAGAGGTCTTAGGGCAGATGGGGATCATTTAGGAAGATTTATATATTTTCTTTTAACTTATTTATTGTTGTCTTGAGGTTATGATGGTTAAGAAACTACCTTTTACAAAGAAGAAGATATCAGGGATTATGGATAAACATAAAACTCCTTTCCATATATATGATGAGAAGGGGATAAGGGAGAATGCTGTTAGACTGAAAAAGGCATTTAAAGATTTTGAGTTTAAAGAGTTCTTTGCCGTAAAGTGCTTGCCTAATCCATTTATCCTAAAGATCATGAAGGATGAAGGGTTTGGATTAGACTGTAGCTCTCTTCCTGAACTGTTGCTTGCAGAGAAGGTTGGGATTGCTGGGGAGAATATAATGTTCAGCTCTAATGACACACCTGCAGAGGAGTTTGCAAAAGCTAAGGAGCTTGGAGCCATAATCAATCTAGATGATATAAGCCATATTGAGATGTTAGAGAAAACCGCAGGAATACCTGAACTGATCTGCTTTAGATATAATCCTGGTCCTGAAAGAAAAGGAAGCAGGTTTATTGGTGATCCTAAGGAAGCTAAGTATGGTTTTACCAAAGAGCAGTTATTCGAGGGTTATAAGTTGATGAAAGAGAAAGGCGTTAAGAGATTTGGGCTACATACGATGGTTGTTTCTAATGAACTAGACCCCTCCTCTTTTGTTCAAACTGCAAAGATGTTGTTTGAGTTAGTTGTAGAGGTAAATGAAAAATTGGGTATTAGGATAGAGTTTGTTAATTTTGGTGGCGGAGTTGGGATACCTTATAAGCCGACTGACAAACCGGTGGATATTGATTATGTGGCTGCAGAGGTAAAAAAGCTTTATGATGAGATTATTGCTGCAAATGGCCTTCCACCCCTTAAGATTTTTACTGAATATGGAAGAAATATGGCTGGTCCGTATGGTTATTTGGTTGCAAGAGTTATACATATGAAGCATATCTACAAAGATTATGTTGGGTTAGACGCATCGATGGCTAATTTGATGAGGCCTGCAGTCTATGGGGCATACCACCACATTACTGTTCTAGGTAAAGAAAACGAAAAACCAACACATATGTATGATGTTACTGGTTCATTATGCGAGAACAACGATAAGTTTGCAATAGATCGTATTCTTCCAGAGGTTGAGGTAGGGGACATTGTCGTAATTCATGATACAGGTGCACATGGTCATGCTATGGGCTTTAATTATAACGGTAAGCTGCGCTCAGCAGAGCTCTTGATGAGGGAGGATGGATCGGTTGTTGAGATAAGACGTTCTGAAAAGGTCGATGATTATTTTGCTACTCTGGATTTTAAGAAACTAGGTAAGTTTAAGGTTTGAACATTTACACTTTCTAAGATTCAACTGTTCCTAAAGCTCTTGCTTATGCTTTCACTCCAGAAAGATGGAAGAGAGTACCTCAACAATCCTTCGAACTCATCATCCATCACATAGAAATGAGATTTTTTGTCTTTTATATCGTTAAAATGAACACTTGCTTTTTCGTACATGTCCTTTATCGCTTTTCTTTCAAACTGTGCCTGAAGTAAAGACGGCTCCTTTAAAATTATCGTATCAGCCAGCCTTAACACATTAAGGTCAATCATAGCAGAATTCTGTGCAATAAGCAGCAGGCTGAGGTTCTTATGCCTTGCTATGGACATCAGCTTGCCAAGCAACTTATTGGCTGATTTCATAGAATCTCTGGAGCTAAAGGTGATGGCTCCTTCATCTATAAGAACGACAGAGTTATTGGATATCTCCCCTATATCATCTGCCTTTTTTATCCTGAAAGGAAGCTTTGCTGATTCAAAACCCATGGCAAAAACCTTTCTCTTGGATAACTTTCTGAAAAGCTCTAAGAACTTCATGCCTAATGCTGTTTTTCCAGATCCCCTCTTCCCTGTTATGAGGACTATATTGCTTCCTTTTAGGAGTCTCTTGTGAAAATCATCAAAATCCCCTTTCTCGTTCTTTACAATGCTAAATGCATTATATGGCCCTACATTTGGTTTTTTAAAAAGTTTAAGTATCTTCATATTTTATGATAAATACATTGTCCTATTTAAAATTATCTTTAAGAGATGGTCCTTATAGGGATTACTGTATTATTCTTATGATTTAAAGAATTAAAAAAATTTAAGGCATGAATCATGCCTTTGAAAGAATCTCTTTTGCAATCTCTTTGTCATGCTCTGTTATATAAGGTATATTTGTTATCTCTGCAGCTCTTGGAGTCAATGCAATGAGGTCGCTTCGTTCTGGCCTTGATTCCTTCTCTGCAAGGTTGAATTTCCTAGCTCCAGCCATCAACTGCTTGAGTCCCTGGCTAATCCTCATGCTGTATGTAAAGACACCTATAGCACCTGCAGGTATCTCTTCCAGGTCTTCTCCTACAAGATTTTTCAACTCTGTGGATCCAAAGAATATCTCCCCTTTGTCTCTTCCGTACTTGTCTACTAGGGACTGTTCACTCTCGTGTTCGATCCTTCTCCATATAGCGGTGCTGGCCATCACTGCTGTCAGTGGGGCCCTTGCCATACCTATAGCTTTTACATATGGTGCTCCGAATGCCAATCCTTTGAAGATATGGTCCTCTAGGGAGAATCCTCCGGCAAACACAATATCAGGTATATGCTTTCCCTGCTTTTCAAGCTCTTGTGCATATTCAAATACCTTCTGGAAGGTTTCTATTGGAGGGGTTCCCCATTCGTTCATCATCCTCCACGGCGACATCCCTGTCCCTCCTCCGGCTGCGTCAACTGTCAAAACATCGATCTTGTATTTCGATGAGAATGCAAGAGCTCTTGCTAGGTCCTCGAACCTGTAAGCTCCTGTCTTAAGGAACAGATATTTTGCACCTGCATCTCTTAGCTCTTTTACTCTATTTGCGAATCCTTCCTCTGTTACCATTCCAAGCCTTGAGTGCCTTTCGAATTCCCTGAACACCTTATGCTTGAATGCCTCAACAACTTCAGGGTTGCTCGGGTCAGGCAGAACAATGTATCCTCTCTCCTGCAGCATCTGGGCCTTTTTCAGGGTCCTTATCTTTACCTCTCCACCTATATTCTTTGCACCCTGGCCCCACTTTAGTTCTACTGCATCAGCACCAAGCTTAAGGGCGTATTCTAGTACTCCCAGCCTGTTATCTTCTACGTTTTCCTGAACCACGATTGCTCCATAGCCATCCTTTTGCCATTTTTTGTACATGTCGATCCTGGATTTTAATGCTGGACTCTCTTTCACTTTTCCTTTTTCAATTGTTGCATCTGGATCCATACCTACAACATTTTCTCCTACTGTGAGCAGGATTCCTGATAATGCACAGCCTGCAGCAAGGGCTTCCCAATTCTTTCTTGCAACATCTGTAGAGCCAAGTCCAGGGACTGTTACCGGAACTCTTAGCTTGATGCCTTCCTTTCCTTCTTTCTTTCCTAAGGTAATATCTAATTTTACATTTGGGAATATTGCCTTGTCAGAATCAGATTCTATACCCTTTGCGCCTACTGCTGTTCCAAGGATATTGAATGCCCCCCAGTCAACCGGATACCTCTTTATAGAAGCTGCGGTTACGTCCCCAAAAGGCTGAGGATATATCATCTCAGGACCCCTTATTGCTGATTTTCCAACTTCACAGAGGCCTACACAACTTTCCCAGCATGTGCCACACAAACCACTTATTGGATTAACATCTTCTTTTGTTCTGTTAGCTGCACCAACTGCTGCTGATGAGCCTACTCTGCTAAATGCCATTTTTCAATCCCCTCCTGATAAATCTATTTTATTTTATGGGGTTTATCTTGTTTATTTATATGTGTTTAGGGCATTTTTTGCCCTAATTAGGGCAAAATTTTTATATAATCCTTTATTTTAAGTCAAAATTGGTAAAAATGAGAGAACTTGATGAACAGGAAAGAAGGATAGTGAGGGAATTGGTTAGGAATCCCAGAATTTCAGACAATAAGATCGGGAAGAGGACAAAGGTGCCTATCAGAACAGTAAGCAGAAAAAGGAACAAGCTTGAGAAGGAAGGCATGTTGTCTTATTTTACAAAGCTGGCAATGGGTAAGGGGGGTACTGGAAGATTTGGAGCAAGGCAACTACACATTATAAAATTTAGGCTTGGGATCCTTAGGGAACAGATAATCAGGGAGATAAGGGAAGAGAAGGTAATCAAGTCTAACTATGGGGAATATATCCATGAGAGCTTTTTGGGAGAGGTAGATGGTCATGTCGCTTTGCTTGTCATAATTGACGGTCATAGTGATGAGGATATTGTTGAGAATTTCAATAGAGAGATCATACCCATATTGCTTAAGAATCATGGTGAGGATTCAATAAAGTCTGTTTCTACTATACGGCTGAGCAACACAATAAGATTGTTTCATAATTACATACCTATGATCAATATGGAGAATGGTGTGCTTAAGAATGACTGGCCGGATGAGCTTATATTCCTCGATTAAACATAATCTTTATATACTTATTTTTGTTTTTTTCTAGTATGAATCAATCTAGTCCTTATGAGAGTGCAAAGGAGCTTCTAGAGGAGGCATCGGATAGGCTTCGTATTGAAGATTGGATAAGGGAGGCTCTGATGATGACACACAGGGAGCTGCATGTTACATTTCCTATCGAGATGGATGATGGTTCTATCAAGATATTCAATGGGTATAGGGTCCAACATAATCATATGAGGGGCCCATTCAAAGGAGGGATAAGGTATCACTGGGATGTTAATCTTGATGAGGTCAGGGCCCTGGCTACATGGATGACAATAAAATGTGCGGTTGTTGATATACCTTTGGGTGGAGGAAAAGGGGGGGTCGTATGTAACCCTAAAGATATGAGTGAGAAAGAGCTGGAAAGGATGACAAGGGGATTTGTACGGAGGATAGCTCCTGTCATTGGATCTAGTATCGATATCCCTGCTCCTGATGTCTATACGAATGCAAAGGTCATGAGATGGATCGTTGAGGAATATAACAAGTGTTTTGGAAAGAAGGACCTGGCTGTTGTTACAGGGAAGCCCCTTGATATGGGAGGTTCAGAAGGGAGGGAGGAAGCTACTGCATTAGGAGGACTTTATGTTCTGAAACAGGTAATAAAGGAAGGATTTGTTAAGGGAGTTGATACCTTGAAAGACAAGAGGGTAGTTGTGCAGGGTTTTGGTAATGTGGGAGGGATATTTGCAAGGTTGGCTTTTGAAGAAGGGGCTAAGGTAATTGCAGTATCTGACTCTAAGGGTGCTATTGTGAATAATGAGGGACTTGATATTCCAAAGGTTATCCAGCATAAGAAGAAGAATGGTTGTGTTGGTGATTGTTCAGGTTCAACCAATGCAACAAATGAGCAGATACTTGAACTGGATTGTGATATCTTGGTTCCTGCTGCCCTTGAGAATGCAATAACTACTGAGAATGTTAGAATGATCAAGGCAGGTATGGTACTTGAGCTTGGAAACGGTTCTGTAAGTGCAAATGCTGATAAACGTCTTTCTAAAAAAGGGATTATTGTGATACCTGATGTTCTTGCGAATGCAGGAGGGGTTACTGTATCCTATTTTGAATGGAAGCAGAATCTTGCAAAGAAGCACTGGAGCAAGGAGGAGGTGTATAATAAGCTGGAGAGGATTATGAAAAGGAATACCTCTTTGGTCCTGGATACTGCTAAGAAGAACAAGGTGACGGTAAGATTGGGGGCTTATATTGTCGCTGTTTCTAGGATCGCTGAGAAGGCTAAGATAGAATTGAAATCAAGCCATTATCAGTGTTTTGAGAAGTTACTTTAGCTTAGTGTTACTTAATAGTAGCTAAAATCGTAAACTTTAAATATGACATATGTCATCTCTTTCTAGTAATGAAACTTAGAAAGGCAAAAATAGGAGTAAGGCATAAAGGGTGCTGGGGTAGTCTATGTACTTTGGAGTATCCTAATATCGTGATGAAGGAGAAAGGCCCGATTAATGTTGAGAATTGTAAAGAAGGAGTAAGGCTTTGTGCTACATGGGATATTGGTTTTTCTGACAGGAAGGTATTTGATGAATTTATCAAGTCTCTTGAAAAGTATGAGATGATCAAAGTAATAAAGGTTATATCTGTTTATGAGGAAAATGCTCTAGTCAAGACAGAGTGGATAGCAAAGGACTCCAGCTATGAGACTGTACTAAAGAACAACAGCCTATACACCTCCCCTGTTACGCAGAAAGAGGGCTTTGAGGTCTATGACATAATCACAGAAGATCCCCAGAAGGTTGTCAGGCTAATTGAAGAGTTGGACGAGATCGGAGAGGTAAAGGTCTTTGAGATAGGAAGACTAAGCCCCAAAGACCATCTGTTTAAGCTTACTGATAAGCAGGCAAAAGCACTGCAGATTGCTGTTTCGAATAATTTCTATGAATGGCCTAGGAAGGTATCTCTTGATGAGATCTCTGCCTTGGTGGGTATGAAGAGGAGGACGTTTCAGGAGAACCTAAGAAAGGCAGAGGCTAAGATTATCCCTAATCTTGTTAACGATCTTTTTGATAAGGGGGTTGTTTAGATGGTTTCTGAGGCAGTTCTTGATCTGACACAGGACCGTCTATTAGAGTATATGCTATGGAGGCCTGAAATATGGAAAGGCATAGATGATAAACCGAGGATTATCCATTCTAAAGAGCTGAGCGATATCATAAGCGAGAGGGTTGGAAGGAGAGTAGAGATCGACATATTTGATCTTAGTACATCTCCTTACAGAAGCCACAAGGGACCGAAAGCAGAGCAGGCTATGGAGTTTATGGCTGCTAATGGTGGCGGTGCTGCTTTACTTATCACTTCTGGCAGTGCAAAAAAGGCCTTTGAGAAGGCCTCTGAAAAATATTCTAATGTCCAGGTAGTTAACTTTATGGAACAGAGCAAGATGGGTTCAAATGAGCTTATCCATATCATAGACGGTGAGAATGGGCACCCAAGTGTCTCTATAGCTCTGCCCAATATCTGGTTTAACCCAGAAACGTTACAGACTTTTTGGAAGGACCTGATAAGAGGCGATGATAGTGTATTTCCTCAGATAGCAAGGTATAAAGGTGCTAGGGATTATTCTATGTTGGTAGATCTGGTTGAAGAAAACGGTTATGAGAGGGGACTTGATGTTACAAATGTCAGTAACTATAATCTTCCAAACCCATACTACTATCCTTATATGGACGCTATCGTTAAGGGTTTTACAGACTATAACCTATTTTTAGCTCCTGTTGGAATAGGAGAGTTCTTTTCAGGTATACAAGGTATAATGAAAAGGATCTCTGGGAAATGTGCACAGTTGTTGGGTGTAACCAGTTATGCAAATCCTATGTCCCTGGAGGATGCAGATAAAAGCTTAGCCCATAAATTAGATACACCTATGTTTGGGCATGAGCACGTGGATGTTGCCGCTGCAGCATATCACCTTAAACTTAAACATGGAAGGGTGAATAATTTTAAGGGAGTTTCTGATAAGGAAATTAGATGGGCATATGATCTTTATCAGCAGGTTATAGAAAACGAACATAAGGATGTGTTAACTTCAGAGACAGGTTGTGCTTCTCTTGCTGCATTGATGGATGCTGTAAAAGGAGTAGATGGACTTGAAGTACTAGGAACTCACCGTAATGTTCCTGGAATACGTCGTCATTACCTCAAGGATAGGGCTGTAATTACAGAGCCTCTTGTTATAAAGAATGATGAGGGACCAGTAAAGATACTTGTCACAAATACCTGTGGTGTTTGTTAGTTCTTTAGCTTTATTAATGGTCTAGCTTCTGCTCTGTCTTTCTGTACAACTACCAATGACATATGTCATGCCTATTTCTTTCCCTATGTCAGTGAAAATTAATGCTGTTTCTACTTTTTCTTGCTGATACAAGTTTACTTTGAAAACTGAAAACTTGGGAGGCAGAAAATGCAAAACAAACCAATGGCACAAAAGAAAGGATTAGGGGCGATTGTAAGAGATGCAGCTATAGTCGGTCTTGTCCCTATAGTTTTAGCAGCTGGAGGATGCTCAAAAGCAACCAAGAGAGGAATGAGGTTGACACTTGCCGAGATTGAGTATGGCTCTGTCACTACAAATAGTGATGATCCAAATACTCAGAGTGAGGTAATAAACTCAAACCCTAAGTACGAAGAGACTATCAGGACAAGTCCTGCAAGAGGGTATGGCATAAAATATAGAGGGCAAGAGTAAGAATGGGAATCAGATCTGGTCTTAGGAATGCGAAGCATGAACTTAGATATGCATTGTACGGAGCGATGGGTCCTCTATTGGGCAGGTTATACAATGGAGGATTTGATACGCTAGATAATGGGAGGCTTGAGAATATACTTGGCGAAGGCTCTAAGCTTCCTGACATTGCAGCTACTTCGGGAGCATTAGTTGCATCATATATGGCGGGAAAGGCTATTGATGGGAAGTGGCCTAAATTCCTTAGAGGATCTGTTCAAACATTTGCTTATCTAGGGCTCATTGCAGCAGCATGCAAGGCAGGAGCTGCCTTGGATGAACAGACAGCTGCTCAATCCATAGATTATGTTGCTACAACAATTGATAATCTAAAGGCAACTGCCGAATGCTACTCAGACGGAGAGATGGCACCTTTAATGTACACTATCCTTTATGGTGGATTGGTTGGTGGAGCCATTAGGTGGGGAACAAATATCGGAAGTTCTGTTGTAGGGTTATTTGCAGGAAAACCAGGGCCTTCAGAGGATTATGGAGGAAAGAAAAAATGAATACAGAAGGAAGAATACAATCTTTGGAGAATAAGTTTATCAAGAATAGCGATAAGATAGAGAATCTTTTCCTTTTCGGGAAAGGATTATTGCCTGATTATTTCTCATCCAAGGAGATAGTCTATATGAAAAGAGGCGTTATTGAACGAATAGAGGATATGATGTCTGCTGATGAGGAATATATGGTGCTTACTGGGAAGAACGAGTCACATCCAAACTATGATAAGTTCATGACTTATGCAAGGTTGTTTTATCATGGATTAGATGAAGCTCTCAACATAGCGCAGTCTGGTCCAGAAGAGTGTTAGTTGGAGGATCAAATGAACTTTAGAGAAGCAATCGTATACGGAGCATTGGCTGTAATCATCGCAAGGCCATATATATCTAAACTTAGGGATGTTAAGATTGGCAGGAGGGCAAGCTCTGTAGATTCAAGGATTGCTGATTCTAGGCCGGTGGATTCAGGATCTCTAGATTCTGAACTTAGCAGGATAGGTTCTTTTTTAGATCGAATTAGTGATTTCCATCTTGGGGAATATAAAAAATATAGGTATCCAAGAGTAAAGAGGGTATTGAACAAAGATGACCTGGAGCATAATCGAAGGCATCATGAGTACCAGCTTATGATGGCAAATATGGAGTGCGATGAAAGGGAGATTGCCCCTTATGGAAGCATGAGGGGATACCAAAGACACCTTCATGATTATCAGAGTCGAGACTGTAAAGGAGAGTTCTATAAGCCTTTGCCTGGATGTGATTGTAAGAGGTGTGACTGATTAGGGGGTTGAAATGAGAACAGATCGTTTACGAGCATATGCAATGTATGATATGGGGCTTGGTTTCTGGCGTAATGAGATAGCTATGAGGGACCAGGTTCTTGCTAGAGCTAATGGCAAATATAAGGTTCAGGCTGTCAGGGTGGATAATGTACAGTTATTTGGCTCTAAAGGTGAGACCAAACTTGGATTGGAGAGAATAGTGCCTAGCTCAGATGGTAGGAAAACATACAAAGAACTCACCTTTTTTGATAAGGATTCACTGAACGACTTCCTTGATAGTGCAGGTGTTGATGATCCTGAACAACTATTAAGCCGCAGATTGGTTGGATTATTTAACCATAAATTGAGGCTTAAATGGCTGATACCTTATCCTTATTCAGTATCTGATGATGAGGTAAATGTCACTAAGATAGATGCAGGTGATACTAGTTATCTCAGCTAGTTGTGAACTTTTTTAGAAAACTATATTATACTGTTAGATGAAAAAAGAAAAACCATCAGTGGGTCTTGAAAAGATGACACGTAGGGGCTTTTTCAGCAGAGTAGCTGTTGGTATTGCTGTCTTGACTTGTCCTTCATACGTTTTTTCAGAAGCAGAACTCTATGTTGACAAGTCTTTTATGAGTCCTGAAAATGATAAAAGAAGGAACAGGGATCTGACAGACCTGATAATATTGCATACATCTGAAGGAAACTTCAATGGGATATACGATGTTAAGGAAAAAGGCAGTGCCCATTACTTTATTGATGATAGGGGTGGTGTACACCAGGTCATTGATGATGATAAGGTTGCGCATCATGCAGGAACAAGCATGTGGGAGGGAAGAACCAAGCTTAATGATTCCAGTATTGGGATAGAGATGCAGGGTTCCCATAAGAAGGATATAACAGCAGAGCAGTATCGTTCTCTTAGGAATCTTTTATCTAAACTAAAGAGGAAATATGGTATCAAAGATGAGAGGATCCTTACACACTCTATGGTCTCTTATGGAGAGCCTAATAGGTGGCATCCAAAACCCCACAGATACAGAAAATGTGCTATGCTGCTTGCTTCTCCTAAATCAAGGAAGAAGATGGGATTAGGGGAAGGACCTGGCTATGATCCGGATGTAAGAGCAGGAAGATTGGTCGTTGCTGAGCCAGGGCTTGAGAAGGTACTGTATGGCTCTAAATCACCTAAAGAACCAGAACAAATCCTTAGCCCAACCGATGAGATCAAGGTTAATACCCGAAGAGAGGATAAAGAGATTGAATCTTTAAGAAGATACCTTATAAGGACAAAGATGTTTAAGGACTATGAGATAGGGAGGCTTGAAGGCGATAAAAGGACACCTTATAGCCATGCTGGCAAGAACTGGAAAAGCCCATCTACATACTATATGATTGGAAAAAGGCTGCATAAGGCAAGCGAGATAGATCCTAGGAAATTACCTCTGGGCACTATTGTACTGTACAAGGCCAAGTAATACCAGAATCTAGTTATTATAATCACAAAAAGTTTATAAATAGCATATCTATTTTTCTTCTTATCATGAAGGTTGAGGCTAGTGACAGGGTAAAGTCTATAGGGAGTTATGCGTTTGCTGATGTTGATAATGAGGTAGCTAAGCTTAGGAAGCTGGGGATAGAGCCAATTGATTTTGGTGTTGGGGATCCTAAGGAGCCTACCCCTGGATTGATTAGGAATTATTGCAAGAGGGCCATCGATAAGCAGATGAGTTCTGGCTATCCTTCTTATATAGGTTCCAGTGATTTTAGGGAGACTGTTGCTAAGTGGGTAGTGGGAAGGTTCGGTGTTGAACTTGATGTTGATACTGAGATCTGTAGCAGCCTAGGTGCAAAGGAGGCAGTGTTTAACCTTCCTGAAGGTTTTGTGAATCCTGGAGATTATGTTATAATGCCTAATCCCGGATATCCTCCTTATGAGAGAGGAACCTTGTTTGCAGAAGGAAAACCTTATTTCTATCCTTTACTCTCTTCAAATGGTTTTCTTCCTGATCTTGATAAGGTACCTGCTGATGTTCGGAAGAAGGCTAAGATTATGTGGGTAAATTATCCAAACAACCCTACTGGTGCGATGATCTCCAAAGAGAAGTTAAAAGAGGTTATTGACTTTGGAAAGGATAACAATGTAATAATTGGGTCGGATGAATGTTATACAGAGCTTTATTATGATGAAAAGCCAATCTCTATATTAGAGTTAGAAAGAGAAGGGGTCTTTGCTATACAGAGTTTGAGCAAGAGAAGTGCAATGACTACCTATAGGGTAGGCTGGGTGATGGGTGACCCCTGGGTTGTTGATATCTTTAAGAAGGTAAAGACAAATATAGACTCAGGGACAGCTACTTTTATACAGGATGCTGCTTCTGCTGCGCTTCTTGATGAGAAACATGTTGAGGAGTTCCGGAGATCCTATAAGAAGAAAAGAGACATCATTGTTGATGCTCTTACACAGATAGGGTTGAGTGATTGCAGCCCTAAGGCAGGCATATACATCTGGCAGAAGGTTCCCGATGGAATGGGCTGTGTGGATTTTGCCAAAAAGCTGCTGGATAAGGATGTTGGGATTGTAACTACACCTGGTTCCTGGATATCTAACTCTGTTGATGATCTTAATCCTGGAGAAGAATACGTCAGATTTGCACTAGTTCCTTCTGTTCATGACTGTAAAGAAGCTGCTGAAAGGATTAAGAGACTGAAGATTTGATCTTATCCATAAATTTTTTAGCTATATCTAATATATGTTTTGCTTCGTTGCTTGAGAAGTTTATGTCAAGCCCATATAAACTATCATGCCTTGCTATCCTTACAGTGTTGAACTCGTAAATAAGCTCTTTTCCTAATATTTGTTCATATTTCTCTTTTAGGAAGGCTATTACAGCTATATGGCTTCTTTCTACAAACCCGTCTTTAAATAGCATGGACCTTGCAGAATGAAACATGGCCATATATGCAAAGATAATTGTTGATTCAAAAAGCTCTGCTTCAAATGATTTTAATGCTTCATCAAATTTATTCTCAGCTGTTTTTAATGATTGTCTGGCTTTGTCTTTATCTGGTTTGGTTTTCTTTAGATAACCTTTTTCTAGACATTCTTTTATATTCATACTGGAAGTTCACCTTTCAAAGGGATTCCTGTTGTGATTATCTCCTGATAGAATGGTTTGTCTCCTTTGGCTTTTTCTTTCCATTCCAGGGGAGTTAGCTGGATTATCTGCAGTTCATACCCTTTTATGTCTAGTAGGTTTATTGGCTTTTTATTATTTGTGATTATTAAAATATCAATGTCGCTTTTTTCATCATTTGTTCCTTTTGCGAAAGAGCCGAATAATATGGCTGATATTGGATTTTGGATTTTATCCAAAATATCTGATCTTTTTATCATGTCCAGGTTCTTTATCTTCTTTCTTTCTTGGACAAGATTGCTTTCCATGTTTGCTCTGAACATACGGACTACAGGAGATGTTTTTTCTACTATCAGACCTTGCTTCTTTAATTTGTCTACAGAGAGCTTTGCTGTGCTTGGGCTTATTTTTAGTTTTTTTGCAATCCCCCTGATATAGAACTCCTTATTTGGCTTTTCTAATATAAGGGCCAGTACAAGGTTTTCCTTTTTAGTTAAATCGAACATGTGTTTTATTTATAGAACGGTTGTTCTATTTAAATGTTTCGGAAAAGAAAGAAACTGCTGAAAGGATTAAGAGATTGAAGATCTGATCATGTTTTTTTGGTGATGTTTATTGTGTGTTCTATTATGCAGCGTATCTTATGCTCTTTGTATGCATCTCAAGGCCATTTTTTATGTTAGAAGCAGTATCGAGGTATGCTTTCTTTATCATGTCTTGTACAGGTTCTGGTATATCTAGTCCTTCCATTTTAACATCAAGTCTTTTGTCGCTGCTGTAGTTGAACTGTATTGCTACCTCTCTTAGTGTATAGCCAACAGCATTTGCCCATTTTTTTGTAGCATCACGTAAATTATCAGTGCCGTCGTGATGATTTAATATGAACTGAGCATTTTGAGTTTTTACTTCTCCTGGAAGTTCTTTACCCGTTTCTGATTCATACAGCTTAATCAATCCTCCTATTGAAGCAACATCTCTGTATCTGATCAGGTTCTTCATTGGTTGCTTAGATTCATAGGAACAGCTTAATGGTTGTTTTATGCCTTCTACCTCTGTTGTTGGGAATGGTACAATCCCAATGTTCCCTTCTAATGTGACATCTTCATCTTCTGGTGTGTGATATGTTATCTTATGGGTTATCTCTTTTTCTCCTATAACAAAAGAGAAGTCAGTACCTTTTGCATTCATAGGCTCTTCATAGTTATCCTGTTGTTCTAATAATGGCTTTGTAACTAAGAGTGCTGCTCCCTCCAAGGAGGTCTTTGTTCCTGGATCGATAGATATCCTTCCATTGAAGAACTTGCTTATTAATGCTTCTCCCGCACCTGGTTCACCCATATTCCTTTCTGTAATAGATTGTTTTAACGTTTCTCTTAGATCTGCTCCCGGGCCATTGGCAGCCCCACCGAAGTATGATTCATATAGTGGTCTGATCTCTTCATCTTCCATGCAATCAAGATAACCCAGCACTAGGCCTTGCGCAATCAGATCAAGATTCTTTGTGTAGATGTTCTGGGTTAGGACTATCTTTGGATTTTTGAATATCTTATCTCTGCCATAAAGGAATGCGCCTGTTGCGTCTCCTATGTAATTGAACGCTTCTTTGCATGCCACGTCTCCCTCAAGGGCAGCAATAGATATTGCTTCTGGTTGATCCTTTGGTTTTAGGCTGAATATATGCTCTACATTATCTGATTGTTTCTTTAGCTCATCATCAACCATGAATTTGAGAGCTGCTGCACACCCTCTTCCTGATCTTATCTCTTCCCATGCATACGCTTCTACCTTTTCATACTGTTTTGTATCTTTATCGTTAACCATTGTTTCCAGAGCAACTTTTTCAGTTATATAACGCCCGAAATAAGCACCCCATCCTGCCTCTGCATTATGGCCAACAAGTTTTCCATCAGGAGTAATGTGGTAAACAGCCAGGTTTGTTCCAGTGCCCATCATCTCGGTTATTGAAAGAGCAGCATCTCTAGCTGGTCCATCTTCGTGGTAGGCTTCTCTTGCACCGTTTGCCCGAAGATCATTGTAAGCCCGGAATTCGCTGAATAATTGGGTTTTATTTTCAGAATGTGTTAGGCTTGTTATCATACCTCTGATGTCTATAGCTGTTTCATCACCATGTGGATAGAAGAACTCTTTGGCTCCCCCTACCTGATCTTCAAGATTCTGCCACTCTGGTGTGTTCGTAGATACCCACCTAGTACCATAATCCTCAATAACTCCTGGTATGGAGTTTCCTGTTTTCAATGGTTTGAAATCTGCATCTATCTCATTATAGTATTGTTCAGCGAAATGGGCAACACCCCAGAAGGTGTTTATCACCTTTAGAAAAGAAGGAAGTGCAGTTTCCTTTGGCTTATCCTTGTCATAACCATGAGGAACCCTATTGTATGCCAGGAGGTGAAGTTTTCCTTTTTTATCTTCAAGATATAGTCCCCAGTCAAAATTTGTTCCGCCTGGATCCCCGCCAAGGACCAGGGCTTCCATTCCTACCCTATCTACAAGAGCCTTGAATTCGCTTGGTTTGGTTCCCCATTCAAACTTACCCTTATCCCCTGTAACAAATTTAATTGCATATTCTTTGTCCAATAAGTCAGTTAAAGTCATTCCCCCTCTGATTTGAAAAATTTTCTTTTACTTAAATACTTTTCTATCTTTACTATTCTGGAATGGCTATAAACCAGGAAAAATCCTGTTTCTACTGTAAGGACCAACCATAATCTTTATATAAACCACGAAATAATCTTCTTTTTATGACGGATGAATCAATGCATTGGGCTGACCAGACAGCGGATAAGATAATAAAGAGAAAGGATAAGAAGGAGTATGGGATAGCTACTGGTGCAACCCCTTCAGGTACGCTGCATATCGGTAACTTTAGGGAGTTTATCATGGGTGATTTTATAGCAAGGGCGATAAATGACAAGGGAAAGAAAGGTATTCATTATCACTATTGGGATGATTACGATGTTTTCAGGAAGGTCCCTAAGAACATGCCAAAGCAGGATATGCTGAAGAGGGCATTAAGGAAACCATTGACAGAGGTCCCAAACATCTTTGATACAAAGCATAAGAACTATGCTGAGTATCATATCGCTGATTTTGAACAGTACCTTCCTGTAGTCGGACTGAGTCCTACCATAATAAGAAACAGCGTCCAGTATGAAAAGTGTGTTATGGCAGAGGAGATGAAGATAGCACTTGAGAATACTGATAAGATCAAGGATGTTCTGAACAGGTTTAGGAAAGAAGAACTGGCTGATTCCTGGCTCCCTGTATCTATATATGACGAAGATACAAGGGAGGAGGTATCTGAGATTGAGTATCCTGGCGGTTATGTCCTGAAATATAAGGGGTTTGGGGATAAATGGAAGGAATTTGATTTCAGAAAAAAAGGACTGGCTAAATTCAAGTATAGGATACAGGTTCCTGCTTTCTGGAATTATAAGGATATTGATTTTGAGAGTGCAGGAAAAGACCATTATGCAGCAGGAGGTGTGTTTCATACAGCAAGGTTGCTTGCTAGGGAGGTCTACGATATAGAATATGCACTTGGTTTTGGCTTTGGCTGGATTGGTATCAAGGGAGGGGGCCAATTCTCAAGTTCACAGGGGAATATAACTACATTGCCTGATGTTCTGCAGGTGTATGAACCTGAGATTATCAGATACCTTTTTGCGGGTACTAAGCCTGGAACAGAGTTTGCTATCTCGTTTGATCTGGATGTCATAAAGATATATGAGGATTTTGATAAGTGTGAGAGGATATATTACAAGAAAGAGAAGGTTGATGATAAAGAGTATAGGAAACAGAAGCGTATCTATGAGCTAAGTTGTGTTGAAAAGCCCAAACCCAAGATGCCTCTTCAGCCCTCCTTCAGGCACCTATGCAATGTGGTGCAGATATATGAGAACGATTTCAGCAAGATAAAGGAGAGCTATAATGTTAAGGGCAAAGGAGATATTGATAGGTTGAGGGTAAGGGTCGAATGTGCCGCTAACTGGATATCTAAGTATGCTCCGGAAGCTATGAGGTTCCATGTTCAGGAGGAAGTCAAGGCTAAACTTGGTGTTAATGAGAAAAATGCCCTAAACAAACTACTGAACTATCTTGAGAAGCATGATAAACCAGAGGAGAAGCTGTTGTATGAGGAATTCTACACCATTGCTAAAGGCAGCGATATGGATCCTAAGCATTTCTTTAAGATATGTTATAATGTGCTTATCGATAAGGACAGGGGGCCTAAGCTTGCACCTTTTATCCTTACATTAGGTAAGGAGAGAGTAGTCGATCTTCTTAAGAAGGTCTGAATTGTTATTATTATACCATAACATTTTTAAATAAGCTCTAAGTTTTCTTAAATATAATGGTAGTTATGAAGTTTGGAGGGAGTTCTGTAGGTGATTCTGATAGGATAAAGAATGTTTGTGATATCATCAAGAGCAAACTAGACGAGAAGCCTGTTGTGGTTCTTTCTGCTATGAAAGGAATCACAGATAAGCTGATAGATACTGCAAAAGCTGCTGCTAGTGGTGAGGATGTGAGCAAGGAACTTAAGGAATTGAGAGAAAAACACAATTCTACCTTAAAGGAGCTTGGATTAGAGGGGGGGCTGGTTGACGAGCAGCTGGAAGGCTACAATAAGGTGGTTGACAAAATATTTGAGATGAAACTTACTAATCCTGAGCTTATGGATGAGGTACAGAGTTATGGGGAAAGGATGTCAGTAAGGATCGTTGCTGCTTATCTTAGTAAGATAGGGATCAAGGCAAAGGCTTTTGATGCCTTTGATATAGGTATGATAACTACACCTGATTACGGGAAGGCAGAACCATTGCCTGATACTGAAGAGAAGATAGCAATGGAGCTTGCAAAGGTAAAGGAGATACCAGTAGTAACTGGATTCATAGGTAAGGATACTGCTGGAAATATCACTACAATGGGGAGAGGTGGAAGTGATTATACTGCAGCAATATTGGGTGCTGCATTGGGAGATGTTACTGAGATATGGACTGATGTTAATGGGATACTAACTGCAGATCCCAGGGTTGTGAAAAAGGCCAGGACAATCGATAAAGTAAGTTTTAACGAGGCTTCTGAGCTGGCTTATTTTGGAGCAAGAGTCTTGCATCCTAAAACCATATGGCCAGCCATAAAGAAGAACCTTGCTGTCAAGGTACTTAATTCCTTTGAACCTTCAAATAAAGGCACAACTATAGTTGGGAAGGTTGAAAAGACAAAGGACATAATCAAGGCTATCGCCTGCAAGAAAGGCATTACCCTAATCCATATTGTAAGTACCAGGATGCTTATGGCTTATGGTTTTTTGTCAAGGATATTCTCTGTGTTTGAGGATTACAAGAAGAGCATAGACATGGTATCTACTTCTGAGGTCAGTGTCTCTCTTACTGTGGATGATGATGCCGATCTGGATAAGATCAAGGAGGATCTAGAAGGGGTGGCTGATGTAGAGATATTTAAGGATAAATCCATAGTGAGTGTTGTAGGAGAGGGGATGAGCAATGTTCCCGGGGTGTCAGGAAGGATATTCTCTGCATTGGGAAAAGAGAACGTAAATGTAGAAGTGATATCACAGGGAGCTTACGAGATAAATGTCAGCTTTATAGTTGATAAGAAAGATGCAGACAAGGCGGTTAAGGTCCTGCATAAAGAGTTCTTTGATTAGTCTTCCTGCATAATTTCAGCTTTACGTGCTTGAACAATCTTACGTAAATCATCAATGTATTTAGGTGGATCTTTCCCTCCTAGTCGTGGTTTAAATATCTTTTTCCATTCATAAGGGATCTCTCTTATTCTTTGTTCCAATACCTCAAGCGCTTCATCCATGTCTTTTCTTTTTTCCTCTGGGTCCCTTTTACTGAACTCTGTCCTTTTTCCGCTTATCCCAAATAACTTATCCTCAACATAGTATCTGAAGGAGATACTACAGGATGCTCCAACAGGTTCATAAGGCAATGTCCATAGGATCTGTTTGCCTGCACCATATCCCCATGGCTCACCTTTCTTTATCCTACAATAATCTGAATTAGAAGCATATCTGTCTATTATTGATTCTAATCTTTCTGAAACTGTCTGGATCAGGATTTCATTTTCCATACAAATGGAAAAAAGGAGTTTTTTAAAAAACTTGCTATATCACCAATCCCAGTCAATGCATTCCTCATAGTCAAACAAGGAATAATCTGCTTTTCCGTTTATAACAAATGTCTTTATGCTGTTGTTTTTGAGAATATGTTTTGCCTTTTCCAGTGTCTTTCCTGTCTTTGATATAGAATCTACTATAAGTATGTTCTTGTCTTTTATCTCCTTAAATGGCCTTGTTAGTTCTGGTTCATCCCTTATCGGTCTATTCCTCTCGTCCCTATAGTTCAGATATAATGTCTCTACAGGTATGCTGAGATGTTTTTTTAGTATCTCTGCTGGTTTTATCCCATCATTTGCTATTGCAACTATAAGGTCGAATCTTGGCAGGTTTATTGTTCTTAGTTTGGATTCTATCTGCTTTCTTGTGATGGTTCTCATAGAAATAAAAAAAGAGAAAGAATATTTATTTCTTTCCTTTGGAGATCTTTTTCAGGTAGCTCTCTCCGTAGCTGCTCTCTACCTTCTTTGCCTCTGGCTTTTTCTTTGCCTTCCTTCTCCTGTAGACTCTCCATCCTATGAATGCTGCTATCAATACAACCCCTATGCTGACTGCCCTCCATGGGTTGTTTGGCTTTGCTTTTGACACTGTTATTGGTATCTTTTCAGCATAGGTAAGCACATCGTCATTCACAACTGTCTTTAGCTCTATATCCAGATAGTACTTCTGGAGATTGGCCTCGTCATCTATCTTGAATTCTAATGTACCCTGGCCTTCATCTCCTGGCTCTAACAATGGGGCTATGAAGTCAGAGGACTTATCAAAGGAGAATGGCTGCTCAGTCTTTCCGTAGGCCTTGATCCTTACTGATTCACCTTCCTCTTCTCCGATGTTCTGGACGGTTATCCTGAGCCTTATGTCTCTGTCTCCTGCTTTTAGGATTTCCTGGGACAGCTCTGCTTTTGTGATATTGAAGATTGGGACGGCTTTTACTGCTATCTTCAGTGGAATCTCTACTTCTTCGAACTCATAATCATCCTCTTCTTCATCTGGTTTAAACTTGTAGGTCGTCTTTATTGTCGCCTGATGTTCTTTTGGCTGTGTTGTCTTGTCTACGTCTATATAGAAGGTAGCTTGTGAGGTCGAATCTGCTTCTATATTCCCCAATAATGAAGATCCTGAGTAGCTCTCTGATAGGGTTATTCCTTCTGGAAGGCCAATCAATTCTGCTTTTACTCCCTGAGCCTTACCATCTCCTAGGTTCTGTATGGTAACTTCCAGCTTTACGTTCTCGTCATCAGGCTTTATCCTTGATGGGTCTGATTCAATGTCTCCTACTTCCAGGTTTACGTTCTTGAAGTCCTTATCCGTTACCTCTATGGTAAGGTCTCTTTTTAATTCAGCACTTATACCTCGTGATAATCTTGTCTCAATGACATGGGATCCTTTAAATGCATTGTCTTCTACGAGCAAACGGAATTGGACTACTTGGGAACCACGAGCTGATATTATACCTACTGATTTTCTTGAGGGCTCACCGGGTGTTAGCTTTAATCCGTCTTTTGGGATGATCTCTACAAATATGTTATCTTCAGCATCATTGCTTGGATTATCTATCTTAAACCAAACATTAACAGCTTTTCCTGCTTCTGCTGGTCTTGGATCGTAGTCATTCACACTTATGTCAAGTGCGCTGACTGATGTGGTGCAGATCAATGCAAGCACCAAAAAAAGGGTTGTTTTTATTTTGTTCATTTTTTTCCTCCGAGGCTTCAGAAATATTTCATTTCTTTTTCCTCTGTTGTATCCTATATTGTATTGTTAATATCGCTGGAACTATGAGTATGCAGGCAAAGAAGGTTGCCAGTATACCAACTGCAAGTGTCCAGCCTAATCGTTTTGTGTTAACTAGAGCTGCGAAGCTTAATGCCAGGAATCCTACTACTGTTGTAAGCGTCGTAATTGCTACTGCCTTACCTGTGCTTTGGAGAGCTTCTGGTACTGCTTTTTCTATTGAGTTGTATTCCTTTATCCGGTCTTTGATGCTATGGATAAGGTGGATGGAGAAGTCAATGCCCATACCCATGAGCATTGAAAGCATTCCAGTTGTCAGGACAGTAAATGGCAGGTTGATGTATCCCATTATACCTACTGTCCACATCATGGCGAATATTATTGGGAAGAATGCGAGGAATCCTGCAACTATTGAAGTATAGAAGAGAGCTGCTAGGATTATCACTATTACAAAACCCAATACTGTTGTTTTCATTGTGTCTCCTAATAAGGATTCATCTAGTTCAATCATATCTGCCTGTCCTCCCTGAGGTATAATCTTTATTTCCTTTGGGAATGGAATGGAATTGATTTCTCTTAGGAGTTCATAATATTCAGGAATATCTGCTGTAGTAAATTGAACCTGGTATAGGGCTATGCTGAAATCTTTGTTGAAGTGATTCTTGATCTGAGGATTTCTTTCTATTAGATCCTTTACTGTCTCAATATCCTGAGGTATCCTTCTCGTTACTTCCTTTATGGCGACTGTAGGGGATTCTATATCATCAACCCATTTTAGTTCCTTCAAGGAACTGTCCAGGGTGGACATGGGTCTAAGGATCCTTGGATCTCTAAGATCCCTTATCTCATTAGGATCTATAACCGGTCTGTTTTCTATCATGAAGAGGACATTCTGGGAGTCTGTTCCTCCGAAATGATAACCCATTGTGAATAAGGAATCTACAACATCGTCATCTTCAGGCAGCCAGTTCTCTCCTTCTGTGTCCATATAGACAAGGCCGAACCCTCCTGCCAGCAGGATTGTTGCGATTACCACTATCACTATAATGAAATAAGGCCTTTTTACCTGAAGCAAGGCTAACTTGCTTAGGAAGATATCTATGATGTTCTTCTTTTCCTCCTCTTGTTTTCCTCTTATCTTAAATACCACTTCGTCTAGTCTGGAGTATATGAACCTTCTTTGCAGGATCATTAGAGGCGGAAGGACAATAAATGAAGTTATGAATGCGTAGAATATACCAATTGAAAGGACTTTTCCTTGGGTTATTGCCATTGGTGATGATCCAAGGAGCATGACCAGGAATCCCGCAATGGTTGTTGCAACAGAGGCGACCAGGGCAGATCCTACTCCTGCCACTGTCTTTTCTACAGGTTTTTCGTCTCCTCTTTTTATCAGCTCGTGATAGGAATGGGTTAAATGTATGGCATAATCAACAGACATGCCCACCATCATAGCTCCTACTGATGCTATGATCATTGTAATTTTAATATCTAGGAGGAATAATGTACCTGAAAGCCAGGTTAGGGTGAGTATAACAGGTATTGTGCTGAAGAAGGCAATCTTATAGGATCTGAAGTATATCCAAAGAATTATGAAAACAGCAACTACAGCTAGTGCGATTGTGTTGATATTATCGTTAATTAGAAACCACATTATTCGGTTAATAAGTATAGGCATACCGGTTACAGTTGCTTTTACTCCGATGGGGAAAGGGGTTTGTTGTACTTTATCCCGTACTGTTGCTTCTACCCTTTCCAAAGCCCCTGGTTTCTTTTCTACATTGATCGAAACAGCTATTAAGGCATTGCTAAAATCCCTACTTAGCATTGAGTTTAAAGGGCCTTCCCTAACCTCCTGGGGAAGATTAGCTATCATCTGCTTTGATTCTTCTAATGTATCTGGGAGTTTTCCATACATCTGTAGAAAACCATAGGATAAGGACATTGTGGAGTGGACACTTGTTTCTGTTTCTAGGGATTCCTGTAAAGAGATCATTGCCCTAAGAACTTCAGGGTGTCTTATATCCTGGACTCTATCAATATCATTTGCTTCATTGTCTACAGATACAAGTATGAACAAAGAGTCGGTTGATCCAAATTCACTCGATACTAGTCTACCTAGGGTTATTGTGTTTGAATCTTCCCTATAAAGAACATCAAAGGAGGAGTCTGTCTCAACCCTTAAAGCGTAATAGCCAAGGAACAGGGTTATGGTCAATACAATGAGGATTATGGGAATAGGGTGTTTCCTCTGAAGACTTGCTAGGTTTTCTAATTGTTTCTTTATCATTTTTAATCTATAAAGAACCTCTTTTCAGGCCTTGGAAATGCTTTGGGGTATATAAATGTGTTGGGGGAAAGGTTTAAAAATAGATATTCGTTCTTCTAGGTTGGTGATTTGAATCAGACAGAAGAAGAATAGGGCAGAAAGAAAGCATCTTGATGATGTACGTAGCAGAACTAGAAAAGGCAAGCAATGGAAGCAGGAATTAGCTAGACAAAGGGCTGCTGATGATGTGCAAGATACTGAACCAGCGGAAGAGTATGTTGCTCCATCTATTGATTATCCAGTAGGACTAATTCTTAATCCTGAGTTATATAATTTTAAGCCCGGTCAGTATGATTACCGTTCGTTAACTAAAAAAAGTGGATTTGGAGATGAATACTCTGCAAAAATGCCTGATGGAAATGAGCTGCTATTAAAATCGGATAATCGTAACGATTTATATTCTGGCAGGACACTTATCCGTATTACTTCTTTTTCGGATGAGAAAGGGGTAGTGGAGGCAGAGGATGTAAGTGAGGATTGGATATCTAAAGATTATGAAGTAACAAGAGGGTTTATTGACACTGCGATTGATGCTATCAGGAGAGTAACAGAGGAAGTGAATGGATTAGAGAACAAACTAGAGTTTAGACAGGATAATGGTGATGATAATGGTGCTGTGCTTGAGCAGACTCAAACTGAAGCAGAGATATATCTTGCACTTTTGGATGGATTGGATGAGATAAATGAAGTGGGGGCAGCATTTGAAAAACTTAGAAATCCTCTTGCTAGATATAAGGAAGCTTGTGAGGAAATGCACAATAAGATATATGTGTATGTGTGGAATACATAAAAAACAAAAAATCAAGAAATATAATCAAGCTGTATCTATAACCTTTATCTTAAAGGTCAGGTTCTTTCCTGCCAAAGGATGATTGAGATCAATTGTGACTTCTTCCTTAGTCACTTCTGATATCCTTGCATGGATCTGCTGACCGTCAGGAGAGGATAATGCCAGCATCATTCCTACCTTTGGTTCTGGCTCTGGAGGAAGCTTGGATCTTGGAACCTTCTTCAATAGCATTGCGTTTTGCGGTCCATAGGCATCTTCTGGTTTAAGCTTTACTTCCTTTTCCTTCCCTTTTTCCATGCCTATAACAGCATCGTCAAATCCTTTGATGACTTTCCTAGTCCCTACCTCAAACTCAAGAGGATCCTTGCCTTCAGATGTGTCAAAAACTGTACCATCATCTAAGGTGCCGGTGTAATGTACCTTTATCTTGTCTCCTTTTTTAATTGCCATTGTAATACCTCACTAATTGTATGGTAATATCTTATGGTAATCTGGATCTACTTCTTTGCAACCTTATCTGCCTTCTCTCCTCTATCGCCCTGTACAACCTCAAAGGTCACTTCGTCGTTCTCGTTTATCTCTGTCCCTTCGGTAAGTCCAGATTGGTGTACAAAATACTCTTTTCCGTCATCTCCTATGATGAAGCCGAATCCCTTCATCTGATTGAAGAATTTTACTTTTCCTTCCATTTTTTATTTACCTCCAAATTCAAAAAGAATAGAATTCTCTTTGCTTTGATTCTGAATAGTGTTTGGGGCTTTATTTATAAAGCTATTGTTTAATTTACCTATAAATCCTGGATTCCATCTTTGTGATAGCAGAGGATATCCTTTGATAGGCTTGGTTATCTTTTAGTATAAATGATGTGTCCCACTCTTTTTTTAGGAAAGGCATTATAAGTCCATCTGGGCTACGGATGTCTTCTGAGTAGTCGAGGGCATCCCTCAAAGCACCCTTTGCATTATAAAAGTCCAACTCAAGGGTATATTCATAACCTCCAGGGGTATTTTCATGATACATTATAGGCCTTATGGTTTTTGATGGATCGTTCTTCTTATATTTGAGTAATCCTTGTATTTTTTTAAGCTCTTTTCTTTCACCTATCTCAGATACTCTTTCAACTGCCCTTAGCTGTTCTTCCAGTGTGCAAAGTTCCTTTGGTCTTTTGGTCCAGTGAAGCAATGACCTTGGATGACGGGATTTTACCCCATATACATTATCCATAAGTTCTCTTATCAGATCAGTTTGTGTATCCTCTAACAGGTGGAGGAAGGAATAAAATGAATAGTCAGGAGTACTGTTGCTTCGTTCTTCCCGATCTATCCTGGACCGAAGGGAATCAATAAGGCCAATTAGGTCGGATTGTGATATATAATACCTAGAGCCATCAGAGATGTACATCTGTCTTGGCTCGGTTTCTTCCTGTGTTTGTTGAGTATTTAGGAGAAGGTGGGTGCAGAGGAGCATATTTTGATTTTCTTTTGGGAATTTGATCTCTACTATATCATCTACGGTTCCTTGGGGGTGTTGAATATAAAAGAGTTCTACTTCTTGCTTTTTTCCTGTTGGAATAGTATACGATGTATGAGCTACGTCAAGATCTTTGGAATAGCCCAATATGGCCAGTAAGTCAGTAGTGGGGATGTCAGAAGGGATCCTTATCCTGTCTTCATCTACCTGGGCAGTTTTTTTCTGAAAACCAGATCTTTCCAGGCGGAGCCTTAAGCTTGCGTCTCCTTTTCCCACTACTTCTCTGAACAGTTCATTTAGATGCATTTTATACTAGGTGAATACTTTTGACTTTAAAAAGGTTTAGACGATAATGGGCTGTGACAAAGATAATTTTATAAAGCAATAAGTATTCTTCCCTGTTGTAAGTGGGGTGGTTTATATGGCTAAGAGTTTTTTAAGTACTACTGCTGGAAAAAGGATATTGTTCTTACTAATGATACCTATTGTTGCTATACTTAATTTTGTAGCTGTTAAGGTTGCTATTTTCCTTAAGATACCTTTTTTTCTTGATACATGGGGGACTTCTCTTGGGGTTATGGCAGGGGGTTTGTCTGTTGGACTAGTTGGAGGCATACTATATAACCTCTACATGGGTTTTTTTGTTTGGACAGAGAATCCAAACGGATGGATATGGGCTCTTGTGAACATATGGGTTGCTTTCTCAGTATATTTCCTGTTTAAGGCAGGATGGGTTAACATCAGGAAGCCAGGGAAGTTATTGGTGAGTTCCATTATAGTGGGTATTACCTCGTCTGTGCTTATAGTTGCAATATTGTTTGCCTTTTGGGGAGGTGTAGAGACCTATGAAGGTGTTTTGCCAACCTATGATGCATTGCTAGAGGCTACAGGAAGCAAGACAGTAGCGGCTGTGGGAGAGAAGTTCATAACAACCCCTGCTGACCAGATTGTATCTCTGTTTTTGGCTGCAATCGTTTTTAGTGCTCTGCCTAAGAGCTTGATATTAGGGAGGAAATAAATGGTACATCCACTGCTTTCGTTTGAAACGTTAATATTCGATATCGTGCATAATACTATTGTTATTCTGGTTGCTTTTTTAGTATATAGGAAAACGAGAGAACTGTACAAGCTGAGCATGCAGAGAGGGATCTGTTATTTCAGCGGTGCAATGATCTTTTTTATGATCAGTTATTTGTTTAGGTATATAACAATAATATCTAATTTTATTACAGAGGGAGCTTTTATGTCCTCTGTATCAGGGCTTATGGTCAATTTCCTAAATGTCTATGCAGCTGCTATGGGTGGTTTTTATCTTGCCTATTCCTTGGTCTGGAGGAAGTTGGAAGGCAGGGGATCACACCTAGGTATTGCAGCATTCCTGTTTGCTGTTGGTTTTACAATAACCTTGGCAGATACTTATCTATTGATCACATATGGAGTTACACAGTTTTATTTCTTCTTTGTTACTGTAATATTGTTTTTGCTCCTGGCAATCATCTCAAACTGCAAGAGGTGCGTTAAGTGTCATGATATGGGGCCATTCTTATCACTGGTTGGCCTTGGCCTTGGGGTCTTTGTTGTGATATTCATTGAAAACTTATCATTGCCCTTTTTATATACTATCCATTATTATTCAAGTGCTATAACATTAGTCTTTTCCTTAGCATTATTGTACAATGTGATTAAGATAACTAAATGGTGAAAAATGTCAAAGGTAGTTCTAACAAACTCATTCAGAGGAGGGACAGGAAAGTCCACGATCATTAGTAATTTAGCAACCTATCTGGCTTCGCTTGGGAAGAGGATCGTCGTTATAGATGGAGATATCATAAGCCCCGGGATACATGCGATCTTCGGACTAGGCGAGGATAGCTTTGACAAGACCCTTACGGATTATCTTCTCGGGAAAGCAGATATAACTGATGCTGTTTATGATGTTTCATCTAATATTGGTGTTAATTCTGGCTCCTTGCTATTGGTGCCTTCTTCCATAGCCAGTAGCGAGATCGTTACGCTTATACAGCAGACAGGGAATTCTGCTAAGATCGAGAAGGGACTAGGTAAGTTGAATAAGAAGTATAATCCTGACTTTATCCTGGTGGATACTCATCCGGGACTTAATGATCCTTTTTTGGTTGCTACCAGCTTTAGCGATATAATACTGAATATCGTAAGGCCGGATAACCAGGATTATCAGGGAGCGCAGGTGAGTGCAGAGATATCTCAGAAGATGAATATAAAGATGTATCTTGTGCTTAATAAGGTGCTAAAAGATAAGAAGAGGCTTGTGAATGATGTTCAGAATGCTTTTGGGCTGCCTGTTGCTGGAGCATTGCCTTTTTCACAGGAGGTCTTGTCCTCTGAATCACAGTTTATATTCCTAGAGAGGTATCCCAGCCATGCTTTCAGCAATGAGATAAGGCATATTGCCGGAAAGGTCTTTAGTGTAAAGCCTAAGAGCCAGCTCGAGATGATGCATGATCTATTAGGTGAGATAAGAGACAGAAAAGGGGTATCTGTAAAGAATCTAGGTGCTGGGATTGACATGCTGAGAAAGAATGGCTTTGTAAGCGTAGATAATGGTAATGTTAAGCTTACTGCAAAAGGGGATAAGTTCCTTAAGAAGTACAGTACCATCAAGAGATTCAGGGATGACTTTAGGTTGTAATTTTTGAATAGTAAATATTCGAAAGATATATAAACTTCTTTTCATTAACTTTTTTAGGGTGATTTTAATGGCTAAACAAAAAAAATGGGTTGATTATAAGGCTATGAAAGCTAAGCTGGAAGATGCTAAGGAGAGGATAGCTGAGCTGGAGTCTAATTTTGAGGAAAAAATCGAGGAGAATCCTATTAAATCAGTGAGCATCGCTTTTGGAGCTGGTGTAGTTGCTGGAGCCTTGGCATATATGCTATCGAGGAAGAGATGATTGGAGATTTTTTCAGAAACTTTAAGGAAGGTTTTGAGTCTGTTATAGATACTGCTCAGGATAAGGTCCATAGTCGGATAGGCATGATAGAGTCTAGGGTGAGCAGGGTTTTTTATAAGCTTAAGAGAAAGGTGTATAGGGGTGTTTTTGAGCTTTTGTTCTTTTCAATAAGCATTGTCTTTCTTTTTGTAGGATTAGTGTTGTTTTTATCAAGGTTTTTTGCTTTGGATCTGGTGATTATCGGGTTTGCTTTGTTAGCACTTTATATCGGGTTGATGTTAAGGATTATGAAGTGAGGAATCCATTTTTACTAACCTTAATTCCTTGATTCTCTCAAAGTGTTTTTTGTTTAGGGTAGCCAAGGGTAGATTGTTTGCTATGCAACTTGATGCTATGAATATGTCCCTTATTTCTATTATGGATCCTTTTCTTTTAAGATCCTTGAATATAGAACTTGATATAATTGCTTCTCTTTCCTTAAAATGAATGATCTCAGAATCATTTACAAACCTTTTGGCAATATCTAGCTTAGTCTCTCTTAATAGAAGCTCAAATACAGTTATGGAGGTAATGCAGATGTCGTAATCTGGTAATTTAGAAATTAGGCTTTCTAATCTTTTATCTCCATTTATTATGCCTATAGCTATGTCTGTGTCTAGGCATATTTTTGTGTCCATTCTCCCCACTTTTTCCTTAAATCCTTATTTATCTTGTTATATTCCTTGTCTCCTTTAAGGATTCCATAGTATTTTGCGATGTTTTTTCCATTGCTTTTCTTGGTCAGCAGATTACTTATTACTGCACTGAAGCTGTCTTTTCCTTTAATCCTCTTCAGTGCTTTGTAGACATCATTCGATATCATTAATGTTTTTGCCATCGTATTATGTATATGTATATACATATATATAAATTTTATGGTTTTTAGGCTTTTATGAGAAAGGCTTAAAAAAACATTACAATTTTCTTAGAAAATGAGTAAACAAATTAGCTATAAGGGCTATCAGATAGCATATGATGTCGGTTATATAGTAGAGACAAGAAGGGATATGATCCTGTTGGTAGTGCAGGGATTAGGTAAAAATGTAATTGAGAACAGAGGAGAGACATTACCTAACTTGATAGGTTATGCTTTTGATGTACAGCGTAATAATGATACTTGCCATGTTGAATTATCTATTAACTATGTTCCATCAAATATCTCTGAGCTGGTCCAAGCTGGAAATGTAGATCCTCCACAAACCTATGAACCAGAAGCATACTCTACCATAATTTCAGCTCATTCAAAGAATCCTAGATATCTCGATGATGTAATCTCCTTATTAAAGGATGATTTAAAGTGGCTAGGCCTAAAAAGAGAGATTCCAAGGATGCAGATATCAATGCATGATACCTTCCAAGAACATATGTCCTCTATAGATGAAGAACTGTCTCAACAGTGAATTAATTTCTTTATATATTTAGAACTAGACTTAGCAACTACTGCCCACAACATATTTGAAAGCAGCAGAGCTACAACCACCCCTTTGACAACACCTATAGGCATATTCGCTAAATAGATATCAGTTATCCATAACCAAGGTAGTTGTATGAAGTAAGCTGCTAATACAGCTGAAAAAACATTCCATTTCAGCCTTATAAATATCCCAAAAAGGCCTCCTAAAATCATATTTCCGATAATGATATATGGATTATTCAATAATACTGCAGTCCACACCGAACCTAATCCTCCAGATATCATCCCCCCTACAGGACCATATATGGCTGCAGCTAGAAAGATAAGATATTGGAAGAAATGGATTCTGGTGTTTAGAATGGTTATGTGGAACAGACCAAGGATGTTTGGAAAGATTGCTAGGAAGGATAGTAAGGAGATTGTTTTTATATTCCAGTTTATATTGAAATTAATCTCTCTGTACATATTCATCTCCTCTTTTTAATGTATATCTTCAATTCTTATAAGGACAGTAGGTTCTTTTGCTACTTCTAGTTGGTCTATCTCTTTTATTGCTTTGATCATGTTCTCTTCCAAGGCTTCATGGGTGATTACAATAACTGGGACAACATCCTTGTTTATCTCTTTTTGCTGGACAGCAGCAATGCTTATATTATTTTCTCCTAGTATCTTTGCGACTTGAGCAAGGACTCCTGGTTTGTCAATAACATTATATCTTAGATAGTATCTTGAGGTGATCTTGTTTATATCCTTCTTTTTTGTCTCTTTGAGGTATAGGTTATCTTGTTTGTTTTTTGCTATATCTATTATGTCTGCAACCACTGCTGTTGCTGTTGGCAGCTTTCCAGCGCCTTTTCCATAGAGCATTGATTTTGTTGTCTGCTTTCCGATAAGATATATTGCATTCAGCTCGTTGTTTACGGATGCCAGTTCATGGTCCTTAGGTATCATCGTTGGGTGCACCCTTAATTCAATCTCATCGTCTTGCTTTGCTATTGCTAAAAGCTTAATCTTATATCCAAGGTCTGCTGCATACCTTATGTCGTTTTTGCTTATCTTTGTAATTCCCCACGTGAAGATATTGTCGTCCAAATCTCCATTGAAAGCGAGTTTTGCTAGGATAACCAGTTTTTGTGCTGCGTCTTTACCTTCTACATCAAATTCTGGATCTGCTTCTGCGAAACCTAGGTCCTGGGCTTTTTTTAGGGCTTCTTCATAGGACATTCCTTCTTCCATCCTTGTAAGGATATAGTTAGTTGTTCCGTTTAGGATGCCGTAGATTTGCTGGATACTGTCTGGAGCGTAGCTTTCTTTGATTGTCTTTATGATTGGGATTGAGGCTCCAACTGAAGCTTCGAAGGCAATACTTACGTTGTTGTTTTTTGCTTCTTCTAGAATTTCTTTTCCATACTTTGCTATCACTGCTTTGTTTGCAGTAACTACATGTTTTTTGTTCTTTAGGGAGCTTATGATTATGTCTTTTGCAGGATCGTAGCCTCCGATCAATTCCAGGACTATGTCTATCTCGTTGTCATTTATTATATCTTCATAGCTTTCTGTTATCTTTGATTCATCAATCAATGCTTTTGCTTTTTCTATTGTCCGGTTGCAGACCTTCTTTATGTTTATCTCTACCCCTGTCCTATTTTTTATCAGGTCTTTCTGGTTTTTTATTATCTCAATAACTCCAGAGCCAACTGTTCCCGTTCCTATTATCCCTATATTTGCCTGCATCTTGGTTTTTGGTAGTTATTTATTGTTTATAATGGTTTTGTTATTATCTTAATGAATTTATTTTATTTATGAAAACCTCAACAACAATAATGGACTCAAACACGGTCTTTACTTTGTAAAGCCCTACTCACCACGGAAAAACTTCGTTTTTCCTAGTTCAAAATTACTTCGTAATTTGTGAACAAAGGAAAAAACCACACTTAGAAAAAAGCCATAAATTCCTTCGGAATTTAATGTCGCCGGTTTTTCCTTCTGCATTCGTGTTTTCATTCAATTTTGTTAAGGTTTTTGCTTTTGTTGTTTTGTTTGTAATGCCAACAAATAAATGTTGTTTGCTAATTTTTGTTTGTAGTACCAACAATGTTTGTAATACCAACCGAAAAGTTTAAATAGTTGATATTTGTTTTTATTACCAACATGACTCAAGAGGAGCTTTTAAAGAACATAAAGACCATACTAGGTTCTGCAGAACTTGTTTATTCTAATAAGGATTATACTTCTGCTACAATCCTTTATTTTAAAGCTGTTTTTAGCATCCTGGATTTTATCCTTCTAAGATCAGAGGGAAAAACACCTAAGGACCATACTGAAAGATTTAGGATGCTGCAGGACAAGTATCCTGAGTTGTATGTTTTTTTGGATAAGTATTTTGGGATCTATAGAAGTACATATTCTATATCAATAGATAAGGAAACATGTGATAAGTTGAGGAAAAATGTTAAAGAAATTATTAAAGAACACAAAATTCAGGACTAGTGTTAATCAATTTTTTAATAAGAACAAGGATGAATTGTTTGATATAGTCCTTTTTGGTTCTTCCTTAAGGGGGAAAAGTAACCCACAGGATGTCGATATCCTAATACTGTATAAAAATAAAAAGGATATTGACCTTAGTTATGAATTCAGAAAGGAGATTGAAAAAATTGGATTTGATGTAGAGATTATTGATAAAACTTATAAGGATCTGTTGGATCCCTCCTTTAAGGCAAGAGAAGCTTTTTTGGCAGAGGGATATAGTCTGGTCTATGATAATTTTTTATCAAGAGGATTAGGGTATATGAACTTTGTGCTTTTTAAGTACGAGTTAAAGGGATTTAGTAAATCAAACAGGATGCGATTTTATTACAGTCTATATGGGCGTAATGGTCAGAAAGGAGTTTTAAAAGAACTTAGTGCAATCAAGTTTTCTGGTTCAATAATCTTATGCCCGGTTCAGAGTTCGGAAGGTATTAAGGAGTATCTTCAGAGTTGGGATATAGACTTTATTGAGTTCCCCTTGCTTATTCCTGATAGGTTAAGGTTTGTTCTCTAATTCTTTGAGTAGATTTTTAAATAAGGACTTATTCTTATGCTTAAAGAAAAGGTAATGGGGGTATTTTGAAGAAATGGATATTGGTGGAATGGTTAATGACCTCTACGTAAGTTATCAAAATCTTCCTGGCATCTACCAGTCATTGATAACAGCAGAAGTGGTTTTCCCTATTGCTGAAGCAATATCTCATTTGGTTGTAGACAGGAAGGTTGATTGGAAAAAGGTTGTCTACAGTGCAAAACTAGCTCCAGTATATGGTGTATGTATTGAAGGACTAGTCACATCTGGGGAATTGGTTGGAGAATATATATCTGAAAATCCATTAGTGCAAGGTGCACTTGGCCCTAATTTTTGGGGTAACCTTGTGAATGCCTTCTTTTTCATAAATAATAGCATTGGAGAGAAAAAGGATTATAAGGTTAAGGAATTGATAAGGAATTATATTGATATATTCAGGTATGATAGGAACCAAAAAAAGGGTTTAAGGGGTTTTTGGAAAAATTTCAAGGAAAAGACGGTTTCTAATATCCCATTTAAGGAATACTTGAAAGCAACTATAGGGACAGTTACTGTTTGGAATGCCCTGCAATATGTAAATTATAATACTATTCCAGAGGATATGAGGGTTGCGTTCATGCAGGCTAACCTTTTGTGGTGGGTTCCAACCCTTACATGGTTGTCCTTGAAAGGCAGAAGGAAGGTTGCCGATAGGGATGGATTGCTAGATAGCTTTGATTAAATAATATTTGTTTTTTACCACCAGTTTGGGACATAATTTGTCGTCGAGAAATAGGAAAATATATAAATGAGTTAGATATTTGTTCTTGTAATCTTAGTTTTAGGGGGATTTAAACGATAAATCAGACCTTAGATAGGGATTTGAACTTTTTCTTAGGGTATTTAATGAAATGTTCAGATAAAAAAATAATCGGGAGGGATGTAAGATGGTAAAACTAGCAGCAAGGGAACCAACAAATACATATTTTAGAGATGTGATGGTAAAATTTGATGGTCATGACTCAAAAGATCCATTTGCGTATAAATGGTATCAACCAAATAAAAAAATCCAAGGTAAGACAATGGCTGAATGGCTTAGTATGGCTGTTTGTTATTGGCATACATTTAAGGGGAGTGGAGCTGATCCGTTTGGTCCGATTGATGTTTACAATAGACCATGGGGTCAGGGTGATGATCCTATGAAAGTTGCTGAAAATACAATGGATGCTGCCTTTGAGCTTTTTACAAAGCTTGGAGTAGACTATTGGTGTTTTCATGATAGAGATATCGCTCCCGAAGGAGATACAGTAAAGCAATCAAAGTTTAACCTTCAAAAGATGGTAGATTTGGCTGATGCTTATCAGAGAGGTACAGGTAAGAAAAATCTTTGGGGAACTGCAAATCTATTTTCTCACCCAAGATATACTCATGGTGCTGCTACTAATCCAGATACTGCTGTGATCGGTTATGCCGCTTGCCAAGTTAAAGCTGCTATTGACGCCACTATTCAACTGGGCGGTCGAGGTTATGTCTTTTGGGGAGGAAGGGAAGGATATGAGGCGTTAATCAATACTGATATGAAGAAGGAGAGGGAACAACTTGGAGCTTTCTTGACTATGGCAAGAGACTATGGAAGAAGCCAAGGATTTAAGGGAAAATTCTATATTGAGCCGAAACCAAGGGAACCTTCAAGCCATCAATATGATTATGATGCAGCGACTTGTTTAGCCTTCTTGAAGGAATTTGGTCTTGAAGATGATTTTGAATTGAATTTGGAGAATAATCATGCTACTCTTGCAGGGCACACGTTCCAACATGATGTGGTTACAGCGGCAAATGCCGGTAAACTTGGGAGTATGGATATCAATAGGGGAGATCCTACATGTGGCTGGGATACTGATCAATTCCTCACAGATCCAATAGAAGCAGCATTGGTTTTAATGCCGGTTATGCAGCAAGGGGGTCTTTCTGGTGGGTGTAACTTCGATGCAAAGGTTAGAAGAGGATCTACGGATTTAGATGATATATTTCACGCACATATTGGTAGTGTAGATGCTCTGGCAAAAGGATTACTTATTGCTGATTATCTAATTAGAGAAGGTACATTGAGCAAACCGTTGGTGGATAGATATGCTTCATCACAAACAGGGATGGGTAAGAAGATTGCTGAAGGAACAACTAATTTTAAGGATATTGAAAAATGGGTTATGAGGAGAGAAAATGGTGGAAAGGTTCTAACTCTGAGAAGCGGTAGACAAGAATTGCTGGAGAACAAACTAAGGGAAGCTTATGATGCGGTAATTAGGAATGCTGGTTAATCTTCCATTTTTAGTTTTTTAATGTTAGGTGTTTAAATACAATTGATGAGGTAACTAAAATGCCAGAAATAAATGGAAAACAATTTACTAGACCTGAGTTTGAAGCAATCAATGCTATTGGTGTCAGGGATGATGTGATAGTCAGCCAGGGTGGATTTTATAATCAGGCTTCTTATGTGATGACTCCTGCTAAGGATTTGGATGTTCAGATTTCTTTGGAAAGAGCATTGGAGCCTATGGTTGTTAGATTAAATGGAGAACCAGGGATGTGGGAAAATCCTATGGGTCCAAAAACAATAGAAGAATATGATGGGGGTTCAGTTGAGGGTGTTTTGGCAAGTATCCAGGGTTTCTTTACAGCAGGGGTCTCCAATACAGGTGCAAATCTGTTGACAGTTGCTGAAACCGATGCTGGAAAGAATCAACCTCAGAATCATACACATATACCATTATTTCCATTACATGGAAAGTTCTCACAAACTTCACCTAATGCGGATTCAATTCAAAGAGAGGCTATTTGGAAAAAGGATGACCTTTGGAAGACAGGCATTGAACAGACAGAGGATGATCTGTTTTATAGGGTAAGTGGAGTTATACCTCAGCGTAATATGGTGCTGCCGTATGATATTGATGTTCATAGAACAGTTGAATCAAAGGCAGGGGAATATGGTTTTACTGTTATAGATACCTTGAAGGCAAACAGGGATTCTGGTTATATGTGGTTATATCATCCTAATTTTAATATTGGAGAGGGGGATGAGTTGCATGCTCCAATAACCAAATTGTATGCGCGTGATAAGGATGCTGAAGTTGATATTGAAAACTGGGGTAAGATGACAGGCATTGGTGATGAGCTTGCAGAAAGATGTTATATCACTAATGTCAAGGGTTCAGATGGGATTGAAGGTCTTGAAGATGGGACTGTAATCGTTGCTAAGGTTGCTGAGGATAGGGAATCAGGTATATATGTTCAATATAATCTTAATGACTTCTTTGAAGAACAGCGTTGTTTACATATATGGAAAAATACTCAGGCAGGAGTCTTAGGTATTGAACCGGGAAGTACGTTTAATGGCAGGAATTGGGCAGAAGAGCATAAAGTTTTAAGCAGATTAGAAGCAGGAGAAGATAAAACATATAGGGTAAAGGTAGGATTTATGATGAATAAAGCTGAAGTTCAAGAAAAGCTAGATTTAATTGACAAGATAAGAGGGGAGGATACGACTAAGATCATTAGAATCGGTGATGAACCGTTACACAGCGCTTATATGAAAAGAGCAAGTTAATATATTGTGAAATAATTGGAGGGTGATTGAAAGATGGCAAACCTTACGATAGGATATGATTTAGGAACTCAATTTATCAAAGCAACCCTTTTTGATGCTGATACTGGGAAAGTGGTTGATTCAGTACAAGTTCCTAAACAAAAACAGGATATAATTGTAGTTCAGAAGGGATGGGCAGAACAGGATACCGATATGTGGTGGAGTAATGTTGTGGCGGCTACCAAGCAACTCCAAGCAGAAACACAATACAATGCTGATGACGTTAAAGCAGTGGGTATTGGGTATCAGATGCATGGTCTTGTCGCTGTTGATAAAGACCAGAAGGTTGTTCGACCATCAATCATTTGGTGTGATGATCGTGCTATAGATATAGGGAAATTAGCTACAAGCGAGATCGGTGAACAGAAATGTCTCGAAAATCTTTTCAATCAAGTCGGTAATTTTACAGCGGCAAAACTTAGGTGGGTTAAGGATAACGAACCAGAATTATATGCTACAATTAAGCATATTATGCTTCCAGGTGACTGGCTTGCTATGAGGATGAGTGGGAAAGCTCAGACTACTAAGTCAGGACTTTCAGAAGGTATGCTTTGGAACCATCAGGATGATTGTTTAGCTCAAATGGTGATGAAGTATTTCGATTTTGATGAAAAATTAATCCCTGAGATTGTACCAACGTTTGGTGAACAAGCCACTATATCTAAGGGTGCTGCTGGAGAACTTGGTTTAAATGAGGGTACACTTATCTCTTATAGACATGGAGACCAACCCAATAATGCCTGGGCATTAGGTGTTAATTCTCCAGGCATGGTTGGGACAAACGCTGGAACATCAGGAGTTACCTATGGCATCTCAGATAAAGCGAAGTATGATCTTAAATCCCGTGTTAATATCTTTCGTCATGGTAACCATACGGCTAGTGATCCAAGATATGGGGTACTTTCATGTTTGGATGGTGCAGCTATTCTCTATGAATGGTTAAAGGATAATTTTATAGCAGATTCAAGATTTGATTATGAACATATGAATGACCTTGTAAGCAAGGTTGATCCTGGCAGTGATGGTTTGTTGATGTTTCCTTTTGGAAACGGTGCAGAACGAACTCTTGAAGGGCGTGACCTTGGATGGAGTATGGAAGGGGGATCTTTCAATACCCAAAAAGCTGGTCATCATTTAAGAGCTTCTATGGAAGGGATTGCCTATGCTATGAAATATGGTATAGATATTATGTCCAAAGAATGTGGTGTTGATCCTTCTCAAATCCGTGCTTGCTATGCGAATTTGTTTAAGAGCGAGGATTTCTGTAAAATATTCTCAGCTGTTAATGGTGCTTCGCTTGAATTGTTTAATACTGATGGTGCAGAAGGTGCTGCAAGAGGAGCAGCTGTTGGTGCAGGATTGATCCCTATGGATGACTCACATAGAGGACTTGAATCAAAAGAGATCTACAGACCAGATGATTTAGGCGTTTTACCACAGATCTATCAACAAATTTACACCCAAAGATGGTTACCGATGCTAAATAGCAAGATTGCGATGTACGATCAGATGCATAAGAGTTAGTTTTTAATTTTAAAACTAGACAATATGATTAGGAGGGATAAAAAATGGTTAAAAAAGCTAAGATAGATGTTTTCCAACCAGTACATTTTCATGGGGCACTGCCTTTGCAGTCTATGTATTCGGATATAGAAGGACTTGAGATTGATAGGGATGTTACTGTTTGGTATACTCCTGATAACCACCTTCGTGAGTTTAGAGGCCAGATAAAGGCAGGGAGGGTGGATACTGGATATAACCTCGATTATAAAGGCAGTGAAGATGCCTTGGAAGAGATGCTTAAACAGAAACGAGGGAATGTGCTCGTTCTGGCCTGCCCTAATGTAGATAAGATAGATGTGATAGATAAAGCCATTGAAGCTGGTTATGAAATGATCATCTGTGATAAGCCATGGGTTATTGAAAAAGATAGGATGGGAACCTTAGAAAAGGTTATTGAAAAGGCAGAACAAAAAGGAACAATAATTCATGACATAATGACAGAGAGATATGAATTGGGTACGATAATGCAGGGCCTAATAATGCAAAATGATGATCTATTTGGTGGGTTGGATGACAATACTCCTGATAATCCTGCAATCACTAAAAGAAGTGTTCATATCCTTGATAAATCTCACTTAGGTGTTGAAAGAAGACCTGATTATTTTGATGTTGCTTGGCAGGGAGAAGGGAATGCTGATGTTACTGCCCACCTAGCTGACATGGCAAACTTGCTAGTCATGCAGGATAGACCAGTTTATCCTGATAATGTCAGATTGATTGAAGATAAATGCAGGAGATGGGCTACTAATGTACCTCAGTCTAATTTTGAGGCCATAACAAAAACTGCAGAGAAAACACCTGGTGATGTATACTGCAATGGGGAATTTGTCTATCAGGTAAATGGAGTTAATGTTGGTATAAAGGTCGATTGGGCTCTTAGTGGAAAAGATGATGAGCATTACTCGGTAATTAGGGGAAAGAAGGTTATAATAGACGTAGTAAAAGGTTCTGATGATGATAGACAGCATGTTTATATTACCCCTAGAGGAGATGCAGAGCAAACTGAGGAAGCTTTGAAGGAACATGTTGTTAAGCTAAGGAAGAAGTTTGATGACCAGAGTATTAATTATGAAAAAGAGGATGGTAGATTCAAACTTGTGCTTCCAAAAGGGCCTAATCATTTCGAACATTTTGAGCAGGTTTCGAATCAAGCCTTTAGGTATCTGGCAGGACAAGATCCATATCCAAGAAGCCTGGAGATGAGTAGGCTTTTGACAAAATATTACTTAACGACAGGAGCTGTAACTGCTTCGAGAAAGGCATAATAAGACTACCAAAGGTGAATCGAAATATCATCATCTGATTTCAAGAGAGCAAAAGCACTACAAAAAATTAATCCAGGTAAATATAATACTGCTGCAAAAGCCCTAGAATATTTGAGATTAAATGATGATAATCAAGTAGATCTTCTTAGTGCAGCTGTTATGGTATGTGATGTTAAGGAACCTGTTATAATACCTGGATTGCAGATAGAAGAGGGACATTTAGCAGTTCCACCGGAAGAGTTTATTTCTAAAAGACCCTCACTCGTTGCATCACAACTACAATCAGTAGAATATGGCGGAGGAGGGAATGTTGTGCTTCCTGCTGCAGCGCTTGGTATTAAGACAGGTCTTGTAGGGATTATTGGGAATGATATTGAGGGTGGATTTTTTGCAGGGGGGATAAGTGGGTATGGAGTGAATATCTCCGGATTGATTACTGATGATAGGTATAGGTCGGATGTTTCTTTTATACCTCAGGATGAAACTGGAAATAGGGCTCCAATAACCTTTTGTGAGGATGCTGGCAAGCATTTTGACTTTGCGAATGATGTTAAAGATAGGTTAGTGATAGCAAATCCTAAGATAGTTCAGATAAGTTATTCTGGATTGTTTGAGGAAGGAGCTGATCTTGATGGAGGCAGAAGGTTGGCCGAGGGAATCAGTTGGATTAAAGAGAACCTAGAATCTTTAGTGATGGTTGACACCCATACCTATGCTGCTGAGCCCCAAAGGTACGAATGTCTTAAACCTTCTTTGGAAGTTGCTGATATGTTTGTCTGTTCTGATGATGAGGTTAATTTGATAGTACCTCAATATAATCTGCCTACAGCTGGGAATAACAAAAAGGCATTTTTAACTTATTTGGAAAACAATTTCTGTAAAGGAGACGAGGCTAGATTATATGCGATTACTTCCCCTGAAAAGACGTCTCTTCTTTATTATCACCCTGGTGACGGAACAAAGGAAATTGAGGTTGATAACTGGTTCCATACATCAAAAGAGGAAGGGAAGTTCTTTGATACTACAGGTGCAGGGGATTCTTGGAGAGCAGGTCTGAATTCTTACATATTAAATAGGCTTGATGATTATAAGTCAGGAAAACTTGATGTAGAGCAAGCGGTCCAGATGGCTAATCTAACTGCAAGACTTTATATCTCTGGAAGGAGGACAGAAGGATTTAGGCAATATAACTTTGGTGGATTGTTTAAATTCCTTACACAGGGAAGACCAAATGCAGACCTAAAAACTCCCGAGGGATTATATCAAGCAATCGATACTGCCATAGCAAGATAATAATCTGTTACCATCCTAACATAATCTTTATAAATAACCTTTTTTTCTTCTTTTTTATGAAAAATCTAAGAGTTGGAATATTCGGAGCAACAGGGATGGTTGGAAAGGAGCTTCTGAAGGTTCTTTTTGATAGGAAGTTCCCTATCGGCGAGTTAAGGCTGTATGCTTCTGAGAGGAGTGTTGGGAAGGAGATAGAAACACCAATGGGTGTTAAGACAGTTGAACTAGCAGATGGTGCTGATTTTTCTCAATTGGATATGGCTTTTTTTGCTATAGGTGGAGGATGGCCTAAAGAGAATGCTCCAAAGGCTACTGAAGCTGGCTGTATCGTCATTGATAATTCTTCTACATTTAGGTATGATGATAATGTTCCTTTGGTTATACCTGAGATCAATCCAGATGCTATCGGTGATTCAAAGCTGATAGCTAACCCAAACTGTACAACTGCTATTGCTGCTATCCCTTTATGGATTATCCATCAGAATTATGGTCTTAAGAAGGTGATAATATCAACATATCAAAGTACGAGCGGTGCTGGTAACGGGGGCATGGATGAACTGGAAGCAGAGACGAAGAAGGTGCTTGATGGTGGAGAAGCAGGAAACAAGATATTTGCCTATCCTATACCTTTTAATGTTATTCCGCATATCGATAAGTTTCAGGAGAATGATTATACTAAGGAAGAGATGAAGGTAGTCTGGGAGACACATAAGATATTTTCTGATGAAAAGCCTAGGATCTCCTGCACATGTGTCAGGATACCGACTATGAGGGTCCATTCTGAATCGATAGTTGTTGAGACAGAGAAGCCTATTGATCCGGGTGAGGTTCGAAAGTTGTTTGGGGAAACTGCTGGAATTGAGGTCAAGGATGATATTGAGAATAATGTGTACCCTATGCCTTTGACTGCTACTAAGAAGTATGATGTTGAGGTAGGTAGGATTAGGCAGAATCTTGTATTTGGTGAGAATGGGCTGGAGTTCTTTGTGTGTGGTGACCAGATATTAAAAGGCGCTGCCTTGAATGCAGTGCAGATAGGGGAACTGATGGTTAAGGAAAGATTTGCCTAGATTATTTTTTTAAGTATATTGCTCTTTCTTCATTACGAAAATCAGAATCACAAGTTAATATTTTAGCTTCTCTTGCTAAGCATGTTGCATATATTATTGAATCGCCAATACCCCACTTTTTTTCTGTTTTTATTTCAGCTGCTTTTATCGCTATATCTTTTATTACCGGTATGGTGAAAGACCTTTGTATCATAAAGTTAAGGAATCTTTTTGCTAAGGTTTCACCCTCATACTTTAGTGTGTAATGATAGACTTCTGTGATGGTTATGGAACTAATCAGAATATCATAATCTCCATCAATATATTTTTTTAATGTTTTTCCTATTTTGCTTCCCCTTATTAACTCTATCCAAACACAAGAGTCAACTAAGAGCGGTTGGTTTTCCCTTATCTCTTCTTCCATTTTGTTTCAAATCTGTCAATCTCTTCTCTTTTGAATGGAGGCATACCTTTTGCTATTCCAAAAAAGCTTTCTTTTGGTTTTTTAGCTTTTAAAATAAGTTTTCTTATTGTTTCACTATAGGTTACACTGTCAGTCTCTTTCTTCATATATTTTAGTAAGTCAAATGTGTTTTCATCTAAAGCAACGGTTGTGGACATGTTATATCACCATAAATTATAGTTATATAACTTATATTTAAATGTTTTGTTATATTGAAAGGATACTACCTGAGAACAAGATTAAAAGTAAACGTAAAGTTTTAGAAAAAAGATTCTAATCATTCACGTTTCTCACTACATTCGAAACGTAAAGTTTAAAAACATCAGTAGGAATTCTAAAAACTAATGAAATACGATAAGATAAACGGAAAAACAGTTATTGGTCTAGTGGAACCAGTAATTATATTTGGTAAGTCAGGAAAGAAGACAATAATGGCGAAGATAGATACAGGGGCTTCTAAAAGCTCTGTGGATATCAACCTTGCATCTCAGCTTAAGCTTGGGCCTATAGTAAAGTCAAAATTGGTTAAATCTGCTTCTGGGAACAAGATGAGGCCTGTTGTTGAGGTAGACTTGGGGTTAGCGGGAAAGAAGATGAAGGAAGAGTTTACATTAGCAGATAGATGGCATATGAAGTACAGGGTTCTTATAGGGCAGAATGTCCTGAAGCACGGATATCTTATCGATGCGTCAAGAAAAAAATGAAGGCAGCTGTTATATCCTTGGGCTCTGAGAGCTCAAGATGGACTATAGAAGCTATGAAGAAGTATTTTGATAGTGTTGATAATGTTGATCTTAAGAATATAGAGGTTAATCTTTCTTCAGGGAAATCAGACGTTCTTTACAATGGCAAACCTTTGAAATCCTACGACTGCATATATGCTAAAGGGAGCTTCAGATACGCTCAGACCCTAAGGGCAGTCACAGGGGTATACTATCCTTCTACATATATGCCAATAAAGGCAGGGGCTTTTACAGTAGGACACGATAAGCTGCTGACTCACCTGTTTTTGCAGCAGGCTAAGATCCCTATGCCAACTACCTATCTTACATCTTCTCCAACAGCTGCTAAGAAGATACTGCAGAAGGTGAATTATCCGATCATATTCAAGTTTCCATCCGGAACTGGCGGAAAGGGAGTGATGTATGCAGAGAGTTTTGCAGCAGCTTCCTCACTTATGGATGCTTTAGAGTCACTGAGACAGCCGTTCCTTATCCAGGAATATATAGAGACAGGAGGAGAGGATATCAGGGTGATTGTTGTTGGGGATAAGGTTGTTGCAGCTATGAAACGAAAGGCAGTTGTTGGAGAGAAGAGAGCAAATATCCATTCCGGAGGAGAGGGAGAGGCTTTTTTGCCTGACACCCATATGAAGAAGATAGCTGTTGATGCTGCTAAGGTTATAGGCGCAGATATATGTGCTGTCGATATGCTGGAGAGCGTTAAAGGGCCTGTTGTTGTTGAGCTTAATCTTTCTCCTGGATTGCAGGGAGTAACCTTAGCTACTGGAATAAATGTTGCTGATAAGATGGCTAAGTTCCTTTCTGAAAAGACAAAACATTTTACTGATAAAGGTACAAAGAAGGGGGCAGGGGATATAATCAAGGAGATAGCTATCGATAAGGGCGCTAAGGAGCAGCAGATATTGTCTAATCTTGATTTTAGAGGAGAAAGAGTACTGTTGCCTAAGATAGTTACGGATATCGCTAACCTTAATGATAAGGAAGAGTTTGTTATAAAGGTAAAGAAAGGAAAGGTAGAGATTGGGAAGATATAGTTTTTTTATATTAGAATAGGTGCTCTTTCTTAAGAATAATTGTCTGTGATCTTTTTGGTCCGACAGAAACAATACACATTGGAACTCCTGTCAGTTCTTCTATCCTTTTGACGTATTTTTGGCAGTTTTCATGGAGGTCTTCAAAGGTCTTTGCTTCTGATATGTCTGATTTCCATCCATCCATCTCCTCATAAATCGGTTTTGCCTTCTTCAGTTCCTCAAGGTCTGTGGGAAAGTCCTTGGTCTTCTCTCCGTCTATCTCATAATGGGTGCAAAGCTTGATCTTGTCTAGATCCTGAAAACAATCAAGTTTTGTAAGTGCAAAGGTTGTCAGTCCATTTATCCTTCTTGCATATCTGGCAACTACTCCATCAAACCAACCTGTTCTTCTTGGTCTTCCGGTAGTGGTTCCATATTCCCTGCCCATGAGCCTGAGGTATTTTCCCTGGTGGTATTCGTCCCCTCCATTGCCTTTTTCTGCTGCCTGTTTCAGCTGTTCCTCAAAGTTTGGCTCTATCTTGTCCCATGTACCCTCTTCTGTTGTTTGTTCATCTGTGCCTAGTTCTGTTGTGAAAGGCCCCCTTCCAACCCTGGTAGTGTATGCTTTTATTATCGCTATGACATCATCTATCTTTGTAGGCCCTATTCCCAATCCTGAACACTGTCCTCCTGCGGTTGGATTGGAGGAGGTTACATAAGGGTATGTGCCATGATCTATGTCAAGCATTGTTCCCTGGGCTCCTTCGATAAGTATGTTTTTTTTGTCTTCTAATGCCTGGTTTATTAAGGTATATGTATCTTTTACAAATGGAGCTAGTCTGTTTGCTTCTTCATTGTCTTCCTTTATGAACTCTGACATCCTTAGGCCTGTTCTTTCTATCTTTGCCATATAGCAGGGGCCTATGCCTCTGCCTGTTGTGCCAACTTTCTTTCCTGTAGCTAGATCTTTTTGAATCTGTTCTTCTGTAATGACGTGAGAAGAAGAGCTTACTGCTAACTCTTTATCTGTGAGTGTGAATCCTTTTTCTTCTAGTGTGTTAATTTCCTTTATTATCTGTTTTGGGTAGATGACCATGCCATTGCCGCAGATATTAAGCTTTCCTTTATGTATTGTTCCTGAAGGAAGCAAGTGAAACTTGAATTTTTGGTCTTCGACTACAACCGTATGGCCTGCATTATTTCCGCCTGTTGCCCTTGCTATGACGTCAGCCTGTTTTGCTAAGAAATCGACTAGCTTTCCTTTTCCTTCATCTCCCCATTGGCCGCCTATGACGACTATTGTTTTTGCCATAATAAAATAAAGAAAAATAGGGCATATATAAAAACTTCGTTTTTTGTGTTGTCCAATATGGGACATTTATGTTCAATCTTTCTTTTAACTATTCAATAGCTTTAAATATTATGGTATCTCTGATTTTCCTATGGACCTGATTACGTTAAAGGATTGGGATAAGGAAGATATACTGCATCTAATCGATGAGGCTATGTTGATCAAAGAGGATCCTGAAAAGTACTATAAGGTGCTAAAGGGAAAGACCCTTGCTATGCTTTTTGAGAAAACCTCAACAAGGACAAGGATAAGCTTTGAGGCAGGTATGGCGCAGTTAGGGGGGCATGCACTGTTTATTGATTGGAGCAGTACTCAGCTGGGCAAGGCAGACATTAAGGATGAGATTAAGTGTATATCCAGGTATGTTGATGTTATTATGGCCAGGGTCTATGGGCATAAAAAGATCGAGGTGATGGCTGAGAACAGCAGTAAGCCAGTGATCAATGCTTTAAGTGACAGGTATCATCCATGCCAGACACTTGCTGACCTATTAACAATCAAGGAGCGGTTTGGTAAGTTCAAGGGATTAAAGGTTTCTTGGGTTGGTGATGGGAATAATGTATGTAATAGCCTTATCCTTGGATGTAGGAAGGTAGGGATTAAGATCAGTGTGGCTGTTCCAAAAGGCTATGAGCCGATTGAGAATCCTGACCTATTGACAGACGAAGTTAAGGCTGTTAAGGGTGCAGATGTTGTCTATACAGATACATGGATAAGTATGGGCCAGGAGAAAGAGAAAGCAAAAAGATTAAAGGTCTTTAGACCTTATCAGGTTAATAAGAAACTATTAGGAAAGGCATTGTTTATGCATAACCTGCCTGCTTATAGAGGTTATGAGGTTACGGATGAGGTTCTTGATTCTTCCCAAAGCATAGTATTTGACCAGGCAGAGAACAGGCTGCATGCGCAGAAGGCATTGCTTCTTAGATTGATGGGGAAGATATGATGGAACCAATGAGTATGATTCTTGCTGCGATAATTGCATTTGTATCTGGTATTGTTGGTGGCATGGTAGGTGGATCGTACCTTATACTTATACCTGGATTGTTGTTTCTGGGCCTTGATATACACCATGTTATCGGCATTACAAAGCTAACCTCTATCTCTTTTGGCCTTGTATTTGTAAATTATCTTAGGGGAGGAAAGGTGGATCTTAGGTTTAGCTGGCCTTTTGCGATGGTTATGGTATTTGGAAGTATCCTTGGCAGCTTTTTTGTTATAGGAACCAAGGAACACATACTCCAGAAGGTAATAGGTGTTTTGATGCTGATCATAGCTTGTTTTATGTTATTTAATAGGAATTTTGGTGTTAAACCTATAAAGATAGATATTAGAAAGAGAAACGTTACATTGGCGGTGATTCTTTTCTTCTTTTTAGGGATATATCATGGCTTTTACGGAGCTGCAGCAAGCGTATTGATTGTTATGGTCTTGAGTTCATTGCTAAAGAAGGAATTTGTGGAATCAATCGGTAATGCAAGGTTCCTGGAATTCGGAGCAGCAATCCCTGCTTTGGTAATCTTTGCAGCTAAGGGGTTGATCGATTACAAATTGGCCATACCTATAGCTATCCTTTATTTTATAGGTGCATGGTTCGGCTCCTGTATAACCTTAAAGAAAGGAAGCGCATGGATAAGATATCCACTTATTGTAGTTGCGATTGCTTTTGCGATAAAGATGTTGTTTTTCTAGATTATTTGTTTATGTCTAATATGGGACATTTTTGTCTATTTTGTTCTATATAGGTCCATAGGTTTAAAAGTGGATTAGGGATTTTCTGGTTTATGATAAAATATCCTATGTCTGAAGATGGATGGAATTGGGTAGATAAGAAGAAGTTAACAGACCTCATAGAGGATGCTTTCTCTAGTGACGGGTGTGAGAGAAAGCTGGTAGATGATTTTTTTGATGCTGTTGATCCTAAATATGTTGTGATTGCTGAAGAAGATGAAAGGTATGTCGGTGCTGCCATTGTACAGGAAGCTATAGGTGAGGATGGATATCTCGGATTTGATTATGTTAATAAGTTAGCTGTCAGTAAGGACAAAAGGAACAATGGGGTTGCAAAGAATCTGATGGAGAAGATTCATCAGAACAGTAAGGCCTATGTGCTTAGGGCAGATCTGCAAAACGAGTATGCGATCCCTTTTTATGATAGGCTAGCTAATGCATCAAATGGAAAATGCCTGTATACTCCAAAAGATCCAGTAAGTGATAAATGGAAGGTTTACTTTAATATTGGTGTTGTAACAGATAGGTTGACTGATAAGGCAGTAGAATATGCCTTGAAGCAGCCGGTTAGTTTACTGAAGAAGTAAAGCTCTTTGTTTTTGAGAGTGCTCATAAAAGAACTGTGCGCTTTCATAGGCAAACTTCTTGTACGGTTTTAGGGCTGGTGAGTCCCAGATATCCATGACACGATGTCCTGCTGTGTTTAGTTCTGTTCCGAAAGATATTGGCCAATTTAATTCTTTTGCTGCTTCAATGACAGCAACAAGGTTTTGATAATCTTGATCATTAGCAGGCCATCCTCCTGGGAAATCGTGATTGAAATTTCTATCTGGAATGATGTTTAGGGCTGCGGCACCTGCTTCTTTATATATACCTAGTAGTTCTGTTGGATCCTTTTCTCCATCTGAATTACCGTTTAACCATGTAGCAACTGGAATTCCTTTGCATTCTTTTATCCATTCAAAGAATTTAGTCATTAAAGGGAAGCTATTTGGATCAGGTGTAATATATCCAACTCCACCTTGTTTCATCAATTGGCCTCTAATTAGCTTATATAATTTAGGTTTTTTATCTTCTGCTAGAACCTGCCTTATATCATCAGGCGTAACTTTTTTCTTCTCGTTACTTAACTTGTCTGCCCAATAATCACAAAGACCATTGACATTTGCTCCAAAGTGGTCCCTAACCTTTTTCTCATAGGCCTGGACCATATGCCTTTCAGTAGCATTTCCTTTTGGTGTTAGTGTAATAACTTCATTCTCATAATCTATAGCACCAATATCTCCTAAGTGGGCATTAACCTTTGTTAGTATCTCTAGGTTTCTTTCTCTTGCCATTGCTTTCATGTCAGCGAGAAATTGTCCTGCATCTGAATCTGCATTTGGAATTATTGGAATAGCGTGCCCCATTGCATAGGTTATGTTTTCTTCACCAGGGGAGTTTATTACTCTTCCACCAAATTCTGGTGCAAAAACCCTTGTCTCCACACCACCAACCACTTTAATGTTGAATCTATCTCCTGCTTCAAAGAGTTCTTCAAGGTGATCAAGAACGTCAAATTCTACGCCTCCAACGTATTCTGCTCCTGCCAGTAGAGCTTCCCAAACACACCTTGCAGGAGACCAACCATAAGGATTATATGAAAAGATAGAATGCATATGAAGATTTACTGATCCATTTGGATCATTAATGAGAATTTGTGCAGGTATCTCGGATCTTTCAAGGGTGGCTAACTCATCTAGTGCTTTTGCTCTTACTTCTGGCTTTGAGCTATTTAATTCTGTTATTATCCTATAATACTTTTCTTCCCCCATAATATCTTAATTTTGTGGCTGATATTTAAATCTTTCTCTTCGTTTTCATTTTAAAGTGGTTATGGGGGGAAAAGTATTTAAATGTTGGCTGGTTTTGATGGTTTGGGGGAGACATATGCCAAGAGAAGATTTTACATGGGCACAGGCACCGTTAGAACAGATAATCGAATGGAACGTATCGAATAGAGAGAGTATTGCTGGAGGAGGTAATGTTTCTTTTTCTAGGAAGACTCAGGAATTTAGTGATGCTGTACCAGGCAGTGGAATAGAGATGCTTTGTTCTCCTAGTGGAAAGGCTTTTGGTGAGTTGACCTTGGATAAGATGGCCTTAACCTCAGGTGCACTGGCTTTTGATGATATGGCTAAGTTTACAGATAAAGTCGATACTATAAGGGAAGACCAATATGAAGAAAGCAGAAAACAAGCTGCTCTAAATCAAGAAGGCAAAAAAAATACCATAGAACATCCTGTTCATGCTTTGCTTGCTGACCATTATATAAGGAGCGGATCAGAGCAGGTAATCGTATATCATCCGCATAAAACCTCTCTTTCAATCTTAACATCTTCTCAGCGGGGAATGGAACTATTAAATGAGGGACTTGGGAAAACATATCTAGAGGTTCCATTCCAGATACCTGGAATTGGGCTTGGTCAGACTGTTCAGAAGATGATGCCTTCTCATAAAGGAGAGTTGTATGGTGTGATCCAAGAAAATCATGGAGCATGGATAGCTGCACCTGATTTTAAAACCTTGGAAAGTCGCAGAGAACAGTTAGAAAGCACAGCTTGGAACATAATCAGAGAGCAGGGAAAAAAATGTGGTTATGATTTCGATAAAAATCCTTTTGGTGAAAATAAGGAAGATACATTCGAAGGGGAATTGAAAGAAGATATTGTGAAGAATACGATGGAAGCAATATATGAAAAGGTATTTGACGGAAGTGGAGATTATACCTATGACACAGAGATAGTTGAGCCAGGATTGAATCTGATAAAGCTTACTACAGAAGAGGGAGTTATGTATCTTAACACCACAGATCTGGCAAGAAAGTATGCTCAGTCTAAGAAAGCAAAAGGGCTTGCTGGATATTTTACCAGAACTTCTCCGGATTCAATTGTGTCTGCGGGATTGTCTGATAATTATATCGATATAAACGATGCTACAGATATTCTTAGGCTAAGAGGAGACATTCAAGAACAGGTGGAAAAAGGATATGGGGATATGTATTCTCGGACCTTTGTTATTGAAGGGATTGGTATTGCAACTGTTGGCGGTCATTATAAGAGTGACGTGAGTGAAAAAAGTGAGGATCCTATGGCAGAGAGAACAAATGCAGCTCGAAATGCAGCTATCATGGTAAATGATACCCTGCAGGTTGAAAAATATGCTTCTTTATTCGGACCAGTAAAAAGACTTTCTGGAAAGGACTCTGAATTTATTGCAAATAAATGGACATGTGAGTTGGAAAGAGGAGCTACTATGAGAGGAGCAAAGTAAACTTAATTGTGAAATTTCTTTCCTCCTATCCAATAACCACAAATCTTTATATACTCAGTGCTTATTTCTTATTGTAAATGGGGGTATTTAGGTAATCTTACTATGATATCACATAGGAAGTATATGGAATTAGCATTAAGCTTAGCTGCCAGAGGAAGGGGGGATGTTAGCCCTAATCCTTTAGTTGGAGCACTTATAGTTAAGAGAGGAAGGATAGTAGGGAGAGGATGGCATAAGAAGTGCGGGGATGCTCATGCAGAGGTGTGTGCCCTTAAGGAGGCTGGCAGGAAGGCTAAGGACAGCATTATGTATGTAAATCTGGAGCCGTGTAGTCATTGGGGAAGAACCCCCCCTTGTACTGAGCAGATCGTTTCTGCTGGTGTAAGGGAGGTAGTTGTTGCTATGAAGGATCCTAATCCTAAGGTTAATGGTTATCAGGAACTCAAGTTTAGGGGGATAAAGACAAGGATAGGTATTTTGGAAGAAGAGGCCAAGAAGCTTAATGAGCCTTATATCAAATGGATAAGGTCTAAAAGACCATTGGTGGTTGTAAAAGCAGCTATGAGCCTGGATGGGCAGATTGCTACAAGGACAGGGGATTCAAAGTATATAACTGGCAGGGAAGCAAGGAAGTTTGTCCATGAGTTAAGGGCAGAGTATGATGCTGTTATGGTAGGCATAAATACTGTTCTTAAGGATAATCCCCAGCTTACTGTTAGGTTGGTAAAGGGTAGAAATCCTATAAAGATTGTGGTGGATACGAAACTTAAAATCAATGCGAATGCAAAGATTATCAAGAATGAAGGATCTAAGCTTATAATTGCAACTTCCAAGAAGGCACCTAAGACAAAGGTCAAGAGATTACTGCAGAAGGGCGTTCATGTACTTGTGGTTGATGCAAAGAATGGAAAGGTTGATCTAAAGCAGCTTGTTAAGGAGTTAGGGAAAAGAGATATCTGCTCAATATTGGTTGAAGGAGGAGCAGAACTTAATGCTGAAGCAATCAAATCAGGGATAACAGATAAGGTATTATTTTTTATTTCTCCTCAGTTTATTGGAAAGGGATTGGGTGCTCTTGGAGATCTTGGGATTAATAAGGTTGATAAGTCTATAAAGTTAAAAGATTTAGATTATAGGAAGATTGGAAGGGATATCCTTATTGAAGGGTATCTCTAGAACCTGGTGAGGGTGATGGATAATAGATTTCTAAAGTGGTTGTTAGCTTTTTATATTTCTCTGGCTGTTGGGTGTCAAAGTGATCGAGTTCGTTCTTTTTTTAGAGGAAAAGAGCCATCAAGAGAGGAAACCAATCTGGCCAGGGCTCTTGACAGGATTGATTATGGTCCTATCCAGAAAGCTTCGGAATATATGCATGGATTGTTTAAGTATCTTCCTGAGAAGATTTTTGTTGTTGATTTTGGTATGGATCAGCAGGTTGGTCTTATGTATGTTATATTGGATGCTAGAGAGGAGCACCGATTGGATACTATCCTGTATAGAGGATTTGAAAAGCCGGATGCCAATTCTGTTGTGCCAGAGGTTTCTAGATTTTTATCTGAAAATTCTTACTTGGAAGCTGCGGATGCCTTGTCAAATAGTACTTTGAGTTTAATGAAAACAGAGGATATGTTTTTGGATGGATTAAGGTTGGATGGAGGAGATTTATTAATGTCTGATGGTGTTGATAAGGAACCACTAGTGGTAAGATCTTCTGGAGAGGCTGGTGAACAATATGTTTTGGTAACACAGGGAAATCTAAGGCATATAGATTCTTTGCGGTTGGTTAAGCCCCATCTAGAGCAGATGGTGATATCTTATTTGGTGGAGAATGTGAAGGGATTAACCAAAGAGAGATTTTCTCATAGGGGGATGATTGATAAAGATACTTATAGTCATGGAGGGATTTTATGTATTGATAAAGGAAAGGATAAACATTATACTGTTGTTTCTGTTAGAGAAGAAAGAGGGGAGGAATCACTTTTATTAGCAACATATATGGGATCTAATAAAAAACTTGAGGCTTATGTGAATGGATGTATAGCTAATGGTGATTTTAAACTAGGGGTAGATGCTTTGAATTCCAGTGATTTTCCCAGAAATATCTTTTCTAATGTAGGCGACAACAGGTTTCTTCCAGGCAGAGGGGATAAGGTTGGTATAGGCAAGAAACCAATTATAGACTTAGGTGATGGATCTAAGTTTAATGTTGATGTTGTATCTGAGTATATTCCTTATCTCATAGATACCTATGTTGCTTTGCAGAATCTAAATTAGGGTAACAACCTGAAAACGGGTAACTAAAAACATTACTTTTTTAAATAGCCCTGGTCTTTTCCTTTTCTATGTTTGGAAAGATAGAGGATGCGATAAAGGAGCTTCAGAGAGGTGACTTTATTGTTATTGTGGATGATGAGAACAGGGAGAATGAAGGAGATTTGGTTGTTGCTGCTGAGAATGTTACACCTTCTAAGCTTAATTATATTCTTCAATGGGCAAAAGGACTGATGTGTGTGCCTATCTCTGGAGAGAGGCTGGATGAGCTTGAAATACCGCTTATGGTGCCTGATAACTCGGATAAGTTCAATACGCCGTTTACGGTTTCTGTGGATGCAAAGAAGAATACTACCACTGGCATGAGTGTTAATGATAGGTTGGAGACGATCAAGGCATTGTTGGATAGGGATAGTAAGCCTGAGGATCTTGCAAGGCCTGGACATATGTTTCCTTTAAGAGCTGCTGAGAATGGTGTCCTGGATAGAGAAGGCCATACAGAGGCTGCTGTGGATCTCTGTAGGTTAGGGGGATTGTATCCAGCTGCTGTTATTGCTGAGGTTATGAATGAGGATGGGACAATGGCAAAGCTTCCTGATCTTGAGAAGTTTGTTTTGAAACACAAGCTTTCTATCTATACCATAAAGGATTTGATAAAATATAGAAAAAGCCAGTTGTAATAGTTTTTATTGGTTTTATTTTTTTTTGATATATGCCCTTCTAAGTTTTCTGCTTGAAAGATGCTCTCTTCCCATACCGTCTGGGTGTCCATTCTGTAGCATGAGTCTAGCATCTCCTGTGGCATCGATTACAAGTTCATTTTCATTACAATACGCTAGGACTGGGTGTGCAATGAACTTTGCTTTCCCAATCATCTTATTTACAGATGTTGGGTGGTAGACTTTAATCCTTATCTGTTCTACCCCTACTGCTGATAGGTGTTCCATTATCACTTCATAGTCTGCACTAAAAATTCTCTCTACCAATGCTTGATTGTCATCAGTTAATTTTATGGGATCTACTACTCCTTTAGCACTCATTGTTCTGGTTGCTGTATCAACTACTAGTTCTGAATAACCGGTTCCAAATCTTCTACCTGGGACGTCTCTTAATTCAAGATTTGCTAGCCTAAATTCTGGATTACCACTAACAGCTTTTTGTCCTTTGAAATATCCGTGTGCTCTTTGGAAATCATCTGCATCAGGTTCTGCAAGGTTCCAGATTTTATTTGAATCTGATAATGTCAACATTGCTCCATTATCTACAATATAGTGGAGAGCATTCTCTCTAGTTGCATATATTCTTCCTACTACATACCCCCTTAAGAGTCCATATACCATGTCGCTGCAAGTGTCAACCATGGTTATCTTCCCCTCTCCATTTTGGTTTCTGGCTTTGGGGTAAGTTGCTAAGATGTAGTCTAAGCCAAACCTTCCTGCCCCTAATTTACTCCTTCTGATTCTCATACTAGTTAGAGGTCTTGATTTTAATAAAAGTGTTTGTAATCTAAAAGTGGTGGTAATTTTATGGAATTTGTATAATCAAATAGAAAGCCTTATTATCTTTTATAAATCTCCTTTCTATGCCCCACCTTTTCAATAAATATCTTTTTCTCCTTCGTATTTATACTCATAATCGCCCTATAGTCGCCTATCCTTAATTTCCAGCTAGGCAGTTCCTTTAGCCTTTCTATGTAATGAAGGGGGTTCTCCCTTATGCTAGCAATCTTCTTTAATATAATCTCTATCTCTCTTTTTTCCAGTTTCTGAAGCTGTCTCTTAGCCTTGGGAAGTATAATGATAGAAAACATTTTATAACTTTAATCCAAATTCCTTAGCAACTTCTTCTATGCTTTGTCCTTTTCCTTCTCTGATCTCTTTCTTCGCTTCAATTATATCTTTTAAAGCTTCATCTGTTAATTGGCCTTCCTCAATCTCATCCATTACTTTGTTGATTATCTCATCATAGCTCTCTTTAGTATATTCCTTAAAGTATCTTAATCTTTCAAGGGTGCCTTCTTTGATCTGTATTGTAGTGGTGTTCATTTTGTTATATAGTTGCTATAGCTACTATATAAATCTTTCTTTTATTTCTTATGCAATCGAAAACTTTATATGCCTTTGTCATTATTTTGTTCAGTATGGATTTTAAGAAGGAGATAATCAAGATATTAGAAAAGGAGACAGGTATTAAAGGATTAAGTGTGGAGATTCCTCCTGATTCTTCCATGGGAGACTATGCTTTCCCGTGTTTTTCTTTGGCTAAGGCTATGAAGAAGAGTCCTGTGCAGATAGCAGAGGAGCTGGGTAAGAAGATCAGGCTTAGTAAGCTGATACAGAGGATAGATGTTAAGGGACCTTATCTTAACTTCTTTATTAATAAGGGGAGTTTTGCTGGTGATGTGTTAAAGAGAATTGTTGAAGATAAGAACTATGGTTCTTTGAATCTAGGAAAAGGGAAAAGTATGCTGGTTGAGCATACATCTATAAATCCAAACGCTTCTCCGCATGTTGGGAGGGCAAGGAACGCATTGATCGGAGATTCAATTGTTAGGATACTGAGATTCCAGGGCTATAAGGTAGAGACCCATTATTTTGTAAATGATATCGGGAAGCAGATTGCTATGCTGGTACTGGGGGCAGAGGGAAAGGATAAGATAACTTTCTCTGATCTTCTTAAGATGTATGTCAAGATAAATAAGAAGGTAGAGAAAAATCCAGCAATAGAGAAGAAGGTTTTTGAACTTTTGAATAAACTTGAGAAAGGAGACAAGACAGTCAGGAGACGATTTAAGAAGATCGTAGATATCTGTATAAAGGGGCAGACCAAGATCTTTTCTGAGATGGATATCAGGTATGACAAGTTTGATTATGAAAGTGATTATCTGTGGTCTAAGAAGACGGATGATATCCTTAAGCAGCTGGATAAGAAAGGAAAGCTTTTTACGGATGAAGAGGGAAGGAAGGTTCTGGATCAGAAAGGCTATGACCTGGCTATGAAGGTTCCTGTTTTGGTGCTTACAAGGGCAGATGGTACTTCTCTTTATCCTCTACGTGATCTTGCCTATCATATAAATAAGAAGAAGGGCGATAGCATCATCATTTTAGGGGAGGATCACAAACTTTATCATCATCAACTCTCTGCAGCTCTAGGATTATTGAATCATAAGATACCAAAGGTTGTCCATTATAGTTTTATCCTGTTGCAGGAAGGGAAGATGAGCACAAGAAAGGGTACTGTCGTTCTGCTTGAGGATTTTATGAAGGAGGCTTTGGAGAAGTCTAAGAAAGAGATAGGCAAGAGGCATGGAGCTGTTAAAGAAGAGAATGCCAAGAAGATAGCATATGGTGCTATCAAGTATGCTATTTTAAAGGTTAGTTCTGAGAAGAATGTTATGTTTAACTGGGAGCAGGCCTTGAGTTTCGAGGGTGATACTGGCCCCTATCTGCAGTACGCTTATGCAAGGATTTGTTCAATCTTTAGGAAATATGGAAAGAAGATTGATTATGATGTAGATTATAGCCTCCTGGAGAGCAAGGAAGAGATAGAGCTGATCAAGATGCTTGGGGAATTTCCAGAGATTGTGAGGAGTGCAACTGAGCAGCTTAAGCCTCATCTTATATCCAGCTATATCTATAGCTTGAGTTCTGGTTTTTCACTTTTCTATAATTCTTGCCATATCCTTAAGGCTGATGAGGACATAAAGAAAGCTAGATTGGTTCTGATAGAATGTGTCAAGAGAGTTTTAGGGAATGGATTAGGGTTGCTAGGCATCGATGTACTGGAGAGGATGTAGTTATTCCCCTGATTCTCTGGCTTGTAATGCAGCTTCTATTATTTTCTTTGCATGAAGATTCATATATAAGCTTTTGTCAGCTTCATAAGCTGCCTGGTTCCTTTTAAGTGCTGCTTTAAATGCTTTTATCGAATCTACATAGTCTTGAATTGTTGCTGTAGCTTTACCTTTCATATTGCTTAATGGATCAGACATTCCTAAAACAGCAGAATATTTGTTTTTTTCAATTGCTTCTCTAAAGAGAGGAGCACTCCATCTGGTAACGGCTCCTGTGGGCATTATTATCCTTCCTTCAGTTATGAACCTACCTTGCGTTCTCACAGATGGTGCTAGAATTCCAGCAAATTTCTTTACATCTCCGGTTATATCATTCACAAAATCTGCTGAGTTAAAGATTTTTAATGCGTCTGGTTCATTTCCATCGTCCCTGAAGAAATAGAAACCAAGTCCGTCATGAGTTTCAGTTGCCGGAGCTGCATATACATTTTTTGCATGAGCCTTTTTCACAAATTCAATTGGATCATAATACTTACCTTCAGATTCATATTCTCCACCAACACCATTTCCTGGGGATACTACAAAATCAAATCCCATATCAAGTGCTTTTTCTAATTCTGACATGCATTCAATACTACCAACACCCAAGATAACCTCTTCACCCTTTCTGTATCTGGCGGCTCTTTCTTCTATTAATTCAGGCATTGCTGCAGTTAATACGCTTTCAGGGAGTCTAAATGTCAGTTCAGCAGGTAATCCTTCATCCCATATGGCTTTTACGGCAGCTGTTACATATTCGGATTTTATATGACCATCTATGTCAGTAACCTGGTCTCTACCCATGACGGTTACAATACCTGCATCACGCATAATTCTATCTGTTATGCTTCTATTTGGACCTTGATATTCCATTTTTATCCCTCCTTATTAGGCTGCCCTACTTATTGCTTTTTTTAGTTTGTATATCCTAACTTGGTTATTGTACATAAGATCTTCCATGGTCTGTTGTGCTAGTTCTTTAGGGAATTCTCCGTACATTAATTGATGAGCCATCTCATTGCACATCAGCCTATCGCGATTATCATGTCTGGCCCACATGGATAATGGTTTTCTTCCATCACAAACCATCCCTGCATTTCTAGTATAGGCAAGGGTTGGATACATTATTTCATGATAGCTTTTCATTCCCTGTTTGTTGTCATTGAACCACCAGGATTCTCCTAGAGAAACACTGGGGAATGCTGCTGCCATCTGTACCATCTGAGCATAATGAGACGGGCTAAGGCTATAGAGGACTATCTTTCCATCCTTATTTGGATCGCCTGTTGCTGCGTATTCGTTAAGAAGGTCATGTAGTGGTGTAGCTATGTCCATATTTGCTTGTCCAAAGTCTCCTCCTGCATCTGGACCGATCAGTTCAAGGAGATGTTCATTTTGGTTTCTTAGAGCTCCAAAATGTATCTGAGTAGCCCATCCTTTCTGTCTATCCCACCTTGCGAACTTATGCATAAGGAAGGATTTGAATATTCTTATGTCATCATCAGATGCCTCACCTGAGGTGTACACGCGCTTAAAAGCATCCCTTGCGTCTTTTAGGCCAACATTATAGCCAAAAGGCTCACATAATCCATGATCACTTGCTGTGCATCCTGCTTTGGCAAAGTCATCATGCCTTTCTTTTAAAGCTCTGCATAAGCCATCTAAGGTTCTGTCTTCACCAACCTTGTCACAGAGAGCATCTACATAATCAACCCAGCCTTCTGCTTCAATATTCATTGCTTTATCAGGACGGTAGGTAGGGATTATAGACATACGACCTATTACTAAAGGTTTTTTTGAAGGCAGATCATCAAGAGGATCGTCTGTTGTTGCTAAAACCTTTACATTAGCATCTGCAAGAAGTGCCCTAGGCCTATATTTGGCATCTTTTAATTTTTTATTTGCCTCTCTCCACATTCTTTGTGCATTTTCTTCATTTATTAAGCCTTTAACACCCAGGATTTCGTTAAGTTCACGATGGGTCCACTTATACACTTCAGTCCCTGCAAGTTTTGGGAAGACCTTTGCCATCTCCATCCATTTTTGTTTTGGCGATGCTGTTCCATACCAATACTCAAATGACTTACCCTGGGAAGCTAGTAATTGAGCAATGTAATGGTCACGGTTAGGCCATTTTGGATTTCTTTCAAGAACCATGGCTGTAAATATATCTGGCATAGCTTCGTTTTCAACAATCTGTCTTGCGCTGAAATGAGTGTGAGCATCAACGATGCCGTGATCTCTTCTGAATGGTTTGACAACATTATCATACAGGATTAAAGCGAGTTCTGATTCTAGTCCTGCGTATGCACTTCCAAATTCATGTTTTATATGGGGTTGTATTAGCTCTATAATGGTTGGTTCATCCATTAATATCTCCTCCGAAATATATTCTATAGAGAATTCCAAGATTCAAGGTTCCTAGCAAATAATAGTTTATCGTATGTATCCCCCTGAGTAAAGATTATAGAAGTAAATAAGATACTTGTTTAAATACTTTTTGAATTTATCGACGAGAAATTTGTCCTAGGTTGGTGATGAAAAAATGTCTTTTTAGATTCTTGTCTGTATTTTCGGTAGATAGTCATGGTACAACCCTACAACTGCACCAAAATGTTTTGGTCTATCTTCTAAGGTGATTATTGGTCTGCGTCCTTTTGAGTTTTGTTTAACAAATAGTTTAAGAAGGAGTTTTTCTCCATCTGATCCATAGTCCTTGATAATTGATTCATCCCTTATGCCAAAATGTTCCTTAAAGAATCTCTGGGACTCTCTAAAGATCACAACATTGTAATGTTTACCTTCATGCTCGTATCTGGCAATCCTTGCCCAGTATTGAACGCCCCGGTCTACCCAAACAGTAGAATCTTCATCCTGCATAAACTTGAGCAGCAGACCATCATAGGTATTATCTAAAGGATTTTCTGGGGCTTTTTTGCTGGGCTCTATATAAACAATATATTCTCCAGATCTGAATACTACTGGATAAGATACTGTTGGGAGTGGATTCTCTAGAATTGCATTAGTTTTAGTAATCATATCTGATTCTATAATATCTAACATATAAATCAGTTCAAGGACTGCAAAACGATGGACCAGATGCGGTCCAAAAGCAACACCTGGTGATGACGATAATCTATTTGGTACGGTGTATCTGTGTCTAGCTTTTGGTTTTGCTGAGATTGTTTCTGATTGGTAATCCCAATATCCTACAAACTTTGGTCTGCTTGCAACTCTCAGGCTAATCCCACTTACCAGCTGTTCTAAGGTTTCAGTTGGAATCTCAGTTTTGGTTATTCTTTTGACCAAGCTTGCTGCTTCATCGCTGAATAATAAGGAATCCATACCACCTGCAGCAATGGTTTCTTGTTTTAGATGATCTTTGAATGAAGGATGAACTTGTACTTCTGATCCTGGACCTATAACCTCTGATTCTGGACCTATACTCCCTTTGATTCTACCAAAGGCTATTAGTTTTCTTATATCTGCGTCTAATACTTTTGCACTGTTCTGTAATTCACCTAATGGTACATATACGGTTTGTGGATATGGATTAGGTACTGTGTATAGTTGGGTCATACTTCAGGAGAATAATCGTCTGTTTTTAAGCTTAACTGCAACTAAGAAAACTTTTTTATATATCATTGTATTTCTACTGTTTAGGGGGTGATCGGGGGTATGAAATGGGTTTAATCACTTTACTGCTTAATACAAATTCTCTTGAATCTATGACAGATACTCATGCATTTCGTGATATTCTATCTGAAATTAAGAACAGGCAGGATATTTTCATTAATGCTGGCTATGAAGTAGGTATTGCTGTTAGGGAGGGGAAACCAGATATTCCATTTGAAGCTGTTATTGATCTGGCTAAAGCATATCCAACAATCCCTTTTTCTTGGGAAACTACACTTGATGTGATGTCTATTGATCCTAATAGAGATGAACAATTTGTTAGACAATGTCAGAATGCTAGAAGATTAGGTGAGTATTATACTGGTCCTTCTGATATAGTACGGGATAATTGCACAGTAAGGCTTGTGTGGGGGGAATATGACGTTGAGGAGCCGATTGACGATGATGATACGTCTTCTTTGGAGCAGTCAACTGTGGAATCATTGGGAGATATCCTCCCTTACATTAATAATATCTGCAAGGAACAAGGGACGTATGCATTGATTGAGAATATTCCTAAGGATACTACTTATTTTATGATCTTGGCCCATACATTGGATGGAATTGCAGGGAAGGATTCTAGGGTAAGGTTGATGGCTGATATCGGTAATCTATTTACAAAGGAGGATGGGGTTGGTGAGATTGATATGGCAAGATGTGTCAGTTATCTTAATCAGGCATCCTATATGATAGGGGGACTACATCTGAAACAGGTTGATGAACAAGGAACAACGCTTGATACTCTTAGAAAGGAAGGGATTATTGATTTAAGGCATATTAAGGCTTTAATGTTAGACAGACAGATATATCCTGTCTCCATTGAGCCATTGGCATCTGCGGGATATAATGTATTTTCTGGATTTGAGGATGTTATACATTTCGTAGGCTTGAAGTAGTTTTCCCAAAAGTTTATATACTCTTTATTTCCATACTGATTAAAAAGAGGTTAAACTATGGATCTGATCTATAAGGTTATCGCACTTATTGCATTACTGTTTTTGTCTGCATTCTTCTCAAGTTCAGAAACAGCGCTAGTATCCATGAGCAGACTGAGGGTGAGGCATCTGGTTAAGCAGAGGAAGCCTGGTGCCAGGGCCTTAAAGAGATTAAAGGACGATCCTAAGAGGATGCTGATAACCATACTTATCGGAAATAATCTTGTCAATGTAAGCGCATCTTCTCTTGCAACCTTGGTTGCGATGGACCTCTTTGAGAGCAATGCTGTAAGCTATGCAATCGGCATTATGACATTCCTTATATTGATATTTGGGGAGATAACACCCAAGTCCTTTGCGACATACCATAACCGGAGGTTTTCCCTTTTTGTTGCAGAGCCTATATGGATATTGAGTGTGGTTTTGTACCCTTTTGTCATCATATTTGACAGTGTCACATTGTTTTTTATGAAGATATTCGGCTGGGAGAAGAAGAAGAGCCCTGAAGTAACTGAAGCGGAGATAAAGACCATTGTGGAGATGGGGGAGGATATAGGAGCTATAAAGAAGACAGAGGAGGCGCTCATAAAGAATGTCTTTAAGTTTGATGATATTGAGGTTGAGGATATAATGACCCCTAAGAGGAGGATGTTTGGTCTTGACTCTGAGAGGGTACTTAAGGATGTTATACCTATAATCATAAAGAGACACCATACCAGGATACCTGTATATAGGAAGGAACCTGAGAATATCATGGGTGTTGTTAATACAAACGATGTTCTTAAATGCTTGGCAAATAAGAGGACAGATATCCCTCTTCGAAGAATAATGAAGCATGTCTTCTTTATCTATGGGAAAAGGAAGCTGGATGTTCTGCTCAAGCAGTTCTTGTCTAAGAACATCCATATGGCTATTGTAATAGATAAAAACCATAAACTGCAGGGTATTGTGACATTAGAGGATGTTCTTGAGGAACTGGTTGGGGAGATAACAGACGAGAAGGATATGGAAGCTTTGAATCTGAAGAAGAGATGATCAAGGAGTTATTTTGATCGTTTTTAATCTTGGAATCCTTCTGAAATGATCATCTGCTGTTATCATGGCCATATTATTGGCAATTGCTATTGAAGAAGATAACAGGTCAAAAACTGGGATTTCCTTGCCACTTTCTTTCAAATCATTTTGATTAATACAAAAAATAATAGCTGATTCCTTTGATGTATTGATTAACTTATATTTTTTTAATCTCTCCAAAGTGACTTGTTTATTTTTTTTGTTCTTTTTTATGTGACTATAGAAATACTCACAAAATCCAAAATAGGTAAGGTACAGGTCTATTGAGCTTATATCCCCTAACTTTTTAACCATCTCAGACAATACTTTCTTATTATTATTTTCTATTTCAATTAATATTGAAGTGTCCAGCACATATTCCATTTTAGTTAAAGGATTCAAAATCCTTTCTAAACTCTTTTCTTGTATCTTTGAATTCCTTCCTGGTTAAAACTCCCTTTAATGTTTTCTTGCCAAATAGTATTTCTCTTGCGTTTCCAATTTTAGTTTTTTTATTTCTAATATGTTCTTTAACAAGAGAATCAAATAATTGTCCCATCTTTATCCCGTTTCTTGCAGACTCTGCTTTAAAGAATCTCCAAGATTCATCATTTATGTTTTTAATACAAACATCCATATTTATCACCTTCTTTATGTGGGTTATGAACTCATATTTAAAGTTTTCTAATTTTTATAACTTTTATAATAAATTATACTTTTATAACTTTGTAGGTATAAGAGACGGATAGATATATTTAAAAAAACATCTTAATTCTTACCTATATATGAAAATTGTAAAGATAGCATCATCACAGGGGGGATTAGGGAAAGCAGAGGGTTCAGAGCTTGCTCCAGATGAGGTTATTGAGAAGACCAAGGAATTATTCATGTCTGAAGATGGTATTCTGCCTGTTTTTGATATCGATTCTGTCAGTGTTGTTGATTCTAATATCGATGAGACTAATAAGAATATCTATACCAAGGCATTAGGGGTTCTGAAGGATAATGTAAGGCCTTTGTTTCTGGGAGGAGATCATTCAGTTACTTTCCCAATTGTCAAGGCTTTTTCTGTTTTGTATGGGTCAAATCCTGGAATTGTGATATTTGATGCTCATCCTGATGCTGAGAATGATTTTACAGCTACCCATGAAGACCTGCTTTGTGCATTGGTGAATCAGGATGTCATTAAAAAAGAGAATATAATCTTAATAGGTATTCGGAATTGGGATAAGAATGAGATAGACTTTATCAAGAAGAACAAGATAAAATATTTTTCTATGAAGGAGATAGTAAGTGAAGGAATCCATGAGGTATCAGAAAGCCTTATGAGCGTAGCCAGAGGCTTCTCTGACCTTTACGTTAGTATCGATATAGATGTTCTGGATCCTGCTTTTGCACCGGGTACTGGGTATAGGGAGCCAGGGGGATTAAGTACCAGGGAATTGTTATTTTTTTTGCATAGGCTTAAGAAACTACAGAATTTGCGTGCATTTGATCTTGTGGAGATAAATCCATCAAAGGATATTGAAGGGATTACATCTAAGGTAGGAGCTAAGATAATGGTTGAGTTGTGTTAAGAAACACTTAAATAGTAATCAGTAACTCTGAAGGTAAAATGGGGGCTAATGATCTAATTGATAGGAGATCTCTACTACAACAGTGGGTAGCAGGAGGAGCTGCTTTTATGGGCAGATCTGCTTTAGCTATGTTGGCGTCTGATACATATAGGTCTCCTTTGGAACCTCTTTTGGATAAGAAGGGAAGGTTTCAAGCATTATTGAAGAAGAAAGGCCTTGAGGTTATAGATCATAATATAGCCCAGCCAAAGGATGGGAAAGATCCTAAGAATATTGTTCTTTTCGCAACAGAACCTGAAAGAGAGGTTTTAGAGAATATTGCAGATGTTGCTGATATTCTAATCGATAAGCACGGATTTCCCTTGGTAGGATTGCCTAGGGTCTGTAACGATAAAGATTATTTTGGGCCTGAAACAAATATAGATGCAATAACCCAATTAGGTTTTGACGATCTTATGGGGGGAGCACATATAATGAATCCAATGTTTACACTTGATTATCCGTTTCCTCAGCCTTCTCCAGGCTATATTGTAACACCAGGTCTTCCACAGGAGCTTAGGAAGTTTTCCAGTCATGAAAAGGCAAAGGCTTTGGGTATAGAGAATAAGGAACTTCTCTTTGCGTACTTAGGTATAGAGGGTGTACAAAGGGCTATGTACTTTTATGCTCTTCATAGTATTTGGAAACATGATAGGGATAATATAGCTAAATTTGATCAGTTCACAAGAATTGTTAGGGATGATCTTTATCCAAAGTTTCATTATCCTCCAGGTGAGAATCTAGGAGAGATGACCATAAGCATTGTTAGACCAATAATGGCTGAAATGAGAAAAGAAAAATACAGGAATATGGTTCCTGATGAACGTGTAAAGGTATTTAAGAGGATGTTGAGAGATTCCATCAAGAGATCAGATTTACATAGGGATTATGTACAAATCATGTTTGGACTTGGTAGTGTCGCAGCATCTAGGAATATCCAAGGCTATATGGATGCCTATGATTCAGACAAGTGTGTGGTCTTTTCACAGCTTAGTAGGTTGGAGGATTTTATTGACTATAACGTTAGGGCTGGTAGAGGACATTTGAATCCAAAAAGACCCGATGACCCATTTCCGACTATCCAGAGCAGACTTGATAACTGTTCATATTTAGTCATAGCGAGAACATTAAAGAAAGAGAAATAGGGTTTCTATTTGCTGATATATCCTGGAAATGTTCTTAGGATATTTTTTCTTAGTTCTGGATTTAGTCTTGCTGCAATATCGAAATCCCTCTTGGCTTCTTTTGTTTTTTTTGTATTATGATAGCAAACCCCTCTTACGAAATATGAAAGGGCATGATTTTTGTTAATTGCTAATTCCTTGGTACACTCAGTGATTGCCTCTCTAAATTCACTGCAGTTGATGTGGCTGACAGCCAGGTAGTAATGCACTTTTTTAAGTTCTGTATCGATATCAAGCGCTTTATAGTACCATTCTCTGGCTTCTTTATAATCTTCCAAGTTAAGATATACGTTTCCGATGTTCACATGAGCATCAGCATATCTAGGCCTTATGGCTATAGCTTTATGGAAATCTTTCAATGCCTCTTTGTGTTTTCCCAGGTCATGTTTTACTGCCCCCCTATTATTATATGCCTCTTCACAATCTGGATTATTGGCTAATGCTTTATCAAAACAAACAGTTGCCAACTTTAATGCCTTTTGTTTATGTTGTTTATTTGCTTTATAAAAATCATAGTAACTAATGCCTCTGTTTAGAAAGATCTCTGCCCTAAACTCTTGATTAGTATTTATGTGGATCTTGTCTTTTCCGCTCATAACTGGTTTGTTATCCCTATATCTCCATTGGGTGCTGTCATCCAGATTGTTATTTGTTACGATAGCGTCAGTTATAAAATCTTCTTTTTGAGTAAGATCTACGATCTTTAATGTATTGTCAGCAAGGGTTACAATATTTTCCAAATGATCCTCTTTGCGTTCTGCAGTTGAGACCTTTAGGCCCATGGCATTTCCAAGGATGTAAAATATTATTGTGTAACCAAGGCAGTTAGCTTGCTTGGATTCTATTACGTCTGGAAGTTCAAAAATCTTTAGCTTATATTGAATTTTGGATTTTATGGCCTGGCCAAGATTAGATATGGCTAGTTCTTCCAGGGCTCCAGTTGCAACATCAGAGGGACTGATACTGCGTCCATTCTGTAGATTTCTATATTCTTCATAGATGTTATAGATTCCATCGGTTCTCCAGGATTGTAACATATCGATCAGGTCATCAGATATTTCATCAGGATATGGTAGTCCACTTACAAGCTGATGAATTCTATCTGTCAAAGAGCCATCTTGAGCGCTTTGATCGGAGATTACTGAATCTAAAAATGAACTGACTGACTTTCCAAATGCTTCTTTAGCTACAGCTGGTGCTGCCATGGCTGCTTTTAGGAATGTTCTTCTTAGCATCATATACTCCCTTTTAATTCTAAAGTAGTGAATTGTATCTTAAGAATGGAGCTTTATTTAAAAATAGTATCTTTTTTATCTTCTGACTGAGAGGCCCTGGCCTTCGAACATCTTTATGGGCCTGTTTGATATCAGGCTATAGATACATATCATCTTCTTTCCTTCATTATTTATGTAGTTTACTGCAAGTTTATCTTCATCCACCCATGTTACTATTCCATCAGTAGCAGCGTAATCCTTGCTTAGGTTCGATAAAATAGGTTTAGCTTCTTTCCCGTCATAGAGCATGATATCCATCCCCTCTAAAGCCCCGCTTTTACGGTCATACTTGCCCTTATCATACCCTCTTACAAAAGCTACCTTTTCTCCATCTGGAGAATATTCTGGATTTAGGTATTCTACTGATTCTTTTTCTGAATCAATAGGCAGCCATGTGGAGATAAGAACCTGCTCTTCGGATATGTTCTCTGTTGCTGTTTCTTCATCATCATTATCAACGTCCAATACATGCAATGCAGTATAGGATATCCTTTGGTCTTCCCCAGTATCCCTGTACCTAGACATAACCTTTGTAAGTTCGTATTTGTGTGATTCTGTATATGCTATCTTTCCCTTCTTCCTAGAAAGAGAAAAACCTGTGCATGAATCCCCAAAAGGTCTGCGGTATTGGCGTCCATTTGTTTCATGCATATGGACCATCTGGTCGTTACCCAGGTATGCAAGCACCAGGTCATCCAGCCACTGGGGATTTGAACCTGTTCCAATAAATCTTTCATCAAGTTTACCATCTCCTGCAACACTATAGACAAGATTACCATCTCTCCTTTGAACAAACCCTTTGCCGCTTGGAGAGTATAATGGAAGCGATTTCAGGTAAGGGCGTTTTCCTCTCGGCCCTTTGTTCTCTGAGTTCATATCAATGATTTCTGAGTCTGTTTCAACGTAATGTATACCTGGTTTGCCTGCTGGGGCTGTATGGAATGCTATTGAGTCATTACCCCAAATGGCCTTTTCGCCTTTGCCTATTGCTATTGGGTCTTTATCCAGTGCCCTAACTAGGACTGTTCCTGCAGATACATATAGCATATTCCCATGATCATGGGTTTGCCTCCTTCCTGTTTCTGTGCCTGTCTCACTTTCACCAGAACCTATTACATCTTCAAGGAAACTCCCTGTTGATTTTTGCCCGCCAGGCCTTATTACACCTTTAAGGTAATCTGCTGTTGACTTTTGTGCAAGTGAAATTGCTGGAACTCCTAGTACAACGGGTACAGCTTTTGCTAAAGCAGTCTTTAAAAAGTTCCTCCTTGTAGAATTTTGCATATTGAAAAAAGGGAACTATATAATCTATAAAAATTCTTCGTCGAGAAATTACCCCTAAGTTGGGACTAAAATCTTATAATTAACTTCTTCTTTAAATCAGCGATAAGTTTAAATATCTCAAAACATTACCTAATTCAAACAGAATTTAAGTAAATACAAGAACAACTACGGAGGGATAAGAATGGCAGACGATAACAGTATTTTTGTTGGCGGAAAGCCCTTTATGAACTATGTAACCGGGGTTGTTATGCAGTTCACTACCAAGAACGCGCCAGAAGTGATTGTAAAGGCAAGGGGCAAATTTATTTCTAGGGCAGTTGATGTTGCCGAAGTAGCATCTAAAAGGTTCCTGAACGGACAGGTAGCGATAAATAACATCAAGATAGACTCTGAGGAGTTCCAGAACAAAGAAGGACGGGATGTCAGAGTGAGCACAATAGAGATCGCTTTGGGAAAATTATGATTTCTTATTTTTTCTTTTTAATTCCTAAGTTTTAAATATAGGTATTGGAATATGGTATGTAAGGGCCTGTAGCATAGCCTGGATAGTGCAATCGGCTTCGGACCGATTGACGAGGGTTCGAATCCTTCCAGGCCCATTCTTTTTCATTTGAAAAAATCCATTTAGTCTTCTTTTTTATAATATATTCTGGTGAAGGGGTAGGTGTATCTTTTAATATATCTGATAATCATATAAAATTTACTACCAATTAGTATCTAAGAATTGTAGTCTAAGACAATTTGTTATAATATTAACATCACTTTAATATATTCATTTTGTTTTCCACTCTCTATGGCAAAGGAGACTATTGTTGGAATTGACAAGATAGAGAAGGTTTTGTTCAGAGACGACATCTCTCAGAGCGATTATGAGCTAGAGGAAGAGTAGATGGACAAGATTGGCTTTAGATTATTCTCTATAGGTTGTGTTATGGTTAGATTAGATTCTGAATGAAGAATTCTTGGTTTTCTTTTTCCCTATAATCTGGGAAGGTATGCCAGAATATTGTCGGTTCGCGATCCTTGAATCGTATCACTTTATGGGCATATACCTCTTCGCCTAGATTTTCCTTGTAGTTGGTTCCTTTCTTGAATGAAGCCAGAACAAGTTCCTCTTGGTTTATATATCCTGGATCTAGATTTATAACACGGTTATTGTTTACAGCGAACTTTTTCTCAATCTCTGTGGTTTTGTGCTTAATCCTTATCAGATCCTGTTTCTTTACTTGTTTTTTGAAGATGAGAAACTCTTTTTGGAGGTTTTTTCCCATCTCCTTTTCGTAGTAATTGGTAAATTGGTCAAACAGATAAGGCTTAGACTCTGCTTTGATATCCTGGAATTCCTCTATCAGGATGTGCTTTACCTTTTCAAGTACTTCAGGATCTGAGTACATCAGGGCTATGATCAACATTTTAATGAGAGAATAATCATAGGGTATTTAAATACTTTTCAATCTGGGGGTATCATCTTTGAAGTCTGGCATATTCAGGTCTTAAGGTGAGATATTCATGAATGATCTGACGGCCCCGCTGAGTCCTGCTCAACAGGGTTTTTACTGGAACATCTAACTTATCAGCCATTTCTTTAAACGATAGACCTAACCAATAGTGGAGGTACATTGCTTCTCTCTGCTTTGGGTTAAGCCTGTCGATGGCTTCTGTTACTGGCCCTGGTTCTTGAGGCATATACCCATGGTGTGATAGTTTATCATATGATTCATCTCCCCAGTCAATATTTGTTCCTTCTTTCTTTTTATGTTTTCTATGATAATCTGTGCATCCCCTATAGATGGTTCTAGCTAGATAGGCATTTGGTTTGTCAACAACCTGGTGGGGGTTTCTTAATGCTGCTTTGTGGATCTTAAGAAAAACTTCCTGAGCAACATCATCGATGGATGTTATTGGGATGAATTTTCCATTGGCTATACCTATAATCATGGCCTTTAGACCGTTATTCATATGAAGGCAGAAATATTCTGTAAGCTGTTTTAGTGTTAACGGACCTTCTAGTTCATCAGCATTGTTTGGGGCTATCATAGTGATAATTAAGAGTTTTTGGGATAAAAACCTAGAGGAGCATATAAATATTTTGTTGTTTAATATGGGCTGTTCCTGTTTAATACAAATATTTATATATAATCAAATCGAGGGACTTAATATGTATAAAATAGGTTTTATCGGATCTGGAAATATGGCCTTTGCCTTGGTTAATTCTATAAGGAAGGCTAAGTTATCCAAATCTATCGTTGTATCTGATGTAAGTATCGATAGGCTGAATCTTGTGAGGGAGGATCTTGGAGTTGGGATCACTAACAATAATCAGAAAGTTGTTGAGAAAAGCGATGTTATAATTTTGGCTGTGAAGCCACAGGTTATGGATACTGTTCTGGAGGATATCAATGATGTTGCTGATGGTAAGCTGGTTATATCTATAGCAGCAGGTGTCAGACTAAAAAGGATAGAAAGCAAACTCAAGAAAGCGAAGGTTGTCAGGGTAATGCCAAATACTCCCTGTCTTGTAGGAGAGATGGCAGCTGGATTTGCAGTGGGCAAGGGAGTAAATGACAGGGACATCAAGATAGTTGAAAAGATACTTGGTTCTGCTGGGAAGGCCTTTTACCTAAAGGAAGATATGCTTGACGGAGTTACTGGCCTATCAGGCTCAGGGCCTGCTTTTGTTGCCAGGATGATCGAGGGGATGGTGGAAGGAGGGATCAAGTCAGGATTGACAAAGGAAGTAGCCACTGAGCTTACGTTGCAGACCTTTTTAGGTACTTCAAAATTGCTGATAGAGTCTGGAATTAGTACGGATGAGCTGGTCAATATGGTCTCGTCTCCTAAAGGCACAACTGTAGCTGGTAGGGAGGTATTGGAGAACTCTGATGTTAAAGATATCCTTATCAAGACTGTTAAGAGGGCTGCAGCACGTAGCAGGGAGCTTGGAAAATGAAGCTAAGGCATAAGGTTTTAGAACAATGCGAGAAAGCCAGGGAAGCGTCCATAAGGTTGGGATCGATAGATTCAGAAGTAAAGGATGTTGTATTGTACGAGTTAGCCGAGGATATCCTGATGAATAAAGAAAGGATAATAGAAGCTAATGGTATTGACCTAAGGTCGAGTGAAGGCAAGATATCATCTGCTATGATGAAGAGACTGATGGTGGATGATAAGAAGATAAATGAGATGGCAGCTATGGTCAGGAGCGTGGCTAAATTAGAGGACCCATCAGGAAAGGTACTTCAGAAGACAGAGCTTGACAAGGGTCTTATCTTAGAGAAGATCAGTGTTCCCATAGGCGTGATTGCCTGCATTTTCGAGTCAAGGCCAGAGGTGGTTGTCCAGATATCTGCTCTAGCAATCAAATCTGGAAATGCAGTACTGTTAAAAGGTGGGAAGGAAGCTATAAATACTAATAAGGTCCTAGTAGATATAATCCGTAAATCAATATTGGATAACAAAGGTATGCCAGTAGATTCAGTGCAGCTATTGGAGACACGAGAAGAGGTAAAAGAGGTCCTGAAGATGGATGATTTTATCGATCTTATCATTCCCAGGGGTTCTAACAAGTTTGTCAAGTTTATACAGGGGAATACCAAGATCCCTGTTATGGGGCATGCAGACGGTATATGTCATGTCTATGTTGATAAGGATGCTGATATTGAGAAGGCCATAAGGATATGTTTTGATTCCAAATGCCAATATCCTGCTGTATGCAATGCCATGGAGACTCTTTTGGCCCATAGGTCTGTTGCTAAGAGGATATTGCCCAGGTTGGCTAAAGAGTATGGGAGGGAGGATGTTGAGCTTAGAGGGGATAGTGCTGTCAGGAAGATACTGAAAGGTGTTAAGAAAGCAACTGAAAAGGACTGGAGTACAGAGTACGGGGATTTTGTACTTTCTATAAAGGTAGTTGACGATATAGATGAGGCTATAGGGCACATAAACAGGTATGGATCTGGACATACTGACTGTATTGTAACTGAAAAGAAACTGAATGCATTGAAGTTTATCGACCTGGTAGATTCGGGTTCTGTGATGTGGAACTGCAGTACCAGGTTCAGCGATGGTTATAGGTATGGGTTAGGAGCAGAGGTTGGAATCTCAACCAACAAGATCCATGCAAGGGGTCCGGTTGGGTTAGAAGGCCTTGTTATCTATAAGTATGTTCTTACAGGCGATGGGCATATCGTCTCAGAATATAGTGGTAAAAAAGGAAAGAAATTTAAACATAAAAGACTAAAAGGGTAATATGGAGCAGGAGATATTAAAGGCATTTATAACCCTGTTTGTTATCATCAACCCTATAGGGAACCTTACTGTCTTTATAGGGCTTTCAAGAGGGATGGACACAAGGAAAAGAATGCAGATAGTGAATGAGATTTTATTTGTTGCTTCTATCCTTTTGTTTGCATTTTTGTTCTTTGGAGTCTATATCTTTAAGTTCTTCAATATAGGGTTAGATACATTCCAGATCGGAGGGGGAATAATCCTTTTGATCATCGCTATCAGTTATCTTCTTGATATCCACACAGGGATACATAAACATAAGGATATCTCTGCAGTTCCTATGGGGACTCCGCTGCTTATAGGGCCAGGGACTATAACCTCGACATTGATCCTGGTAACTGAGTTTGGGGTTTTTATCACCTTTGTGGCCGCTGTTCTTTCCCTTCTTTGTGTGTGGCTGATACTTAGGTTTTCCGGACAGATCTATAAATTGATAGGAGCACACTGGGCTATGGTGGCTTCAAGGATAATGGGGCTGGTGCTGGCGGCAATCTCTGTGGAGTTTATCAAGTCAGGGATAATTTCTGTGGTCAGGTCGATTTAAAACGAAGTTTTTATATATAGAGTTAGTTTTTTTCTGGTTATGAGTAATAAAAGAATAGTGGTAAAAATAGGAACGAATCTTCTTACTGATAAGCTCTGCGGATTGAGAGTAGATCGGATTAATGATATTGCCAGCCAGATATCCTCATTAAAGAAGAAAGGCATGGAGGTTTTGATTGTAACCTCTGGAGCTATAGGTGCAGGTTGCATGGAGCTTGGTGTTAAGAAATCTCGGGAGATCGAGGTGAGGCAGGCACTGGCAGCTGTAGGCCAGGGAAGCGTTATGGGGGCTTATCATGATTCATTTTCAAGGTATGGTGTAAAGGTTGCCCAGATCCTTCTAACTTATGAGGATTTTTCAAACAGGAAGAGATACCTTAACCTGAGGAAGGCTGTAAACAAGCTTATCTCCTTAGGTGTTGTTCCGATAATCAATGAGAATGATGTTATATCTGTTGATGAGATCGATGCCACTTTTGGAGACAATGATAAGCTGTCGGCTCTTGTGGCTTCTAAAGTAAATGCTGATCTTCTTATCATGCTTTCTGATATAGATGGATTATATGATAGGAATCCAAAGACCAATAAGGGTGCTAAGCTGATAAAAGAAGTAAGCTCAATTACAAAAGAGATAGAAAGGGCTGCCGGTAAATCCGGAAGCGCATTTGCAGTAGGTGGGATGATTACTAAGATAAAGGCAGCGAAGCTTGCTATGGATGCTGGCTGTGACATGGTCATATGTGATGGGAAGAAGAAAAACATCCTGAGCAAGGCCCTTTCTGGGAAAGAAGGCACCTTGTTCATAGCTAAGGTCAAGTTAAGCAACCGTGAAAGATGGGTAAAGTTCTCTAAGGCTAAAGGCAGGATAGTGGTCAATGAATGCGCACAGGACGTCTTATTGAAAGGAAAGTCAAGCCTGCTTGCAGTTGGTGTTGATGGGATATCAGGCGATTTCGATAAAGGAGATATAGTAGATATAAACGATATGGCCAAAGGTGTAGTTGACTATTCCTCTAATGAATTAAGAAAACTAAAGGGAAAGAAGGGAACGGTTATAGTTAAGAGTGAAAATCTTGTTTTGGTCTGAACAATCAAATTCTTTTAATTATTCGCGGCAATTCTGCAATTGGGACCTCCTCACTACATTCTTGATGATAAGGGTATACTCCCAGTACAGGAGAGCTGATATATCCATGGACAAATGAACTTAATTCCCCCTCTGTAGTTCTTTGTGTAATGTATAAAGAACATATGCTCCCAAAGGCGTTGAAGATTGTGCTATAACCATCCTCGCTTTGATTACCAAACCTGAAAGAATTAAGCTTAAATTTTCCCTGTCTTCTGTCTTCATTAAACTGATGCAGCTCTTTTGCAAAATCAGGATTGCATTCTGCTGAGATTTCCCACGGAGGGCTTTTATCGTATGATTCGGATTTGAAAAAAGCTGTGAATGTCGGTGAGCCATAGGCAGAAAGAAGCCCGTTATCATAGTCACTAACTAAAGAATCCAAAACTTCACCAACTTCGCAATCAGTCTCAAGAGCTATTCCAACTTCGCTATCTTTTCTAAAAAAAGGTGGCATTTCATCATCTTCTTGAACTACTACACCACCAGGCCAAAATGGCCTGCCATGGGCTGCTGTAGCCCCAGCGACATACAAGATATCCCTTAATCCTGAAGTTTCATGTTCCATTATCCAGTCTGGAATTTAATATTGTATTTAAAACTTGTTATGTTCTTTTTTCTGACCTTACACTCCCGAAGGGATTAATTTGGGAGGAAAAAAAGAAAATTCATAAAAACTGTTTTAAGCTTGTATAAATAAAGTTTTTAGGATTTTCGAGTTGAAGCTCAGCTAGCCAGACTTAAGATGTATGTGGTTCTCATAAAATTCATATGGTTCTAAATATTACCAATTGGTAACAGAAAGATTTATATAGTAGTTAATGTTACCATATATAACATGGTTGAAAAGTTAAGGAAAATAGAATTAATGGAATTAAATGAGGCCTATCAGAAGGTTTTGTACTGGTTTTTTTCATTTCCTGGTATCGAAACAGGATTAAATGATTTAGCATCTGATCTAAAAATATCAAAAACTACCGCAAAAAAGATAATTAATGATCTTGTTGAAGAAGGATTTCTGAGTAAAGAAATCTATGGAAAAACATGGAGAATTAGCTGCAATTTGGATCATCCTTATAATTTAACTACTAAAATCTCTTTTAATTTAGCTATGATCTATGGCGCTTATTATGGTGGATTGAGAGATCATATCTTAAAAATTGTCGGCAATGCAAAGTCGATTGTTCTTTTTGGAAGTTATCGGAAGGGAGATGATAATGATAAAAGTGATGTTGATATTGCTGTTGAGGTTTCGGATGATGAAGAAGTTAGAATTGTTGAATTAGGGGAAATTCCAAAATTCGGTTTTAGAGATAATGTTAAGATAAATTTGCATATTTTCTCAAGAAATAAGATTGATTTAAATCTATTCTCTAATATTGCGAATGGGATAGTGCTTGAAGGTTTTCTAGAGGTTAGACCCTAATGAGATATAAAAGACCAGATAGAAAGAATGCATCAAGTATTATCGATGCTGCTGAAAGAGATATGAAATTTACATTATCTATGAATGCAACAGAAGAAGCTGGAACAACTATCGTAAGAAATATCTATGAATGTTTTAGGATGCTTGGTGATGCATTACTAGTTATGAAAGGGATGGAATCTGAAGATCATATAGCTCCAATAAAAGAACTTACGAAGGTTAAAGTTCAGACTGATAGGCCAGTAAATCTTATCGATAATCTTAGAAGATTAAGACATAACATTAATTATTATGGATACAAACCTAAATTACAGGAAGTACAAGACGTAATTTCCATTGCTGAAACTACTTTTCAACCATTATTGAGGTCAATCAGGGATAAACTTAAGGATTGATTGACGCTTCTAGGCTAGCTGAGCCTCAATTGAACATAACTTTTGTTATACGAGGGTGAGCGTAACGCAGTGGAGCGAAAGCGCAGCGTCCCCAAGGATTTCTGAAAGAAATCCGCAGCGTATGACGCAGGGGCACAATTATCCTAACTTACCGCAAGAATCATTCCACTTGTTAGCTATTTTGATAAATTTTGAATATCCTTTTTCTTTAACGAAAACAATGCTTTTTTCATATCTTTTTCTGCCTTTTCCATAGAATGTTTTTAAAATTTTACAAGGAAAATCAGAACAATCAGCACAAGTATCAAATTTTTTATCTTTAAAGCAACACAACTTGATTTTGCATTTGGCTCTATTGATGTCTCTTTCACCTGTATCAAAGCCCAATTTGCAACCCTTACAATGGCCCTCAATGAATGGTTTGCAAGTTTTACAATATGCTCCACAACAGGCAATATATCTTTTTGAATCCATAATACTAAAATAAATTTATCAAGTTATAAATCTTTTCTATTTTTGTGCCCCGAGTAATATGTCGTATAATCGCTGTTAAACGACCTGACGACCGAAGGGAGGAAAGCGCAGCGTGGCTCGACACAAAGTGTCGAGAGTCGAAAGAAAGACCGTATCAAGGACGAAGTCCTTTAAATATAAAGAATTAAGGGGCGGAATTTTATAGTAAATCTTTTACAACCGAAACATCATTTACCTGAATATATTCTTTTTGTGTGCCATCAATATCTGCGGTTTTGAGTTCCATCTTCGGACCAGATGGTACAACATGGATTGCTTGAAATCCAGCTCTTAGTGAAGTCTCAATATCTTTTTCGAAATGGTCACCTATGTATAATATCGTGCTTGGATCAACATCTTGATAGATTTCAGCTATTCTGTTAAAACCATCAGGAGAGGGTTTCTTTTGAGGAACATTCTCTGCACATAATACAGGATATTCATCACCAGTATTCATATGGAAATCTTCTAGGTTTAGTCCTAAAACCTTCATAACTTTACTTAAAGTACCGAATGTGTCTGTTGTTAATATACCTAAACCATAATCTTGATTCTTTAAATGTTGCATGGTTTGTTGTAGTTGTGGATTTTCAACTAAGATTGAATCATAGTCTATATTTTCTATCATCTGATGAAGAAAAGTGTTGCTTGTACCAAATTCACCAGCAAATACTTTACCATTTGAACTGTACTCTTCCACCAATTTAAGATAGCTAGTTTTTGTTTCATCAGGAACATTATCAATTGCCTGTTGTAAAGTCATGTTCTTTGTTCGAGTATGATATTCTTGGACTAATTCATCTAATATTTTTTCTGGCAAATCCTTGTTTTTTGTCATCCGATCATATGCTAGAAATCTAAAGAAATCATGTGCTGTTTGAATGGTTCCTGCTCCATGTGAATATTCAATATCTTTTCTATAGAGAGTACCATCCATATCAAAAACTACTTTTTCAATACTAGATTTATCAATTACCTGTTCTGCCATGCTATTTGGTAAGTTTCTCATCATATTTAAATGTTTCTGTTTATAGTTCCTGTACAGTAGTAACGATATTATCAAATTCCGCCCCTTTCCTATTTTTAGGTCTTTCTTTCGATTTTGTTTAACGCGTGTTAAATACTCCGCCAGTTTACGAGCAATCGTTTCTATTCAAACAGCATGTTATAGAATCAGGTTCTTTAAAGAATTACAGCGATAAGGACATTAATACGATTGCGGAGTTCTGGCGGATTTCGTCCGAAAAGTCAAATTTGGGTTCTATTAATTCGAGGCGAAGCCGAGACTATATGTGCGTAGCACTGGGGGTCTGAGTTCCTTTTAAAAAGCGAAGCGTTACATTAAGAACAAGTATCTAGGGGACAATTTTAATACATCAAAGGCGAAGCCTCTTTTAGTTAATACAGTTAAGGGGAGTTCCGTTTCTTTTCTATTATTTTTGATAGATTATGTAATTCATTTGCTATCATCAAATTTGATATAGCAGTTCTTGATTTATCAGGGTATTTTTTTAGAATATCAACAGTATATTTTTCTTTTTTAGGTAATTCTTTCTTTATGATTTTGATTAAGTCTAATTGACCTTTACCATATTCTGTAAGTTGCTTTTCTTTTTTCAGTTGTAAGCAATCTTTTTCTATTTCTTTTAGTTTCTTCATACAGTATAGAACTATACTGAACCTATATATAAATGTTTCTCTAAATCTATACTGATGTTACGTAGTAGCGATGAAATAAGATTTAAGATACTTGAAGAGTTAAGAAAGAGTACTATAAACTCCTTTTTTCAACTCACACGATTAGTTGGTACTAGTTTCATTACAATAAAGAATAACTGCTTAGCATTAGAAAAATATGGCTTTATAGAAATAACGAAGATTGATAAAGATAACAGCCCATCGAAGAAAACATCGTTTAAAATTTCGATAACAGATGAAGGATTAAGGTTTTTGGAAAATATTAAACAAAAAAAGGGTGATATGAAATGAGCACCCAAGCAGATTATTCTCAAGATAAGATTGATATAAATATTTACAATGAGTTAATCACGAAAGATTCTGATTATTGGTCATTTAAAGAAGATACAAAAAGACAAAAAAGCCACGTATATTTTAATTATCCAGCAATGATGGTTCCTGCAATGCAATCAGAATTAATAAGCTGTATTGTAAAAAACGTGAAGGACATCAAAACCGTACTTGATCCATTTGCTGGTTCTGGAACAGTCATGGCCGAGTGTATGTATCAAGGTTTGTCTTTTCAAGGAATAGATATTAATCCTCTTGCAATCCTTCTGTGCAAAGCAAAGAAAGGACCTTTCTATGAAAAAGCGATTAAAAATAAAATTGATAAATTAATTAATCAAATAGATTCTGATGAGAGAATATCTATTGATGTATCTTTTGTAAATAGGGATAAGTGGTTTACAAAAGAAGTATTACAGAGTTTATCAAGAGTTAGGAGAGCAATTTTAGAGGAAAATATGCTGTGGGCTAGAAGATTTTTTTGGGTCGCATTCGGAGAAACAATAAGACAATCAAGTAATTCTAGAACCTCTACGTTCAAGTTGCACATCAGAACAAAAGAAGATATTGAAAGTAGAGAAATAGATGTAATTGAAAAGTTTAAATCAATACTACTAAATAATTATGAGCATTTTTGCTTACAAAAATCTGATTTGGAGAATGCAGAAATGCTGAGTAAAGGAGCATATAAAAATCATGTAAAAATACATTTAAACGATTCTGCTAAGAAAATTACATGTTTGAGAAACAAAAAATTCGATTTGATAATCTCTTCTCCTCCTTATGGGGATAATCATACTACTGTTACCTATGGACAATTCTCATATCTTCCACTTCAATTTATTCCAACAAAAGATATTGATAACAAAATTCCTCTAAAATGTCTAAATGTTACCACATATATAGATAAACTTAGTTTAGGTGGCTCAGCATCAAAAGATATTAGTGATAAAGTATATGAAAAACTTTTTGAAGTTTCACCCACTTTAAAAAAAATTATTGCTGAACTTAGTATTGAACATGAAGATAAAACTTACAAAGTAATTAATTTTTATGAAGATTTAAGAAAGAGCCTAAAAAATAGTCTATCAGTTTTGAGAAAAGATGGTTACATGGTTTGGACTGTGGGAAATAGGTGTGTAGGTGGAATCTCAATTCCATTAGATAAAATCTTACAGGAAATCTTAGAATATTATGGGTCTAAATTAGTTTTGAAGTTGGACAGAGACATATGTAATAAGCGTATGGCAAATAGAAATAAAAGTTCAGATACCATGACAAAAGAAGAAATACTAATATTAAGAAAGACTAACTAAAATGGCAAATGAAATTAAGCTAAAAGATGTAAAATTTGATATTCATCCATCTGTTGTCTTCAAATTAGGAGAAGATTTAGTTACTGATGAAGTTCAAGCTTTAGTAGAATTAGTGAAAAATTCTTATGATGCTGATGCATCTTATGCTTCAGTTAAAATAAGTACTAAACTAAAGAACGAAGCTAAAGATTCTGTATATAAAAATGCAAAAGGAAGTATTGTGATAGAAGATGATGGAAAAGGAATGACTTCTGAGATTATAGAAAAAGCATGGTTAATAATTTCTAATTCAGTAAAAGGAGATATGAAGAAAGCAGGAAAAACCACTAAAAAAGGGAGAACTCCTTTAGGAGATAAGGGTCTTGGAAGATTAGCGTCACAAAGATTAGGAGATAATATTGAGATTTTTACTTTTCCAGAAAAGGGAAAGGAAGGATATTATATTGGATTCAAATGGACTGATTTTGAGTCTAAAATAAAGTTATCTGATGTAGATATCACTTTTAAGAAATTGGATAAAAAAAACAATAAAGGCACTAGATTAGTGATTTCTGACCTGAAACACATTGAAGTATGGGAAGAACAGAAACATTTGTCTAAATTATTATCTAAATTATCAGTATTAATCTCTCCTTTTTTTCCAATAAATAAATTTAATCTTTCAATTAATGTTAATGGTGAAGAAAAGGATCTTATTGCAATTACTAAAAAAATTAGAGATTCTTCTTTTACAAGATACGAAATCGATTTTGATAAATCAAATGAAGTTAAGGGTTTATCGGTGATAGGAAAATTCAGGTTTTCATTTTTAAAATCTGACCAGACAAGAGAGAAGCAAGACTTGTTTAATAAGTATATTGAGAAGGACAAGGGCAAGGCATTCTTAGCACATTTAAAGAAAAAAAAAGATTTCTCTTTTTATAGGATTAAAACATCTAATGATTTAAAATGGTATTTTACTTCTGAATATAGTAAGTCTTTTGAGAATATTCCTGATTTATTGTTAATTGATGGAAATAAAGCATATCCTGGTTCATTTAATGGAGAAATAGATTCATTCAATCTACGAGAAGGGTATAAAAAATTAGATGTGTTTAATTCTAAATCGGAATATTCCAATTTAATAAAAAATATATCGGGCGTTCATATTTATCGAGATGGTTTTGGCATTCCTGTTGATAAAGATTGGTTGGATATAGGAGAACAGCAGGTTGGTGGAGCTTCATTTTATGGATTAAGAACACACAATACATTAGGTTATATTTCAATTTCTGCCAAAGAAAATCAATGTTTACAAGAAATTTCATCTAGAGAGGGATTTAGAGATACGCCTTACTATAGAAATTTCTACTTAATTTTAAGGGATTTTATAGACTTCTCGGAAAAACTTCATACTTTTATTAGAAGAGGAGTTAATGAATTCTTAAAGAAAAAAGAAGAGGAAAATATTGGAATTGATGAAGGTACAAACGTTGATAAAGCTGTTGATTATATTAAGAAAGTCGGAAAAGATTCTAAAAAATCAAAGGACATGCTTGAAAAGACTTCAAATGAGATAAACAAGTTTAATAAAACAATTTCTAATATCAGAGTTGGATTAGAAAAAAATAATAAACCTTCAAATAAGGATTTACAGGATTCTTTAAAATCTTTAGAAGATACACAAAAAAATATTAAGAATTCAATTAAAGAAATTGGTGAGAATTTAACTAATTCAGATAAACTAAATTCTGTTTCAAATGTGATAAAATATGAACTTCAAAAATATGAAGGGCAAATTGAAGATTTCTATCAAGCTGCAAGTTTGGGAATGACCGTCGAAGGATTAAGTCATGAAATTAATAATATTATTGATAGATTTTATGAAAGAACTGATGCAATAATTTTATATTTAAAACAAAAAAAGATAAATGACTTAAAAATTAAAGTATATCTTGAGAATGCAAAGTCATTACTTAATGGTTTGAGAAAACAATTAACCCACTTAACTCCTTCTTTAAAATATGTTAGAGAAAAAAGAGAGAAAATCGAATTAAACGATTTTTGGAAAAAAGAAAAAGAATATTATAATGAAAGATTCTCAGAGAAAAAAATTAAGCTAGATATAAAAAATAATAATGAACTATTCAATATTTACATGAATAAAGGAAAGTTAATCCAGATATTCGAGAATCTTATAATAAATTCAGAATATTGGTTAAGTCAATTATTGAGAGAGAAGTCAATTAAAGAAGGGATTATCACTATTGAAATAGATAATCCTTATGTTTATCTTTATGATAATGGCAAGGGTATAGACTCATCAGTAGAGACTTCTTTATTTGAACCTTTTGTATCATGCAAAAGAAAAGGAGAGGGTCGTGGGCTAGGTTTATTTTTAGTTACTCAATTTTTAGATAGCGAAGGATGTTCTATCCAATTATCCACTGAAAGAAACAAATTCAAGAAAATGTTTAAATTTATTATTGATCTTAGTGGGGTCATTAAAGAATGACTTCTGCAAGCCAACAATTATGTAGTTTAATGGATACATTAGATATAAAGAATATTGTTTTTGTTGATGATAATTTTCAAGAAGATACTGAAATAGCATCTTCAATAAAAGGTGCTTGTGATTATTTAAAAGATAAGGGTAAGATTTCACAGATAAACGGTTTATTTGATATTGATTTTTCATCTACAGAATCTATTTGGAAACAAAAAATAGAGACTAACTGGACTTCTGAGTATGATGATGATAAAAAAAATCAAATTTTGAATGCTTTAACTAATTTATGTGAAGATAAAAGTATTATTGAGCCATTCTACATGAAAAAAATTACTGATTTATTTACAGATAAAAAATTTATTGGTATGACACCAGAACAATGGGAAGATCAGAAAAAGGGTATACTTAAGAATTGCTCAAAAAAAAGTAAGCTACTTTTATTATTTGATAAAGAGCTTGGTGGAAATAGAGATGGGTCAGTTATAATAAAAAAAATAATAAAGGATCATGGAAAAAAGGAAAGTATCTTATTTGGTTTATTAACGCATACGATTAATACTCTTAATGAAGAATGGGACGCATGGAAGTCTGAATTTAAGAATGAATCAAAATTTATTTATCCACTAGCGAAAACAAGATTAATCAATGATGATTCCATCATTCATGGACTAAAACTTATTGTTTTGAATTATCAATGTAATAAATTAAAAGAAAATTTACACAAAGAAGTGCAAAACAATAATAAAGAAGCTTTAGAAAAACTAAACGAGTTAAACATTATTCATTTCGATGAAATTGTCTTTAGGTCTTCTAATAGAGAAGGGACATTAGAGATTGATACTTTATTAAGACTATATTATTTACTTCATGCTTCAAAAACTCGTGCGAGTATCAAAGATAATAAAGACATATTAAATCTAGCAAGTAATATTCGTCAGATAAGTTCAATTTCGTCAGATGAAAAAAAAGTTAACAAAGATGAAATCTGGAACTTACAGCACATGACTATGTATGAATCAAAAAAATATCTTTCAAATCTTCCGATTCCTTTAGAACTTGGAGATATTTTTTTCTATGATAAAAGATTTTTTATTTTAATATCTCAGCCATGTAGTTTAGTCATTAGGAACGATGGTTCGAGAACAGCTGCAAAAGTAATTCTTCTTGAATTAGTTAAAGGGCATCCTGCTCATAACTCTTTAATTCAAAATTTAATTGAGAATGTAGAATCTTATAAGAAAGATAATATAAGTCAACAAGAAACGCGTAAGAATATAATAAAAGCAATTAATAATTATGAAACTTCTACAAAATATTATCCTCTAAATTATTTTGAAAAGAATCAAGATTTTTGTGTTAATTTTAGTAAACTTCATGTAGTTGAATTAGATTTACTAGATTTATGTGTTTTTGACAAAAAAGGAGAAGTAAAGTATTCAAAATCTTTTAAGGAGCCAAATGGACTAACCCCTGGCTGGAAAATTAGGTTTGAAGAAATAAATAAAAAATTCTCAGATATTTTGAATAAGGATAAAGTGAACTTTGAAAGTTTATCAAATGGTTTGATTGTGGATGCCAAAATTGAAAAAAAGAAGTCAGTTAATTTTAATATAAAAAGAATTGGAAGACTAAAACAACCTTATTCTTCAGATTTGCTTATTAAATTTTCAAACTATATAAGTCGCTTAGGTTTTGAGCATGAATTTACAAATGCAGATTAATATCTAATTAACCTATTTTTTTATTTCTGTTTCTACTCTCTTATGAATTTTCTTAATAAGTCTATTAAATTTTGTTCTCAATCTTTTGGCCTCAGTGGTTAAGTAGCCTTGCTGAGTTGGTGAAGGGTATTTTTTTAATTTGATTTTTGTCTTTTTATCAATTCTTCCTGCATTATGCATATAATTATTTCTAATTGTATAAATATGTTCAATTATCTTTTTTTCATCTTTGCTTAAGAAAGGTAGTTTATAATCTTCAAAAAAATCAATGAAATTAAATCTATTTTTTAAGCTTAACTCTTCAGAAATTCTTTCATAATTATATCTTTTTTTCGAGGATATCATCTTAATTATTTTTTCAGTATATTTTGTTATTTTATTCTTGAAAAATAAAGGATATTTATTTAGAAGTTCTTGCATTAAATCTTTGTAAAATACTTCAAAATTAGTACTTAAAGAAATTATGGCATTCTCGGAACATGAATTTTCTATCTTCCTTAGTTCCTTATCCTGAGATTTTTGGACAGTGTAACCAAATTCCAGATTCTTTTCTAATGCTTTTTGTTGGTACATCCAATTATAGGTTTTAATTTTGGACATTGCGATAATAAGCATTTCAGTTCTTTCAGTATTATTACTAAAATTTGCTAATGCGTCAGTTTTTATTATCATATACATCTTATGGATGTATGAATATATTACTTTTTCGATAAATTAACGTTAGGAACTCCCCCTACAGTTTAAAATTGTCCCCTTTCTAAAATAAATTTCTTGACAAAGTCAAGTGTATATGTGCGTAGCACCTCAGACCCCATTATAAAAAAAGGAACTCAAATTTTATTGAACTTAATTCCTGTTATATTCTTTTCCCATACGCAGTGTGGGAAAATTTCGACCGAAAAGTTGTGTTTAAGTTCTAAAAAAATGGGGGGAGTTCGTGCTAACGCACATATAGCCTGCTACGCAGAAATTTATATTAATAGGGGGGAGTTCTAAATTTAATACATTTTAACTTAAAGTAGATTAAATAAATCTTCACTTATATTATTATTTGCATTAGGATTGATATGTCTTTTTCTTTGAGTATAATCTCCTCTTTGAAAAACGATGAAACTTCCAAATTTCTTAGTTCGTTCATCATATATTGCTCCATTTCTATGTCTAAAAGGAGCGGATTCTAAAGTTTCTCTATTAATTCTTAATGCTTCTTGTCCTATTAATCCATTATAATAATCACTAAAACTCATGGGTGGATAAAGCAAATTAGTTATAAGAATATTTCTAGTATTGTCTGAAACTTGCTCTGTTTTTGTTAATATCCAATTCTTTAGTCTTCTATCATTACTTAGCTCTCTTACTTCAGAATGAATAACACCAACAAATCCTTTATCAACACCCAAATCTCTCCTTAACCAAACTTCAGTTTTATTAACCTCATCAATGCTGAACATTATTTCTTTATCTTGTCCATTTTCAGATTTAAATTTTTCAATTTCTTCTTTAATAAAATCTATTAGGGTAGGAATATCTGACTCTTCAAAAGAGGTTAAGAGTCTGTAAGAAATTATAAAAGGATTATCTTCTATCTTATTTATCTCAATAGTAGTTTTATGCTGTAAATCTCTATTATGCCTATCAATTCCATCATGAGTTAATGTAAATATCTCAACATAATAATCCTCACCACTATATTTTATTAAAATATCATTGTTCTTTGAACTTTCTGGAACTGATGGTTCATATTCAACCTTAAAATCATCATTCTCTTTAGATTTATAGTAAGCATAAATTTGTAACTCTGTTCTAAAAGGATCAAAATTATCTTGGTCTTTGAATTTTTTAATTTTGGATATGAATGAAGCTATTTTAACATCTTCCTTGATGGTGTTTAAATCATTGGATAAAAATTCTGCTTTTGTATCTTCCAATAAATACCAAAATAAATAATGCTTTTTGAACCTGTTTTCTTGGTTAAGAATTTTATTGTTTATCCAACTTTCAGATAAAAGTTCTTTGAACAATGGATATTTTTCTAAATTTGTTTTGACTTTCTCGAATTCTTCACTATCTATTTGTTCCATTTTCAATCCTTCGAACTGTTCATATTCTGTTCAATTTGTTTAAGAATTATTTCAAAATAAGATTTCATTAGTTTTCTTTCTTGTTCAGTCACGAAACTATTATGAGCAATAAGATTCCTTACTGAACTTAAATCTTCAATTTTTGAAGCAATCCAATCTTGAGTAGGAAAATATTTTTCAAATAATTCCCAATTACTCCTTATAATTGCACTTAACTCTCGAAAATCAAGATAGAATAAATCAGAAGAACCTCTTAAACTTAACCACTTATTTTTTTCTTCATTATTTTTCCGTTCAGTAATTTTTCTCTTTATTCCCTCACTAACATTATTAAAATAATTTTCTCCATATTTTTCTTTTAAAACTTTTTCAATAAAAATTCTTAGACTATTTTCTATACAGTATAGATAAAGGTAAACCTCTGACATAGTTTTCCCTTTTTGGATTAAATCGTGATTTAGTATTTTTGATAAAGTTTCCGCAGATATTGCACTAACCGTGTTATCTAAATCTGTAATTATATCTGATTTTTCTTCAATATCCAAGCGAGGTTTAAAATCTACAGATAAAACATCAAATCCAGTATCCTGTGGCATAATTTCATCACAAAATTTTACTAATTTCTTTTTAATATCATCATTAATTTTATCTAATATATTAAATGGAACTTCAAATAAAATTTCAGTCCACACACCATTCCATCTTCTCTTTGAGAATTGGCTACTATCAAGTATTTTACACCTTGATCCTTTTAGTAAGGAAGCTATATGATTCTCTTTATGATGAATTAAATATTTGATTAGTGCTTCTAAATATTTATCTTCATTTGGTGATTTATATGTAAAATCTACCATTTTTACCTATGATTAAAGGAATTTAATAAAATGCTTGGGATTTGTTCCTTTATACCCTCACTTATAGTTTTTAATACTTTAAGGAACGTGTGGGTTAATTCTGTTGGTAACACTTCACCACTCCCTTTTTTTCTAATTGCTAACCCTACTCTTACTAATTCATTAACTCTTCTATTAACAGGCATTTTTGTGATTTTAAACTGAGTCATTATTTTATCTATATTTGTAGGTAACATTGATAGTATAGAAAAATTAATTGAATCACACCCTGCACGAAAAACACTTAATGTGAAATCTTGTGTGGCTTTTTCTAATTGTTCTTTATTCATTTTAATTATAAAAAGAAGAGAGGAGATTATTTTCTCCTCTTCTTCCTTTGACATACTTCCCTAATTTGAGTTAGGAGGAATTGTTTTGCTAATTCCTTGACTAACTCCTTTAGGAGTTCTGGCATTGGATTCATTTTTTACCTCCAATGACATCCTCCCAAATAAATCCGCCTAAAGCGGGGTTTCCAAAGGTAAGCATAAAAAGTGAAAAGGAAGAATTACTTCCTCCCCTTCACCCTTTTCCTCCATTTCTTCAGTTGAGTCAATACGAACTGTTTTGCAAGTTCGATAATCAACTCCTGAAGGAATTGCTCCGTTTCTTTCATTTTTTCCTCCTTGGAGGCGACGTTCGCAATTCCTCCCACCTAAAGTCATGGGTATCCTTCGCACAATTTTATGAAACAGGATATAGTAAACATAGGAAGTATTTAAAGTTTACTGTTTTAAAACATTAAAACTATTTGAATCCTATAAGTCAACTTATTTAAGCATAACCCTTATTCACTTTCTCAAAAACTTCAAATTCTTAGAATCACAGAAAACACATCTCTCATCATTGTTAATATTATATGTCTTTTTACAATCATTACACTTAATCCTTTTTACAGTTTCTACTCTAAAAGGTCTTTTTCGTTTCTTCTTTAACAAAATGCAGCATAACATTCCTTGCCCTGCTCCAAATTCTGTTAAATCTTTTCTTCTTTCAAGACTAACACAATCTTTATACACTTCTTCCAGATATACTTTTTCTTTTTTGTTCATAACTTCATGAAGTGAATAGATATTATTTAAATGTTTCGTTAATTCATGACTTCATGGAATGGCAAAGAGCAATATAAGAAAAATAAAAGATAAGGCATTTGCACTAAATTCCGAAACAAGAATAGAGATCTTATTCTTATGCCAAGAAAAAGAACTAAGCATTACAGAAATAGCAAGAAAACTAAACTTAAGCCTGAATAACACAAGCCAAAATGTGAGCGTTCTGGAAAGAGAAAATTTAGTCAGAAAAACAAGGCATAAAGACGGAACTGTAACTGTCAAATCTCTTACTAAAATAAGTGAAAACAAGATAGAATGGTAAATGAATAGAACTCCCTTTAATACTTGTTCTTGATAGTCGCTAATCGCTCCATAGAAGGAACTGAACTCCCCCCAGTGCTACGCACATATACACTCGGCTTCGCCTCGAATTAATAGGAACTTAAACACAATTGAATATAACTGGTGTTATATTCGTTTTTGGAGCTCAGAGTGGAAAAAATTTTATATTTTTTCCCTCGAGTGGAGAAAACCGAAAATCATAATAAATGGAGTTTAAGTTTACATAAACGGAATTTATATGATTTTCGAGTTCAGAAAAAACTTTTTTATCAAGCTCGAAGAGCATTTAATTAAAAGAATCAAGGGGTTGGAGTCAAAATTTATAAACTCAAAGTGATTTCTTTGGTTTATGGGAAGTCAGATTGAAGTAACCAGAGAAATTATGAAAATAGCAAATTCGGTTTCTGGTGAAGGTATCCAATTAATTGTTGGATTAAGGAATAAAGTCTATGAATTACTGAAATTTAGGCCATATAATGATGATTCAAAAGAACATGAACATAGGATTAGATGGAAGAGAACTGCTCATCAGATTCTAAATGAAGGTTATGTTTATCAAGAAAAAGCATGTACTGATATAATCATAGTTTTCTTGGGTTTAGCAAATGCAAGAAATTTTGAGACTAAATTCGTTAAGGTATCAAACAATCAATCTGTTCATTCCATCGCTGAAATAAAAATTGATGATGAATGGTTTATCTATGACGTAGCAAATAGTGATTCAGTTCCTTTCAAAGGTCAATTTATTGAGAATGTTCCAGTAAATGGATGGACTTTATGGAAAAAAGGCAGAGACGCATGGGAATTGGGTTTAAGTAATCATGCCGACATAAAAAAGATAAAATAAATCTCCAACCCCCTTCTAATTAAAAGTTTTTTCTGAATTGAATATAACTTTTGTTATATTTACCCGAGCGTTAGCGAGCGCAAAGTTTTATGATAAGTAGGCACGAAGTGCCGCCACGAATCAATAAAACTTTGGTATGACGGAAGGATTTTTCCATGTATTTGAAGGATTAAGTCCAGTCTGGACTATAATAAGGAGAAAATAAAAATAATGGCGCAAACAAAATGTCTCATTTTGAGGTTTTCGAAGTCATAGAAATCGAAGATTTCTAGGACACCAAAAATCTCCGATTTTTGCGTGAAAACCGGTTTGCCGCCGTTATTATTTTTATTATCGACTATTAATCCTTAATAAATGAAAAATCCTGAGTAATATTAAATATAACGTCTGTTAGTTATCCGAGCGGCAGCGAGGCAAGGAAAAGTGGAGCGGTAGCGGAACGGTTTTGCGAAGCAAAATTTTCGCAGAGTTTTTTGGAATTCTGGAATCAGAGGCGGTGATGATA
>JANQNH010000036.1 GCA_028279655.1 Candidatus Nanoarchaeia archaeon | reverse complement strand
AAGCAGGTAAATAAGAATTCTTAAGACGCACCTCATCTCTGTAATGTATGAGGTGATACATATGTACAAAGTCGGAATGGATGTGCATAAGGCTTCTATAACGGGAGCTATAATTGACACAAAGGGCAACTTACACTCTAAGTGTAAGTTCAAAAACAGCATCGGAGATATGTTTAAGTTCGTTGAAGGTCTTCCTCCTGAGTTTACAGAAGTTGGCATGGAGTCAGGGACTTACATTTATCCATTGTATGATGCTTTAGTGGAAAAAGGATTCAAAGTTCGGGTTGCACATGCAAAGAAATTAAGAAGAATAACCCAGAGTACAATTAAAAATGATGATAAGGATGCTGAAGACATTGCCAGACAATTACTTGTTAGAGACTTCCCAGAAAGCTTCATCCTAAACAAGGAACAAAGAGAGAATAGAGAATTAATCCGCGTTCGAATCAAGATTGTCCAGGAGCAGACAAGAACAAAGAATCGTATTAGAATGCTTCTTGGAAGATTTAATCTAAAGATTAAATCTAAGTCTCCTTTTACAAAAGAAGGAATGTCTGAGTTAAATACACTGCCTTTTCCATTTTATGCCAAACGAAGCTTGGAGATCCTTATAAGAAACTTAGAGCATGTAAGAAAGGAGATAAAGAACATTGATAAAGAACTTGAGAAGATTGGAAGTAAGATCCCAGAAACTAAGCTGTTGAGGACAATTCCTTCAATTGGACCCTTTTCTTCTCTTACCTTTTTAGTTGAGCTTGCTGAATGGAAACGGTTCGAGAATGTTAAGAATCTAAGCGCCTATATCGGTATGATCCCAAAGATGAGCGGCTCTGCTAACAAAATGTACTTTGGCAGGATGAGATTTGATGGCAATAAATCGATAAGGTATGCATTTAATCGTGCGGCTGAACATGCAATAAGGATGAAGAATAATGAGTTTTATGAGTATTTTACACGCTTATACCCTAAGAAGAAAAGAAGAACTGCAGTTGCGGCAGTAGCACACAAGATGCTTAGGGTATGTTATGGGGTTCTCAAAAGCAAAGAACCCTACAAGACAGGCTCTTAGGAGAGAGTGGCTAGGGCACCCCGACGCTTCGGAGAGGCTTAAGACCTCGAACTTTTGAGCATGGGGGCCTTCACCACTACTTTGCCTGAATGGGCCAATTGAGCCCGAATAGTAGCGCGTAGTACTAGCCCATTACACACTACAAGTGTAATAGAGGAAATA
>JANQNH010000015.1 GCA_028279655.1 Candidatus Nanoarchaeia archaeon | reverse complement strand
CTATTATGTGGGCTGCTAGGAATGGTCATGTTGATACAGTCAACTTGCTTATAGAGCATGGTGCTGATATTCATGCGGACAGGGATTATGCTATTAGGTGGGCTGCTCATAATGGGCATGTTGATACAGTCAAGTTACTCATAGAGCATGGTGCTGATATACATGCCGATAATGATTTAGCTATTAGGTGGGCTGCTGAGAAAGGGCATGTTGATACAGTTAAGTTATTAATAAAGCATGGTGCTGATATACATGCAAGGGAAGATTTGGCTATTAGGTATGCTGCTTATAAGGGTCATGTTGATACAGTCAACTTGCTTATAGAACACGGTGCTGATGTTAAACATGCTATTAAATATGCTAAGAAATATAAGTTAGATAAAACAGTTAAGTTATTAGAACAGTATTTATAATAATAACAGAGGTTAAGATGAGTATATTAAGCTATTTTCCTAGACAATTTAAACCGAGAGATGTTCAACGCTACGCGCTCGAAGCGTTAGAACAGCAATGGAATAAGGCTAATATATTTGTTGTTAATTTACCAGTAGCTAGTGGGAAGTCAGCAATTGCTATGACATTAGCAGCTTGGCACAAACAAGCTAGTATTATAACCCCTAGTAAGTTATTAGTAGACCAGTATGCAAAGGAGTTTAAACGTGTCCATATACTTCGTGCTAAAAATGATTACTATTGTAGCACTTTTAAGTGTACTATTGATAAGCGTCCACAGAGTAAAAAAACTGGTAAACTATGCAAAAAGACTATGGGGTGTAGCGGCTGTCAATTATATTTATCAGATTTACGTAAAGCTCACGTTATGCCTTATCTTCTTAGTAATTATCATATCTATCTCGCTCATAAATTATATAGAGACCTACTTATAGTAGACGAGGCGCACAGCTTAATAGATACTCTTAAATCTTTATCAGCAAAAAAACTATGGCAATTTAAATATAAGTTTCCAGATTCTATTAAGACGCGCCAAGATATAAAAGACTGGGTTAATAACCTTCCTAACTCTGCATTTAATTATCATTATACAGCTAATGGAGAGCAGAAGTTTGTACCTCAAGAATCTCTTCAGTTTTTAAAAGAGGAGATAAATAGTTACCGGCCCACATTTCTTATTTATGTTGATACTGATAAATATAGAGGAGAAGAACATAAATATATTAAGATGGAACCATTAGATATTTCGGACGAGACCCCTATCATGTGGCCAAGTTCAGTTAGAAAAATGGTTTTTTTATCTGCCACTCTTAGTCGTAAAGATATTGAACAGTTAGGATTATCAGATAAACGCATTCAATATATACAAGCGGACTCCCCAATTGCAGCAGAACGTCGGCCCGTATACATCCCTAAAACTGCAGCATCCTTAGCATACAGACAACAAGACCAAAACCTACCGGCCCTTATAAAATTTATAACAGAAGTAGGATTACAGAATAAAAAAGAAAAGGGCCTTGTTCATGCGACTTATAATCTAGCGCAGAAATTAAAGAATCATAAGTGGCCCGACTTTTTAAAAGATAGATTATTGTTTCACGGTAGGAAAGATAAAACAATTAAATATAATGAATTTAGAGAGTCAAAAGAACCAAAGATATTAGTAGCTTCTGGCATGTATGAAGGAATAGACCTAGCTAATGACGCAGGAAGATGGCAGATAATAGCGAAAGTCCCATGGCCTAGTCTTGCCGACCCTGCTATAAAATTCCTTTGCCAGGAGGATGAGGAGTGGTACGCGTGGGAAACTATAAAGACAGTCCTGCAAGCATGCGGGCGGATATGTAGAACTCCTACTGATTTTGGCACAACTTTTATATTTGACAAAACCTTCGAAAGATTGTATAATAATAATATAGATTTATTTCCGGGATGGTTTAAACATTCAGTACATTTTAACACAGATTAATAACAGGAGAATAAATAATAATGTTACATGATTTAATAAAACTAGACTGGCTAGACTTAGCTAAGCTTAGCATAAAAGCAGGAGCCGATGTTCATGCGGGGGACGACTGGGCTATTATGTGGGCTGCTGAAAGTGGTCAGGTTGATATAGTCAAGTTGCTTATAGAACACGGTGCTGATATACATGCTGATAATGATTATGCTATTAGGTGGGCTGCTGAGAATGGTCATGTTGATACAGTTAAGTTGCTTATAGAACACGGTGCTGATGTTAAACAGTTTATTAAATATGCTAAGAAATATAAGTTAGATAAAACAGTTAAGTTATTAAAACAGTATTTATAATAATAACAGGGAGTAAGACATGTCGGTAGAAGAAAGGAATAATATGATAATTGTTCATATGCCCTTTATTAAAATGTTAGCAGGTAAATACGGACGAGGTAAATATGCAGAAGATTTAATACAAGAGGGAGTATTAGGATTAATAAAAGCCTGGGACGGATATGACCCTTCTCGTAACACAAAATTTTTAACATATGCAGGCTCATGGATTAAAGCTTATATGATACGTTGGTTAAATAAAACAGATAATCATCCAGTAAGTTATGAAGATGATGCACTTAAATACATAGGAGACCCGAAAGAAAGGTGCGGAGAAATAAACGCAATGCTAGTTGATGTACAAAGAAAAATATGTGAAGACTTAAAAGAATGCGGAGCTTCAAAACGTGATATCGATATTATTCTATCACGTTATTTAAGCGAAGCCCCATTAACTTTACAAGAATTAGGAGATAGATATAGTATTAGTAGAGAAAGAGTACGCCAATTAGAGGCACGTATGCTAGCTCGTTTTAAAAATAAGATACTCTAATGTTTGATTTTAAAGCCCAATTAGAAGTAGGCTCTAGAGGGGAAGAATTATTCTTAGAACATTATCCTAGAAGACTGGAGGTGTACGAAGGAAGGGAGTACGACTTCACAGTAAAATGTAATAAACATAAATTAGAATTAAAAACAGATACTTATAATATAAATAAGACTGTTAATTTCTTCTTTGAAAGATATTCGGATGTTCATTTAAAGACGCCAGGAGGGCCATGGAGGGCTCATAAAGATAATGTAGATATTTTCTGTTATTACTTTGTAAGACATAATACATGGTTCGAGTTTAGAGATATACCTGCGTTAATAAAAAGATTAGATGAAGTTATCAATAAGAATCAGTTAATATTTATAAAAAATAAGGGATGGATAACAGGGGGATATAAGGTGCCTAGAGAGAAGATTATAGACCTTTGTACTATCTGGGAGTTTTAATATGAACTTATTAAAGAGTAGATGTAAAAAATGTAGACGACGTATCCACGTTACGCAGTTAGCATGGAATGATTATTATTCTCATATATGTAATAATTGTTCTAAAGATTTAGAAAAAGATACCGATAAAGATACTAATAACGAACTTATATTAGATACGGAAGAACGAGGTATTTGTGAAGCAGCAAGATGGGAAAATATTGCAGAGACTATTAAAAACAAAGGATGGCAATGTGAGTGTGGGGCGTATGCTTCTGGCAGTATAGACCATGCTCCTTGGTGTCCGATTGCTTTAGCGTGGGAGGAAGAGGGATAATGCCAAATTACGATTATATCTGTGAAGACTGTGACCATATCACTATTAAGTTTCTAAAGTATAAAGATAGAGATACGATTCAAAAGTGCGAAGAATGCGGGGGAATGGCTGAGCGTGCCTTTGTTACTCCTCCTCAAGTTCGCACAGAAAAGCTCAGTAGAACATTTGTTGATGGCCATAAACGTAAGGGTATCGAGGATTTAAAGAAAGCTAATCAATTAGAAATAGAAAGATTAAAACATAAACCAGGTAGTGAGAAACATAGAGAACTCAGCACAGAAATTACAGAAAGAAAATCTATAAAGAAAAGAGATACGTATAAATTTTTAACTAAAGCACGACGGAGGTAAGCATGTTAAAGCCGATAGGACCACAGTTATTAATTAGGATTAAGAAACAGAAGTCATCAATAGAACTCCTTCCAGGTACTGATTTAAAAGGACCGGAGGTACAGGCAATTGTGGAGGAGGTAGGCACTAAGTGTTCTCTAGGGATTAAGGCAGGACATGAAGTGATGTTTAAAGCAGGGACTTCCCCTATAGTTATTGAAGAGACTGAGGATTATGATTTATTATTAATTCAAGAGATGCAGGTAGCTTATGTCAAGAACTGGACCAAAGAGGACGAAGCGGGGCAGAAAAAAGCAACAGGATGTAAGGCCGGAGGATGTAGTAATGGTGTATCAGTGGAAAGATAAAAATACTGAAATAGAAATAGAAATAGAAAGAAAGGTTAAAGAAATAGATATTCCACCCGATAAAGATGAAGCACTAAAGGTTGGAATGACAGTAGAAGAATTTGCAAACGCCGACTGGGAACGCATGGTTTTAGGAGGCAGTGGTCATAAAAGTTGGAATATGAAAGGGAGTTGGTAAGATTATGATAATTGATATAAAAGCAAAAAAGTTACACCCAGAAGCAGTGATACCTAAGTACGCTAATCCTGGAGATGCAGGACTAGACCTAACAGCTATAAGTAGAGAAGCTGATTATGAAAATAAACAAATAACATATAGTACAGGATTGGCTATAACAATCCCGGAGGGATATGTGGGATTGTTATTTCCCCGTAGTAGTGTGTACAAATACGGATTAAGTCTATGTAATTCTGTAGGGGTAATTGATTCTGGATATCGCGGCGAAATAAAATTAAAGTTTAATATGCTAAATTCCGATAAGATATATAAGAAAGGAGACAGGGTTGGACAACTTATTATTCTACCACAACCGCATGTAAATATAACAGAGGTGGAAAGCTTAGATATATCTTACAGAGGAGGACAAGGATTTGGCTCAACAGGAAGATAAAGAACCAGCGTTTGGCGAGATAGGATATATAACATACAAACGAACGTATGCACGTCCTCTTAATAAAAAGAAAAAGAAGAAAGAGGAGTTTAAAGATACGTGCGAAAGAATAATTGCTGCTTGTAATACTCAATTAAAATTAGAGTTTACTAAACAAGAACAAGAAGAGCTTCGTGATTTATTCTTTGCCATGAAGGGCTCTGTAGCTGGTAGATTCTGGTGGCAATTAGGAACTTCTACAGTTAATAAGTTAGGGTTATTTAGCCTACAGAATTGCGCGGCAGTAGTAGTAGATAGTCCTATCCGACCCTTTGCGTGGGCAATGGATGCTCTAATGCTAGGAAGCGGAGTAGGATATAACATTCAACGGGAGTATGTCTATGAGCTACCTAAAGCCAGACGTGTTAGAATCATTAGAAAAGATACGAACGACGCTGACTTCATTATCCCAGACAGTAGAGAAGGATGGGTCCGATTACTCGAAAAAACTCTTGAATCCCATTTCATTACTGGAAAAGGATTTAGCTACTCTACAGTGTGTGTTAGAGGCGCGGGCGTTCCAATCAAAGGTTTCGGGGGCGCTGCCTCAGGACCTGAGCCGCTCGCTCTCGGTATTAGTCAAATCTCTGACGTCCTTAATAGACGAGCAGGTAAAAAAGTCCGCCCCATAGATTGCTTAGATATTATGAATATACTAGGTAGTATTGTAGTGGCAGGTAATGTTAGACGCTCTGCGCAGATTGCTATAGGAGATATGGATGATTTACAATTTTTAAATGCCAAGAGGTGGGACTTAGGAAACATTCCTAATTGGCGTGCTATGTCTAATAATAGTTTAGTCTGTAATGATATACAAAACTTACCTGACCAATTCTGGCAAGGTTATGAGGGGAACGGTGAACCGTATGGACTGATTAATCTAAAGCTAGCTAGAAGTATAGGAAGGGTTGGAGAAGTAGAATATCCTGACCCGGATGTAATCGGATTTAATCCCTGTGCTGAGGAGCCTCTAGCTAATCATGAGACATGCTGCCTCGCTGAAATATTCTTACCTAATATAGAAAGTGAACAAGAATTAATTAAAGTTGCAAAGTACTTATACCGAATAAATAAACATAGCCTAGCTCTTAAATGTCATCATAAAGAAACTGAAGAGATTGTACATAAGCATATGAGAATGGGCATAGGGGTAACTGGATATCTACAAGCAACAGAAGAGCAACGTTCGTGGTTAAAGGATACGTATAAGACTCTTCGTGTATTTGATAAAGAATATAGTAAAGAAAAAAACTGGCCAGAGTCCATAAAGCTTACAACCGTAAAGCCGAGTGGAACTCTATCTCTCCTAGCCGGCGTAACTCCCGGAGTTCATCCGGGATACGCTCCTTTCTTTATTAGAAGAATACGAATTGCTAGTAGTTCGGAGCTAATTCCTATACTACGTAAACATAACTATCCTTTAGAGTATGTACAAAACTTTGATGGAACAGAAGACCACGGCTTAATGGTTGCTAGTTTCCCTTGTAAGTATCCAACTAATACAGTATTTGCTAAAGATTGTTCTGCGATAAAACAATTAGAATATGTTAAAAGGCTTCAGACAGAGTGGTCAGATAATGCAGTTAGTTGTACAGTGTATTATAAAAAAGAAGAATTACCAGAGATAAAAAAGTGGCTTAAAAAATATTATAATAATAATATTAAGAGTGTAAGTTTTCTTTTACATAAAGACCACGGGTTTGCACAGGCTCCTTATGAAGAGATAACAGAGGAAGAATATAATAAAATGAAAGATAAAATAACTCCCTTGACAAATATAAACCTAGAAGAAGAAGATATAGAATTAGAGGAATGTGAAGGCGGAGCTTGTCCAATTAAATAAACTACAGGAGAGAATAAAAATGCGAGAGAATACAGTTAGATTAATCTCGGTAACCAAACCAGTGGGAGAACACTTGCCTGCTGAGTTACAAAACCCAGAAGGACTTATGGCATATTGCGCGAGGGTAAGTAGCCCTAAGCAAGAGAATCCTAATTATCAAAAGCTCCTTAATTACTGCGCCCTACATGGTCACTGGTCGGTGTTTGAAATGGCAGACATGACTGTAGAGATTATAACTACAAGAGCAATTGCCCAACAAATCATAAGACACCGGAGTTTTTGTTTTCAGGAATTCAGTCAACGTTATTCCGAAAACAAATTCGGATATATACCAACAGACGCTCGTAGTCAGGATTTAAAAAATAGACAAAACAGTATAGATAATATGAGTAGACAAGATAAATCATGGTTTGATTTTGCACAGACTCAAGTTTTTAATCAATCTTACCGATTATATAAAGAAGCACTAAGTAGGGGAATAGCTAAAGAATGCGCGAGAATGTTACTTCCGCTTAATACAGGAACCAAGATGTATATGAAAGGAAATGTACGTTCGTGGATTCATTATATAAATACTAGATGTCACGAGTCTACCCAAAAAGAACATAGAGATATTGCTAATCAAATTAAAGCTATATTAGTAGAACAGTTTCCAAGTATCGAAAAGGTAATAGCAGAATGAAAATATTACAAACAAGCGATACTCACTGGGGATTAACTAAACCTAATGCTATTAGAAAAATGTTTAAGAAGATAAAAGAAGAAGAATTTGATATACTATTACATTGCGGAGACTACTGTGGTACGCGTAATAGCTATAAGTCAGTAAATGCTACAGTATGTCTTATGCGTGAAACCTTTCCAGATAAACCAATTATTACTGTATTAGGTAATCATGATTACTGGACGTATAATAAAAGAACATTATCTCCCTCCTTACGTAGTTTTGAAGATAATTATAATATGATTCTAGAAAGCTTTAAGACATATGATATTCATTTTTTAGATGAAGAAGGCTTATATCGGCATCCTGAATTTCCTAATATAATATTATGCGGACACACGGGATGGTATTCTAATATGAATCCCCCCACAAATGATACTAAATATCTCCCTAAAGGGATAGAGGGAAATACTAATGCCTGGCTACTAAAAAATGCAGAAGCCGTTTTAGAAGCGCAACTACAAGCCCTAGATAGAATCTATCAACCTTTAATGAGAGTATGCTTTGTTTCTCATTTTCCAGTCGTAAACTCTATTCCTGAACATCAAGCAGGATTTCATCTGTATTGTTGGAATGAAAAGATTAAACAGGTAATGCAAGAAAACTATAACTGTAAATATTTCTTTTGTGGACATGCACATAAATATAAGAACGGGCCACTTCGTTATGAATCTGGTTCTGATTATTATAAACCCAAATATCATATTGTGGAGGTGTTATGAAGAGGTTAGGTATTAGTATTATGTTATTAGGTAGTGGATGTGGAATTCAGGAGACAGAGAAGATTCATCGTACAGAGATTCACGAGGAACAAGCTGAGCCCTGTAACGTAATTGAGTTTGATGATGGAGTAGAGATTTCGTGCCCGGATGGCTCTACAGCTACTGTTTATCATGGCAAGAATGGTAGCGCTGGAGTAGATGGTAAAGACGGTAAAGACGGAGATGACGGTATTAATGGGCAGGACGGAAAAAATGGTATAGATGGGCAGGACGGACAGGATGGGAAAGATGGCCAGAACGGGAAAGACGGTCTAGACGGTCTAGATGGTCAGGATGGAAAAGACGGAAAAATAAAACAAGGCCAACCTATTTATATCGGATATTATTGTAATCGAGTGGTACTGCGAATAAATAATAAATATTATGTAGTACACGGAGGATTAGTCCTTTTAGATAAGGGAGGGAAATGGGTAAAGATATCAAATAGTTGCAAGATTAAACGTAAAAAGAATAAGATTATTCAAGGTTCCTAATGAAGAAATATATACTGAGGGTATTGACAATAGTCTTCTTATTTGTTATAATTAAAATGTGTTCGACTTTAGACTGTTCCCCGTCTTTAGGGGAGCGGTTTTCTAAAAGCATAGAAAGATACCGGGAGGTGATAAATGAATAGTGCGTTAGTAAAAGTAATGGGGAATACTGGACTGTTTACATTAAACAGTGAGATGTCGAACAAAGTACGTATACATCCAAGAGATAAGATGTGTATGTTAGTTAATGCCGGGGCAGTGTTTAATCTTAAAGATGAGACAGAAATAATGAATGGGGTTATTAATGCGAACCAAACAGTTATTGTATATCCAGATGTACCAGTATGCCCTCGTAAATATCACGCTATCGTAAGTTATAATCCGGACCTCGCTATGGCAGGGGCAATAATAACGCCCGTCACCGCAGTCGTTAGACCTGGAGAAGGAAATAGAATAGCTCTTATTATTAGAGCAAGCAAGAAGATAGACTTAGAAGAGATTGGACATATTTTCGAATTATACTTAATAGATTAATCGGGAGACGTAAACAATGATAGAAGTACAAGAACTAGCACAACAATTAATAGACGAGATGACGCAGGAGATGAATAACAAAACAAATGAAACAAAATTATTGCAAGGGGCAATACAGGGAGTAAATTTGTTATACACAAAGATTATAGAAAATGAGCAAAATAATAAGACTGAAAACAAAAAGCCAACACGTAAAACAGCAGCGAAAAAATAACATGAATGATATAAACGGAATTAAATCAGAACTAGCCTATCGAACAAATAGGCTAGCTGAGGAAATACAAGACTTACAAGAAGAAATTAAATCCCTCCAAAGAATAACTAGGCTTCTAGTTCTCCACTTTTCTGCCGAAGAGATTGAGAAGAAGCTGGAGGAACTGGAACCTTCTGAAGAAGAGCAAGCACCCGCTTCGTCATAGACTGTTTCTTTTCTTTATCAGTCTTTACTTTTCGACGGTTTCTTTTATCTTTTCTAACCATTTATCATCTTCCTTTGTTTCTGTGCTCTGTACAATAGCATCGGCAATCTGGAAGAATGCCCAATGAGCAAATTCCTTACTTGCCAATTTAACTATATAACTTTTTAGTAAGCCAAGTAATATAGATTTTACCGGCCCAAGAAATCCTAATAAAAACGATGACATAATAAACCTCTTATTTGTTATTTAATAAGCTTTTCCATTTCTTTTAAGCGACGCTCTATCTTAGGTCCGGCAGGCTTTGCCCTCCCTCGGTAGATAGGAACATCTTCTCCCATAAAACGCAACCAACCAGACCCTGGCATATATGTATTAAACGTATCATTTATTGCTTTTCTAAAACTACCCCTATCTTTAGTAGCCGCATCAACAAATGCCTGCAAAGACTGTCCAGCTGGGGTCTTTCCTATGCCCTCTTGGAACAGAGGAGACAAGGAATCTGCAGCTGTCCAAGCGCGTAATCCACCCTGGCCTATTACGCGATTGTACAAATCACTATCTTCTTGTTGAGTAAGGGCATCTACAAAAGCTAAGGCAGCAAAAGGCATCATAAGAGTACGTGCGTTTCTAGCGACCCCTTTAACAGCTCCTCTACGTTCGATATCTGAGAGTACCCTACCGGCGATACTAGTAGGCCATTTACTAAATACAGAAAATAAAGGCCCCATATATCTACCATAAGCTGACATATTAATACGGTCATAATTAAACATATTATTACTATTAATAAAATCCATCATTAACTTTTGCGCCCCAGCTTCGTTTTTATTCTCTATAGCACGAGATAAAGCTTTTTGATAACTAGGACTATCTATCTTACTAATAAATCCTTTTGCCCATTCAGGGTTTTTTATTATATCAGTACCAATTTGTTTACCCATAAAATACGCACTAGACCTTGCAATTATCTCAGACTTTTCGAAAAGATACATAGCTTTACTGGCTTGCCAATCTAATACTTTTCTAGTAGCATCTCCCATTCCTCCAGCTTTTAATCCTTCTTGAAGAGCATCTACCATCTCTCCGGTCCATTGTTGGGGAAGTAAGCCTTCATTTTGTAGAATAAGATTCATATTACGAGTCTTATATGTAGAGCCTATAGGACGTCCTAACTTCCTAGCCATCTCTGAACTGAGTTTTATTTCCTGTCCCTGAGTTTTTGTAGCTGCTAATTTTATCATACCTTGTAGGTACTTAGCTCCTCCATATCCAGTTCCCATATCTGGAACAATAAAGGTTGCGGGAGAAGCTAAGTTTTGTAAGACTGATTTAGGATTCATTCCTAGATAATTAGGATAAATCTGTCGCATAATCATATTCATCATAAGAGGAGAATCAGCTAATCCTTCCCACACCTTTTTATTAAATTTATTAGTAGCTTTATCTGCTTTAATCTGTGCAAAGGTAATTATTTTATTGCCTAAGTCTTTTAAATCCTTACCAAAAGTATCAGACCTGCTACCTATAATATCTTCCACTAAATCATTTAAATGTTTAGCAGTGAACATGTCGCCTGCTTTTTTCGCAATACCACTAGCACGTTTTAGCTCCTCAATACCATCACGCAAAGCTACTGTACGGAAAGTCCCCTGTAGCCATTTACTTGCTAAATTTCCTACTTGTTTATCTAAAACAAAATCAGGTATCTTTCCTTCCCTTGCCTTAGTTGCGAATGCGTCTATAGATAACTTACTGCGCACATGTCCTGGATTATGAATGATACGATTAAATTCCTCGTTAAAAGTAAGAGCATCATCTATACTCTTTTTTCCTGAATTAAATATAACTTCACTTAATAAAGGTTGGAATTCTTTTTTCTTCTTTAAAAAAGCAAAGTCCTCAGGAGTCAGTTCATTTAGCTTATGTCCATGTAGCTTTTCAATATCCTCTGCTTTCCGCTTAATAGCGGACAAATATTTAGCAAGAGAGAGTCGCCTTTTTGGAACATAATTTTTTAGCTTCTGAATAGGCATTCCCATTTCTATTGCTAACTTTCGTTGCCCTTCAAAAAACTGCTTCCACTGAGATAAAATTTCAGGAGATATCTTACTTGCCGCTCCGGTGTCTAGAGCTTTATATAGCTCTTCTTCATTTACACCCTTCTTACGAGTTAGGACTCTTAGCTTCTGCAGATTTTCTAAGCTGTCGCCAAGTCCTACTGTGTATAGATTATGTTTCTTAGACATATCATCTAGAGTACGTTCGATGTTAGTACCTAATCTAGCATCCATAATTTTAGCTAATGGTTTATTATCACTGAATTTAAGGAGAAGGGCTTTTAGTCCGGTAATAGGAACTAGTCTTCCTTTTAGAGATTCGGCAGCAATTGCTTCATCTGCTAACTTATCTTTAATAAATCTATCATATTGACGAAGCATAAATTCTTCGCCTTCTCTTTCTAATTGATTTATTTCTTTTTTAGTAAATTTCTCAAAATCTTCAAATACAGATATTAATTTAGCTTCTGCTAATTCTTCTATCTCTGCCGGAGTTTGTCTAGGAAGCTTACTAATGATATCTTCCCCTAGCCACTGTTTCATTTCTTCTTGAGATAATCTCTCTCCCTTTAAAGCTTTTCTTTCAATATCTAATTTAGGTTTTAACTCTGTCATACGCGCGTCAAGCTTCTCTTCAACAGCTGGCATTTCGTCTAGTTGTTTTTGGATAGATTCTTGTAGCTTTTTAGACTTAAGCTTACTAGCTGCTTTTATTATTTTAGGAGCAGCAATTCCTAATACCCCACCAGCGGCTGCCCCTATTGCCGCAGCTTCTAACTCTTCTCCACGCTTTGCCCTAGCTGCCATCTCTACTGCAGGAGTTCCTACTAGAGCTGCGGTCTGGGCCGCTTTAGCTGCTTTAGCTCCTAACTTAGCAGCCTTTACTGCGGCTCCTCCGGGGACTAAAAAGCCAGTTCCGATTTCGGCTGCTGTGCGGAGTCCTGATTTACGAGACTCCGCCAGCTGCCTCAAATCATCTAAGGCGTTTTTCATTTCTTCTGTATCTGCAGTTTCTATTATATATTTTTGAGGAATACCCAGTCCCACGGCATCTGCTATAAATCCAGGAGCTTGTTCTAATAAAGACTGTTCTTTACCTTTTACTTGCGTACCAAAGAAAGCAATATTAGATTCTAATTCTTTTAATTGCTCTGGAGATAGGTTATGTTTAGTAGCAATACCAGAAAGTTCCTGGGCCGTGATTTCTCCAACTAGCTCCTCTTCTTCTTCTTTTCTTTTTTCTTCTTTTACGGGTAAGTCTTCCCAGTCGTCTTCTTGGCCCACTGGTAAGTCTTCCCAATCATCAATGTTTGCCATCTTCCATCTCCACTGAACCATCTGAATAAAGGATTTTAGTTTTATCACGACTTTTACTATATTGTTTCTTAACTATCGTCCTCTCGTTTTTTTCTTCCTGTTTTTCCTCAGGCTTTGCTTCTGGTCCTCGTTTCTTCATTTCAGCTAGAGCTGCTTTAGCTTGTTGTAGGTAGCCCCGAACTACTTTAGGAGCCTCTTCTTCGTCTGCAGATTTCCATAATTCCATACCAAATATAGATACTGGAGTCTCAATATCCTTACGAAATTGTGCTCCCGTTTCTCCTCCTAAGACCTTTGCCACCTTATCTAAACTAGCTCCTTTAACTCCTTCTTTTATCGCATCCGCTTCTGCTAGAGCTTTGTCCAATAATTTAATCTTAGCTTCTTGTTTACGTATCATATTTTTATATTCAGCTTCTGCGTGTTTATCTTTTGCTTTTTCTTCAGGGGTTTTCTTTTCTGAAGCTTTTCTTATTTGCTCTGCCACTCTTTGTGCTTGTAATACTTGTTGTTTATAAGCTTGTTGTTGTGCCATATAATTCTGTAGTATAGCACGTTTACGAAATTCTGTATCTTCTTTTAATTTCTGGGTAAGTTGCTCTTGTTCTTTTTCAACACCGCGCTCTTCTTCTTTTGCTATACGTAATTTTCTATCCAGGTCTTCTCTGGCCATGTCTATTTGCTTTTCCCAATTAGTCTTATTAAATTTAAGACCGGACATATCAACTCCATGTTTCATCCCATAAGCCCCTGCTCCTAATTGAAGTAGAGCATGTCCTAGGGTTTCAGCAATACCTAACCATTTATTTATATCTTTATCTTCTTTATATTGTTTAATTGCATTATCCCTAGCAATCTGAATTTCTTGTTTTCTTTTATTAAATGCTTTTTTATCTTCAGCACTTAAATCCGAAGTAAGCGCCTCAATCTTAGTTATCATGGTATCAAAATCTTCAGGCTTCTTTATCTTAGGAGGAGAAGGTGGAATGATTTGTTTATCTTTTTGTCGTTCTTTAGCTTCTTCTTTCCCCGGTATTTTTACTGGAGTAGGGGTTATACTTTCTGGTTCTGGTTTTCTTAACTGTTTTTTAATACTAGGAGTCGGCTTACTTAAGGGAGGCTGTTCTTCTTGCTCTTTTGTAAAATAACTTTTCGGGATATACTTGGGATACTTAGTTTCTAATAATCCCTCAGACTGTCGTAACTGTTCTGTTAATTTTTTCTTTTTATTATCTGCCATTAGCTTGTTGCTCCTCCTGCTGCTGTTCCTAATCCACCTCCCACGCTCGCCCCGATAGAAGCCCCAGCCGTTGTTCCGACTCCTGGGGCAATAAAAGTACCAATCGCTCCTCCGGCTACAGTACCTAATATCGTACCTCCGGCCTGGAACATTGCTGCGCGATTAGCAGCTTGATTTTGTTTCTTTTGCATTTCTAACTCTAGTGCTTGTTTTTGTTGTAATAATTTTCTCTTTAATTCATTATTAAGCTTTTTGCCTTCAGCTGTTTGTCCTTGTTGTAGCGTTTGCATTATTTTCTTTTGAGCAGTTTCATATACTTGCATTTCTCTCTCATACATTTGTTGAGCTGCTTGAGCGTATGTAGCATATTCTTCTGCGTTTCTAGCATTAGTTAATGCAAAGTCTGCAAGTTGTCTTTCATTCAATAAAGTCTGTCCTGCTTGATTTGTTCTAAAATTTAACTGGTCATCTAATAACTGTGACTTAAGAGCAATATCCATATTAGCTAATCTATTAGCCGTATCCCTTTGTTGTTGACTTACTGCTATTTGTGCAGCAAATCCTTTCTGTCGTTGCTCTCTAGCTCGCTTTTGTAATCCCATTTGTCCTACAGCTTGAGCCTGCTGCTGTTGTTGTTGGGCCGCTTGTAGTTGAATCTGTCCAGCTTGTTGAGCCTGTTGGGCCCCTAGTTGTTGAGCTACGCCCGGAGCAGCAGCAGGTTGCATACGTTTAACTTGTTCTTGTAACTGAATTGTACGAGCTTGTTGAGCAGCTTGAGCAGCTTGTTGATTTGCCTGTGGAAGAGACATAGCAAGTTTTTCTAACTGTTTAGCTCTATTAGTTGCCATGTTATTTACGTCCTCTCATAAATGCATCAAACTCAGAAGCAGATAAATGTTCGCTTTCTAAAGACATTTGCCTTTGTTGTTCTACTGGAGTAGGATTAGCAGCTCCACTAGCTCCGGGACTTGCAGCACTGTTGCTATTAAATACTCCAGAAGCAGCAGCTGCTTGTAATCCTCCGCTTATTGCTGTAGCAGCTCCTGTAAACACTGCTCTTTGACCTGCGGCCTTCATTGCATTATCTGCTACCTGCATTGCATAGCCTAAGTCCATTTGCGATAGTTCTTCTGCAAATTCCATATCATTTGCTGCAGTAATTCTTTCGAAAGCTGCCTGATTTACAAATAATTCTTGTTGGTCTTTTAATATATTTCGTGCCATTTGTTTCTTAAATTCTAACATATTATCAAGACGAGCACGTTGTCCTTCTTGTTGTAACTGTTGGATATATTCTTTATTTTGTAACCTTGTTTGAAATCCTAATTGTTCTAAATCTGCTATATCCTTATTTGACTGTAAGGATTTCTGACCGGATTCAAATTGATGAAGGAGTTGAGTAGTTTGTCGCTGCATTTGAGCTTGTATATCTTTAAATTGCTCAGCTGCTTGTACTTGTTGTTGTTGCTCTCTTTGGGTGATATCTGTTTCTTGCTGTCCTAATTGCTCCTCTTGAATACGACCTCTGAGCCCTAACTGTTCCATACCTACTTGCGTCTGACGTTCTGCCATCTTTTCTTGAATAGCAGATTGTCTTGGAGCGGCCCCTGGAACCGCGGCCTTACCTGTCTTCGCTCGTAATAATTCACGAACAGTTTGAGTTTGTCCCCCTCCTGTAGGCTGAGGTGCTTCCCCTAATTGTTCTTTTATTTTGTCAAGTAATGCCATTGTTTATAAATTCTTTCTAAAATAAACCCAGCGTTTATCTTCGTCAATTATTCTAAAATCATCAAATAATAAATACGCCTGTTGATGTTTATATTCTTGTTCTATAAACCCTTCTATATATTCACATCCCTTATCGCGTGCTATCTCTGCCACTTGATTAATCATATGGGAAGCTACACAAGTTTTCTCCCACTCAGGTATTACATAGATATGGTGAATAAGGAGGTAGTTAGTTGAGGGTTGAGTATAAACTACAAACCCTTCTGGAGTTACTAATAATCCTCCAGCTCGGTCTTCTATATATTCTTTAAACATATACTCAAACATAATTATCTAAATGACCCTCTTAAAGTTTTTTTACCTAACTTACTAAGGCCCTTACCCATTTCTTTTGTTGCTGCCTTTGTAACATCTGAAACAGGGCCTCCTAGTTCTCGTAAAGGCCTGGGAATATGCCGCTCCGCAGCAGGTCGAAATCGTCTCTCTATTTCAGCAGCTTTACTTAAAATATCTTCCTCAAGTGATTTCTCCCTTTCCTTTTCTGGAGCAAGTGTAGGAGCAGCAGTTGCTTGTACGTGGAAGTTTCTTCTATCTTGAAACTCTCTTTTTTGCTTCTCTGCTCTCGCTAACTGTTTATTAACAACATCTACTGTTAATTTATCATCTCTACTATTTGCAGAGTCCCTTTCTGCAGTAAGCGCCTTTATATAGTTATCGGAAGATTTTAGTATTTCTTTATAATTAGTTTCATTTTCCCAGAAAGTTTTATCTTGTAAACTAGCAGGATTAAATCCTGTAATACCTTGTATCTCTATATCACGCGGTTCGAATTTCGCACTGCCGATATTTATCATCTCTTCTTGAAAAGAATCATCAGCTTTACTTTTAACAAGGTCATCTTTATAAATAGTATTTAAATCATCAAGGTTCGAATCTTCACCTATCTTACGTAGCTCATCTATATCAATTCTAGCATCGTTATTAAAGGCAGACTCTACAATATTATAAGAATGATTAGCTTTGGTTGTATATTTTTTTGTGTCCGTAAACTTATTTATAGCATCTGGTGCAGGGGCTTTTAATAAGTCTTGTAAGCTATACTTATTCTTGCCCTTTTTTAGATATGCTTTCTTTAGTCGATAGATATTATCGTCTATAGATTCTCCCGGACGAATTATTCCACGAAGGTCTGCTAATCCCTCTTCCTCTCCAAAGAACCCAGACCGTTGCTTCTTTTCTGCTTCTGCTAAAGTTTGCTGTAGGTCATTATAATTCTCGGCCCCCATTGTCTTAGCAAAGTTTTCAGGGTCTCCATATTGCAGGTTCTTAACTTTATTAGCAGCAAGCATATAACTTTCTGTGCGTTTAAATGCATCAGAATCTTTGTCAAGTAAACCTAGACCCTGGATAGATGAAGGGTCTAGATTACTCAACTCTCTAATATATTTCGGCCCCATCTCTTTGTGAAGGAACTTAATGCTATCATAGAAGTCTGACTTCTCTTGAGCAGTATATTTATTACTCTTAAGCATCTTGATAGCAGGTGGAGCTTTAAACTCAGTGGCCGATAACTCCCCGAACCCTGGTATCATTTCTTTCATTATATCATTAGATAGCTTTCCGACTTTTGATTTAGCCAGGTTCTGATTACGTTGTTGAAGGTCCGCGAACTCAAGAAGACCGGCTTCAACATCTTTAGCCGCATCAGCTAGTGCACCTTTATGACGCTCGATAAACTCTACTAATTGGGGTTCTTCTTCTTTTAACTGCTTGGCAAAGTTCTTGTCAGTCATATATTTGCCTACCACCCCAGATAGGTAATCATCGTCTAACAATTCCTCAATCTGCATTTCTTCGCCCATAAATTCAACAGTCTCGGCCTCTGCAATATCGTCTGCTAAGTTGTCAATATCGCTTTCAATACTGCGAATACCGACTGCTCCCATCTCTCTAAGTGTCTTACGAGCTTCTGCTCTTTCTGCCGCCCCTAAAGCAGGGTCATTAGCTTGTCTGTTTAGCGTATCAACTGTATCATACTCATCTGCTATCTGTGCATTAAGTTGGTCTTGCATTTGTTGGATTGACATTCCAGAGAGTTGTTTAGCATCTGTTCCTAATAGTCCAGCTACTTCATCTATACTTGTAAATCCCATATCCTTGAAATCTAATTCCCCGGAAGTTATTTTATCTTGCACGGACTCAGCTAACGCACCTCCTACTGCTCCTGCTTCATCTCCAAACCTACCTAATATCTCCTCGGCAGACAACTGCGAAGCTACTGTGGTACGGCCCATTAATCTATTATATTCAACAATAGCTTCATTATCTTGAGGGTTATCCCTTATTCTTTCTAAGAGCTCTCGCTCTTTTTCGTCTTCAGTTGTAATTCCTAGTTCTACTGCCTGTTGTTGCTCTGTTCCTCTTGCTAAGGCTTGCTCAGCTAACTGCTCTACTCTAGACTCTAAATCTCCTAATTGCTCTAATCTTCCTGCTTGTTCTATTGCCTTTGCTTCTTCTCCAGTAGCTTTTCGTCGAACCTGTTCTCTGCGTAATCTGGTTGTTAGTACATCTTCTTCTTGTAAAGCAGTTCTTAGAGCAGATACCTTCTGGGCTGGAGTACCTGCCATTTTACTAGTATGAGGCTCTCCTCCAATAACAGCTGTCTCTAAAGGAGTTGTAGGGGCCTGTGACCTACCAGAAAGCTTAGCTAGTTCTTCTGAACTAGTCTCTGCTAACTGTCCTCCTGGTGTTTTAAGTAACTGTCTTAAGCGTGGCATCTCCGCCCCTTATATATGAATAGATAGTATAATAATAAAGCCCCGCCCGGTTGCACTAACAAGTAATAACAAATGCTTTAATTATAACAGATAATATGTATTTGTCAATACTAAATTTATAACACACTAACTTCACTCAGTAGTTTCTGCTGCTTCTGTAATACCATGTTCTGATTTAGCTGCTACTCTAAAATCAATCCCTGCTATTTCTACTGGCTCATCAATAGTTGCATTAGTGTATTTAAGTTGGATATATACTCCGACCTTCTCTTTAACAACCGACACAACAGTAACTACCTTCTGAGTGCCTTCATCTCCCACTCCTGTACTTTCCAACTCTTTATTAATACTAAAGGTATCAGTGTCTTGGAAGGAGGTTTTTAAATCAAGAGCAGCAGTTAATTCCGTACCTGTAGAATTAGCTACTGTTCGGTAATGAGTAATTATCTTTCCAAATATCTTCCGCTTGGCAGACTCTAATACATCCATTGCTCTAGTAATGACTACCATCGAGATAGCAACATCATCGTCCCTATAATCGCTCGTATCGCCGAGCTTTCTTATACTGAATACTCTACCATTAGTAGATGAGAAAAAGCTATCAGCGTCTAAATTAGCCCATCCTGTGGTAGGGTGATTAGTGTATGTAGTCCAGCTACCATCTCCTTGTCCCTCGTATTCCCTTGTATGATTATATACTGCTACTTTGCTATTCTCTGTTTCCTCTGATATAGGGTAACTAAGTTTATAAGAATTAGCTTCTGTATCGTGATGTCCTGTAGCTAGTTCAAGATAATCTCTTTCCACTTCTTCTTTAAATATTCTTTCATATTTACGGCCAATATATTCCACTCGAAGGTCCCGGCCTAGTCTATATATACCAGTATCATTAGCAAACATAATACCGCCCCTAGTTACACTCACAGAATAAGGGGCCGTACATCCCTTACCTCTCGTCTCTAGTCTCTGAACCGCATTTTGTCCTGCAGCTTTTGCCGCTAAATCTACTAGATATACACTATTTGTTTTAAATACCACTATAATGCCAGACTTTTGAGCTGCGCCAAATGCCGCATCTCCGAAGAAAGGTATAATCGCAGTTATCTCTTGGCCGTCCGCAGAGTTAATATCAATTACACTATCTGACTCAGAATCTACTATTGCAGTGGGATTATCAAATATTTCGGGATAATTCTGATAACTTGCCATAATACGAGAAGGATATACTTTTGTCAAGGCAGATACTTGGGCTGACCCACTTCTTCTGATATTATTTATAAACACGTCAAAGTCTCCAGAAAGACTAGGTATTTCAACTTCTAACGTAGTAGTGAAAACTTTAGGCTGCTTAATAATTATCTGGCCGGTATTAAATTCATTACCTGCACTCGCAAGTACCCAAGGAGAAAAATTAGAATAACCGGAAATACTAGTATCTACTTTTCGCATACTAGTATTTACCGCGTCGGCTAATCTTCTCATAGCTAGAAATTCATAAGGCACGGTAGTTGCTCTATTTCCATTAGCCATAGCATAATTACCGTCTGTTCCTATATATACAGGAATATCAGTTCGCGCTGTTGCATATGCTAGTTTATTTGGAAAGTTACTAGCAGCCCCAGAACCTGCTTCTGCTGCATTAATTACAAAATTATCAACATTAGTAACTGAGGTTATCTGCCACCATCCAGAATAAGATAAATCATTGCCATCAGTAATTGCATCATGAAATAAGTAAACCCATTCTCCTGCTGTAGTGAAACCGTGTCCAACTGCGTTTACCGAGAAGCTCGTACCCACTGTTCCAGTAATACCACTAACATTAACAGTGTTAGCGGAGGTAAACTCATAACTGGCTCTATTGAGCATGTTTGTTGTAGTTGCTGTGTCAGTATTATCTTTTCTAAGTCGCCAGAGCTTATTACTTGCATTTGTAAACACCGATTGAGTTAATATGCCACTATTCTTTAAAACACGGATATCTAGAGTAGGGTAATCTTTTAAATTTCCTAGTATTAATCGATTACCGGCAGTCGTGCAATATTTAGCACGGAGCGGTTGTTCCCACGCCGTTCCGAGTTCAGCCCCCTTTAGGGCTGTATTGACTTCATCTAAATCCCTTAAATCCTCATCCGAATCTGTATCTGTATAACTAATATACCCATCATCATTATTAAAGGACATGGCTAGGGTAGTTAGTCTGTAATACGGAGCTACTTCATCTCCTTTAGTCCTATAAATCTGTACCTCTAGCTTATCATAATCATATATGTCCCAAGCTGGCATTCCTACTAATTTTATATTAACAGCAGTATCTGCTCCTAGTTGTACTGCAAAATCTTCACTTCCTGCTATAGCACTGGCTATTACGTTCTCGTTTGCATCTACTGCATTAAGTCGAAAATAGTAAAGAAATGTTTTAATTTTAGTTACCGTACCAGACGCGGCCCCTGAGATAGTACCATCAACAATTATTTTCCCGGACGTATCCGTGCTTATAATAGTATAAATCTCATTATCTGTACTGGTTTGGATTTTATCTCCTTCAGCAAATGTTTTTTCATCTCCAGCTGCTACTGTAAATTGATTATTCGATATAGCAGTAAAGCTTACGGAGGGATTATCCATATTAATCTTACCGGAGGGACTAGTATCTGTAGTTACAAATAGATTAGGCTGCCATCTAAATAGCCCGGCCCTGTAAAGATTAGTACCGTCAAACTTCAATACTTCATCAGCATCATTAGTCAAGTACAAATTATCTTGCACCATAGTAGAACGTACAATATTCTGAGCATCATATCCAAGTGAATCAAAATAACTTACTCTGGTAGAAGGGGTAAGATTATAGGAATCAGTAGGGCTTTCTACAGGTATCCACCTAGCGTGTACGTTAACTGACACAGAAGAATCCGTTGTGTCACTGTACGTAATTGTTTCATCTATTTGAATAGTCTTACCGATTATTGTGCCTGCTTCTGTAGTTGTATTAGAAGATGAGAATTTAAAATTAGTAGCATCAATGATTTCAGTAACTTCTTGAGCTCCGTTATAATTAGAAGTTCCAGAGATTAATAGCTTCTTACCAATAAATAAAGTTGTGGTATCTCCGCTGCCTAAAGTGACAGTAGCATCTGTACCGTCTCCTGTAATACTAATACTAATATCGCTTAGTTGGTTAATACTCTTAATTCTGAACTGTCTATCAAAATTAGTTATTTGTACCATATCACCGCGCACTAGATTAGTAACAGTAGCACTATTATTAACATCGCGAATAGGAACAATGTCACTTGTGCGAGAAGCTACTACCCTTAACCCTCCTGGAATACTTACAACTTCTACTACTCCATCTATTAAGGTTATTACTCCAGAACTATTTAAACAAGAAAATTCAGTCGAATCATCAAAGATATCTGAATTTATATCATCACCTGCAAGAAAAGGAGAGGTAGCAGTCATTGACATTCTATCCGTAAACACCCCGCCTAGTCCGCCTACGTCCGTTTCATCATAATCATCACTATCAATACTAGTATTCTCAACACTAATAGTTAAAGTGTCTACTCCAGAGCTAACAGCTTTTATAACAAAGGTTCCGTTATGAATAGAATATCCACATTGTTGCGTTGTAAATCTATCCTCTAATCCAGCTGTTGTAGAAATAATAGTAGATAAAGTTCCACTAATAACCATATTCGGCACAGTTAGTACATAGTCCGTATATCCCGTGCCACTATTATAATTAACACTAGAGATAGTAAAAAAGTTAGAGCCTCCATCATCTCCAGTAATAAATCCTCTAGTACGTCCTGGAGTCTCTCCTGTGTCGTAAAAGGCAGGTCCGATTATAGTATCTGAGGCTACTCGTGCGTTTATATAAGGATAATGAAGAGGCATTAAATAAGTAGCGTCATTTCCTACTTCTGCCCTAAGCCTTGCAGCATATAAGTTTCCGCCTAGCCCACAGATTAATCTACTCTCGCCAGGGGCTCTATAACTATCTATATGATTTACCCAACCTTCTCTAGCTTCCCTAGTTCCGTATATCTCTTCGTGACATAATCCCCAAATAGTTAATTGCGGAGAGCTGTCCGTAAAAGATGCACTAGCAGTTCCTGTTACTGATAGTTTATTAGTTACCACTTGGGCAAAGTCCCAGTAGATTTCAAAGTTTGCACCTGAAGAATTATTATTAGTAAATGATATAGTTATTGTTTGATTTGTAGCATCAGCAACTATACTATCTGGAATAACCTGTTCTAGGATTCCGCCTATGGTAGGTTCTAAATAACAACTAACAAAAGCAAAATTACTACCACCAGTACCTGAGGCATCGATAGTTATTGAACGGGTAGTTCCTGCGGCTACAGACCCTGTAGTAAAGTTAGCAGTAGGAGCAGCGGTGAGAATAAAAACAGCAGTAAAGCTGCTACTTGTATTATTTTGAATATCGATTTGAATGTCACCTGTGCTATCATTTAAGTATACCTCATCTGCTTGAACTCTTTTATATTCAGTACCAGTATCTTCATACACTTCAACTATGATATTATTATTATCTAGAGCATGTGTACCGGCTGTTATAGTAAAACTATTACTGCCTGTATTTACTGTATTTCCTGTCTGTACGTATGTAGTACCAGCTACCGCTGATTTATCTTTTGCGTAAATAAAAGCATCAAAAGAATCACTAGTATTATTTGTATAATCAATATCTACATCATAAGTAGTTTTATCTATAGTTATAGCATCGGGAAAGAACTGTTCATTACTATTATTAGTCACAGAAGTAGAAGCAGCTACTCCAATAAACATTAAAGGAGTTGATATATCGTGTTCAGTCTGAGGGAGTGAGACTGAACCCGAACCAGTTCCAAATACTCTTCTAATATCTGCTGTAAAGTTTTCGAAATAGATAATAGTTTCGGAAGCAAAGTCTCCAGAAGCTTCGCTGGTTTGACCTTGAACAATAAGAGGAGAGGATTGGCCGGTCGGAAGTTCAATACTATCTGCTAGTATAAAATTAATCGTAGTTCCACTATATTCGACTGCTTGAACTCTGACAGGTACGTAACCAGCATAGCCCTGATATCCGGTTCGTTTAGCAACTTGGCCGGTACTTTTAGGGTCAGCATTTTCGATGTCTTCACAGTATCCTTCTGCAAGTTGATTTTCTGCAGACTGTTGGTCAATTCCTCCACCGAGGTCTCTTTCTCTGACTGTGACATATTGCAATCTAGGCATTTATTTATCCTATGATTATTAGCTTCGAATTCCATAATACCTACGCACAGGTAAGTCCCAAGCATCATTTGATTTCTTAACTCGAAGAGATTGCTCTCTTCCTACCCAGCTACGTTCTACCTGTTCTTCTAAATCTTTTAGTATACGTTGTTCTAAATCTGCTGGGCCGCCTAACTTTCTACGAATTTCTGCTACTGCATATTGAATAAGAAAGTTTGAAAAGGGCTTCTTAAAGAACGGTATACAGGCTCCGCGAATTATACATAAATAATCGTCCGCCTCTATACTAACATCCGGCCCTTCGTTATTACTACCATTTTCTAAAAGACTAGACATGTCTGTATCTATTGATAAATTTAATACTGTAGACCTAGTTGGACTGGTCTTAAAGCTAACGCGATTACCACTAATGTTTTTTATTTGAAAACTAGCTTTACGTCTTCCTGTTTGAGCATCTATAATATTCACGTAAGAATTTAATTGGTCAGATTCGGTAGTTAAGTCCGACCCAACTTCATCTACTATCACATAGTTATTCGCAGTATTAACAATATTAATACGGCCCTGTTCTTTAACTAAAGGCATTGGGTCTTTTAAATACCAGACGCGTAAGGGATAAGCACTATTACTGGCAGGAATTATTCTATATCTATTTCCAATTACCACATAATAATAAGGAATACTAGTAGAAGATTTATTCTCGAATAGCGAAATGTCTCGATAATCAATACGCTTCATCGGATAATAGATATTATTTAATCTAACTTCTACTTTCTCAATACGGTGCTCAAAGGCATCTTCCGGAATTTTATATTCCATTTGACTGTTTATAGTGTTAACATCTTGCTTTGTAAGCATTGGGGATTCATAGTGACGAGATAAGATATTAGCTGCATAGTTTTGTGCACGATTTAGTGCTGGCAGAATATCAGTATCGTCCCTGACACTTTCCCTATTATCTTCATCAAGAAGACTTCTAACATCACTGATTAAGTCATCAACAGTAATTATCTGAGTCATAGCTTAAATATTCCCCTAATAAATAAGTTATTAAATAGAGGAAAATTAAATTAATTCCTCTTCCTCTAACATCTCTTCTTCGCCCTCTCCTTCTTCATCTTCTTCTTCAGGCATCTCGTCATCTGGCATTAAGCCTCTTTTTTTCATCTCGTCTAATAACTCATCGTCCGAATATTCATCTAGATTACCTGCCACCTCTTCCATATCAGGCATTTCTTCTAGCCCTTCTTCTTCTGGCAGTTCTTCTCCAGCGCCTAGCTCTTCTAGCTCTAAATCCATGTCAACTTCTTCTTCTGCCATAGGACGCTTAGGCATCTTTAAATCTTTTAGTTTGTTTGCTCGTTTAGCCATTTCGTAGTCTCCGTTATTTAAAAAATACGTGAATAATAGTAGTAATTACACCTACAGCCATTGCTGTAAGAGTAGTTAATGTTATTTTAATATATCCTTTAACCCAATTAACATCAGTAGAATTCTCTGCCATCTTTTCTAAATATCTATCTAGCTTCGTTTCAATATTATCTAGTCGTTTTTCTAGTCGATTAGCCAACTCCTCATGGTTCATCTGCATCATACCGTCTCCTCACTACTTGATAAAAAGCTCATATATAGTTATAAGCTCTGCCCCTGAATACTCCTTAAAAGGAATATGCGCAGGACATGGGCCCCAATCTTTTTCAGTATAATCTCGTTGAATAGGCCACTCTTCACAATGTTCTTTCGTGGTTGGAAGCTTATTAGCGGGCCACTCATTACTATCTAACAGTAAAAGAATCGCAGTATCTTGTATGCCGTCTGTGTATTTATGATAAGCTGCTTGGAATAAAGGGTTTTTAGGATTTCTCTCTACATGGTATTTAAGAACATTTAAGTCGTCTTCTGATATATTACCAAAAATCTCCCCACGTAAATGAAGGTGCCATACCGCTAAGTGTGCGCGATATCCATCTAGCTTTGAAAAAGAAGCAGGAAGTAATAACTCTGTTCGATATTCCGGCCCCCCTAATACTAAAATTATCTGGGCTAAGGTATTTAAAAGAGAGGGAGTCCAAAGTAACGTACCTGCATTACCCTGTCCTTTCATCCAGTATAAATTCTTTTTTAATCCTAACATTAATTCATTAGCAGTTTGTAAGTCTTTATTACGCCATAAATGCCACAAGAGACCTATCATCATATCTCTGGAGATAGTGCTATTACTATTGCCAAACTTCGGCCCGCAATCGTGACCGGGACGTCTATACCAGAAGTCATGCTTACCTCTAGCTGCTGTTATCTCTATATCTAAATCAGGACGTGCTGCAGACAGAAGGCCGCTGAATAACAAAGCATCACATTTATCTGTCATTATAAATCCGTATTTATCTTGATGAGAACTAATCAGACTCACATATAATTCTGATTTGTTCTGTAATGCCTGAAGCTTATTAAACTCCTGAGTCTTCTTTGGACTAAATATAGGTCCGCAACAGGATAAAAGGATTATAAATAGACTAATTAAATGTTTCATATTATACCGTATCTGTCCATTCTTGTATTGGAACTGTAGCTCTAATAGAAGTTCTAACACTTGTGCCAAAGATTGAATTACCGTTTCTACTAGAGAGTGGATTATCCGCTGCTGTAAAACGCTGTCGTCCTATTGTCACAAAAGTATCATCATAGTCACATAACAGAGTATAATTAGTTTGAATGCTATCGTCTTTATATAACATCCCTACTGATATATCATCTGTACCGGGAGTATTTGAAGTCAAATCAAACGGCAACCCTATACGAGCTTCACTGCTTGTAGCTGTTCCGGGAGTAAAGTATCCAGAAATTTCTGCATTCTCTCCAACTCTTCTCCATCGCAAATTTACTCCTGAAATAGTTCCTAATCCGTTAGTAGTAGGAGTATAAGCCTTCCAAGCACTTGTTTCTTTTCTATTTATAATGTGCCAAGTCGTACCATTACTTTGAATGGTTATGAAATCATATTGAAGAGGTACTACTACTGTACTATATCCATCAATAGCATCAGTTCCTTCTTCTGTTACTAATACGCGATATTCACTAGAGTCGTTCTTCTTTATAGTAAGTTGACGCCCGGTATTATCAGAAGCAGTTGGTAGAGTTACTGTTCTATCTGCTGTGAGTGTAGTATCAAATGTTATAGTATCATAACCATCTGTATCAGTTACTGTATAATTTGCGTTACCAGGATTATGTACGCGATTAGGTAATTCAAAGTGATTAGGAAAACTAGGAGCACCAGTTCCTGCTTCATCTTGGATAGTGTCAGCGTTTAACGTATCGCCTGTAATAGTTCCACTAGCTGTTAATCCAACTACTCCAGTTATATTATCAGAATCATCTATACTAATACCAGAATCTTGGACACCTTTAACTCCGCCATCTCCGCGGATAATTGTATGGTCTGTTAAGTTAGCAGCGGCTGTTACATCTCCTGTACCTGCTACACTTTGCCAACTTGCGGTAGTGCCGTTACTAGTTAACACTTGGCCATTTAATCCAATACCTAATCTAGCAGCGTCTCCAGAACCATCCCCAACAATTACATCCCCTTCAGTAGTGATAACATCATCTTGCTTTCCTCCGAATTGGGACTGGATAGAAGATGTTACGCCGCTTAAATATCCTAGTTCTATATTAGTAACTGAACTTACTTCTAAAAATCCAGTAGCACTAGACTGCACGGCACGGTTTACTGTTAGCGCTGCGAGCTTATCTACTGCAATTGCAGCTGCTGCTTTAATATCTGCATTCTCAATATTAGTAATAGTGTTGCTATCTGCATCGATTGTTTTATTTGTTATTGCCTGAGAGTCACTAGTTCCTAGTATATCTCCAGAAGGAACACTTTTAGCTGAATCTATAACATCGCCGGAACCGTCTCTTTGCAAGAAAACATTAAGATTAGCAGTGGTTTTTAAAGTACCTAGTGCTAAATCTTGTATAGTGTTATTATCTCCGTCAATAGTTTTATTAGTAAGCGTATCTGTAGTCGCCCTTCCTACTAGAGTATCAGTACTCGTTGGTAAGGTTAACGTTCCCGTATTTATTATAGTAGAAATTATTGGATTAGTAAGAGTCTTATTTTGAAGGGTGTCCGTAGATATTCTTGAAACTAGAGTATCTGTTCCCCCACTCACGTCCGGTAGGGTTAATTCCAGGCTTGCATTAGTAAGGGTAGCCGGCGGATATAAGATTAATTCTTTATTATCTGAGGATGTTCGGAACTTTGTAGAAGCCTGTTCGGACCATGCACCGTATTTTTTCATATTAAGTAAGCTCCAAGTTATTCAATCTATAAACCCCCAGCCTTGATAGCCGGGAGCTTATTTAGCTTATTATACAGCTAGAATTAAAACTCTCCAACCCGAAGCACCTGGTGCTACGCTTGAACCGAAAGTAACTGTATTTGTATCTGTTCTTACAACAGAGTCTACTTCAATAGAAGAATCATCTGCTTTATCATATATTTGAACAATAACATCTTTACTACCTAAACTGTGTGTAACGGCAAAGCTTGTACCGTCTGCAGTCTCCCAGTCATCAGTAAAGCTAGAAGAACCAGCATCATCTGCCCACGCTACTACGCCTGCGACAACTTTTAAAACCTGTCCATTAGAGCCAACGCCTAATCTTTTAAGAGAGGAGCCATCGTTACCTAAAAGGATATCTTCAGCAGCAAGTGAAGCAAGTGTTAGATTGTCAAGAGCTGTTCCTGCCTTTCCATCTATTTGCGTCTGGATAGCAGACGAGACACCATCAAGATAGCTAATCTCAGTATCGGTAACATCCGAAACGCTAATTACTCCAGAAGCATCTGAAATTAAAGCTCGATTACCTGTTACAGCTGCTAGTTTAGAAAGGGTAATAGCTGCATCAGATTTAACATCGGCATCGACGATAACATCAGAAGCAATCGCCATGACACCTGCGTTACTAATAGTTACGTCACCTGAAGGAGTAACCGCAGTAGCAACATTAGAGCCGTTACCTATGTAAACCTGTCCGTCAGTTAAGGATGTATCAAGGAAGTCAGACCAAGACATTACCCCAGAACCATTACTAATAAGGGCCTGTGTTCCAGAAGAATCTCCATCTGGAAGGGTTAAAGTAGCATCTCCGGAAAGAGTTGTGGGGGCTTTTAGTGCAAAGAAGTTAGAACTATCACCATCAAAAAAACCAATCTCTTGACTGTTTTGTATCGATAATCCACCATAAATCTTTTTACTCATTTACTCTATCTCCTAATTAAATTTCTTTTAAAAGTACCAGCCAATTAACTGGGGTTATACTTGATTCTAAAATTACTGTATTTACAGTAGGCCTACTCACGACATCAACTTCTACAGTCTTATAATCATCTTGCGTGTCTAGTACCTGTACCATTACACTTTGTGACCCGAATCCGTGCGTGATGGTTTTTGTTGCTCCATCCGCTGCTAGCCACGAGGTAGATAGCTCCTGTCCCCCACCTCCTGCTCCCGCTACTGTTGACCATGAAAGATTACCACTTCCGTCTGTAGTGAGTACTTGATTTGCGCTTCCGTCGGTAGTTGGAAGGACTAAACTATAATCAGTTGATAAAGTAGGGGCCGAAACATTTATGTTATACGTACCATCACTTATTACTAAGTTTCCGGTTGTTGATATATTTCCGCTAGAACTAATTGCTGCATTCGAGCTTATAGTAGTAGCACGAAAATTAATCGTACTAACTGGTTGGTCATCAGTACCAAAGCTAATACTACCTCCGGTTCCTGTCCCTCCTATATCGGGGTCTTGCGGCTGTAGTATAATATCTGTCTGCGACCTAATACGAGCAACTGCGTTACTGTTGACCTGGTACAAGCTTGCTAAGGAATCTATTCTCTGTAGATTATATTTAGAATCAGTAGTTAAATCTGGACTGATTCTAAGTTTCAAGTTTGTAGTTAACGACGTTGCCACAAAAAAATCCTACCTAGTTAAGCAAGTAAATAGACGCCCGCCCTAATAGATATCGGGCGAGCATCTTCGGGAGGTATTGTTAAGCATCGTTCGGGAGAAGATACTCAACAAAAAATCTTACTTTACCAGCAGTCGCTGCGGTAGTATTTATATCCATCTTTAATTCTGATTCAGAAGAAATCTTAATAGCATCCACTGCGCCGGCTAGTGCTCTACTTTGCAAGCCTACATCCGCAGTTAAATCTACTGCCGTAATTAAATCCACTGAACCTGCTTTTAAATCAATATCATTTGCATCAGCTACTGCTGTTATTTCGTCAGAGAAGATACGAACAACAATAGCACCTTCTGGAAGTCTGCGTCCAAAATTAATAGTTCCTACTGCTCCTCCGTCTTCATCAAAATCATAAAGAACTGATTCACAGCGTATGCCGCCTTCGTTAAGGACAGCTTGGTCCCTTCTGCTAGGTCCAATCTCTAATCTTCCTGCAGGTAGTTTTCTTTTAGCTTTCATAATAAAATCCTTGGTAAATAGTTTTAATCATAATCCTACTAGGTAGGACAGGAGTAAACGGGCAGTTTCAGAACATGCCCAGGTTTCTATAATTAGGCTAGAGTAAAATTCTCTATTACCGCTACAGCCGCGGGATGTCTACAAACAAGCGTTCCGTAAGAATCCATGTAAGAAACAATAGTATTTTCGAATCCACCAGAAGAGCTAGCTTTAAGATGGAACTCAGAACCGTTAGGAGCTTTAACAGGCATAAAGTCTGTTCCGTGATACTCGAACACTTTACCTTGTCCTTGACGGGCTTCTGGCATTATATAGAATCGTTTCTTCTTAGCAAATTCAGAACTATAAAGCTCGATAGCATCATTACGGTGTTGATAAACCCACTTACGACAACCACGTGTTACGTCCTCAACGCTATTAAAACGTCTATCAGTTTCACGTCCATTAACAAACTGACTGTATGCTTGAGGAGCTAGCATACCCATTTTCCAAGAATAAGCAGATTGTCCAACATTGATTTTAACTTTATTCATTACAGCTTCAAGGTGAGTAACATCTAGTTGAGTGTCTTGAGCATCATGCCGACTACCTTTAGTAGCGCCGCTCATAGTAAGACCATGAACTACTCTACCATCATCTGCAGCTAATGACTCAAAGCCAGGCATTACTTCAGAAACTGTACCGTAGTCAGAGATAGAAGTTAAGTCAGGAATAGTAGGTTGGTCGAATTTATAAAATACTTCACCAGCACCAGGTTGAGTAGTGATACTAGCAATTGTTACTTCTGCAAAACTAGAATCAAGGCCACGAAGAGTTACTGTATCATTATCGAAATCTCTATCAATAACCTTCCAGTAAATAGGCTCAGTTACTAAGTCCGTGTCAATAGCAGAGGCTGTTCCGTCTGGCTCACGGAGGATTAGAATATCATCAAACTGGAAAGCACCTACGTGACCACGTGCAGAGTTAGCATCTTCTAATTGGAAAATTAAATCTCCACTAGAAACAGAAGCAGGAGTAGCTCCATCATCAATCTGTCCTAATACGCCAGTTCCGTCTAAGTGAAGCTCTAAAGAGAGTTGACGCTTAAGAGCATCTAGTTTAGAATCCATTTCGATTCGTAGAGGCTCTGCATAGCGAACATCCTTAGACATTTCGGCACGCTTCCAAAGATTGTAATCTAGTTCGATAGTAGCTGCGATTTCTTTGATTTGCGCAGTGTGCTCTGCACTAGAAACTCTTTGAGCAGTTGGAAAATTATTAACAACACCAGGATTACGACGCTGGATAGCAGCGGGCCCTAGAGAAGTTTGGATGTAAAAGTTAACTTGACGACCTTTAGGGTCAGAAACTTTTTCTCTTTTAATATATTCCCAATCTTGATAATCCCTAGAAATTTGATTACGAATACCGTCAGTGTAATAAATCTGAAGAATATCACCTAGTGATAAATTTGTTATATTTTGAAAAGCCATTTTCTTATATCCTTAATAAAAATTATTTAGACTGATTCCACAGCCCTAATGCATCTCCTAGATTGCCTTGTTTTAGGCTTTCTAGAATCTTGCGTTGCTGTGTACTACCACTTAACCCTTTCTTAGCAGCTACTTGTGCTCGTTGGGCAGTTTCAGCTTTCTTGTTTTCCACAGTCTTTTTAAACTTTTTCTCGGCTTGGGTCTTAATATGTTTACGAAACTTATTAGATACCTCACGGAAATGTTTATCAATAACTGCTTGATTTAGTTCGATGTTATCATCGTACTCTGCGAGTCGCTTTTTAACCTTCTCCCAAATAGCCTCATCATAGAGGTTCTCGGTTTCAGTATCGCCAAGTTTACCGGCGAAGCGATATCGCTCAAACGCGGGATGTAGTTTACTTTCTAAGGCACGAAGCTCAGCATGTTCTCTTTCGCTTTCGACTTGCTGTTGGAACTGCTCTCTTTGTTTTTTTTCTGCAGCTAATTTAGTATCCGCTTCTTCTCTTACCTTCTTCATCTCTAGCTGGTATTTTTCCTCTGCAGTTAAATTATTAACATACTCACGGTGCTCTAACTCTTCTTCTACCGCTTTCTGCCAAGCTTCGTCTCCGCCTCCTAAAAGGGTAACTAGTCCTTTCGCGCCTTTCTCTGAGAATACTGATTCAAGCCTATCAAAGTCTTTCTTAAGAGAAACAATCTCAGTAATAACTTCTTCAGTTATTTGTTGATTAAATGCATCTTCTAAAGGTTTAATAAGCTTATTTTTAGCATCTCGTTCGACCTGAAACTTTCTCATCCCTGCAGCTAACTGGTGGGCTTTTTTAATAGCCTTACGGTCAGAATAATCAATCTTTACTTTCTGCTTACGTCCGTTTGGGCCTTTAACAAAAAACTCTTCGATATCCTTTTCGGAGTCTGGAGTTTCTGTGGCCGAAGATGGTAAACTAGTTTTAGATTCTTCTTCCGAGTTTTCGTCTGCTGCTAACTTATTATCCTCTGAAACAGGAGTGTCCTCTAGCTGCTCAAACGCTTCCATTGGGGAGATAGTGGAATCGTTTTCACTTGGCTCGATTTCGCTTTGTTCGATTTCCGAACTTTCTGGTTCAGGAGAATTCTTATCATCGCGACCCTCCCATAAAGAATTAAATAACTGTTGAGGGTCTTGCTTATTTTCTGTAGACATATTAGTATGTTTCCTAACTTAGACTGTCCCGTCTATTCTAACCTGATAGATAGATGGGGATAAGTGTATTAATTAATTATGTCCGATATTTTATTATAACATAAAGGAAGAGGTTTGTCAACCCCTAAATTAAAGTTTTTTTATTCTAAGCCGATAAGGCCAGCAGGAGGAGGTACAGCCCCGCCAGCTAAGGGTGGAGGGGTGCCTCCGGGACCTGCCGGAGCGGGACCTGGAGCCATGCCTCCGAGAGCAGCAGCTCCTGCCCCCTGCGCACTTACCATCTCTCTTTCTCTAACATGCTTTCTTATAAGGACTTTTTCATCTTCAGTTAGATATTTAAACTCTGTAGTCATTAAATAATAATAAGCATACTTGAGCATATTCTTATGGTCTTGCAATTCTTCCGGCTCTATATAAATACCCTTAGCTATCATTTCTTCGAATATTTCTCGCTGCCTATCTTTTGCTAGTTCTAAGGTATCATACATACCTGATAGTTCATTAAGTTTAAGCATTTGAAGAATCTGTCTAGATTCGACTCCTGCCTTTTCAAATAAGGGCATTAAAGTAATAATCTCTTCTCTCCTGGTAGTGGGGTCTAGAGATAAGCTTGCTCCGTATTCCACAATTAAATCGTAACCCCCATCAATATCTGCCCCTTTTATATCTGTACTCTCAAATGCCTTTTCTTTTCCTAAAACTTTAATAGTTCTGGGTATTTGCCAGTGCTTCTGTACAATCCTAAGATAGCTATTATAGATATCCTCAACAAACAGTACATACTTATTAAAGAGCCTACGACGTATCATGTTACCCTGATTTGTAGCATATTGCATGCTAAAGCCTGATGTTTCCCTAGATTGCTGGCCGAACATCGCCTCGTTAACTCCTGCCATATCATCCATACCTAATTTATACCTACCCATAAGGTCTGGGATAACTTGGGGAAGTTGCATAGGTTGAGCAAAGTGAAATGGTTGTGAGCCAGTAATTTTAACAATGTCCCAAGGAGAGTTAGTAATAGAACCATCAGCAATCTCAGCCCCTTCTGGTAATATCAGTCTAGCCACTCCATGTGCTTGCATATTTTCTAATGTAACATTATCAATACGGTTTAAGTTATCTTGCAGTGCTGTAGTATATTCAACAAATGACTTTCCCCAAACAGTTCCAGGAACATCAATATCTGTAAAAATTTGATAAGGAAGTACTGCTACTGGTAGTCTCTTTCTTTTGTCCTCTTTTGATTTTGAAGGTGCCTGATATTGTTCAGGATTCTCCATAAGGTCCGTAATTAAATCTCCATCTGCGCTACAAATACAATGTCGGCCTAGGAACCCATTCATCGGGGTGCCGCGTTCCCAATACTCGTATAATTCTACAACATCATATTTTAAATTTTTTATCAGGGATTGAGAGGGTTGAGTGTGGTCTCGCTCTCCTTCTAGCCTCTGCTTTCGATATCTCTTAAGTACTTCAATCTTATCTGGAAATCTATACTTCGCCTCTTCCCAAGGTACGATAATTCTCTCAAAAATATAATTAACATCTTCCCAACGACTAGCATCTGGGTCAATATAAAGGTCCCAAACATTAGGGACTTTAATATTAAACTCTCCTTCCATGACAAAGTTACCTTCTTCATCCATCTCAAGAGGGTCTCCTTTTGTCACATCCCAGAAGGACTTAGTAAAGCCCGTCCCATATAATAAGGTATTTAATGATGTTTTATCTACAATCTCTTGCATACGGAATTCCCGAAGAGCAAATCTAATTAACCTATCAGCAGCGTCTGCCCTTCTTCTATCTTCAGGGTCATTTGAAGTAGGACGAGGAAGTACAGTAGGAGGGTTAGCAGATAACTGCGCGTGGATAAACCGAAAGTTTTTAAAGGCATAATTAATACCTACGCTATTATCTGACTGGTCTACTCCTGATATTCCAGTGTATGTATCTTCTAAAGAAAAACTAGCATTAGCAGACTGGGTTTCTCCTGAGGTATTAAAGATAATTCTCTCATTATCATTCCACCGTAACTCTAACATCCTACGGTCTTCTTTAGCATCTTTTAAGCGTGTGTATAAATTTGCTTTTGCTTGTTCTGAGTCCCAAATTACTAATCTGGACATTACGCTTCCCCTCTATATTTGAACATATCTTTACCTTCTAAATCTGCTAAGTCTTCTCCAGAATCATAATAACTATGCTTGCTTAAAAATGATTCAAGCTTGCCTACTAATTCATGATACTGCTCTGGTAACTTTGGAAGATTCTTTAATTTCTTATGCAAGTATTTTAAATATTTCCAATGATACTCACTGTCTTCATCAGATTCACACACTAACATATAGTCATCAACTTTTTCGCATAAGCTTTTATATTTATATGCTTTGTCACATTGCTTAGGCATTTCTGCTTTTACTTGAATATCAATCTTCATCGTAAGTGTCTCCCCCTTGATACACCTATAACTCGTAATGTTTTTAAACAATCCATAAGTAGTGCTTGCTGGTGTTTTCGTTCTTTACGAATACCAATAAATAATAATCCTAGTATTGGAATAAAAATAACTTGAGAACAAATAAGTAGGCTAAGCAAGATATAAAGTTTATCGTACACGGAACTTACCTCTTCTTCCCCACGCCTGAATTGGCTTAACTACGCGCTTGCCTCTTCCTTGGGAGATTTGTTGGTTTAACTTTTGCGCTTCAGACTCCATTGCTAATCTCTTCTGGTGAGATTGCTGGAGCATAACTTGCCAAGGAAGAGCAGCCTTAGCGGGGTCATACTTCGGTACATTATCACAGAAATACTGGGCACAGTCTAAGGTGTGATAACTAGAAGAATTTATTATTTTATCAGTACTCTCTTGAAAATGGCAGGACTGAATCTCATCAATAAAACTACCGCACCACCTACCGATTTTTACCTTACCCAAAGATAAAGCTAGTTGTAATCCTTTTATTAGCTCTTCTTTTCTATTATTCTTACTGTATGGAATTATATAGTTAATCCCATGCTTAGCAGCTATTGATGTGTAGTAGGCCATGCTATCTGATATTCGTCTACAAATATTATATCCACTAGAGCGTTTTTGAATAATTGCAAATAAAGTCTCAGGGTCTAAAGTGGCATCCCCTTTTACATATTCATCATTTACCAGATACCACGTACCTGTATTAGGGTCTTCGGCCCATAAGGTATATCCGCACTTAGAACGTAAGGCAGGGTCAACGCTCTCTACATGCCGCCATCCCGCATTATAATGGTCCGGTAATTTATCTACAGTCATCTTATCGTAATCAAATGTATAAACAGCGTTATCGCCAGTAGACCATTCCCCGTACAAGATAGTATTACGTTCTTGTTCGCTAAAGCCTGCTAACCTGGCCATCTCTGCTTCGAATGCATGGGCGAATATAGGGTTGTCAAATTTTGACATCTTATACTTTTTAGCATATGGCTCTTTACTTCCATCTACTATTTTACGTATCTTATCATTTCTAAACTTAGGAGTAAACGTAGCAAGGAGATACCCTTTCTTAGATTGAACACGTAACTGTAGTTCCTCTAGAATACTTGTATTAGTAGGCATCTCATCCAACCATACATAGTGAGCGGTATAGCCCTGCATATGCTTACGATTCTTTTCGCTACCATCACTATGTGATAAAAAAACAATCTGGTCACCAGTTCTTTTATTTATAACTTTCTTAAGAGTGTTACCTTGCTTCTCTGGTCTCCATTCCGACTGGTCTAAGAATGGAGCTAGTTTCTTATGCCACAGTTCAGTAGCTATCATTGTTAAGTCTTGACCTGCTACTAAAATAAGTAAAGGTTCGTCTCTCCACTCTCTTGGCCGCTCCCAATAGGGATGTGTATCATTTAATATCCAGGCTACTTCGCGACTGGCTAATTGAGACTTGCCGGAGTTATGTGTAACTAATCCAGTGGCAGTTAAATATAAACTTCTCTTTGAAGCCACTCTAATATCAAATACCCTAGCTTTCCTAGTTTTACCTAACTTTAATCCTACTCGTCCGGAGTGAGACCTCTTACTCTCTAGATTATCATAACTAGATTTATACTGTTTTCTTTCTACTTGAAGATAACAAGATAGCTCTTTTAATATTCTCTTACTAAAAGCATTAGAACTAATTCCAATATTGTATATCGGCCCATTTACATATTTCTTTCTTTTTTCAACAGTAATAGATACAGGAGTCTGCCATAAAGCTAGCATTGCATATTTAACTGACTCTATTACCGGAAGAGCTTGCATACCTATTTTAACATTTAAATTATCCCAGCTGTCCACAAAAACAGAACCATCAGTATCAATTAGTCCTGCGAGATATTTTAATAAACTTTCTCTATTCCAAGTTTTTATAATATCTAATCCAGGTACAGTACCGCAGCCATCTCCTAGTAGTGCCCCAATAATATATGCATGTTCTTCATTAACACTTCCCAGTGGAGGAGCTATCTCTGTTCGAATAACTTGCGTATCTCTTTTAAATTCTTCGGCTGTAATTTCTCGTTCAGTATAGATTCGGTCAGAACTAGTACAGGTAAGCCATGTATGATTTAAGGTAGATTCTCCCCATACTATCCCTCTGTTAGTAAGCTCTACTACCTCTGCCTCTCCGTTATCAAAGTTTGCTTCTACTTTAATAATCTTACCATCTTGGTCGTATACCTCATCTCCAGGCCTAATATCTTGCACTTCAACAAGTCCAGTTGGTGTAGGAATTAAAGTTCCTTCAGGTAAGCATTGGTTACCTGCTACTACGTATCTATATTGGATTTTTCCTAAATCTCTTAATACTTCTTCTTGTTTTTTATTTGGTCTACTTTCCGGACGGAATGCATCAAACGCCATCATTAATTGCTGACGCTCTAATGCTTTTATAGCTGCTGCTATTTGTTTCTGTCCGTGTAATTTATCCATATAATTTATCTTTGTTGGATAATGATATTATCAAAAGTTACAGCATCCCCTGCTCCAGTAGTCACAACTAATCTACACTGTTTACGGAGAGGAAGGTCAGCTTGGTCTGCTGCCCGCTGTACATGTAGTACGATACTAAACGTACCATTTCCCGTTACTGCTACTGACCCGTTTGCGGACGATAAGTTTGCATATGCTCCTTCTACTGCTCGGTGCTGCAGTTTTACTGTAATACCAGTAAACGCTGTAACGCTTGAACATACTACATCTGCTCTAAAATTTAAAGCAGACTCGAAGTCACAAGAGAATTCTGCAATAGGTAGGTCTGTTTCAGATGCCCCTACAGAAGGAGCTAACTTACGAAGGATTTGATTACTAATTGCTGCCATTTTCGTTTTCCTCTTTAAGGCGAAGGTATAATTTATAAGGAGTAATTAAGCTATCTTCTTTCTCATCAATAAATTCTGTGATAAATTCTGTACATAAAAACATTCCAGTAGCTTGCCATAGATTCTTTTTAGGAAATAAATCTGGCAATATCAAACGAAAGCCTAGATAAAATAAGGCTCCAAAATCATATAATTTACCGTAATAAAGGTCTGTTATATGTTTTAATCTAGATAAATTATCAGGTATATCTATTTTATATTTAATTTCGTTCTTTTCTAAAAAATAAGAATAAGGCTCTATTACCACTCCTTTGAAATTAGAATGAATAACAAAGTCATTATATTTTATTGCGCAATGGGATACTGGCTCTCCTGTTACTTCTCTAATTAACTCACTACTAATAAAATCAGTTGTTGTAAATAAGATTTCCAAAATTATGCATCCTCGTCTGTTTTTATAAATCGAAACAGATTACATACGAATTTAACATCATTAACTGTTCCTACAGAAGTATATACTACTCGAATATAAAAGCCTGGATAAATTTTAGATTTAAATAACCTAATAGTATCTTTTATTCCTGGAACAATATTCCAATTAGAAGCGAACTCTTCTAGTACAGTGCCTGCCGGGTAGACAAGGCCGTCTTTATCTACCACTTGAAAGCTTACCGCATCTCCAACAATTCCATCTTGTGCATAAAAATCTACACCGTCAAAATATCCTACTTTATTACTTCCCAACCAGGCTAACTGTTCCATTTGATAATCTAAATTTGTAACTGTATTTTTTATTGCAGTCCCACTTATAATACCTTTTAGTCGCGCACGATATGCTTTTGGTTCTTGGATACCACTAACCTCTGTAGCCCCAATTGCTTTATTTGCATTAGCCTTATAACTAGTATTATATTCAGTCATCTCATCTGTGTCATCACGTAACTTACAAGTACGTTCTAACTTAGAATTACCGTCAACAGCTTGTAATAAAAGATTATTATCATCTAATAACTTCTCATGGTATGTTACAGATACTTTTGCTATAAAAGTTTTAAACTCTTCCCAAGATACTCTCACGTTAACTCTCTTTTGTTAAATATATTATCTGTTGGGTCTGTTTTTTATTACTACCTCTAGTTCTCTGTGCCTGTATTAATATACTTGCATTATACTTTATTGGGTGCGGGAAATAAATATTAAACTTATTTCCACTAGTCTTACTTACAAAGTTAATATTTTGCCTTCCATAATCATTACATCCTCCTCTGCTAAAAGACTGGATAGCTTCTACTTCGTCTAGCGTTAGTGCAAATACTTGATTTCCATCTACAACTAACTTAACTCTAACATAATCAGAATTAAAATCAAAAGACCCTCCATAGAATACTCCAGCTCCGCTATATTGATATAGGTTAGTATATCCGCTTGGAATCGTAATATCAGTATCGCTATATAGAATCTTAAAAGTAGCGTCCACATTAGGACATCCATATATATTTACTGGAAGCTTATCATCCTCAATAATAACATCTGCTGCTGTTACTACTTTTAATTTATCATTCTCGAATTTAAATTTATCTAATGGCTGATTCGCATTAGCTTGATAATTATTTATATAATCAGTATGGTTCTCAGAATTAAGACGTAATTTACAAGTATATACTAAAGTGTTATCATGTGCCGATAAGAGCAAGTGTAAATCATCAGACTCTGGAGACTCCTGGATAGAGGCTTGGTTATTAGTTATAAATGATTTAAATGATGTCCAATCTATTAACATTAACTTTCCTGTGTATATTCTACTTTATATCTACCTACATACCGACCTGTGTTATTATTATTAGCTCTAGCTTCTATAGAAAATGATGTATTAAAAATGAATGGATTAGTTGTGCAAAAATGAAATAAATCATTATTACGGTCAAACGTGGTCCATCCTGCAACAATTTCAGAGGCAGTACTAGAAGTTAACATGTTGCCTAAAATACCGCAATCTATATCAAATATTTCTGTCCCATCAATAACTAATCTAGCCATACAGTTTCTATTGCTATATTCAAAACTGAATCCATATATTTTTCCTGAACCAGTGTAACTATAAATAACTGAATGTGGATTACTGACAGTAGCAATATTAATGTCTGGGTCATCTACAAGTACGGTAGGATTCAAGTCCATACTCATGCCTGCTGGACCTATTTTTATTTTCTTGGGGTCAATATAACTACCAAACATTAAGATACCTCACTAATTCTAACATTCGTATTACTAGCAGCAATTAAATAAACAGGAAGGTCGGGGCCAGTCTGGATATAGACCAATGTACCATCATACAATAAATGGCCAGTAGCCGTTGTTACTCCAGAATTATATGACCAATAAATATCCCCGCCTAATGGCTGAATAATAAGAACCTTACGCTCTTCTAAGGCACTAGCTCCTATCTTCGCCTCTACTACAGAAGTTCCAACAGTTATTGCACTAGTACTTCCTGGTCCGTCAACAAAAAACATTCTTACTTACTCGCTGCTTTTCTACCACGAGCTTTTCTAGGCTCTGGTTTTGGTTCTGGTTCATGAATAGCTTTTACTTCTAAAATATTATCATTTACTTTTTTAAGTAATGCCTGCTGTGCCCAGTTTAATAATCCGTAAAATTTTATTATATCAGGAACTTGCATCTCAAACTTTGCGTTTTTAGCTACAAAATTAAGGAATTCTACTAGCCTTTCTTTATCTTTCTCTTCAAATGAACCTGGTCTTAACATATTACCTCCCGTATTAGTATATCTTATTATAACAGAAAAGCACCCGGCTGTCAAGGCCGGGATTAAAATTAACTAAGTTCTAAGATTCTCATCTCTTTACCAGCTACTGGAGAGATAGCATGTAAATCAATACTAGCACCAGCTCTAAGCTCAAGATAAGAACCTGGAGAGACTGGAAATCCATTAGCAGTAGTTACACCAGAACCGCCTACAAATAATCGTCTGTTAGAGTTATTATAAAGAAATGCATACTTTCTATTAGCAAGGTCCGTGCCAAGCAGGTCAGTAGCTGCAACACCAACTGAGGTGGCTGTATTAGCGAGAGCAGTATTAGCAAGGGCAGCATCATTAACAGAAATATCTGCATTTATAATATTAACATCTAATCCAACATCTGCACCTACAGTAGTGCTGGTTAAGAAATTAGTACCATCACCTAATCTAACAGAATCATTAGCACCACCAGAGGTGTGGTCTAAAGAGCGGATGTCGAGGTCAGTAGCTTGAACAGTAAGAGTGCCAGCAAGTGCTGAATCAATGGAATCAAGAACATTATCAATCTCAGTTAACTTAGCAAGGGCGTCAGTGTCATGCACGTATAATTCACCATCAGCATCTACTTTAAGCGCCGCAAAGTCACCATCTGCTACGTTAGCATCAGCAGCTAGAGTACTCTGCTTAACTACTAAAGCAAGTGAACCTTTGTCAGTTCCAGAAGTAAAAGCAGAACCATGCACATAGATATCTTCTTCATTGATAGTTATACTACCAGAAGCCAAGTTAACATCTAGAGCTCCGCCTGTTTGAGTGATATCAGTTCCATCACCTGCCTGTAAATTAACATCTAAAGCACTATTGATTACATACACGTCAAGACCTTGATTAGCACCTACTAATGTGTCGGTAATTAACGTGGAACCATCAGACGATATAATACCAGCTAATACCTTATCGGAATCAGCAATAGTACCTGCATCTGTGGTATCAAAAATTAATTGGTCTTTCATTTATAAACTCCTGATTAAAATTTAAATAACTCCCCTGACAAACATAAAGCTCCCCAACTTTATGTTCTTTCTAACTTTATATTTATATTTATGTCCAATATAATATCTGTACATCTGTACTAGCTTTACTTGACTTTATATACAAAGTTAAAGCAGAAGTACCTGTTAAGAATTCTTCTTGATAAATACTTCCCATTGCAATATCCCAACTAGTAATAGAGGACGCGGTTCCTCCCGCAGATGCCGCGATGGTGAGCACTGCGGCGGAACCTTTCTTTGTTTTTATTCTAAACGATTTAACATTAAGAGGAATAACTATACTAGTTTCTGCAGTTCCTACAATTGCTCCTGTTATTGTTAATGTCTGCTTAGCTTGTATATTAACCGTACTCGGACTAGCCGGGCCAGTTGTCTGTATGCCTGCCACGGATTACCCTCCCGTCTCAGCTAATCTAACGTCTATAGTACCTGCGTCCGCTATTCCGTATATCTCCTGTCCGGCCTGTAAATCAACCACAAAGGCTTCTTGGGGTCCGATAGGATAACCATCGGCCACGGTTGCTTCTGCCGCTGTTCCCCCTATAAACACCGTCCCGGACGTACTATAATTCTTAATCACAATAGTCGCTCTATCAGTAAGAGCAGCCGATACAATTGGAGCCGCTGTTGTTGTAACATCAGTCTGACTAGTAGTTAAGTCATTGGCCCCTAATATTTTAAAACTAGCTTCACCTGTGCTAGTCCCCCTAACTCGAACAATATAATCACAAGAACCGGAGTATGTAGTCTTTATTACTACTTTCTCCATAGTGGCACTAGCTTTTCTTAATAATAGTTCTGAGGTTGGGGCCGATAGCTCTGGGAAGTTTATCGTACGAACTTGAACCCCTTCAGTTCCCTCTGTAAATATCTCAACCTTTAAAGTGCCAGTAATTACACTAGCTTGTAATGACACAAGAATAGTGTCGGCATCTACAGTTAATCTGCTCTCTGCAGTTCCTGCAGCGGAAGGAGATTCATTAAGAACAGTTATCTCTTTTCCGAGCTTTAAGGGAGGAAGACTTTGTTTTTGTATTACCATATTATAACACGCTCGCGGCTATTTGTCAATACCTGTTGTTAATTTATTTACATCTATAATATGAAAAAATGCATGCTCTAGCATTCTTATCAGTGATTCCTCTTGGTTATCTTTTAACATCTCACCGTGTCCAGATAAGGCAAAAGCTGCATGAAGGGCTTCATGAAATAAAGTTGCTCTAGCTTCTTCTACAGTCTGATTCTGGTGCAATCTGATTAAATTCTTATCAATGTTAAAGTCCCCGTGTAATCCTTTTAAATTCGTAATCGTAACCTTTAGCTTCCGTCCAAATACAGTTATCTCTGAAGGTATGGCCTTAATTAGTATCTCTTTTTTATTTTTCTGAGTCTTTATCTCCGGCATCGATAACTTGCTCCTGGGTTATAGTAACCCCTTTTCTTTCCAAGAAAGTTTTTAATTGGTCTTCTGACATCTTATTAATAGCATCATCAGCAAATCTATCAACAGGCCGCTTACCTACATAACCATTCATCTCGGCTAAAAGCTTAATAATATTAGCCCTAGCATTTGCATTTGATTCTGGATTAGATAATATCTCTTCCATCGTATCTAGGCTTCTGCTAAATAAATATCGTAATCTTTCTCTTTCTTCTTCATGATTCATGAACCAATGTTTAAAACCAGGAACTACCCACCACTTTTTTATTTGTGGTGATTGGGTGACTTCTGCTACTACCTCTTCTGAGATATGATGAGGGTCAGTTAATGGGCCGGGTTGGAATCTAGTCCAGAATCTAGCTTTCATCTTCTGTTGGGGAAGGGTAGGCTCAAATAAAACTTGCTTAGCTAGTTTATTTGTCTTACCAGTCTGAATAGTTTTTACTGGGTTATTATTTATCTTTTTTACCATAATCTTTTATATTTGTTGGTTGTTTTAGTTTAATGATAGCTATTCCTCTTTTCTCTCCCGGAGAAACCTTAATTACTAACTTTTGGAACTCTAACCATCTAAATACGTCCCAGAGGCGTCTAATTTGAATTCTAAGGGCCCTAGCTAATGTTCCGGTACTCACTACTATCTCATCGTCGGAAACGTTCTCAAGCCACTCTACATGCTCCTGGGGACTATATAAGATATAACCTAGTATCTTGTAGGGGATTAATCTGTCTCTTATAGGACGAGCGGGCATATTTCCTTCCGGTAACATTATCGTTATTTTATTATAACAAATTATAAAGGGTTTGTCAAGGGCAAAAAAACATTATCATAATATCACTTATTTAGAAAAAATATGTATAAATGTGAAAAACGAGGGGTTGACAAGTGGGAGGTTTTATGTTATAATACTAGCAAGGGGCTAAGGGGGCTAGGGGGCAGAAGGCAGTTATTATACTAGCTGCTTTATACATACTAGCTAGTTGTTAGTATACTTGCTAAGATACCAGATAGTATACCTGTTAGCCTTCTCTTCTTACCTATCTATTATATATACCACCCAGATACATTCCTTAATGCTTACTTATCTATCCCATATAATATATAACAGAATATCCGAGGCACTAATATCCGAGTAATTCTTATTCAGGATTACTTGGGCTATTATACCGAGGATTAAGCCCTGGTTAAGGGCTTATATATGCATTCTAATACCTTACAAGCTTCTTACCTATATATACCCCCTGACCGGGGCTACGGCCCGGAATACGCAACCCTCCTCCTCGTCTATCTTGTCAAGTCCTTTGTGTAATGATGTATCCTAATTCCCTAAATAATAATGCTTTAATATCGGCCCCTTATAAATCCCGAAACTGTGGAAGAGTAAATTATTATTACCGGTATCCCCCTTTCCCCACTTGCCCCTCTACTAGTTGCTCTACGTGGCGAAATCTCCAGGTGTCTGGTGGTGAGGGAGGCTCACTCTTAGCCTTTTGCTCTTAGCCTCTTACTTTAACCCCTATTAACTAGCACACACCTGCATTTGTCTGGTTGTTTAATAATTATACAGTCTAATTGCCTTCCTAATGCATTTTATTGCCTTACCTAATACCATAGTATAAGTAAAAATACCGGCCCTTAGAATCGCTCTTAGAGCCTTAATAAGTTTTATCTTAATATTATTACTCTGTTATAAAAAAGACCTAATGCTTTTTATATTATTGGCCGAATAGTAAATATAAGCAAGAGGAGTTAAATATGTTAGAAGTAATTGAAATGAATATAGACGGTTTTATCATGTACTCAGTAGTATACACAAATCATCAGGGGTTGCTTGATATAAAACAATTTTGGTCCGAAGAAGAAGCAAAGACCTATCTATTAAACAAGTTTCACGGTGCATGTATAAATGATATAACAGTTAACTATTTAACTAAATAAAAAAAAACAGAGAGGTATGTTATGGAATGTAGGAATATTAAATATTACCCAGAATTAAAAGATATTGATATAGGTATTGTTAAACTAAGATATAGTAACCATGCTTTATATAGAATGCGTCAAAGAGGTATACGACCTTTAAAAGAAATAGATATAAAAAAGGGAACTGTAGTTGAAACATATCACGAGTTAAATACCGGACGGATTAATAAAATAACTGTTAGAATTAGGTATAATAAAGAATATGACAAGGTATATGTTTTAAATTATTCCGGGCGGGAATATTTATTTGTTATTACTTGTTGGTTAAATCATATTAATGATAATCACGCTACTCTTAAACTTAAAAAATAATAATAACAGGAGGTATTAAAATGTTTGGCCATAATGATTATAAACAAATTGTTAAATACTTTTATGATATTCTGAAAACTGTTAAATACCCAGAAGAAGTGAGAAAGCGAGTAGAGCAGTTAAAAAAAGAAAAAATCGACCGGGAAATTAAAAACACAGGCACGGAGAATTAATATGTATACCGCTAAGCAAATAAAAAGAATATACCGAATGGATAATTATTATCACGCTCTCATTTCTAATGAGCGTGGTTATATTTATCATCGGAAGTTTAAAACAGAAGAACAAGCAAGAGAGTTTATTAATAATATAATTAAACAGGAGCGCGGTTATGAATATATTTGCAACATCTGAATGTCCAACTAAATGTGCTGAATATTTAGATAACAGACGATTAGTAAAGATGGTATTAGAAACAGCTCAAATTATATCAACTGTTATTTATAAACAAGATATTAAATATCATTTTATTAATCAATTATATAAACCAACTCATATGCACCATCCTTGTGTTATTTGGGCCGGAAAATCTGAAATAAACTTAAGGTGGTTATTTCAGCATTTCCAAGCATTATGTTTAGAATATACTAAGAGATATAATCGTGTCCATAAATGTTATCAATTTGAAAATATATTTAAAAGATATATAGGTTATTGTTTTATTACTGGGCCGGAAAGTTTTATTAATTGTGCAGCAAATAAAAAACTCGGTATTAGTTATAAAAATATTAAAGATACTCACTTGGCTTACCGATTATACTTAAATAAGAGGAAGGAGGCGATATAATATGTTACCTGATTTAATAAAACTAGACTGGTTAGAATTAATAAAGCTTAGTATAAAAGCAGGTGCTGATATACATGCCGATAATGATTATGCTATTAGGTATGCTGCTTATAAGGGTCATGTTGATACAGTCAAGTTGTTAATAAAGCATGGTGCTGATATTCATGCACGGAGTGATTATGCTGTTAGGTATGCTGCTGCGAATGGTCATGTTGATACAGTCAAGTTACTCATAGAACATGGTGCTGATATACATGCTGATAATGATTTTGCTATTAGGTATGCTGCTTATAAGGGTCATGTTGATACAGTTAAGTTGCTTATAGAGCATGGTGCTGATATACATGCCGATAATGATTTAGCTATTAG
>JANQNH010000004.1 GCA_028279655.1 Candidatus Nanoarchaeia archaeon | reverse complement strand
AAAAAAGGGCAAGGTTTAAGTTTGAATACGATAATAATTGCTGCCATCGTGTTAATTGTGTTGATAGTGTTGTGGGCGATATTTACTGGAAGGATGGGTACTTTTACAACAGGAGTTAAGGAACAGGATGACATAGCAACAAAAAAGGCAGGAGATTTTAATAAGTTAGCTGTTGGGGCAGAGGGTGAGATATGCGACCCTGGATTAGTGGAGGTAGACAGTTGTAAATGTGTCAGTGCACAAGGAGAAACTTGTGAGAACGGAGAAACTTGCAATAACGATGGATCTTGTACATAGAGTTCCTTTTTTTTTCTTATTTTTTTCAAAACCTTAATATAGTTCTTATTGGTGTAAAGTAATTATGTCAATGTTTTTACAGGCTCAGACCATAATGAAGTTGGGTTTCTTAGCTGGGCTATTGGTGTTGTTGGGGTATTTGGTCACTAAATTGATTATATTGGATGAGACGATAGGCCTTATGGTTATTAATAGAACGTTTGGTTGATCCATATATAAAAAGATTTAAATAGAACACTACCTAGATTAGAGAATATGAAATTATTTAAAAAAGGGATTGAGAAAGAGACATTGGGCTATATGCTGTTATTTTTTATTGTTGCTCTGTTGTTGTTAACTATGTGGTTTACAGTAATCTATCCTAATTTATTTCCATCACCATGAAAAAGAAAAGAGGTGCTATTGAGACAGGAACCTTGGTCCTTTACATAATCCTAGTGGCAAGTACACTTACTTTAGCTGGCGTTGTTACTATATATGCCAACCTAGTGAGCAAAGATGCAAGGAAAAGGGCATGTGAGTTTGATATAAACAAAGCTTCATTATCTAAGCTATTACCTGATGAGGATAATCTATTTACGAGAGGGCATCAGCAAACCTCTCTTTCCAACTGCCGAAGAGATAAGTTAGGTAATCTGGAGATTAGGTATAAGGATGTTGTTGAAAATGGAGAGATAAACCAGAAAAAAGCACATAAAATCATCGCAGATGAGATGGTAGACTGCTGGAAGATGGCTGGTGCTGGGACTAGAGATCCTTTTTCTAATTGGGATGATGGTGGAGAGAGTTATTGCATGATCTGCTCTACTATCAAATTTGATAAGAAGATGATAGAGTTGTATAACAAAGGTTTTGAGGTTAGGGATGGGAAAAATGTTATGACTAGGGAGAATTTCGATAAATATCGGATTGGGCCTGTTACAGAGTACCTAAAAAATGAAGAGATGGAGGATGGAAAGAAGATTTGGGAGTTTCTATATAATGATGAGGCCATCGATTATAAAGAAGAGATTCACGTTGGGGAAAATAAACCTAATATAGATAAGGGGAATGAATTCTTATCTGTTGTTCCTGAAACCACAATAATGATCCAGATGTACAAAATGGAGGGCAAAGGCAAACTTGTCAGAAATATGATAATAGGGGGTGCTGCAATTGTCACAGGGCTTGTGCTCACATCTACAGGATTTGGGGCAGTAGTTGGTGTTCCTTTGATCGTTGCAGCTGGTGGAGTTATAGGGGTAGCTGCCGGAGTTGGAGGGATATATATGGTTGTGCATTCAGGTTCTGAGGCATATAGGGAATGTAAAAACTGCAACGGCATTGGAGGCATACAGTTGGTTCCTGCACAAAAGGCTTTTGATATAGAGATGGATGTACAAATGGATGGTAAAGATATGAAGATTCCGATTTGTTCTAGGATTGTGAACTAATATGAAAAGAAACAAAAAGGGAGGTTCGCCCTCTGCATACTTGATTGGATTGATCCTGCTTGTGGCTATCATTGTATCTTTTAGTCAGATATACTCATATTTCACCAGAAAAATGGAAGAGGGTTCTATAAGAGAGATCAGGATACAAAATGTAAAGAATCAGGTTAATGCTAACATAAGGGGGTTAGATGTACCTTCTAAACTTAACTTTCCAGAGATTAAGGTAAAAGTAAAGAAAGGAGAGGAACTGAAGGAGTCATCAAAGGCTTTGGTTCATGATTGGAGTGATTTGAGAAGAGGTCGAGACCCTTTGTTTCCCTTAGATATAGGAGAAACTGTACATTGCGGGTATGGCCATTATATAATATTTGAGGAAAAAGGCCAGAAGATCTCAGTCAGAGAATATGTAAATTTTCAAAACGAGAATACCCTAGAGGATATTGGAGTAACACATGTAATGGGAGATACGGATGTTAAAATAAGAGAATACTTGATGGGATTTAGCACTGATTATGAAGTATTTGAGAAGCAAAGGGATGAACTAAAGGCTGCTTTTGAAGGTAAAGAAAGAGTAAGTATTGTGGATGATATCACTAAGAGTGCAGAAGCTTCGAGATATGCCATAGACACTGATCATGATTATGTGACTGTTTTTGTTTATATGAAAAGGGGGTATTGGCCAAAATGGGTGGTTACTACAGTCTTCGGTGCAGTTGGTGCGGCTAGGGCTTTGGTTCTTGCTCCTTTCACAGGCGGCGGTTCTTTGGCATTATTAGTTTTAGGCTATGGAGGGGTTGCAGTTGGAGGATATGTTGGATATAAAACAGCAAGTGATAGGGATGCTGACTGGGATGCAAGCATATTTTTAGTGCCTAATGATGAAATGGCATTGAAAAGTCTGGGTTGTGAAAATTTACCCATGAGAGGTGATCTTAAATGAGGATATTTATGAATAAGAAAGGTGGAGTTCCATGGTGGTTAAAGGGATTGATATTTGCTCTTGCTGTCATGTTTTTTGGTTTGATTATGCTCTCAAGATCAGAACAAGGCATGGTGGAAAGCTTCAAAGAACTTTTAAAGATTTGGTAAAATGATGAGGAAAAAGAAAGGAGGAGTCCCTTTTTTTGTAGTATCTGCAACTATTGCAGTAGTCTGCTTAGTGTTAGCATTCCTAGTAATATGGCCGCAATTTGATTCTGGAGGAAAGATACTTGCTGAATTGTTTGGTTGGAACGAGAGGTGCAGAGAGACAGGGGTAAGATTAGAGGATTATCAAAAGGATATACCTGAATTGATGGATAAAGATAAGGTAAGTGATGCTGCTAACAAGTATATTGAGTTTAAAAAATGTTTTTCAGAAGAAAGTATTGAGTTCAAGGATAAAGAAGATTATTTAAAGCTTGCCCAGCATATGGGATCTGCTGGTAACATGGATTATGTTGGAGAATTAAGGGAACAATATGAATCATAAAATTGGATTAATCAATAATAGAAAAGGAGGTGTGCCTTTTTATACTTCTAGGATGTTTTGGATTCTATTGGTGATAGCTGTGATCTTTATTGCTTTGTGGCCCCAATTAAACTTAGCAGAAAACACATTCTTTGAAGTGTTGGGGTTGAAGGGAAAGTGCAAGGAAACAGGCGTCACCTTGAAATATTATGAGGAGACCTTAGCCTCTTTTTTCAAAAATCCTGATCCTGCGAGAAACAGAGAGATACGTAAGTTATGTGATGATTGTGAACTTTGTTTTCCAGAGGAGTATAAAAAATTTAAAGATAACTGTGATTCTCTTGTTATTGAAGAAGGGGAATTGAAAACTCCTTTCTGTAAGGGTGAGAATGATGTAACTGTTGTTACAAAGAAATGTCTATGTAACTCTGCAAAACTATGGACCAGTGAAGGTAATGAATGGAAGAGTTTTGATCCTCCCTGTACACGTACTACTAGAAGTTATTTTTATATGGATGACAGCCTTTCTATAACCGAGGAGAATGAAGAAGACTTTGGTGCATGTATCCTTTACTATAGCACAAGGTATTATATAGCAATTTATAATGATGGTGCTGATAAGAAACTATGGAGCGAGTTATATTGGGAGTTATCGGATTATGGTCATACTGGGCTGTATATGGACAAGGTTTGTGACAGTAGGATATGTAAAGATGAACTTATCAGGAAAGAGGCAAACAGTGAGATTATAATAACAAGGAAGGGGTGCTTTAAGATTGCAGAAGCTCAAAGAGCAATGATCTATCCTATCTTCTATACCTCCTGGGTGGATAACCTTTACCATGGAAATCTAGATGATAAAGGCATATGCATTACATTTCCTACTGGTGACTCTTGCTTCTATGTTGATACTGATTATACCAGGGAGGACTGCATTTCTGGGGATCGTTTTGATTCTAAGTCCAGCTTCTTTGTTGTAGATATAGGTTCTAGGGAGTATAAACGCCCTGTAGAAGAGAAGATAAGTACATACTACTCCTCAGATTTTACTGCTAAAGACAGGAGCACTGTCTCAGAGGAATATGTGAAGGAAAAATGTGGTTTGTGGTATAAATATGATCTAACGTTTGTTACTGGCGTTGAATCAGAGGGGGGGTATAGAGGAGAAAAGCTAACAGACCGCAGCAGTGCGTGTAATAGGGAAGCCGTATTTGTCAAAAATCAAGGCTTTATGGATAATAATTATAATCGTGTTGCTGCAGAACAATCGGGAGATGGTAAGAATATATGTTGTTACTATAAAAATCGGAAAGCTTTTACTGCAGATGACATCAAGTCTTTAATGTATCCTGAATACAAGGAAAAGCTTATTGCAGAAAATGAGAAAAAGATAAGCACTAGATACTCTTCTGATTATTATGCACAGGAAGAGGTTACAATATCTAAAGAAGAGGTACAAGAGAAGTGTGTTAACTGGCAGGAATATGATCTAACCTTTAAGACTGGAACTATATTAAGTGGTACATATAAAGGCAGCACAGAATCGCTTCGTGAAAATGCTTGTACGCTTGAAATGAGAAAAATAAAAGCAACAGGATTCATAAAAAATGACTATGATCATATAGCCTCAATTGAAGTAGGAGAAAATGAGATATGTTGTTACACTAAAAATCCTGTAGAAGAACCCGAGGAGGAAGAGACTGGGACAGCCGTATGCCCAGTCAAGCCAACAACTGTGGTTGAGGAAAGAGAAAAAGAGAAGAAGATAAGTACTTCTTATTCTCTTAATTTAAATGCTATAGATCCAGAAGATTCCTTAACAGTGGAGATGGTGAAAAATTCATGTTGGAGTTGGGATCAATATGACCTTACTTTTGCAACAGGAACCATAGTTAATGGAGAATATAAGGGGGCAAGTGAATCATCTCGTATACGTGCCTGTAAATATGAGATAAATAAGAATATTATAAAAACAGATCTTATAGATAACCTATATGCATATGCAGATTCATATGAATTAAACAATGGAAAGGACATCTGTTGTTATGCGAATAATCCAAACGATTGAAAAGATTTAAATAAATCAGTAGCTATTGAGGTTTAAAGTGGTGATTATGAAAAAGGGTCAAGGATTGTCTTTGAACATGATTGTAATTGCAGCGATTGCACTGATCGTATTAATAGTGGTCATATGGATATTCTATGGGGGAAGTGTAAGTTTTGTAAAAGGGTCTACGTGTAGTGCAAGAGGGGGCGTTTGTATGTCGGATAATCTTGGGAAAGGGTGTCCAGATGGCAAACAGATTACTGTGATTGCTTATCCCTGTAAAGAGGTTGTTAAGGAAGGAGAAGGGTATTTAATTAAAAAAGAAGATGGAAAAGAGGTCAGTCCTGGACAATGTTGTGTTTCTTTAGGATGAGAAAAAAAGGATTAGCAATTAATACAATCATTGTGTTTACAATAGCTTTAATTGCGCTGGTTATAGTCAGCATCATACTAGCTAGAGGAAGCGGTTCCTACATAAAGAGTACTTCTTGCGAAAGTGGTGGAGGAAAATGTGTTAATCTTGCTGAATGTTATGGTGAGGGGGTTTTTTTGTCTGGATGTGGGGAAAATGAGGTATGCTGCATAACAGAAGGAGGATAAAGGATGAAATCAAAAAAAGGTATGGAAAATACCCAGTGGGTGGTTGTTACTTTTGCTATCGCATTATTGGCTTTTGTAATAGTAAGTTTCATATTTGGCAGAGGAACTGGTAATTTTTCAGAACAAACCGCATCAAAATTCATGCAAACAAAACTTGATGCTTGCGAAGCTGAACAGATAAAAGCAGAAGGGAAAGGAATGCCTTGGCCTGATAGAGATAAAGATGGTTATCCTGATCACTGTGATAATTGTCCTGATACCCCAAATGCTGGAGTATATGCCCAGTATACTGAGGATACAGATGGGGATCGTTTTTATGTATTGAAGGAGAAGGATATTCCCAGTGAATATAAGGGGAAGTTCAAAGAATGTTGCATTACTTATGAATCTGGATGGGTATTGAAGGGCACGAAAACAGAATGTGAGGAAGACGATAAGGAATATAGTAAGGAATTAGTCTCAATCTTCCTGTATAAAAAGAGAATTCTTAGCTAAATATCAAAAAAGTTATAAACTAAAAGTGTAAATATGTTAAATAATGGTATTTGGGAGATTATATAAAAAAGGCAGGGTAATTACGATGCCGGGGGTAGCTCTAGTTGGAAATATCCTTGGTGCAGTGGTTGTTCTTTTAATCCTTGGGTTTGTTGTTGCTTTTGGGGTTATGTATTTTGGTGAGAAGAATAGGGAGATGGCCCAGAATAACTTTATTGCTCTGGCGAATGTTGTTGAAGGCCTTTCTAAGAGGGGGAATTTAGTTGATATCCAAAGGAATTTTCCTTTTTATCTTCCTTCTGATTTTGTGATAGTTGGGTTTAACAAGGGCTGGGATAATAGTGTAGTAACAGATAGGTGTGAAGATGAGGCAGTAAGAAAACCAACCAGAAGGGATGGAACAGAGGGCACGAAATGTGAGAATAGTGCTTGTATTTGTTTGTTTACAAATAATGATGACTTAATGAAGAAAAATGGAGACTATAATGTTGAACTGATTGAATGCAGGTCTCTTGAAGATGTTGATTATATAATTGCACCATTCCTGGACAAGGGTCTGGGGGAGATGTATGAATATCCTGTTCATATATGGAAAAATCTTGGTGGCAAGAAGATAAATGGGCTCTATCGCTATGCATCATTTACCTATGGTTTTAGGAACGGATACTCCTTTTTTTATCTGTATGGCCAGTGCGATAACTATTATTGGGATAGGGACATAGGAAGTAGAAAACTATATGTTGAAAAGATTGTAGACAATGGTATAAACTATATTTTTATAACATCGGAATTACATCCTGAAGGTGGAGGAAAGACTATATTGGATGATAGGAAAGAGCAGATGATCAGCAAATATGGGGAAAAGTGAATATTCTTTTGAATCAGTATGAAAAAAAGAGGGTTATTTTCAAGCAAGAAGGCAGCAGGAGATATTGAGAGTTATTTTGTGATAATCAAATGGATCATTGCTTTTAGTGCAATTATAGCAATGGGGGTTTATGTTCGTTCTGTTGTTGCTGATACTTTTTATGATAAGCTTTATTTCTCTGGAGAAGCTGCATTTGATGCGAATACTGTATACTCTGCTCCTGGAGAGGTTTATTATGAGTATAAAAGAGAAGGTCTTGATGAATATAACCTAAAATTTGATGAAAACAGAGCAGATATTGAGGAAATAGATGATGAGTCCAGTTCGGTAAGCACCTATCACCCATATGCTACTAATCTGGATATGTCTTTGGAGAAGGAAGGGATAGAAAATAGCAATAAGATTGTTTTTCAGAAGGCATTGGATACTGTTGAGATAAAAAAAGATGTAAAAAATAAGCTAAAATTCATTGGGTGTCCTGATATTGATACACAGAATCCCGGTTGGAAACAGATGTCCTTTTTGATTGATTTTTCATTGGATGAAAGGGAGGATATATCCGAAGCTCTTGGCTCTATAGGGCGTTCTCTTTATTATAGATTTGACAACCGAGAGACTACAATAAAGGACATAGATTCTACAGAAGACCGCGAGAGAAAGAGCTCTACGGATGTAAAGGGTTTGATACATGATAGTGATGTAGTTATAAGCTTACAGGCTGAGGATTATCTTACCGGCAATAACATAAAGATCTATTTCTCAAAAGAAGGAGACGATCAATTGATAGAAGGAAGGAAGAAGTTTGCTTGTTTTATATTCAATGAACTTCTTTCTGATGATCACCTGGATAAAATATTCCTTGGAGGCAACATAGTTCCTGTTAATCCAGAGTATGCTAAGGAAGAGTATGAAGAGATACTTGATAATGATAAAATGGGCATTGTAATAGAGGTCGGAAACCTAGATAGTGAAAGGATTGAAAGACTAAAGGAAGGAATCGAGAAAGTGCATAAAGGGATATATAGTGGGGTAGAGAAATACTATGAATAGGTCTTTGAGAGATAAAAGAGGGGATTTTATAGGACTTAACGTAATCTATCATATCCTGGTTATTTTCTATGTTATTGCTGTTGCTTCATTTGTGTTCCTGATTGTACATGTTGATAAAGACATAGATACGTTTGATGTAGAAATTGCAACGATATTAAGCAGGATCCTATACTCTGATAATGAATTATGGTTTTATGATGAGGAGATTGATAGACTATATCCTGGTATTTTAGACTTTGAGAATTTTGAAAGTGGATCCATGGAAGAATCATTAAACAGAGTCATGCATTATGGAGAAGAAAATAAACGTGCAGCTGCAGAGATCATCCTTAAAGAGGGGGAAATGCAATATGACCCAATTCATTACAATAAAGAGAAATATCGCGAATGGATTCCCAGATACAAAGCAGGCTGGAGCAAGGGTGTTGGAGGTTACCAGGCTAAAAATCAGGTATTCAAGGTTCTAATAAAAAAAGGCGAAGAGTTAATTCCTGGAACACTCGAGATAACTGTAATAATACCCAACAGGTAAAAAATGCTGAAAATAATGAAAAACAATAAGGGGTTTTTATTTGATCCTATTGTATTACTTGTCGCTTTTATTGCTTTTTGTATAGTTGGGTTAGTATTCTTTATTCTATTCAGTCTTGCTGGAGAGCTCGGTGTTTATGATATAAGCAGTGATTCTGTGTCTATATCTTCAAATCATCATCTGCTTACCACCCTTAGAACTCCTATAGAGGTTGATGGCCAGAAGATGTTATTTGCAGACTTGGTCGCTTTGGGAGAGAATTCAGAGGAGTTAAGGGAAGAGGTAAGGGTGCAGATTGGTCTGAATGGACAAATTGATTTAATAAGCTTAAAAGAGAATTATGCTATTAGGGTTGTTTATCCAAATGGTGATGAGATAGACCTCTATGGAAAACCTCTCTTTGAGGATGATGTGTTATCTATTGTAGAGATTCCTTCGCTTAATGGGGGAACAATAGAAGTAGAGCTAGTAGAGAATGAAGTAGACATAAAGTCAATGATAGACAATATGGAGGCAGGACAGGTTTTATACAACTTTGCCGGAGAAACATGGGTTGCTTGGGGAATTGACAACCAGATAACTCACTTCAAAATAAAGGATTGCTATTGTAAGATTGAAGTAAGAGGTGGAATAACCTATTGTGAAGACGGCAAAGAAAGAAATTCTAAATATTTCATAGCAAAAGAAGCATTCAACATACAATCTGCGGCTGCAATTATAAAAAATTGCAATGAATTAGAAGGAAAAGAAGATGATAGCAAATCCAATCTCTTAGATCCAATTTATGATAAAATAAATGATATATCTCATGAGAATAAAGCAGGTGAACAGATAAGAGACTTCCAAGGAGAAACTTGGACTTATTGGGGCTCATATCACAACGCCAAGAGTGCACAACAAATAGGAGCGTACAACTATTGGACAAGCCAAAAGATATGTAAATGCAGGAGACCAACACATTGCCCTAATACATGTGAAACTGTAGAAACTTCATATGGTACATTAATGTGTAAAGAGGATAAGAACACTATTTGGCCAGAAAGTGTTAATGAAAATGAGAATAAATGCTTTATAAATACCAAGGACCTCTTGGATGTTGTTGGGTTGAGTATGGAGAAATGAAAAAAAGATTCGGAAAAAAAGGGATATTCTTGTCGGTTACAATATTGATATTTACAACTTTTATCCTGATATATGCCCTTACTGGGGCTTTTCAGAAGGCAAACCATGAGAAGAAGATAGGTGAAGAGCAGATAGAGCTGATAGGAAAATATCAAAGCGGGGAATCTGCTTTGTTCTATATGGACCAAGCTTCAAGATATTCATTCTATGATTCGGTTTACTCTTTTGGTAAGAAAGGAGGGTATTTCAATCCTACCCATTGTGGAAATGCGCCCTATCCTTTTCAGGATATTGTCCTTTGGTCAGGGATTTTTGATAGAGGTATGGCATCATCAGTATTAGAGTATGATTGTTATCCTACAAAAAAGGGTTTGGTAGGGAACATGGCTTTGTTCTTAAATGATAGATTGAATGAATATACTCTGGCATATACTCCATTATTGATACCCACTGATAATTATGATTATGATTTTAATGATATTGAGGGCGGCTTGGAGATAATTGGGAGGCCTACACAAAAAATCAGGATTCCTGCATACTCCAGCCTATATAGGGAAAGGATTTGGCCAACCATAGAAGATGATGAAGAACGAGATTGTCTTTCTAAAGGAAAGTGGGTTCCTCTTTATATGGGTGGAGAAATGTTGGAATGTGTGGAATGTCCAGAGCAGGCAGAATGTGGGGGTTATAAGAAAGAGGAATATTGCAATATTGATCCCTGTGATCTTGATTGTGTATGGAATAAAAAGAGATGTGAGGATATAAGCAGTATTTATGCAATCTCTCCTCCATTTAGAGCAGAGGTTAACTATAATTTTATTGAGAGTTTTGAAGATTATTCCAGTAAGGCAGTAGAAATAGAGGAGAACATAAAGAAATGCATAGCCGAAGGAAGCAATGAAGCAAGTGATGATGACTTACAGGCTTGTTCTGGGAGATTAAATGAAGAAATAGAAGGAATAGACCACTATAATATACTTGCTTTAGAAAAAGAGGAAGAGGAAGAACTTTTGCAGGGTGTTAACAGGGCTTATAGAAAGGATTATATCCTAATTGTTGATATCAAGGATGAATCATTTAAAAGTCCATTTTCAGAAGAGGCATTAAATGTAAAATATGGTATTAGGTTTATTGATGTGTTTCCGCCTCCAGATACAGAGATATTTACAGAAGACGATGGTTCTGCAGTATTATTCAATAATGTAAGGTATCTTGTATGGAATAATGATGCTTCTGATGTAAAGGAATACGAGATATATTATAAGAAGATAGAAGAAGGGTATGGAGCAAAAACCGGAGTACCAAGGGGCATAGATGAGATGAAGAAGGTCAGTGGAGATGTAAATGGAGAGATAATAATGGAGACAACAGGAGATTATTTAGAAAGTTATGGTATCTTGAAGAATCCTTCTGGTCTTGGTGTTATTACTGAGATTGAACCTGCCAGAATTGACAAGCCAGAGATTGGAAATACACCTATAGTAAAGGGTAAGGTATATAAGTTCAAGGTGGATGGGTGGGAAATAGACTATGAGCAGCTAGAAATAGATGAAGAGCAAGGAGGTTCTTATTATTTCACAGTTGTTGCTAAGGATGATGTAGGGCTGAGTTCAGAAGGTATAATAAAAGAGGTGACTATCCCTGCTGCTGAATCCCAGATAATAACCTCCCTACTATGGTTTAATAACCAATAAAACCAATATATTCTATAACATAAAACTTTTTAAACAAGGATAAATGAGTTCTTATTCTATGATAAAGGTTCCTCTACAGCAGATCATTGAGAAGATAAAGGAGACTGGATTGTCTGAAGAGGAGATTAATTCTAAGATCAAGGAGAAGACAGATCAGCTTTCGGGATTGGTTTCTAAGGAAGGGGCTGCACATATTATAGCTAATGAACTTGGAATAAAACTGTTTGAAGAGCCGCATGGGAAACTGCAGATAAAGAATATACTGGCAGGGATGAGGGATGTTGAGGTAGTAGGAAAGGTGCAGCAGGTATTTCCAGTCAATGAGTTCCAAAAGAAGGATGGAAGTTCTGGCAAGGTCGCTTCATTGGTTGTTGCAGATGAGACTGGAACCATAAGGATCGTATTATGGGGTGGCCAGACAGACCTGGTCAAGGACCTGAAGGAAGGAGATATAATAAAGGTGCTTTCTGGTTATACAAAGGAAAATAACAATAGACTTGAGATACATCTCAATGATAAGAGTAAACTGGAGTTGAATCCTGAGGGAGAAAAAATAGGCGAGGTTAAACAAGCCTCTTCTACCAGGAAGAAGATCGAGGAATTGAGTGAAAATGATAATGATGTTGAGATCTTAGGAACTATAGTGCAGGTATTTGAGCCAAGGTTCTTTGAAGTATGTCCTGAATGCAACAAAAGGGTGAGGCAAAGAGATGAAGGATTTTTCTGTGAAGCACATAATGTAGTCACTCCCGCTTATTCATATGTTTTAAATGCAATCATAGATGATGGTTCAGAGACTATAAGAGGGGTATTTTTCAGAAAGCAGGCTGAGAACCTTTTAGAGATGGACCATTCCAAGATATTAGAGTACAAAGACAATCCTGAAAGATTTGAAGAGGTAAAAACAGAGCTGCTAGGGAATATTGTGAGGGTTGTTGGAAGGACCAACAAAAATGAATTATTTGATAGGCTGGAGTTTGTTTCTAGGCTTGTTTTTCCGAAAGCTGACCCTAAGGAAGAGATCAAAAGGCTTAAAGCTGAGGGAGTAACAGAAGCTCCGAGTGAGGCAAAACCAGTTGAAGATCAAAAGACAGAAGAGAAGCCTGTGGTTGAGGAAGATTCTGTTGTTGAAAGTTCTAGTGCAGAGGAGATAACTGATGGTGTTCAGAAAGCAGATGTCCCTAAGGCAGAACCAGAGAAGACGAATGAGCAAGGTGAGAAGCTTCCAAGCTTTGAAGATATCTGAAGATGCTATTCAGAACACACATCGCTTTTAGTTTTTTAGCAGGATTGTATCTGATTGACCTTTTTAATGTTGATAGACAGATCCTCTTTATGGTTGTTTTGTTGTTCTTTTCTATATTCCCCGATATTGATGAAAGTTCAAGCAAGGTGTTTAAGAAATTAAGGCCTTTTTCTTATTTAGCTGCTTTATTTGGGCATAGGAATATATTCCATACTGTTTATTTTCCTGTTGCTTTGTTCTTGGTGTTGTTTGTTTTTGAGCTTAGGTTAATTGCAGTTGCTGTTTTAGTTGGTTATCTGATCCATCTATTATTGGATATGTTTAGTAAGAAAGGGCTTGCTCTTTTTTACCCATTGAGCAGGAAAAAGGTAAAGGGATTCTTAAAAGTAGGCAGTTTTTTTGAGAATATCTTGTTTTTTATTGTTCTGATCTTGATAGTCTATAAGTTGCTGGTTTGAGAGGGCACTTGCCAACCCTAATTCCTTGAAATTTGATAGTTTCAGGCTCTTTACTCTTAAAATCCTCTGAGCACTTGCCACTTGCCAAGTGCCCGTAAGGTATATAAACAAAGCTTACTTACTTATCTTTAGTTGTCACTGACAACTCCCTCGCCCACCGGAAGCCTAGCTCTTCCTAAATAAGGTGGGTTTGAAACAAAACGCGAAAGCAAGAGGTGTTTTAAATGGAAACGCAAGATGCTGGCAAACAAATGCCAGAAAAAAAGTTCAGCACTGGTGCCATAAGTGCTACAATATGGAAGAATAATGGCAAAAGTAAGAAAACCGGAGAGCCTGTCGAATTCAGAACTATTCAGATAGACAGGAGATATACAGACAAAGAAGGAAATTGGCAAACCACTAATTCTTTGAGACTTAATGACCTGCCAAAGGCCTCTTTAGTCTTGCAGAAAGCGTATGAATATCTTGTCCTAAAAGGACAAGATTCAGCTTCTGAAAAAGTGGAAATAGAAGAAGAAATAGTTATGTAAGGTGATAATGATGACAAAACAAAAAGAAGAAGAAAATATGGGACAAGAAGCTGTTGTTGAAAATAAAAAGGAAGAGGGGAAAGAGGAGAAAACGCTGAACGACCTACCAGGTGTAGGGCCTGCAACTGTAGAGAAACTACAGGCAGTAGGTTATAATGACCTTATGGCTGTTGCTGTCGCAACACCTGGAGAGATAATAGATGCTACTGGGATGGCTCAGTCTGCAGCTAAGAAGGTTATTGCAGGAGCCAGAGCTTCATTAGAAATGGGTTTTGAATCAGGCATTGATCTGCTTGAGAAGAGGAGCAAGGTGATAAAACTATCAACTGGAAGCAAGGCATTTGATAATTTACTTGCAGGTGGCTTTGAAACTGGTTGCATAACAGAGTGTTTTGGACAGTATGGATCTAGCAAAACTCAGCTGGCCCACCAGCTGGCTGTAAATACTATAAAGATGGATCCGAATTCTACAGTTGTATTTATAGATACAGAAAATACATTCAGGCCTGAGAGGATAACGGATTTTGCAAAAGGAGCTGGCCTGGACCCTAATGAGGTTCTTAGAAATATCAAGGTTGCAAGAGCCTATAACTCTGACCATCAGATGTTATTGGCTGAGAAGGTAGAGGACCTGATCAAGAAACAGAACCTGAATGTAATGTTGGTCATTGTTGATTCCCTGACTGCTCATTTCAGGGCAGAGTTTGTAGGGAGGGGTACATTAGCAGACAGGCAGCAGAAGCTGAATAAGCATATGCATGTATTGTCAAAGCTGGCAAGCGCAAATAACCTGTGTGTATATGTTACAAACCAGGTTATGGCAAAGCCAGATACCTTCTTTGGAGATCCTACAGAAGCCATTGGAGGGCATATAGTTGCCCATAATTCGGCATTTAGGATATATCTAAGGAAAGGCAAGAAAGGAACAAGGGTGGCAAAGCTCGTTGACAGTCCTTCCTTAGCAGACGGAGAAGCCGGTTTCGTTGTTACGACCGAAGCAATAAAGGATATTTAATTTATTTTATTTTTATTTACTATTTTAAATCGCTTTAATTACTTTCAACTATCAAATTATAATTTTTAATTTGTTAAAAATAATTTATGTAGTTTTATTTTTGGGAGAGAGCGATTTAAAATGGAATTAATAAATAAAGTTACTAAAACTAAGAAATATACTCTTAATTCGCTTAAAACCTACAATCTAGTTATGAACTTACGGAGAAAAACAAGTTGGGGAGTTATTAGAATCAAAGAACATCTAGAGAAAAAAGGCATAAACTCTTCAAATGGAGCCATTGGTGGATGGATATATGAGGATAAGAAACCATTTGTTTATAGAATAATCAAACAGATTCCAGAAAGTTCAAGAGAATTAACGAGAGAAAAAGCATACGTCCTTGGAACTCTTTGTGGAGATGGTTGGATTTCTACAGGTTATCGTATAGGTCTGGGTGTATGTGATAGGGATTTTGCAGAGTATTTTAAATATTGTTTAGAAAAAGTTTATGAGACAAAATGCTCTATAAGAACGAAGATTGTTAAACCAAACAAATTCTGCAAAAATCCCAAATCTAAGCATGTTGTTTCACAAGTTTCAAAATTGATTGTAAAAGATCTAAACAGATACTCTAATTCATACAGCACAAAAGAGTGGAGAGTTCCAAAACAAATTATTGAAGCATCCATTCAGTTACAATCCTATTTTATTCGCGGATTTGCTGATTCAGAAGGCTCTGTGAGAGCTAGAAAAAGAAACACAGAATTAGTACTTTGTTCCGGGAATCCAAATGGTTTAAAAGATATTTCATTTATGTTGAGTACTACATATGGTATTAAAACAACCTTTAGTCAAAGAAAAAATGGAGTTGGTGTATTAACCACATCTGATTATTGGTCTTTATTGACTTACAAAAACTACATTAATTTTACTATACGAAGAAAAAAGAATACTCTTGAAAAAGGTTTGGCAAATTATAAAAGAAAAGGATTAAGAAAGTATTCTCCTGAATTTAAACTTAAAGCAATGAATCTTCTAAAACAAGGTATGAAACATAGAGAAATAGCTAAATTGTTAGGTACTAATCATACTAATATTTATGATTGGGAGAAAAAACTTTTAGTTCCCTCCAAAGAAATCAACAATTAAAAAAAGGAGATGATCAAAATGATAGAAAGAAGCGTAAATAAACTTACTATAGAACTTGTTCCAGAAACAGCTTTTTATAAAAACCTTAGAAGGGCTTTAATCGAAAATGGAAAAAAGAAAATTTGGGATGATATAAGGTACAAAGCCTATGCAAACGCAAAATATAGTTGTAGCATATGTGGGGAAAAAACAAATAGACTAGAATGTCATGAAATTTGGGAGTATGATGATGAATCAAATTTTCAGAGTCTAAAAGGATTTCATGCTTTATGTAATATGTGCCATCATTGCAAACATATGGGGATGGCAAATATTCTCCACCAAGAAGGAAAACTGGATATAAATAAAGTGATAAACCACTTTGCAAAAATAAACAACTTATCTATTAATCAAGCAAATATTGAAATTAAAAAAGCATTTGATATTTGGAGTGAACGTTCTAAAAAGCAATGGAAGCAAGATCTTGGACAGTGGAGTAAACATTTAATATGAAGAACTTAAGTTTTATATGCAAACAGGAGGTACCAAAATGGAAATAAAGGAAAAAGGAGAGTTTAAGGTAGTTGGGATTGAAATAAAGACAAATGTGCAGGAATGTATTGATAATAATCCACACCCAAAGCTTTGGGGGGATTTTATGGAAAGGGTAGGAGAGATCAAGAACCGTGTTGGAGAGATATACTATGGTGTGAGCAAGGAGATCAGCAAGCAAGAATGTTCATTTACATCAATGGCTTGTGTTGAGGTTTCCAGCCTAGAGGATATACCTGAAGGGATGGTTGGAAAGACAGTTCCTGCTTCTAAGTATGCTGTTTTTGAGCATAAGGGAAAAGTAGAGGACCTTACCAAGACATATGAAAGGTTATATGAGAAGGATATGCCTAAAACCGGATTGAAACAGAAGGATATCTGGCTTGAGGTATATGATGACAGGTTTAAGGTAGACAGCGAGGATTCTGTTATGGAGATATGGGTGTCTGTGGAGTAGAAAACCATCACATTTAAATATGGTAAGTTATTCTTACCTATTATTACACTTCGGTGTAAGATCGTGCGAGAGCACATAATTAGAAATAAGGTGAAGTAAAATATGGAAGGAAATTTTAGACCAAATAGAAGTTTTACAGCCCCAGTTAAGGTAGGGGATGAGATAGACGTAAAAATAGAAGCAGTAGGAGAGAAAGGAGATGGGATAGCTAAGAAAGACGGCTTTGTCATCTTTGTACCAAATGCCAAGGAAGGAGACGAAGTTAAGGTTAAAGTAACTAGAGTCTTAAGAAGAGTTGGCTTTGGTGAGGTTATTGGAGAAGGTAGTGCTCCAGTTGAAGAAGCTCCTGCAGAAGAGGCTGCACCTGAAGCAGAACCTGCTCAAGAAGAACCAGCAGCTGAAGACTCTGAAGATTTTGGCGAAGAGCCTGAAAAACAGGAGTAAGTTCTTTGTTTTTTGTTTTTCTTTTTTTGACAATATTTATATAAGGTAATCTATATCTTTCTTATATGAGATTGTTTGTAGCTATAGATTTTTGTGATTTGAAGGAGGAATTAATTGGATTGCAGGATAGGATAGATGATTCTTTGGCTAGGTTGAATAAAACTAGCAGTTTTCACCTTACCCTTAAGTTTTTAGGCAAGGTATCTGAGGATAAGGCTAAAGACGTAGTTGATAGGTTGAAAGAAGTTAGATTTAAACCTTTTAGTTTGAGCTTGGATAAGATAGGTGTATTTCCTAAAGAAGATTATGTAAGGGTTGTATGGGTAGGGGCGAAACCTAGTGAAGAGGTTATTGAGCTGCAAAATGGGGTTGAAGAGGTTTTGAAAGAGTTTGGATTTAAGAAAGACTTTAATTTTCATCCACATATAACATTAGCCAGGGTTAAATCTGTCAATGACAGAGATGGATTTGCCAAGAATCTGCAATCGATTAAGGTTGATATTGGTGAGATAGAGATCAAGGATTTTAGGTTGGTCAAGAGTACTTTAACCCCAAAAGGGCCTGTCTATGAGGATGTGGAGATTTTCAGTTAACTTTTTAAATAACTCTGTGTTTCTATACTTTATTACCAAAGGTCTTGGTTGACTATAGCTAAGACAAATATATGCTGAGGTTATAAAAAAGCATAGTATGGTAAGGAGGATAAAATGACAGAACAACAACAGTTTTTAGTTCCACAGGATCAATACCTGAAATCAGGGATACATATAGGTACTAAGTTCAAGACAAAGTACATGGAGCAATTCATCTATAAGACAAGACCAGATGGATTGAGCATACTAAACCTTAGTAAGATAGATGAAAGAATAAGGATAGCTGCAAGCTTCTTATCACAATATGCTCCTGAAGAGATATTGATCGTAAGCAGAAGGGAGAACGCATGGAAGTCAGTAAAGGCTTTTGGAAAGGCAACTGGTATCAAGGTCATTACTGGAAGATATCCTCCTGGAATGTTGACTAATCCATCTTTGGATATCTACTATGAATCTAAGATCCTTTTAGCTACAGATTCGTGGCCTGACAGGAATGCAATAATGGATGGTAATAAGGTCGGCATCCCGATTATGGCTTTGTGTGATACCAACAATCAGTCAAACAATATAGATCTGGTTATACCCTGCAATAACAAGGGAAAGAAAAGCCTTGGATTGTTCTTCTTCATATTAGCAAAAGAATATCTAAAGAACAGAGGTCTGATAAAGAGCGATTCAGAGTTTAAAGAGACAGTGGATGATTTTACTGAAGAATAAGGCATTAAGCTTAGATAAGGGTTATCAGATCCTTTATCGCTTTTTTTAATTCTTTCTTTTCATATAATACTTTATATACTTGGTTTGTCAGAGGAAGGTCTAATTTCTCTTTCTTTGCCAAGTAGTATACAGATTTTGTAGTCTTGATCCCTTCTGCCACCATGCCGTGCATCTCTTCCTTTATCTCATCAAAGCTCTTTCCTTCTACAAGTTTCATCCCTACAAACCTGTTTCTGGAGTATTCTGAGGTACAGGTAGCAACCAAGTCACCTACTCCAGCCAGCCCATAGAAGGTAGCTCGTTTTGCTCCAAAATGCCTTCCAACCCTTGACATCTCTGTCAACCCAAGGGTGATTATGGATGCTTTAGCATTATCTCCTAGATTTAGACCTGCACAAACACCAACTGCTATCGCAGTAATGTTCTTTATTGCTCCGCAGATCTCAATCCCCCTTGGGTCGTCATGAGGGTAAACCTTAAAGTAATCTGTCTCCAGGACTTTCTTCACTTTTGGCAAGATGTCTTGATGTTCAGAAGCTATAACTGTTGCAGAAGGTGCTTTCCTGCTTACCTCTTCAGCATGATTTGGACCGGAGAGGGCAACCACTTTTACGTTAAGTTCCTCTTCCAATATTTCTGACATCCTCTTGAATTTCCCATTTACCTCCTCTAGACCCTTAGTAACTGATATGACTATTGTATTCCTATCTATATGTTCAGCCATCTTCTTGGCTATATCTCTAAGGAAAGGGGAAGGTATTGCTGTAATTATTATGTCCTTATTTGAAACTGCTTCTTTAAGATCGTTGGTCGATCTTAGGTTCTTGGAAAGTTTTGAATCTGGGAGAAATCTTGAATTCATATTATTATTGTTAATATCATCAGCAACATCTTTTTCAAATGCCCATATGGTTACCTCAAAGCCTTTTTCAGCTACTAAATTAGCCAAGGTCGTTCCCCATCCTCCTGCACCTATAGTTGCGATTCTCATCTTAATCAAACTCGTATTTCTGATTGCATAGGTCTGCAATCTCTTTCATCACCTTATTAGTCACTAATCTAAGCGCCTTTTTATCATTTTCCCTTCCATAGTATTGGTTGAAGTATAAAGGCTTGCCGATATTCAAGTCTGCTTTTAACCCGAATTTAGGGATCCTCTTCCCCTTAGGCAATATCTTGAATGTGTTTGTTATCCCCATAGGGATTACTGGGACCTTGGCTGCTAGGGCTAATCTTGCAATCCCTGTCTTCGCACGGTTCATCTTTCCGGTTAATGTTCTTGTTCCTTCTGGATATACCATTATCAAGTTGCCTTTGTGCAGGTGTTGTATTGCCTTTTTTAAGGCTTCTTTACCTCCAGACTGCCTGTCAATAGGGATTGCCTGTAAGTAGTTGTGCCATGTTCGTTGAAGGAATGATTCAAAATGTTCTTTTTTTGCCAGAAAGTGTGCATTTTTATTTATCTTTGTAGCCAGATTACATCCAATCACAAAATGGTCCAAGTAGGATGCGTGGTTTGCAGCAAGGACTGCCCCTTCATCAAGAGGGATATTTTCTATGCCTGTGCATTTACCTAACAGGGGCTTTAACATCGCAGGAATAACGATCTTTGCAATAGGATACACCATTTTAGTACTTGTACTCCAGGTTGGCTAGTTTGCCAATCTCTTTCATGATTAATGTTGTAGCTTCTTTTAAAACCTTTTTATTTTCCTCTCCATAGTGCCTATCTAGATGTATTGGATTTCCTATCCTAACTTTTATCACTTTCTTAAATTTTGGAAAAGAAGTTCCTTTAGCCATGACTTCTCTTGAACCAGCAATGCCTACAGGAAGTATTGGTGCTTTGGTAGCTATAGCAAGTCTTGCTGCCCCTAACCTTCCTTGCTGCAGCTTACCATCAGGACTCCTGTGCCCTTCTGGATATATGCACATGGGTTCTTTCTTATTTAGATATTTGATTGCTGTTCTGAATGCGCGCTCATTTACTTCTTTTTTATCTTTACTTTTATGTGCCTCCACAGGTATGCTTTGGGCGTGATTAAGGTATAATCTGAATAATCGGTTCTTGAAGTAATCTCTGTTCACATACATATGCATCCCTCTTCCTATGGATGGGGCTATTATACTAGGTACAAGCCAATCATCAATAAAACTCTGATGATTAGGGGTAACTATGAATCTTCCATCTTTAGGAATATTCTCCATACCTTCTATCTTCTTTATCCATATTCTCTTCAATAAAAATGGGATTACTCTCAATTGTATTGGATGTCTCATATGCTTAGAAAAATAGTTTTATAGTTAAAAACTTATTGTTTTAAGGTGTGGTCAACACTCTTGACAATGCTGCGTTTCGTGCGAATTTGTTTTTTTATAATGCAACCAAGTACTTTCGCAGATTGATGTGTTTTGCTTGGACTTCAGTTGGCAACATTGTCACTCAAGAACCTTCTTTTAAGGATTCAATCATCTCAGGCAGAACCTTAAATAGATCCTCTACTATGCAGAAGTCTGCCACCTGGAATATGGGTGCGTCTGGATCTTTGTTTATAGCTATAATCGTGTCAGAGGATTGCATTCCTGCTTTATGCTGTATGGCTCCGGATATTCCTGCGCATAGATATAGTTTTGGCCTAACGGTCTTTCCTGTCTGACCTACCTGATGGTCTTTTTCCACCCATCCTGAATCAACAGCTGCTCTTGAAGAACCTATTTCTGCATTGAGGAGTTTTGCCAGATCCTCTATAAGTTTGAAGTTCTCTTTCTTTCCAAGGCCTCTACCTCCTGAAACTATGATTTCTGCCTCTTCTAGGTTTACTTTCTTCTTGGTTTCCTTTATAATATCAATAATCCTAGTGGTCATGTCTTTTTCGCTGATATCCGGATTGAGTTTTATGATCTCTCCTTTTCGATCCTCGTCCTTGTCTTGCATCTTCATAACTCCAGGCCTTACTGTTGACATCTGAGGCTTGTGTTTTTGGCATAATATCTGTGCCATAAGGTTACCTCCAAATGCAGGTCTTGTCTGTAGTAATAGGTTCTCTTCTGTTATGTCTAGCCCTGTGCAGTCTGCTGTCAGTCCGGTGTTTAGTCTTTGGGCTAATCTTGGAGCTAAGTCTCTTCCTATGTGTGTTGCCCCATATAGAACAATTTGGGGTTTAGTCTCTTTGATATGCTCTGATATAACTTTAGTGTATAGATCTGTCTGGTAGTTTTTTAATAAAGGTGATTCTGCTATATACACCTTGTCTGCCCCATAAGATATGAGTTCTTTGCTTAGATTGTTGCTTTTATCTGTTAGTAATATGGCTGTTGTCTTTACATTAAGCTTTTCTGCTAATTCCCTTGCTTTTCCTAATAATTCTAGGACGACTCTAGATATCTTGTTGTTTCTCTGCTCTGCAAAAACCAAAACTTCTGCCCCTTCTGTTGTTTCCTGCTTTTTTTCTTCTTTCTTTTCTTCCAGGACCTCTAGATATCCATTGTCAATAGCCTGCTGGACTTCAGGTAGGTCTGGGATTTCTTCAAAATCATTCCCTTTTATCAACACAATGCCCCCTAGGTTAAGTTGTGTTTCCGGGCAGCTCATTGATATTCTTACTTTTGGCATCAGAATCCACCTGTTAGTTCTCTTTCTTTAAGCAAATCAATTATTTCCTTTGCTATGTCTTTTATTGAACCTTTTAAGGTTTGGCCTTGGCCTTTTGCCGGAGGAGTGAAGGATTTCTTTACAGATGTTGGTGAGTTCAGGAGTCCGATTTTAGATTTGTCTACTTTAGCTTGGTCTGCTGACCATACCTTCACTTCCTTCTTGTACGCTTGTCTTATCCCTTTTAATGTAGGATATTCTGTCTCGTTGATCTCTGAGATGCATGTTATGAGGCATGGAATGTTTGATTCAATAATCTCATATCCGTCTTCCATCTGCCTTTCTACCTTGACCTTGTTTTTTTCAGTTTCTATCTTTTGTGCATAGGTTATCTGGGGTATGTTCAGTAGTTCAGCAACCTGTGGGCCTACCTGAGCTGTATCTCCATCTATTGCCTGCCTTCCGAATAACAAAAGGTCATAGTTTCCTATTGTCTTTATCGCCCCACCAATTGCGTTGGCTGTTGCCCATGTGTCAGAGCCCGCAAATGCCCTGTCACATAATAGGATGGCCTGGTCTGCTCCAAGGGCGAGGGCTTCTCTCAGGGCTTCCTCTGCCTGAGGAGGACCCATAGAAAGAACTGTTATCTGGGCTTTTGTTTTCTTTTTTATTTTTACTGCCTCTATCAAAGCGTGCTTGTCGTCTGGATTCATTATTGTGGGTACTCCCTCCCGCTTTAAGGTTCCTGTCTTTGGATCTATCTTTACTTCATTTGTATCAGGTACTTGTTTTATACAAACTATTATGTTCATGCTGCTTGCTTCTCCAATCTTTCTATCATATTAGTAATATGGTCAAATTCTTTTTGGTATTTTTGTTCTAATGCTCGGTATTGCTCCACCTGGTAATGTAAATTTATGATTTTTGGATCTTTTGGTTTTCCATTAAACTGAGTAATCTGTTCATCTGTTTGAGTTAATATCTCTCTAACTCTTGCCAGATCCCCATTTAATCCCCTTTGTTTCTCCTTTAATCTTTCTAGTCTGGACTTAAATATTCTCCATGCCACCTAAAATCCCCTTCCCAATAATTCAGCTGCAATTACTAATCTCTGTATCTCTGATGTTCCTTCGTATATCTCTGTGATTTTAGCATCCCTATAAAACCTTTCCAAAGGATAGTCTTTTGTGTACCCATACCCTCCATGAATCTGCAGTGCTTTTCTTGTGATCTCCATTGCAGTCTCTGCACCATATAGCTTTGCCATGGCTGCTTCTTTGACGTATCTTTTTCCCTGGTCCTTTACGTGGGCTGCTCGATAGCATAAAAGCCTTGCAGCATCTATTCTGGTAGCCATATCAGATAGCATAAACTGCAAGGCCTGAAATTTGTGTAGTTTTCTCCCGAATTGTTCTCTTTCCTGGATGTATTTCAGGGCTTCGTCAAAGGCTGCTTGCGCAATACCAACACCTTGTACTCCAATGCCTATACGTCCAGAATTGAAAACACTCATTGAGATCTTGAAACCTTCTCCCTCTATCCCTCCAACCATGTTCTCTTTTGGGACTCTCATGTCCTTAAACACCAATTCTTGGGTGTTAGAGCCTCTTAATCCTAGTTTGTCTTCTTTCTTTCCTAGTTCGAATCCTTTTAGATCCTTGGTTTCCAATGTGAACACTGCCAGACCATGATGCCTTTTTCCTTTGTCTGTAGTTGCTACGATATTTATGAGGTCTGCTGTTCCACCGTTTGTTATGAATATCTTATTTCCGTTGATTATATACTCATCCTTATCTTTGACTGCAGTTGTCTGCACATTTACTGCATCAGAGCCTGCATTTGGTTCTGTAAGTGCAAATGCTCCAAGATATTCTCCTGAAGCAAGTTTTGGAAGAAATCTCTTTTTTTGGTCTTCTGTTCCAAAATTGACCAATGGATGGCAGGCTAAGGAGGCGTGGGCTCCCATAGAGACAGCTGTAGCACTACAGCCCCTGCTAACCTCTTCCATTATTATTGTCTGAGAAACATTGTCTAATTCTGCCCCACCATACTTTTCAGGTATGGACATCCCCATTATACCTAATTTTGCCAGCTTTTTAATCTGTTTTTCTGGAAATTTCTCTTCCTTATCTGCCTCATCTGCGTATGGCTTTACCTCAGAGTCTACAAACTCTGTGATCATCTTCTTTATTGCCAACTGTTTTGGTGTAAAGTCAAAGTTCATTTTCCCCCAATACGGTGAATTCTTGGGGGTTTATAAATATTGCTTAAATAACTAAAGGAAGATTATAAGATATAGCCTAATATTTCATTAAATAAACAAAAAAAGAATTAGATCGATTCAGATTTTACTCAAAAACTTAGAACCTTGGTCTTGGTTTTCTGTGCTTCTGGTAGCAGTCTCTACAATATACTGGCCTGCCTTCTGTTGGCTTGAAAGGGACTTCGCATTCATTGCCGCAGTCTGCACATGTTGCTTTGTGCATCTCTCTTTCTCCACCGAAATTATCTCCATATGCCATCTAATATTCACCTTTTCGTTTAGTTATACTTCAAATTCCCTGTGAATTTGAATTCTCTGTATACTATTGCTAGGAGAAGGCTTAAGGCTTTTTAAATGTGATGGTTTTTAGGTCTACAAAGTATAGTATGTTATTACAATGCTGTCCAGCGAAGTCCATGCTTATAACTTCGTCTTGCGAAAGTACTTGGCTGTACAAGACAATACCTAACTCGCACGGAGCGCAGCATTGTCATCTGAGCTTAAATCTAGAAACTTATACCACCATCAACCTTCAGGACTATTCCTGATAGATATCTTGCATCATCTGAAGCAAGGAATTTAACTGCATTTGCAACATCTTCTGGCTGACCCATCTCTTTCAATGGGATAAGCTCAAGTATCTGTGCCAAAAGCTCCATAGGAACCTTATCTGTCATTGCTGATTTTATGAAACCTGGTGCCACAGCATTTACTGTTATCTTTCTTTTCCCTACCTCTTTAGCCAAGGATTTTGTGAAACCTATAACTCCTGCTTTTGTTGAAGCGTAGTTTGTCTGTCCGAAGTTTCCTGAAATCCCAGCTACTGACGATATGTTAATAATCCTTCCTCCATCTGGGATTATCTCAAGAACGTTTCTTGTTACATTGAAAAGGCTGTTTAGGTTAACGTTGATTACCGGGTACCATTCCTCTGCTGTCATCTTCTTCAGGGTCCTATCTTTTGTTATTCCTGCATTGTTAACCAGGATATCAAGTGTTTTGAACTTCTCTTTTATTATATCTGCCATCTTTTTGCATGATTCAAAATCAGATACGTCTGCTGCTATAAATTCTGCATTTACACCTAATGCCTTTATCTCTTCAAGGGTCTTTTCTGCATCCTCTTTCATAGACTCTATATCATTGATTATGATATTGCATCCTTGTTTTGCAAGGGTTATGGCCATCTCTTTGCCAAGGCCTCTTGCAGAGCCTGTTATTAGAGCGTTTTTTCCTTTCATTTTATCACCTGTCGTATTATTTTTATTATACCCTCTTTAATATATGATTAGTAACTGTTCCTCCAACTCCACCAATATTATGTGCTAAAGCGATATTTTTCTTTGTGACCTGCCTGTCTCCTGCCTGGTTTCGCATCTGTTCTACTATCTCATAGATCTGAGCCAATCCTGTTGCAGATGGTGGGTGCCCCTTTGATTTTAGTCCACCAGAGGGGTTTACTGGTAAGGTGCCGTCTATTTTTACTTTTCCGTCTCTTATTAGATTTGCTCCTTCTCCTTTTTTGGCAAATCCCAGATCTTCATAGCTGATAAGTTCAACATTGGTGAATGCATCATGTAGTTCAACAAAATCAATATCCTTAGGGCTTAATCCTGCCTGCTCATATGCTCCTTTTGCAGATATACATGTGGCGTCCCATGTCGTCATGTCCTGGCTTTCAAAAGGGGCTACCCTATCGGTGCAAAGATCTGAACCAACTATCTGAATATCTGACTTGTCCTTTGTCAAAACAACAGCAGCTGCACCATCGACGCTTATGCTGCAGTCCATCACCCTTAAAGGAGATGCAACTACTTTTGAGTTCTTTATCTCCTCCAGAGAGACTTTCTTCTTGTAGAACCTTGCTTTTGGATTGAGGAAACCGTTTGAATGATTCTTGTGGGCAATCATCGCTAGATCATCGGTTGTTGTGTTCGGGAACCTTCTAAGGTATGCCCCTGCCCCCATAGCGGCTGATGCAGGAGCCAGCACCCCATGCTGCTGCTCCCACCTTGATTCCATTGCCATCATAAATTCTTCCAGGATCGCATCTGATTTGCAGGTCATCAGTTTTTCAACACCTACAACAAGAACATTATCATACCCTAACTGGTTGGCTACCCATAAGGCATGGCCTCCACCTGCGCATCCCCCTGGAACCCGGATTATGGGCTTATTTGTCTTGAACATTGAAGAGAGCATGCCTGCAAAGTGCCTTTGTTTCTCTACTGAAAAGAACCACTCTATGGTGGAGCAGACAACTGCATCTATCTTACTGAAGTTTATATCTGCATTATTTAATGCGTCTAAGGATGCATCATAGGCTAATTGGTGCGATAACTTATCTGAAAATCCAAAATTCGTCATCCCAGCTCCTTTTATGTACATTTTACTTAATCAGTTTTGAACCTATTGGTTGTTTTATGTCTCTTCTAAGGGCGTCTAATTCGTTTCCTGTGAAGTTTATATTAGATATATCTGCTTCTCCTAAACCCAGTTTACCTGCAAGCTCTACATAAGGAAGTTTTCTCAGGCAGAATACTTCCTGAACTGCTTTGTCATGGGTAACTGGATTTCGTGCTGCGAAGATAAGATTGAAAAAACCTGGTTCTCCATGAATGGCAGGTCCGTTTCCCTGCATCCCTATTGTGGCATCTCCAATTGTGATAAATTTAGGGAATATGCTGGGTAAAACAGATAGTGCCATTACTGCTTTTTTTGGATCGTTTGCCAGAGTATCAAAGGTTTTCTTAGAAAGAAACCGTGTAAGGTTCTCAAAAGCCCCGTCCATCCCAACAACCATGTCTGTCTTTATTACAGGAACGTTGAGTACCAGATCGAAATCATTGACTATCTTGCTTACTTCAAAAGTGAACTCTCTTTCTTTCTTTTCTTCAAATTCTGTCTTTGAGATATCTACATAATTAACTCCGAATTTTGCAAGTATCTTGTCGATGCCTGATTTTCTGGCAATCTTTTCCAGAGGCACAAAGAAGCTCTGCTCAGCAATTGTAATGTTCTCCTTTTTGGCCCCTTTATCCAATAGGTATTGGATCAGTGCCTCAAGGACGTGCGGATTTGTACATATACCTATATATGCGTAACCTGGTATGCCTAGGTTTGGCTTGATCAGGATTTTTGTTTTTTCTGTCACTTCAATGTCTCCAATCAATTCTATTGATTCTTTTACTGCCTCATAAAGATCGTATTTTGTTTTTACGACTGCTACTGTATTTTCTGATTCACCTGGTATGTCTTCATAAACGTCCCCTATATTGTAGTCCTTTATGGTTTTCTTGGGCATCCTATTCCCGTGTTCGTCCTCTAAAAGCAGAATATTATAGGGTGTTATTGGATGTGGTGGACAGGGAACACTAACTTTTGTTATTCCAGTTACCTTTAGTTTTGTGCCTAGCTGTTTTTTTATCTCCCCATTACAGTATATGCACTTATCAACTGGATGTATCCATTTCTTGTTGCATTTCTCGCAAATCCATCTTATATTTTTTGTCATGATTATCACCTTGTGTTTATTGTTAGCATGCAATCTTCTTGAAAATATGGACGCTTGTGGTGCCTCCTGCACCTCCAACATTGTGGGTAAGGCCCAGTTTTGGGTCTTTTGTCTGTCTTGCTCCACATTTTCCCCTAAGTTGGTTTGTAATCTCAACAATCTGGGCAACGCCTGTTGGAGATATTGGGTGTCCTCTTGCCTTAAGGCCACCGGAGGGATTTATCGGCAAGGAACCGTCTAGATTTACGGTTCCATCCCTTATTAGCTTGGCGCCTTCTCCTTTTTTGGCGAATCCCAGATCTTCGTAAGCTATCAACTCAACTATTGAGAATGCGTCGTGTAGTTCAGCAACGTTTATGTCTTTTGGACCTATGTTTGCCTGTTTAAATGCTTCCTTGCCTGCATTTACTGTTGCATTCCATACTGTCATATCCTCCCTTTCAAAGGGTGCAATATAATCTGTTGCCAAAGCTGATCCTTCTACCTTGATATCTGTCTTGTCATTGGATATTATCACTGCAGCTGCACCATTAACGCTAATAGAACAATCATATAGGTTAAATGGGGTAGAGATGATCGGCGCTTTTTTTATCTCCTCTAATGAAATCTTCTTATTATAAAAACGTGCCTTTGGATTTAGGCTTCCATTATGGTGGTTTTTGTATGCTATCTTCAGCAGGTCTTCATGTGTTGTATCATATCTAAGCATATGTTGTTGTGCTACAAGTGCATTAACTGCAGGGAATATAAGTCCTTCTTCCTGCTCCCAAAAATTGTCTCCTGCATTCATTATCTCTTTTGTTATTAAAGGGGTTGTGTTGGATAATACCTTATCTACCCCTAAAACAAGGATATTATTGTATTTTAGCCTTAGAGCTGTCCAAAAAGCTGCTCCCCCGCCCCCACAAACAGCTGGAACCCTAATAATCGGCATTTTCCTGTTAAGCATGCTGCTCAGAACAAGCCCATACATCCTTTGTCTTTCATCATTTATCTTTGTGTCCACTGTGCTGACTACTGCTGCTTCAATCTCATCAAGGTTCATGTTTGCGTCTGTCAGTGCTTCTCTGATTGCCTCTTGGGCCATACTATGGGTACTTCTATCTTCTACTGTAAATTTTGTCATTCCAACGCCTTTTACGTACCTTTCCATAAGAAATCACTTATAAACAGGACTTGCTTTTGACCTAAAGTCTCTCCTATCTACAACAGCCACCATCATCGTTGCTTCAGCCACTACCTTGTCGTTTACGAATGCTTTTCCTGATAGCAAAGCACCTCTTTCATCTTTTCCTAAGAGAGTAACTTCGTATTTGAGCTGATCTCCTGGGAATGTTGGAGCAGAGAACTTAGCTTCTTTTATCTTATAGGCTAAAACCTCTTTTTCCCAGTGATTGTCCAGGTTGTACCTAACCAATAATGTCCCTGCCTGGCCCATCCCTTCTATTATCAGTGCCCCTGGCATTATAGGGAAACCTGCAAAGTGGCCCTTAAAGAATTCCTCATTTGCACTTGTGTTCTTTACTGCTGAAATCTTGCTTTTATCTAGGGTCAGGACTCTGTCTATCATCAAGAATGGCCTCTCGTATGGAATGATCTGCTTGATAGCGTTGCTATCAATTTCTCCTTTTTCGTTCTTTAGTTCATCTATTGTTTTCATATTCAACACCCCGTTGACTAGTTTTCAGAAGGCTAAAACGCTTTAAAAATGTTATGTTTTATAGGTCTTAAATTGACAAGTTTTTTAAAGCCAAAACCAACTATAAAACCATATGAGAAGTAAGCAGAAAAAACTGGCAAATACTGTAGATACACTACTTATACCTATTGCGGAGAGTTATAGGTTTCTTAAGAGGTTAGCCAGGAAAACCCACGATAAGGTACCTTATCTATATGAGGAAGTGGAGAAGATAGTAAGGTCGCATATCATTACTTTGGAGAAGGATGAGAAGCTCATGCATAATCCTGATATGAATGGTTTTGGGGACCTTATAACAAAGAACCTGGCTAAGAAGCTTCCAAATCTTACTGAGAAACAGATAAATAAGGTGATCAAGGACAAATCATCAGAGTCTTTCTTAGATATGCTAGCCAAAGGATTAACTAATGTTGAAGAGGAAAGAGAGTATAGCACTGTTAGCAAGGAGAAGCTGTTCAGGGGGGTTTTGATTGCGAATAGAGGAGAGATCGCCCTTAGGATAATAAGGGCATGCAGAGAGCTTGGAATAAAGACTGCAATAGTCTATACAAAGCCTGATAAAGATACCCTGGCAGTCAGGTTTGCCGATAAGAAATACTATCTAGGTGAAAGTTCTAAAGCTTATCTTGATTACAAGAAGATAGTTGATATTGCAAAGAAGACAAAATGTGATGCAATCCATCCTGGTTATGGGTTCTTGTCAGAGAACAGTGATTTTGCACAGTTATGTGAAACCAAGAAGGTTAAGTTGATAGGGCCTTCTTCGAAATCTATGGTCCTTATGGGGAATAAAGATTCTGCTAAGAGGGCAATAGAGAAATTAGGTATCCCTGTTATTGCTGGTGCTAACCAGGCATTGAAGAATGAGAAAGATGCATTGAAACTAGCGAAGGACATAGGCTATCCTGTAATAATAAAGGCTGTCTCTGGAGGCGGTGGAAAAGGTATGAGGATAGTCAAGAATGAAAAAGAGCTTGCTTCTTCTTTTAAAAGTGCACAGTCGGAGGCAGAGGCTTCTTTTGGCAATAATGCATTATATATGGAAAAATATCTAGAAGAACCAATACATATAGAATTCCAGGTACTATCTGATAAGTATGGAAATGCAATCCATCTTGGGGAGAGAGATTGTAGTGTACAAAGAAGGCACCAGAAACTTATAGAGGAGGCGCCTTCCCCTGCTTTGGACAGCAAGTTAAGGGAAAAAATAGGGGATGCGGCCATTAAGATAGTTAAGTCTGTTAAATATGAAGGTGCTGGGACGGTTGAGTTTTTGCTTGATAAGGAAAGAAACTTCTATTTTATGGAGATGAACACCAGGATCCAGGTTGAACATGGGATTACTGAGATGATAACTGGTGTTGATCTGCTCAAGGAGCAGGTAAAGATAGCTGCTGGTGCAAAGCTTGCCTATGATCAAAGCGACATAAAGATAAGCGGTTCGGCTATTGAATGCAGGATCAATGCAGAGTGTCCTTCTGAAGGATTCTGTCCTCAGACAGGAACTATTGTCAATTATCTTCCTCCTGGAGGCCCAGGAATAAGGGTATGTAGTTCCTGTCATACAGGGCATGTCGTAAGCCCCCATTATGATTCCTTAATTGCGAAGCTGATGTGTCGTGGAAGCAATAGGGCAGAAGCAATTGCACGTATGAAGAGGGCGTTAGAGGAGTTCATAATTGAAGGTGTAGATACCACTATCCCATTCCATAAGGCTGTTTTGAATTCAAAGGAATTTGTCAAGGGTTCTATTACTACCAGTTTTATCGAAAAAAACAAGATTATTGAGAAAATTGGGAAGAGTAAATCTAAAAAGAACGAATTATCAAAAAAAGAGAAGCTATTGATCGTTACAACTGCTGTTAGCCAATATACAGAGAAAAACAAGATCGATAAGAAGCCAAGCGAGTGGGTCATTGCAGGAAGACAGGAGTCTATGAATCATGATGAAAATGTTTAAGGTTCATTGTTTTAAAAAGGTTGATTCTACGATCGATAAGGCAAAGAAGTTTCCAGCTGGTTCTGTTGTTGTTGCTGAGTCTCAGGGCAAAGGCAAAGGAAGATTTGGTAGGAGTTGGAGTTCTTTACCGGGTGGAGTATATCTATCCGTTGTTTTGGAGAAAGAGGACGCTGCTTACCTAACTTTCATTGGTGCATTATCTGCATGTAGGGCTGTTGAGGATGTTTTGGGTATTAGGACAGTAATAAAGTGGCCTAATGACCTTATATATGTTGGTAAAAAGGTTTGTGGGATATTGACTAAGATTGGTGATGATGCAATAGTTGGGATCGGGATCAATACAAATAATAAAATTCCAAAAACATTAGAGAAAAAAGCCACCTCATTAAAAGAAATCTTTGGTAAAGAAATTAATAATAAGAAAATAATCAATAAGTTGCTTAATTATTTTGAGTATTATCTTAGGTTTTTGAAGGATGGAAAAAAGAATAAGATAATTTGTGATTGGAAGAGGTATTCTTTTTTGGGTTCTAAGGTTAAGGTTAAGAGTCTTGGTAAGGATTATTCTGGGATTGCTTATGATGTTGATAAGGATTGTTTTTTGATTTTGAAGTTGAAGAATGGGAAGAAAGTTAAGGTTGTTGAAGGGGATGTTTTCTTGGGGTGAGGGGTCTCTGAGAGTATAAGGGTTTTCACTATTACACTAATTTTATATATGATATAACTACACCACTAAGATATATGAAAAAATCCTTATTATGGATTTTGGTTAGTATATTCTTAATACCTTTTACTATAGCAGACCAATTTGTATTAATTGATATTAATATACTAACTGAGGAAGGTAATGATATCATAGATTATTATATTGGAAGTGAGTTTTACTATAACATATCTTTAAAAAATATTGATGAACAAGAAATAAACACGGAATTAACAGTAAGGGTCTTTGATCCTAAGGAAAAACTCGTTCATCAAAAAAGGTATCCAGTCAATTTGAAAGTAAACGAAACGAAGTTTTTATTTCCTTTTTATAACTATAAAGGTAAAATTCAAGAGGATATGCACGATATCATTATATTTAAACAAATGGGGCCTTATAAGATAGAATTATCTGTTCCTGAACATAATCAAATTGATTGGATATATAAGAAAAACGAAAAATGGATTAGGCAAGAACCAAGAAATTTTTCTTATTATATATACTCTATGTCTCACTTTGAGAAGTTGATGTTAGAAAGAGAGAAGGAAAGAATAGAAAAGTTGAATTCCTCAAATAAGGAGGCAGTAGATTTACAAAAAAAAGCACACTATCTAAATGCATTAGGTATCCTGATATTCATATTATTTTTCCTTATAGAAAAGAAAATTGGGTTTAAGACATTGAAAGAGAAGTTACATTCTAGAGTCGTAAAAATGCCTGTAGTTTACAACTGGTACTTAAAGCGAAAAAGGATTATGCTGTTTTTCTTAATTGTTTATTTTTTTACACTGCCTCTTTATTGGGTTCTATCCAATCTATTGATGATTCCAGAAGACGTCCTTATCTGGATTTTTATGTTGCCTTTTGCACTTATATCAATATTTATGGTTCCATTTATGATTATCTTCTTAAATAAGTTTAGTAATGATTGGTTAACAATCATTATAAGTTACTATTTATCTATAATCTCTTTCTTCTTGGTACTTATCTTTATTGATTTAATTTCGTTTTTATCAAAAAAATACCCTCAATTAATTAAATTTATAGGTAAATTAATCAAATTATTATCAATATTCTATTTAATTGTTGCATTAATGCTTATTTTTATTCTAGCTAAGAGTCAATGGTTAAAGATTTCAATTATTGTTATTTTGGGTATTTGGTTTGAAGTGATTATCATAAATTTTGTTAAGAAAAAATCATTTAAAAAAAGAAAAAATACTTGAATAAAATTTCTCACTCCAAAGCTTTCCTAACCTCATCAGGAATCCTTACAGAATTCATATCCTTATCTATAAAGACATTAACTGTGTAGGCTTCTGCCAGTAAGTCTTTTGTTTTCTTGTTTATTACCTTATATGCGAATTTGATGCTTGAGTTTCCTACATGTTCAACTGTTGTTTTTAGCTTGATTATATCATCATATCTTCCTGGTTTCTTATAGTTTACCTTTACCTCTACTACTGGGGCGAAGAAGCCTTTCTTTTCCAGTTCTGCGTATGTCACTCCTTTTGTCCTAAGTATCTCTGTCCGTCCTGCTTCGAACCAATCCAGATATCTAGCGTAGTAAACTACACCAAAGTGGTCTGTGTCTGAATATCTTACCCTGTGTTCTGTTTTGTTCATAACGAATCTGTATTTGTCAGGAGTATTTATGTTTTTTGTTTTGAAACATAGCTTTAAAAATAAACCTCTATTTCACTCAAATATGAAAAGACATGTTTATACAAATTCTGGGATTGACGTGGAGAAATGTATGGTGGATGCTGTAGGATATTGTAAAAATGCAGCTGAATCTTTAATCAGATATATCCCAAGAGAAAAGGGATTGGTTGTAAATGATAATAACGAGGCTTTTGGTATAGTTACTTCTGACTTCTATGCAATTGCCAGGGAATTGTTCGGTTTTGTGTATAGGTTTAGGGGGAAATTAGTTGATTACAATAATCTAATCTATGTTAACTGGGTATTGGAGGGATTAAAGGATAGACCTGATTTTTACCATCAATCCTCAAAGGAATGTTCCAGGGAAAACGATGCATTTGATAGAGCATTATGGAGATATTATGATACGGCGGTATTTCTTATGAGCCTTCCAAAGGAAAACATAATAATGGACACTAGTGATGGGAGGAACATAACCTTTGTCAGGTCAGATATAGTGGATGTGGCATCTGGTCTTTTAGGTATTGTTGTTGCATATAGGGGAAATAAGGGGGATTACAGGGAGCTAGCTTCTTCTTTGGAGAGCAGAACGGTTCCTGAAGGTCAGAGAATGGATAATCTTAATAGGATTATACAGAACTATAGTCAGGCATCAATACTAAATCCAGAAAATTCTGATATATGTTACAGACTTGGGCGAAGTAGGAATAGGTTGGGAGATCTGCTTGAAGGAAGGAATGATAAGATGAGAGTAGATGCATACCTTGGTGCGATTGAAGCTTCTGAAGAAGGTATAATGCTCAAGGAGGACGATAGGCTGCATAGCAGTGTAGGCTATAGTTATTTTATGATTGGCTGTTTACGAAGAGATAGAGATGAAAGGATAAGATCATTCAGAAAGGCAATCGAGCATATGAGAATGGCTTGTAACCTAAATGGAAATAGCACAAATTATTACTATCTTGCAGCATCAGAAGAATTTTTGGCAGAACATTTTCATGAACCTGAAGAAAGAGAAATTTTTAGAGCAATGGATGGAGATGTTGATAGTTGCTTTGATGAAGGACAAGTACTTATGCGTGATGCTATTAGACATTATAGGGTAGCCCTAAGTATAGAGGATAATCCTAAGATAAAAAAAAGATTAGATGAACTTGAGCATTCAATTGAATCATAATAGATATTTACTTACTAGATTGAATTTTATTATATCCTATCTTTTTTTAATTATATATTTTATAAAAACAGATTTAATTATTTTCAATAACCTTTATATATTAACAAGGATTAACTGATAACTGAGGATGGGGTTTTTAGACAATACACCACTATTGAAAAGAGTATTCGAGCTCGGCTATACTATGTTTCTTATAATTATCTTATCTGCATTAGTTGGTTTGATCTTGGCTTTTCCAGTCATGTGGCTTTGGAATTATGTCTTTAAGAATTTTGCACAATTACAGATTAATGTTTTCCAGGCATGGGCATTGAATGTTCTGGCTGGAATATTATTTGGAAAAACGTCGGGGGAAAGAGAAAAATGAGCATTGAAGAAATAGAGGAACTGGCTTACCTCATGGAATCCGAGAATCTCTTGGAATTAAATAAAGAGATTTCGACACACTTGAAAAAGAGGGGAATAAAATTAAGGGAATTCAAGTGGAATGAATTGGAAGCCTCATAATAAAATAAGAACGTCTCCTTTGTTGACCGTATCTCCTTTCTTGACTTTAATCTTTTGAATTTTACCATCAGTGGGTGCTGTAATCTCATTCTCCATCTTCATGGCCATTAATGAGATAAGCTTCTTTCCTTTCTTCACCTTATCTCCTACACTAACATCGATTGAGAAAATAATCCCTGGAAGGGGGGCAGTTATTGTCCCTTTGCTATTATCACTTTCCTTTTCTTCTGTGTCTTCAAACAGCTCCTTGGCAATGTCTGATTTTGTCTCTACCTCGAATGTTTCTCCGTTGAAATAAACCTTTAACTTCCCAGAATCAAGCTCTTCTACCTTGACTGTATATTCCTTTCCATCTATATTAACCCTTAAGTCTTGCATTTTAGATGTTATAAAGGTATATTGCCGTGCTTCTTTGCAGGCCTCTTTTCTCTCTTTGAAGACAACATCTCAAGAGCGTTAATAAGTTGAGTTCTTGTCTCTTTAGGATCTATAACCTTATCTACTTTCCCTTGTTTTGCTGCTACATAGGGATTTAGGAATTTATCACTGAACTCGTTTATCTTCTCTTTCCTTATCTTTTCCCATTTTTTACTTCCCTTATCCTTCCTGTTTAGGATATTTATAGCTTGTTCAGCACCCATAACTGCTATCTCGGCTGATGGCCAGGACAAAACATAATCATAACCCATCTCTTTTGAAACTAGAGCTATATATGCTCCTCCATAGGCTTTTCTTATGACCAAACTGATCTTAGGGACAGTTGCTTCTGAATAAGCATAAAGGATCTTTGCCCCATGTCTTATCACACCGTTGTGTTCCTGGTCAGTCCCAGGCAGATATCCAGTTACATCAACAAAGTTAATCAAAGGAATATTAAAAGAATCACAGAATCGAACAAATCTTGAGATCTTAGCCGAGCTGTTGATATCCAGGCAGCCTGCAAGTACTGAGGGCTGGTTGGCTACTATCCCAACAACATTATTGTTTAGTCTGGAAAATCCAACAACACAGTTTTGAGCATAACCTGAATGTATCTCGAAGAAGGAATTCTTGTCTACTACTTCATTTATGACGTCTCTCATGTCATAGCTTTTCTTTGAATCAGAGGGAACTATGTCCTTAAGGTTATTGTTTAGTCTGCTGGTGTCTCCCATGTTTATAGCCTGGGGATTACCAAGGTTGTTTTGTGGAAGGTATGTCAGCAATTTCTTTATCTTTTGAATGCAATCCTTCTCATTTTTAGCAAAGAAATGTGAAACTCCGCTCTTCTTATCATGAATATCCGGACCTCCAAGCCCCATAAAATCTATCTTTTCTCCTGTAACGCTTTTTACAACTTCAGGGCCTGTTATGAACATGTAGCTTGTCTTGTCAACCATAAATACAAAATCATTCAATGCAGGGGAGTAAACTGCTATGCCTGCACAAGGGCCCATAATCGCTGAGATCTGAGGGATAACACCAGAGCAGAGGGTATTCATCTTAAACATATTTCCTCCTCCGTCTAATCCATTGATGCCTTCCTGTATCCTAGCCCCCCCCGAGTCAAGCAGGCCTATGATCGGGCATCCTATCTTTAGTGCAAATTCCATTATCTTTATGATCTTCTTGTTATGCATCTCCCCCATAGAGCCGCCCATAAATGTAAAATCCTGTGCATATACGCAGACTTTTCTGTTATTTACAGTTCCATAGCCTGTTATTACGCCGTCTCTTGATCTTTTCTTATCCTGAAGGTTGAAATCATGGCTTTTTAGCTCTACAAATTCATCTAATTCTGTAAAAGATCCTTCATCAAGAAGCAGGTTTATCCTTTCTTCTGCTGTTAGTTTGCCTTTGTCGTGCTGTTTTTTTACTATCTTTTTATCTAGAGCTAAGGCTTCTTTTTTCTTGTTATATTCCTTGATTTTATCCTTTGAAGTCATAGTTAACAAGCTAGGAAAATGAAGTTTTGTTTAAAAAGGTTATGATTTATACAGGATGGAATATTTCAATCAGAATTATTTAGTGTTAGTCTTGTGAAGATGGCCAGATTGGGATCCCATCCCCGTCATAGAGGCCTTTAACCCACCCGTATCCTATATTTAGATTTTCCATTGGCTGATTGTCAAAATACGCTCTTCCCCCTGTTAATTCAAACCAATGAGCCCTATCCTTTCCAAGATATTTAACTTGACTTGAAAATGCTATCTGCAGTCCAGGTTCGTCTGTTTCTACAGGGCAACCCGCTCCCCCATGTAAAACGTTTCCTTCACCATCAAATACAGAATCAATAAGATGGTAATCAAACTCAATATATTGTTCTGGATCATCTCTGTGGGCAAATCGAAGCCTGCTGGGAAGTTTAGAAAACTCAATAACATCATCCAATACAATCTTTGGTGCATTGACTTGTCCTCGTTGTGGAACGTGCATCTTGGATGTGATAATTCAGGTGAGTATATAAATTTTTGTATCGATGAGTACTTAGAAGTAAGGAATTTCTAGAATAGCTTGAATCCTTTTTCTTTAGTGCCAAGAATTCCTCCTTCGACTATCTTGTAGATGATGTTTTTTCCTTCTTCTAAAGCTCTGTGTTTACGTATGATGCATTTGCGATTCTTCTGGGGTGTGATCTGGAGTTCGAGCATACATTTTGAGCTGTATTTTAATAGGTCTCCTCCTACGATATTAACTTTGTTTCTTTCTTTGAAATCAGCATAGACCTGGTTTGTGATCAATATTGGGATGTGTTTTTTTCTTGCTATTTCGTTTAGATATGAGATTTGTGCTCCAAGTTCTTTGTTCACATTGTATATGTTCTCATTTTTTCCTATCTCTAAGCGGTATAGCACTCCAATGGTGTCAACAACTATGAGGCCTACACTGTTGTCTACTATGCTTCTTAGTTTGTTGAAATCATTTTTTTGCTCTTCAAAGGATATGGGCCTTAGGAATATCATGTTTCCTAAGATTTTATTGTAGTCGTATTTTGCCACTTGTTTCAGTCTTTCTACAGAGAAGTTGTTTTCGGTGTCTACGTAGATAACTTTCTTATTGTTTCTTGCTATGTTTATGGAACAAAGCATACAGAGGACTGTCTTACCAGAAGCTGCAGGACCGTAGATTGTTGTTATTATATCTTTCTCGTAGCCTCCGTTGAGCATACGATCTAGGATCTTGCTACCAGAGGGTATCTTATCTGTCATGGATTAAGGGGGTGAAGATAATATTATAAAGATTGTTGTGGTGTATTTATGATTAGCAGCTAATTGGTTCAATACTTTTTTATTTAGCAATGCTGCACTCCGTGCAAGTGTTGGGTTAGTTCATGCGAGCAAGGATTCTCACAAGGCAAGGTATTTTGCTTGGGCTTCACTTGGCAGCATTGCGGCAATGCTGCGTTTCGTGCAGATTCTGTGTTGGATGATGCAGCCAAGTACTTTCGCAAGACTAAGTTATAAGCTTAGACTTCACTGGGCAGCATTGCCGCTGGAACTTAAGTAGGCTTAATTTTAATACACGAAACATTTAAAAACACACTAAGCTATACTCTATCTGAGGTAGTGAATCGACTAAAAAAAGAGAAAAATGAAAGAATTGGTAATGACTTTGTGCGGGATTCTGTTCATGATATTGTTCAGTTTTCTCTTGTTCATATTTGTAGTCTATATCCTGTCTAGATTCAAGAAGAGTGAGTATGGGGATTACGAGCCTAAGGTTAGTGTGGTAATTCCTGCATATAATGAAGGGAAGAATTTAAGAGGATGTATTGAAGCTATAAAGGAATCAGAGTATCCCAAAGATAAGATGGAGGTCATTGTAGTTGATGATGGTTCTACTGATGATACTATAGATATAGCTAAGGATTTAGGTGTTAAGGTTCTGGAGCAGAACCACCTTGGTAAGTCAGAAGCTTTGAACCTTGGAACAAGGAATGCAAAGAATGATTTCATCCTTACGATAGATGCTGATACAATTATCGAAAAGGAGTGCATAAAAGAGATCGTAAAGCCCCTTTCTGATAAGAAGGTTGGTGCTACTACTGGAGTAAGTACTGTGAGGAACAATAAGGGGATGATTGCAATATTCCAAAATATCGAATATCACTATAATAACCTTATCAGGAATAGTTTCTCAAGGATGTTCAATAACGGCATATGGTTTTTTGGGGCCTTGGCCTGTTATAGGAAATCCACTATTGAGGAGATAGGTTTTTTCAAAACTGATACAATGACAGAGGATATGGATACTGCATTAGAGATAAAGAAAGCTGGCTATACAACGATTAATGTGCACAACGCTGTAGGAAAGACAATTGCCCCTACAACAATAAGAGAGCTTTATCATCAGAGATCAAGATGGTGGATAGGGGTCCTACAATCGTTGGTGAAGAACAAGAAATTATTTTCCTACAAGTCTTCCCCTGCTATTCTCTTCCTATTTATAAACCAGTTCTGGTGGACCTTCTATTCCTTTTTGTCATTGCCAGCAATAGCATTCCAGGTAAATTACTGGCTTCCTTATAACATGGGCAGTTTTTCCAGCTTATTTGGTTACCTTTTCAGATGGTTCAGCCTTTTGGGACCAATATATGTGATCTATAAAATACCTGTATGGGGGTTGTCATATTACAGCTTCTTTGGGGTGCTTTCTGGGATCATTAGCGCGGTGTTGATTGTAGCCGCAATTAGAATGTTTAAGGATAGGCTTCATTTTAAGAATATCTTTGCTATCTTTTTTTATTTCCCATATACGATAGTTTTAAATATGATTATACTAATTAGCTTGTTAAGATTTAGATTTTGGAAAAATAAGTTTTTCATACGGTGAACAATATATGGAAGGTTATTGGGAATTGGTTGGATCCAAAGAAGGATTCTCTTTGTTAGTAAGAGCTATATTGAATTTCTTTCATGTTATATTTGACAACATTTTTAATTTTCTCCTATTCTTAACTATTTTCCTATCTTTTACCTATCTTATTATCTCTCTATATGTTTTGTTTTCCAGAAAAGAGAATAGAACAGATTACAGATTTGATGATAAAAAGGCTCCTTTTGCAACTATACAGATACCTACCTATAATGAGCTTGCAGCCATACAATGCGCTAAGAAATGCCTGAATTTTGACTATCCTAAGGATAGGTATGAAATAATAATCGGAGATGACAGCAAGGACAAGTCAGTATCCCAGAAGATTGATGAGTTTGCCAAGGGAGAGGAGCTTGTGAAGGTAACCAGAAGAGGAGACAATATCGGGTATAAGGCAGGCAACCTCAATCATATGCTCAAATACTCCAAGGGAGAGGTTATTGTCATATTTGACTCTGACTTTACTCCAGAAGAGGATTTCCTGAAAAGGATAGTCGCTCCTTTTGTGTATGACAAGAGCATACCTGCAGTCCAGGCCAGATGGAGGTCTGTAAATGCAAAACAGAACATCATATCATTATTGGGGTCTACAATAATTGCTGTGTGCCATAAGATTATGTTAGCTTTTATCTTCAAGAAAAAAAAATTCGGATTTCTCTGTGGTTCTGCTGAGGCAGTAAGAAAGGACCTCCTGGTAAAGATGGGGGGATGGAAAACAGGAAGCTTAACAGAGGATATAGAATATTCCTTAAGGTTGTTAAAGGAAGGACACAAGGTTGTTTATCTCGAGGATCTTGAGTGTGATGGAGAGGTTCCATACAGGCCAAAGGACCTATACAAACAACAGATGAGGTGGGCATATGGTGTCGTAGCATCGTTCAAAGAGCATGGCAAGGGGATTACATTTAATAAAAGACTAACCTCAGGAGATAAACTTTGTGCTTACCTTGATTTAAGCGGATATATGATATCTCTGCTGCTTATGGGGTTGTTTATGACAGGTTTTGTAAGCTTTATAACCCATGAGCCAGAAACAATCGATGTTGTTAAATTCTTCTCTGAACTGGGAAGGAATGTACTTTTAACAAGTGGTCTTGTTTTCACAGCTGTGATTGCCCAATGGAAAAGCAAGAATGCCAGGAGCGTGCCTAAGATAATAGGCTCTTTCTTTAGTTATGGACTGGTGGTTGTCTATTATGTCAATAAGGGGATATATAAGGCAATTTTTAAGAGGCCGATGCAATGGTATATGCTAAACAAGAATGCCAATAATATAACATAGTGCTTAAATTTTTAAATTAAGGGATATTTCTTTTTTTATAATGGAAAAGTCAAAGATTGTGTATCTTATCATTATATCTTTTTTACTCCTAAAGATATTCCATCTTCTTAGTCAGAGGGGGATTTTGTGGGATTCTGCAGTCTATCTTGGTATGGGCAAATATATCTTTAGTCTAGGCAAGGTTGGTTTTTGGGAGCCGGCAAGGCCTTTGATATTGCCCCTGTTCCTGGGCTTTTTCTGGAGATCTGGATTAAATGCCATAGTTTTTGGAAGAATCCTGATAGTTTTTTTTAGTGTTGGTTGTCTGTATTTGACGTATCTTATAGGAAGAAAGGTTTTTAATGAAAAGGTTGGTGTTATTGCTACATTTTTGCTGGCATTCAGCCCCAGTTTCCTGTTATACAGCTCATCCGTATTAACTGGTATTCCCTCTACATTCTTTGCCTTATTATCTGTTTATCTCCTGATCCATAAGAGATATTTTCTTTCTGGCCTGTTTATTGGGCTAGGCTTTATGACAAGGTTTCTGCAATTGTTCGTACTACTAATTCTTCTCTTGTATCTTATGGTTGAGAAGAAAAAAATCAGGAACCTAACTAGGTTAGGGTATGGATTAGCTCTCGCTGTTGTCCCTTATCTTATTTTGAACTCCCTATCTTATAAAAATGCGATCTATCCTTTTATATTCCAGGTTTTTATGAGCAGGTACACTGGATGGATATACCATGAAGGTCTATCTTTTTATTTTATCAGTCTTTTGAAAGAGAGTTTCTTGGTGCTATTCCTGGTTGTTGGGATCGTTGCTATTCTAATAAAAAGACGCAGTAAGCAGATGATGATTATGGGAATATTCTTATCTTTCTTTATCTTCTATAACCTAATAGCCCATAAGGAGGTTCGTTTTGTCTTAACTTTCCTACCTTATATGTACCTGATCGTATCTTTCGGTATCCTAAAGGGATTCGATAATATAAGAAAGGAGAAGGACATGATGTACTTCGTAATCCTTGTCTTTGGAGTTATATGGGTTGTACAGGTAGCCACACAGTTTGAGGTTCCAACCTATAGGGAATATCCCGAATTTGAAGGTTATTTGAGGGAAAAAGAAATTGAAGGAGAGGTATGGATAAGCAACCCTATATTTGCAGTTGACTTCAATAATAAGGTTGACGAGCTGATTTATTATCCCATTTATAACTCTAAGAAGATAGAGGTTATTAAGGAAAGAATTAACGAAGCAAAGCATATACTGATAGATACCTGCGATATACTGTCTTGTCCACCTAATGATGGATCGTGCTTTGAAAGAACAAATGAGTTTTTGGGATTGCTCAGAAATAGGTTTGAGCTTGTTTACTACAAAAAAGGAGAGTGTGATCAGTTTATCTTTTCCTGACCTTGATAAAATCTCCGATAGTGAAGCTGTCCCCTTTCTTGTGATCTATTTTCTCTGGTTTTATTTCCTGCATCTCTATTAGATTTATATGTAAAAATTTTTCAATCTTTCTTGCCAGGTCTATAGGCGGTTCAAAATGACCTGTTTCTATCTTATGGATAAGGGCTTTTTTCTCATTGATCTTTTTGGCAAATTCCTCCTGATCTATGCCTATCTTCTCTCTTTTATTTTTTATCCTGTTCCCATAATCTGATACTATAGAGAGAATTGTCTCTTCTTCTTTTGGTTGTGGTAGCTTTATTTCCTTCTTCTTTACTCTTTTCGGCTCAACCCTTACTGTAGCTATCACCTTTCCAAACTTAGAGCACCCATTACAAAGGCTAAGAACCGATCCTTCAACGTCTGTCTTATATAGATTAGTTTCTTTACCACACATATCGCAATTAATTGGGATCACCTCCATATCATCTAAGGTGTTGTCGGCCATGCAGAGATTAGTGCATGGTCTCCTTTGCCTTCAAATTGCACATTTAACTTTCCGTTTACGGTGTCTATGCATAGATATCCTCCGTTTGGGGGATTTACTACATCAATTTCTCCGGCGTCGAAGGATTCTTTCAGGGTAGTTGTGAACAGAAAAACGTTCTTATCTACTCCGTCCTCTACAATGTTCTTCACTATATTATCTGTAACCAGGTTATCCAGGTTCCCAGGGGGATTGTAGGTCTGAAGAAAACAAACCTTACTATACTGTCCTCCTAGAAAGAACTCTTCCCTCTTTAAGGTCCCATAATCAGAAGAAATCCTGTTCACGGTAGATGTCATGTCTGTTTTGAACTTAATGTAGGATATCTGTTCCCCTCTTTCTTTAAATCCTTTTATGGAATTGTAACCATAAATCAAGACAAATGAGAATAGGACAATTGCAATGACATAAATAAAAATCTGAGAGGATATCTGACTTTTTGACATTTTACCTTACTTTCAACTCTTTTTTCAGCTTACCGATCCTTTCCTTTAGTTCTTGGTCTGTCATATCCAGGGCTCTCATCCTTTTTTCTGTTTGATCTATACGTTCTGTCCTGGTTATCTTCCTTAGCCTTTGAAATATGTCTTCCTTTCTCTTCTTCCTTCTAACCCTCTTTTTTGGTTTGGTCTCTTTTGATTTTGTATCTTTTGGCTCTGTTTTTTTTGGAGCAACTGGTTGTATGGCTGGTTTTTTCGACATGGATTTATGGGGCCTTATAGGTCCTCCCCTAGCTACTGGTGGAGCAGAAGGCTTTCTTTGAGGCATCATAGGCCTACGAGGTGGGGGTCTTTGAATGGGTTCTTTTGGGATTGGCTCTTTGGGAAATGGTGGTTTTGGCTCTCCTGGTTTTTTCTTGATGAAATAGGTATAACCAAAATAACCTCCTACTCCTAAAAGCAACAGTAACAATAGAATAAGAAGATATATTCCAATTCCTCCTCCTGGTTTTGAACTTGGATCTAAGGGGTCTGTCCCTTTATCAATCTCTGTTATATCAGTGTAACCATCCCTATCAGAGTCAGAATTCATAGGATTCGTATTGTAGGTATATTCTTCTGAGTTTGTGAGGGTGTCGCCATCTGGATCATCATTAGGCTCAGCACATGTTACGCAATCAAAATATTTCTGTTCAAATGAATCAGGTAATCCGTCGTTATCAGAATCAGGGTCACATCCATCACCTATCCCATCCTCATCCACGTCTGCCTGATCATCGTTAGGGATTTCGGGGCAGTTATCATCGTCATCAAAGATTCCGTCTCCATCAGAATCTACCTGCCTCAGAGTACATGCCCCCCCTCTGCATTCGGCTGTAGAGATACAATCAGAATTTGAATCACAGCTTTTTCCAACACTGCAGGCAGGGCATGTTCCTCCACAGTCAATATCTGTTTCTGAAACATCTAACCTATTATTACTGCACTCATCTAAAACTTCTGTACATTTTCCTGAACTGGATTCACAATTTCCTGATTTACAGTCAGTGTTTTTCTTGCATGAATCACCTATATCGCATTTAGTGCATTTTCTTCCTCCACAGTCAACGTCTGTCTCTGCTCCGTTTTTCACCCTATCACTACAGCTGGCTGCTGCACATTTGTTATTCTGAGAATTGCAAAACAAGGTATCACAGTCTGAATTCAACAAGCAATCTTCGCCAACAGAGCATCCATCACAATATCCTCCGCAGTCCACGTCTGTTTCATCTCCGTCTTTCCTGTCATTATTACATCCTGCTGGAGATAGATCGAAGTCAACTGTTATCTTAGAGCTGGTCATATTGCTACCCCATAATCCGACGCTGTTTTGTGCCTGTACTTTTAGATAATATTTTTCTGAATCGTTTAATTCGACATCTATACAGTATTCGTTATCGGACTTTGGAGATTTCGTGCCATCCCTTATCAGTTGATCTGTTGATTTGTCCCAAAATACATAGTAAGCATATAGATCAATGGATGTTTCTCCGTCTTCTCCATCCCATTCAGCACATAATTCGTCATCCTTATATGTCTTGTCTGTCTCATTCTCAATAGGAGATATCATATTAACATAGGTCATGTTTGGTGGGGTGTTGTCTATGCTGAACGATATAGCAACAGGGGGAGGTTGTTCTGTAGCGATATCAAATACGCACTCTACATAAAAGGTGTAGCTTCCTGACTCTAAGGGTGTAGTAAACTGTTTGGTGTGAGTCTTTTGGACTCCAACCATCCCCCATCTACGGTCAGGATCTTCACTAGACCCATTGAATAGATCACATCTAGCATTTTTACTCGTAGTTACATCGAACAGAGGAGTGGTATCTGTAATTGCTCCCCTTGGAGAATTGACATAGATTTCCGGAGGAGAATCTGTATCTACGTTAATCTCTATAATTTCCCTAGGGGATAGTATTCCTGCTTTGCTTTTACAGATAACATAAATAGGATTAATCTGTCCATCAATAAGCTCTGCTTCTGTAAGCGTGTGTCCATGAATGGTCCTATAGTAATACTCTGATTCGTCGTTATCGATTGGAATTTTTTGCATTGAATCATAATCTTCTGAGGCACTTGGGGAATATCTACAGATAGTATCTTTGTCTGTCTCTATCATCAACTCTGTAGAGTAGTGCCCTGGACTGTCTGGTTCTGTAATTGGGTCTGCACTTAAGGTAACCTCGGGTGGATCCGGATCTACAATCAAATCGAAATAATCCGAGCTTTCCTTGTATTGGTCCTTGCACCTTACATAGACCCTTCCTGTATTTGTGAAATCCTGCTTCCTGTGCCTGGTGGTGCTGATCTTATCAAAGAGAAGAGTCATATCATCAAAAGGTTTATCACTAGTTAGACTATACCTACAATAGGCATCTCTTTCTGTGTCAATGGTATCTATGATAAAATCAAAAGGAGTATTATCTGAAACCCCAAAGGTTGGGTCGATAATCTCAATATCCAATGGATTGATTGTGAAAGGAAACTGTAATTCTATTACTGGACCCATTGTTCCCTGGTAATCCTCTGCTTGAGCCTTGATGGTATAATAACCTTCTGTCAAATCATTGATTGGTTTGTAGATAAAATTTGGATTGGAGGAGGAGGGCAACAATTCCAGATTCCAAATATCTCCTGAAGAATTGGTAAGATTTACCTTGATTGTATCTGGATTCACTTCTTCATAGAAAGTAACCTGGATTTCTGGTCGTAGGTCTATAGCAAACGCTATATTGATCATAAGATATAGTGCAATTATTGGAATGATGTTTTTTCTGTTCAATTTTTCCTTCTGCGTTTGTTATCATTAAGGAAGACAAGCCCCATTATGGCAACTATTTGGACAAGTAAAGCTGGTTCCATAGACTCCATAAGGTTCATTGGTTGTGCAGGCATATTCATAGAGGGCGTTGTCTGAACCTGTGCAAAAGTCTGTAACCGTCACTTTAACGTCTGCTGGATGATCTTCAAGGTCTGCTACGGGGCCTTCTGCAGTTCCTTGGACATAATAATCAATCCCATTGTCAGAATCTTTGCATATGTCTGTGTTAGTTACCAAGGTTACTGTTCCTCCAGGGCCCTGAGAACTAGAGGTGCCAGTTACGGGTGTTGGATCTAAGCTGTTCTTAATCCCATCACCGTCGGAGTCTTCATCAGGATCTGCACAGGTTATACAATCCCAGTATTTATATTCAAAAGCATCAGGCATCCCGTCACCATCCTTGTCTGGTTCTGTCACTGAGGATTGAGATCTTCCATCCCCAGTATCTGCCTGTGCCTTGCATATTATATTTGAACCTACCTTCACACATCCCCCTGGGCCTGTAGTGTCTATAGTGATTGTCCCCTTTTCTACTGCTATCCTGACCAGTTCGTTTTCGGAGGTTATGTTAAAATCATATTCCCCATCCTCACCTACCTGTAAAGTCAGATCATAGGTATTATCATCAGATAATGTCACTGTATGCTTATTATTGTCAAATTCAAGAGTGCTTTTTACAATCCTTACTGTGCTAACCTGTGATTTTATCGTACCTTTGAAATTTATCGATCTTGAATTCACAACATCATTGTCTTTTGGAATGTCAATCTCAATCATTGGAGCCTGGCTAGAAACTGTAAATATGATATAGTATTGCATAGCATTAGCAACATCGTCCACAGCGGTAACGGTTGCGTTGTAGACGTCGTCTTCCAAAGGAAGAGTTGGGGTGAAATAGAGCTCATCAACACCATTGTTTGTGAGAATTCCTGCAATAATATTTTTGGAGCTGTCCCTAAGGATTATATTTGAGGCTGCAAAATCTATAGGGGTATCAAGGTAACGCTCTAACTTTGCAGTTATCTGATCAACACTATTCTTTATCTCCCCTTCTCCTGGTTCACTAGTAGTAATGCTTGGCCCTTCTGATATATAATAAAGGGTTGTAATTTCAGACATTGGACCTACGTTGTTGGAGGCATCCTCTGCCTGGGTAGTTATATTGTTCTCTCCTGGGTGCAACTGAACGTTTGGAACCTCAAAAATTCCTTCTTCAACAAAGGAATGCCCAACATAGATTTCATTTAGATAGACTTTTACTATTGCTCCCTCTTCAGCAGTTCCTGTGATGGTTATAAATTCTGAAACTACCCTAGAAGGTAGTGGATCAAGTACGGGCTGAGGAGGAGGAATTGTGTCAACAGTAGAGCATTCCTCATTTACCCATTCACATGTGGATCCAGATATGCAAGGATTGCTAGTGCAGTCCATCTGGGAGTCATACTGTTCACAGGATGTCATAGATGTGCAGCTCTTACACTGGTCTTTCTGTCCTGGTACTAAATCCAGCCAACAATCTCCGCATGTGCTACATTCCTGACCGCTACATCTAAATCCGTAAACATCATTGCAGCTTTCGCAGGTTGGACAAACGCATGATGGGTCTCCAACACATTCTGGATCTACCTCTTCATCACAGCTATTTGGGCAACCTTGAGAGTTTACAGAACACCCTATGTTGCTGTTATCGCATTGATCCAATCCATCACAAACACCATCACCATCCGTATCTATCTGGACCCCTGTGTTCATGTTTATGTTACATCCGGTGGGAGTGCAATCTTCAAGATCATCTGCATCCGGAATGCCATCATTATCGTCATCTAAATCAACATCATCACACGCATTGTCATTATCGCAGTCGCTCAGACGTGTATAACGGCAGGTATTACCAACACAGGCTTCTGTTGTACAGGGATTATTATCCTCACATTCAGCCTCTGTTGAACAAGGACATACAAAATTGTAGACGCATTTATCCAGATCTTCTGAACACCCATCGATAGTACATGATAGGGCATCATCACAATCCTTTGTTGTTCCTATGCAGATGCCTTCTGTACAAACATCCTGGCCAGTACAATAAAGCCCATCACTGCACTGGGCCTGATTATTTGAAGGAATGCTGCATTTTCCACTCTGCGAATCGCAGGTATTGTCGGTACATGGATTAAAATCATTGCACTCTATATCTGATGAACAATCACAGCCTGTCGTATCATAAACACACTTGTCGTTATCCTCTGAACAGGAATCAGAAGTACAATCTCTGCTATCCTGGCAGTTCCTGGCAGTACCTAAACATATTCCTTCTGAACATTGATCACCTACTGTACAGTATTTCTTGTCGTCACATGGAGCTGAATTGAAAACGTTCTGACAACTTCCTTCCAAGCATTTATCGTTGGTACATACATTATTATCATTGCATTCTGCATCTTCACTACACTGACAGATAAATCTACTAGTGCAGGAATCTGTATCTTCATCACAGCTAGTGCTTGTACAAACGTCGCCGTCATCACAAACCCCTGTTTGGCCTATACACTGGCCCTCTGTGCATATATCGTTCTTGGTACAATACATGTTATCGTTACATGGGTCGGTATTGTAGGTGGGTGCTTTGCATTGATTAGTGGTTGTATCACATTCATTGTCAGTACATATGTTTCCATCGTCACAGTCTGCGTCTGAGTAGCATACACAGTTTGTTGAATCATATTCGCATCCTGTACCTGGATTGCAGCTGTCTGTTGTACAGGTCTTTCCGTCGGAGCAATCCTTTTGAGATCCGATGCATTGCCCATCATTGCATTGATCGTTCTGGGTGCAGGCGTTATTATCATCACATCCTGCATTATTATTCAGATGAACACAAGATCCGCCTATACAATAATCATCAGTACATAAATTTCCGTCCTGGCACTCTGTATCTGTTGTACAATCGCAGGTATATTCATTCCTGCATCCTCCTGTATATGGATCACAGGAATCTACTGTGCAGGTATTTCCATCTCCGCAATCTTTAGTTGTTCCACTACATACACCAGCGCTGCACCGGTCATTTATTGTACATAGGTCCCCATCATTACAACCAGCGGTGTTTTGTATTGGATCATTACAATAACCGTTTGCATCACATGTATTATCAGTACATACATCTCCATCTTCACAGTCACTGTCAACAGTACAAGTGCAGCCTGCAGTGCTATGGACACAACTATCAGTATCTTCATCACAGGTATCGGTTGTGCAGGCTTTGGTATCTGAACAATCTCTTGGTGTTCCCTGACAATTTCCATCACTACATTGATCATCGACTGTGCAGAACAGGTTGTCTTCACATGCTAGGGTGTTGAACTGGAAGTCGCAGCTTTCTCCTGATCCACATGTATTTGTGGTGCAAATATTGTTATCCTGGCATAACCATGCATCTCCTGAACAATCCTCATCATATTGGTTGTTGCAAATCTCTGTTTTTCCAGGGTGGGTGTTTGGGTTAGTATCATCACAATCAGCAGGTCTCTCTGTATCATCCAAGCAATAACTGTCAGCATCCTGATCGGCTAATCCTCTGTTTTCACAGGTACATATCGGAGAGTCACCATCGCAATTCTCATCTACCTGGTTTCCGCATATCTCTGGTGCTCCTGGATTTATCAGATGATTGCTATCATCACAGTCAAAGTTAGGATCTGATGGATTATCTGCACAGAAGCCATCCTGGTCATTATTTGTGAAACATGCTGGGCAAGTCAGATCCATTCCGTCGCAATTCTGGTCAATTCCATCTGTACATATCTCTGGAATGTTTGGATTGATTCCTGGATTATTATCATCACAGTCGTTTCCATATGGGCAGTTAACTGCATGTTGGGCATAGAACTTATCCCCATCATTATCAATGCAGCTACAGATTGCATCAATACCACTGCAGTCCTGGTCTATACCATCCTGGCAGATGTCCTGCTCCTGCGGATTGATGCCTGCATTGTAATCATTACAGTCCCCTTCACATATTGAAACTCCGTCTGCATCATTGTCTTTTTCATTATCTGGAAGGATTCCGTCGCAATTGTTATCCTTTCCATCACAAATCTCTGTGGCTCCCGGATAAACCGTTGGATCTGAATTATCACAGTCTCCCTGGCAGCTAGACTTTCCGTCATTATCCCCATCCACATTTTCGTCTGTAGAAGGATTACAGTCGTCATCTAGACCGTTGCATAGTTCTGCAGCTCCCGGGTGAGTGTTTGGATTATTATCATCACAATCGCTGTTGCATTCTGAGAAACCATCCGAGTCACTATCTATTTCATTTTCAGGAATTTGGCCATCACAGTTATCATCAAGGCCGTTGCAGCTCTCTGGGGCTCCTGGATACCTAGCTATATCCTCTGGTCCACAGTCATTGCAGTCCAGGAAGGAATCAGAATCTGTATCTGATTCGTCCAGAGGAATATCTCCATCGCAGTTATTGTCCTTTCCGTCACAGATCTCTGTATTTCCAGGATACATAGTAGCATCATCATCATTACAATCCTTGCTTAACCCTGTTGCGCATAGTAAGTAGCTGTCAATGTCAGTGTCTTCTTCGCCAGTTAATAGAGCATTATCACAATTATCATCAAATCCATTGCAAATCTCGGTCTTGCCAGGGTTTATATTCTTATTTTTGTCATCGCAGTCTGGATCAGTGGTATCACCATCGCAGTAATTATCTCCATCAACGTCTGGCAATCCTCGATTATCACATGTGCACTCAGCATCTCCACCTATACAATCATTATCTTTACCATCCTCACAAACCTCTGTTGCTCCTGGATGCACTCCTTCATCACTATCATCACAGTCAAAATTTGGGCTGTTTGGATCATCGGCACAATAAGCATCCCTATCCCTGTTATGGATACAGGTATAAGGGCAGATAAGATCTCCATTCATACAATCATTGTCTATCTGATCAGAACATATCTCGTCTGCTCCAGGGTATATATTTATTCCATCGTCAACTGTTCCAAGAACACCGTCTTGTCCTGCAGGCCTGTCTTCACAGTCCTTGCCTGCACGGCAGGTCTGTCTGTCAAATCCGTGGAAACCGTCTCCGTCATAATCGCTACAGTCACAGAAAGCGTCTCCTCCTATACAATCATTATCCTTTCCATCCTGGCAGATCTCGTCTGCTCCCGGGTATATGTTTGGATCAGTGTCATCACAATCTCCCTGACATACATAGACCCCATCACCATCCTGATCTACCTCTCCTGCAAGATAGTTTCCATCACAATCGTTGTCCAGTCCATCGCATATTTCCTGGGGTGCGGTTGGGCATATCAGGCAAGTATCGTATTCTGTACAAGTGGCATAATTCATACAGGTATGTGTCACTCCTTCATCTATATTTCCATTACAGTCATTATCTATTCCATCGCATACTTCTTGAGGGGTAACTGAGCAATCTCCGCAGGTTTCATATGGAGTACAGGTTGCATAGTTTGTACAGCTATTTTTAACTCCCTCATCTACCTCTCCGTCGCAGTCATTGTCTACCTCATCACATATCTCTGTTGCTCCTGGATGTGCGCTTTCGTCATTATCATCACAATCATCATAGGGTTCTGGAGAACATAGCATATAACCATCTCCATCAACATCCATCTCCCCATTATATAATATGCTGTCACAATTATCATCAAATCCATTGCAAATCTCGGTCTTGCCAGGGTTTATATTCTTATTTTTGTCATCGCAGTCTGTATCAGTGGTATCACCATCGCAGTAATTATCCTTATCATTATCTGGAAGACCCTTATCATCACAGATGCAACTTATGTCTCCTGCTGAGCAATCGTTGTCCTTTCCGTCCTCGCAGATCTCTGTTGCTCCTGGATAGACCGTTGGATCATTATCATCACAATCCTCTGCAGGATCACCGCAGTAGCTGTCCCTATCTACATTTACAAAGCAAGATGGGCAGATGGAATCTCCATTTACACAATCATTATCTATTCCATCCTGGCATATCTCATCTGCTGCAGGATTGATATTTGGATCATTGTCATTGCAGTCAGTTCCGTAAGGGCAGGTTAACGGATCCTTTCCGTAGAATCCATCTCCGTCTGTTTCTACGCAGTTACATATTGTATCTCCTCCCACACAATCATTATCCTTGCCGTCCTGGCATATCTCTTCAGCTCCTGGATGGACAGCTGCATCACTATCATCACAGTCTCCCTGGCATACATAGATTCCATCATTGTCCTGATCAGTCTCATCTGGAAGATAACTTCCGTCACAGTCATTGTCTATACCGTCGCATACCTCTGCTGGTGCTGCAGGACATGCTGTGCAAGAATCGTATTGAGTACATGTATTGTAATCCATGCATTTATGGGTCAGTCCCTCATCAACTAATCCATCACAATCATTATCCATGCCATCGCAGATCTCTTCTGGTGCTGCAGGACATTGTGAACAAGTTTCATAGCTAGTGCAGGATGAATAAATAATACATGTGTTCTTTAGCCCTTCGTCTACTGCGCCATCGCAGTCATTATCTAGTCCATCACAGATCTCTGTAGGGGTTGGAGCGCAAACGCTGCATGTCTGATAGGTCGTACAAGAGTCATAGTTTTTGCAGTCTTTCAATAGGCCTTCATCTATCTCTCCGTCACAGTCATTATCAAAACCATCACATACTTCCTGGTTACCCGGATATTTATCTGCATTCTCATCATCACAGTCATTCTGACATATCCTGATGCCGTCTCCATCATTATCTCTCTCTGATGCAGGTATTATTGTATCACAGTCGTTATCTATACCGTTGCAACCTTCATCTGCTCCTGGATGTACAGAAGCGTCATTGTCCCTGCAATCATTATTTGGGTAAGTATCCCCGCTACAATAATTATCATTATCAGCATCAGGTAGTCCTTTGTTTTCACAGCTGCAAATACCATATTTACCATCGCAATTATAATCTATGTTAGAATCACATAGTTCATATGCTCCTGGATGCCTGTTTGGATCAGTATCATCGCAGTCAACATCTGAACAGCTTGCATCGTTGTCAAAATCCTGGTGAGGGTAGCAATCAGTACATATAGCAACTATTCCGTCACAGTCCTCATCCAGGCTGTTTCCACAAATATCTGTCTTAGAAGGATTAATATTGACATTAGTATCATCACAATCTGTCCCATAAGTACAGGTTACTGGATCATAACCAAGGAAGCCGTCTTTATCGATATCGCTACAGGTGCATCCGTCCCTGAAATCACAGTCCTGATCTACTCCATCACCACATATATCTATAGCTCCTGGATAGATGTCTGCACTGTCCTCGTTGCAGTCTCCTTCGCATTGAGAAACACCATCACCATCAGAATCCTTTTCGTTGTCTGGGATTACCTGGTCGCAATTACTATCCTTCCCATCGCATATCTCTGGTGCTTCGGGATAAACGTTTGGATCAGAATCATCACAGTCTCCATCACAACTAGATTTTCCATCATTATCCTCATCAGAACCCTCATTGGTATCAGGATTACAATCATCATCTATGTTATTGCATAACTCTACTGCATCTGGATGTATATCTGCATTATTATCTGCACAGTCTCCTTCGCATTCGGAAAATCCATCCAAATCGTCGTCCTTTTCATTATCAGGAATCACGCCATCACAGTTATCATCAAGGCCGTTGCATTGTTCTACAGGTTCGTCAGGGCATACACTACAACTAGCATATTGCTGGCAGGTCCTATAATCATAGCAGATATATCCCACTTCCTCGTCTGTAGCTCCATCGCAATCGTCGTCCATCCCATTGCATAGTTCAATTGGAGCTGTCAGACAGTCTGCACAGGTCTCGTATTTTGCACATGTTGCATAATTTGTGCATGAATTCTTAACCTCTTCATCTATATTCCCATCACAGTCATTGTCTATACCGTCGCATACCTCTGTTGATCCTGGACTTACACCTGCATTAAGGTCATCACAGTCTATATCTGAACAATATCCATCCCTATCTACATTATTGTAACCATAATTGCATATTGGACAAGTCAAGTCATTGCCGTCACAATCCTGGTCAATGCCGTCTGTACAGATCTCATTGGCATTTGGATTTATGCCTGCATCATTGTCGTTGCAGTCCCTGCCTATCCTACAGTTTATCGGATCCTCTTCATAGTATGTATCTCCATCACTATCAACACAGGCACAGGCTGCGTCTCCTCCCTGACAGTCCTGGTCTATTCCATCATAGCAGATATCGTTTGCTCCTGGATTTATGGCTGCATTGTTATCATCACAATCAATGTTTGTGATATCATCCCCACAGTAACCATCATTATCTGAATCCACCAACCCCCTATCTACGCAGGAACAAAGGGGGGCATCATCATCACAGTTCTCATCAATATCGTTACCGCATATCTCCTCTGCAGATGGATTTATAGCCATATCATTATCATCACAATCGTAATTAGGTCCTACAGAACAGAAATAATAACCATCACCATCAACATCGTCTTCTCCAATAAACAGTGAACCATCACAATCATCATCAATACCATTGCATATCTCATCAGCACCTGGATTGACCTCTGCGTTTTGGTCGTTACAATCTGCATCTATTGGGTCATCTTTGCAGAAGTTATCCCTGTCTGTATCTTCCAGCCCTTTATTATCGCATGTACATTCTGCATCTCCGTCTGAGCAATCGTTGTCTTTTCCGTCCTCGCAGATCTCTGTTGCCAATGGATGGACGCTCACGTCCCTATCATCACAGTCGATATCTGAGCAGAATCCGTCCCTATCTATATTGTAGTAACCATAATTGCAGATTGGACAAGTCAAGTCAATGCCGTCGCAATCCTGGTCAATGCCGTCTGTGCAAATCTCATCAGCGTCTGGATTAATGGCCGCGTCCTTGTCGTTGCAGTCCCTGCCTATCCTGCAGTTTGTAGTATCAAACTCAAAATAAGTATCTCCATCACTATCAACACAAGTACATGCTGCATCTCCTCCATAACAGTCCTGGTCTATGCCATCCAAGCAGATATCGTTTGCTCCTGGATGTATTGATGGGTTACTATCATCACAATCCACATCTGAACAAGAATTATCACCATCATTATCATCCAAGCCTCTTTCTGAACATGAACATTCAGGGGCACTTCCATCACAATTCTCGTCTATCTGGTTTCCACATATCTCTTCTGCAGCTGGATTTATATCATCATCCTGATCATTACAATCATGATTTAGAGTAGAGCAGGCATAATATCCATCATCATCGCTATCCTCTTCCCCTACAAAGAGGGTTCCATCACAGTCATCATCAATGCCGTTGCATATCTCATCAGCACCTGGATTTACCTCTGCGTTTTGATCATCACAATCTGCATCTATTGGGTCATCTTTGCAGAAGTTATCCCTGTCTGTATCTTCCAGCCCTTTATTATCGCATGTACATTCTGCATCTCCACCTGAGCAATCGTTGTCCACTCCATCCTCACAAACCTCTGTTGCCCCTGGATTAATAGCAGGATCTGTATCAACACAATCATAATTTGGGCTGTTTGGATCATCAGCACAATATGCATCTCTGTCATTATTATTAAAGCAGGAGGGACAGGTTGCGTCTCCCTCAGAACAATCATTATCTATGCCATCCATGCATATCTCTACAGCTCCAGGATGGATAGCATCATTATTATCATTACAATCCGGTCCAAACGGACAGGTAAGCCTATCGGTCCCATAGTACCCATCTCCATCATTCTCTGAGCAGGCACATAAGCTATCTTCTCCAGAGCAGTCGTTGTCTATACCATCCTGACATGTCTCGTCAGCTCCAGGGTATCTTGTAGGATCATTATCATCACAATCTACCGGGGTACAGCCTGCAATATCCTGGTACGCTCCATCGTTGTCTTCATCCAGGCAAACCACTTCAAAATTTGTTCTTACAGCATCGTTTTGGTTCTGTAGATTGTCCTGTGCTTTAAATTGGACCTCATAAGAACCTACAGGAAGAGAAGGGACGATTATAGTGTATATATTGTTGGAATCGTGTTGCATTGGGTAAGAAACACTTCCTATAACTACCTCAACACTCTCTACAATGCTGTCTGTAATATCATTTCCTGCCTCAATATCCTTAACCAATGCCTTGATCTTGATGTTTTCGTCAAGATCTATATCGCTTGTCTGTTGATCCCCCTCAGTAAAGATAAATCCTGTAGAACCTGTAGGTGGTTCTATAGTTGGAGAGGTTGTGTCAATTATATAATCATATGAATAAGATATTGTGTCTGAGGCGTCATGCGGGTTAAAGAATACGGTGCTAAATGTATAGCTTCCTGTTTCCAGGGTCTTAGAAGAGGCTGTAAAATCAAGATACCATCTTTTTGCGTTTTCTGTTTGTTGCCATCTTCTGGTGAAGTCGTTGTTATGAACTATTATTGCTCCGTCTTTTTTGAAGTAGGTTTGTGAAAGATCAGGAGTATAGTCTACGGCAGATTTTACTGTTACAGTATGTATTGGCTGAGGATTATTTGTGAGGGTTGTTGTGCCTTCTGTGTCAAGGAGGTAGCAGAAAAGAAGGCATTCCCTTTCTGAATATGTCAATGAATAGGTTATAGAGATAATACTGACCATAATAAGTAAAAGGGTTGTTGCTTTTAGGATGTTTTTTGTTCTCATATTATCACTGTGCTTTGAACATTGCACTTTGTTGTTTGGTGCTTATTGTTACAGCAGTAACCTGATCCTGCAGCGTATGATTCTGTACCGCAATTGCAGGTATATATGATCTGTCCTGGAGGGCAGTCTATGGAATCTGAACATGGATCATTTGATGGACCATAAGGGCAGCAGTAACCTGATCCTATATTATTTCCTATGCATGAGCAAGAGGTTGTAACTTCACTGCCAACAATACAGTCAGGGATTATGCTTGCACAAGTTGTAGGGAAATTGTCAGAGATGCAGTCATCTGCTCCTGCCCCACATATATTCTGTCCTTCTGGACCTGTGATATCCCTATAAGTGGATATCCCAAAGCAAATCTCTATTTCGTCTTCTGCCATATCTACCTTTGTTGGTCTGCACCTTACAGTATATTGATGATAGATTATACCTGTAAGCTGATTATTAACAAGATCATCATTGATGTAACAGAAAGAACCTCCGTTAGAGGTGCATCTGGTGGAATCTATCTTGAATGTATGTTCCAATCCGGAGGATGAAGGAGTCATTGCATATTCAAATGTTTTTGCTACTGAATTTTCCTGTTCATTGATGAGTGTACAGGTAGCTTCAAATTTTGTTTCCACAGAAACTGTTACGGATTGTCCTGGATAGAAATCACTATAGTATAGTATCTGGCCCTCGTCTGGGCTATCTAGGGCAACATCCAATCCTGATGATTCATAGGTTATCTTCCTTGTCAGTTCTGTTGTTGGGCCTGTTTGGGCTTTTGCTACGATTCTTATGTGGTTCAGTCCTTCGTTAAGCACTACAGGAACATCAAAATAACCTGTAGGTGGTTCTTGGGTATATGCTGTTGCTGTAGGCTCTCCGGTTATGTCTTCTTCTAATGAGAGTTCTAAGGTTACATTGGTTGAAAAACCAAGCAGTTGAACATCCTCAGCCTTGTATCTCTCTGGTCTTGTCTGGCTTGAGAATCTCAAATAATCTCCACTAAATAATACTTGGGTATAATCATCGTCAAAATAGATGTATCTTTCTCCCCCCTTAGGATTCCTGGAGTTTGTAGATGGATTAACTCCAATAGGGATATCGATGAAGTTGGATTTAGGTTCTGAAACATCGGCTCCTCTTCCAGTATATATCGCTTCAGGATCATTCCCGTACTTAACGTAAACTTCTATATCTACTGAAGGGTCTGTAAATCCAGTAATGTGGAAGTTCTGGTAATAGGTAGTTCTTATGGTATCTGCAGGCAGCAATCCTTCTGTCAGGTCTAATCGAGGAGGTCTTGTATCACTTATCCTAAAGGAGGAAACCCTGCTTCTGTAATTATCGTAGTTGTCGTATGCTCCTATTGTAACTTCATAATCCCCAACAGGGAGTTCCTGAATGATTTTTATGCTATAGATGTTATTTTCATCTAACACTAAATTGTCTGAAATGTCTATTGTACCCAGATCGTCGGTTATATGTATTGTTATTTTATTGGGGTTTACCCCAATGCCTTGCTTTAGATTATTGCCTGGGTGATTAAATACATCAGTAACCTTAACGGCAAAGGTTATATTCATTCCAAGTTCAAAAACCCGATTTGTATCTGGTTCAGAAGAATCTGTTATCCGTATTGAATCAGTCATACTGATCTCTTCTATGTAAGGGCCAAAGACGTCTACATATATGGAGTGTGTGTCATATTCACAATTTCCTGCTCTATCACATGCCTTGGCTGTGATTATATTCAATCCATCAAATAACTGAGCACCTTGTAGTTCATACCTATCTCCAGATGCTGGAAGTGCTTCTTCGTGCACTGTCTCATGGAAAGGATATCCTTTTTGTATGGTAACATTGACATATTCTATTTCAGAGGAACTCTGAGGAGGAAGGGGATAATCTAGTGCATGTACTATTATTGTCTGGGTGTTGCTGGGGGTAAAGTCAGCAGAAGGGCTATTAATGCCTACAGTAGGGTCGTCTCCATCTATTAGGATTCGCATGTTTCTGTGGGTATCTCCTGCATTACCATCTTTATCAAGGGCATAGTAGGATATATGGGTGCTGCTTGTTCTATGAGTGTAGTCTGATGCAGATAGCTCAATACTATAATCGTTGCAGTTCTGTCCTTCACATAGATATATCTTTTCACACCCTGCTTCTTCTGGATGGCCAGCTATCTCAGGATCAGCACATTCAAATTCTATGGTCACTTCATCTAAGGATGGATTTTCTGATGGATGCCATACATCTGTACCGAACTGGAAATCTGTAGTGATTTCTGGGCCTAAGGTATCAATACTGAAATGGAACAATCCAGAATCCACATTGCCTGGATGGATGGGGGTACATGTTGCCCTAACTACATAAGAAACATCTTTTTCTAATGTGAGGGTCTTTGTATAGTTATAATACTGGTGTTTTATCAATTCTATCTTATCCATCTCAACAGTTGTCCCTGGCAGTTCATTATATGGTATGCCTGAACTGGATGCATCTATTGCTTCAAGGATACAGGTAGCATTGTCAGTTGTTGTGAGGTGTAACTTAACAATCTCTGTTCCCAATCTTTCTCCATCTGGAGATCCTATCTTAAGTTCATGTATCAGATCTACGTAAAATTCATAGATGTCTTTTTTAGAGTTTCCAACATTATCAGTACAATTTGTCTCAAGAAGGTAATTTCCCTCTTCTAGATTCTTAAATCGCATATAGAATTGATTTCCTTCTGGTCCTAAATTTGTCGAATCTACAGATAACCCGTTTGTTTTATAAGTGCACTCTACACATTCCTCTGAGATAATGGTAATCTCTATATAAGTATCATCACCTTCACTGTAAGTCCTATCGCTAAAGGTCATTAGTGGGGGGAGTGGGTCTACAAAGAAGGATGTGCTTTTTAGCTCTTCTACATTATAATTGCTATCTATAGAATAGTATCTTATGAAATAATTTCTTGACTCATCAAATATATCTACTTCATCTATGGGATTTATCACTACTGTCTGTGGTTGATCCTGCCCGTTGTCCATGGTTTCTCTTTCATTTATGCCTGGATCGCATGTATCTTCTTTATCAATGCAGAAATATAGGTAGGATTTTCCGCTGGTAATATCTTCAGGGCCTTGATTCAACTCGAAGGTTATGTCCCTGCCTTCAGAATTCATGCCCTTCATAGCTCCACCTTCCATAAGTCCAGGTATTTTTGTATCAAAAGGGTTGAAGTCAGTGCATAACTCCCCTGCACAATCAGGGACATCATCATCATTTGCATCTTTGAAGCATCTTACCCCTTGTCCATCCTCTGCATCCTGCCATTTACAAGCCCCCAGGTTACATGCATCATCGCTCCGGATTATATTTATTGGTGGCCAAGCTATGCTTATAGGCGTGTTGCCTAGCGAGTTTGCATTGACACAGGATTCCTCGGTATCATAATTCCCGCATTCCATGCTGGTTGGACATGGTTGACAGGATGATTCTGAATTAACAAGGTAGCAATCTCCTAGTTTGGTGCATGTGCTCCTGTCACAATTAGTATTATAAAATAGGTCAGAATCTATATTGCATAGGCTGCAGTGGTCTGTTCCATCATATCCATCTTCATAGCAGAACCCTTTTCCTAACTCTTCAAAGATGTAATGCCATTTGCATGAGTTACTCATACTGCAATCATTCTCCATACAGGCAGATTCAGACCTGTAATCATAACAGGTAACAATCTCGCTGCAGTTCTTGCTTTCATCAACTATAGTATCTGAGTAATCATAATAGCAATACTCGTTGTCTTCAAAGCATTCTCCATTATCGCAAAACAACCCTAGGGGATAGGATTTCTCTTCGCAGTCTATTTTCTCCACACATTCTGTTTCTGCTCCTGTATCTACACATGCCCTTGCATTGAGGGAGCAGTCTTCGTCTCTTTCAAATTTATTGTCTATATCACAATTTCTTCTTTTGTTGTCTGAGCAGAACTCCTCACTATCAAAGACCCCTTCACATTCTTCTTTGCCTGTTGTTATGCTTCCTATTAAAGGTGTGCTGATTCCTCCTGAGGCATACAGAACCCTTACCTGGTAATTATAAGGGGTGTTCCATTCAACGCTGGAATCCAGGAATTGTGTTTCTGTGGTAAATAAGGTTCCAACACTAAAATGGGCCGATGTTACAAGATATCCCATAACTGTAGAAGGAGGATTTGCAGGCGATTCCCAAGTCAGAAGAACTTCTTTTCTGCCCTTGACATGATCTACATTCAATATTTCTATCGGAGGCGATGCTGCACATATAGATTCGATGGGGACCAACTGTATATCATCTGCACGATATGTTCCTGGATTAGTAGGGTAATCTATGGTTCCCTGATATGGATAAAAACCATCTTTTATTACCTGGATACTGAACTCTAAGCCTGTTTCTATGTTTATGTTCTCTACAAAATAATCCCCTGTCTCGTTGGTATGTACTGGAGGGTAGGTTGTTGTTGCAGTCTCTATAGTTACCTCTGCACCTGTAACTTCATTTTCAATTGTGGTATTGTACACATAGCCTGTTTGATTGAACATATCTGAATCGCAGGAATTAAGGTTTAAACCGTCTAAACAACAAAAACCGGTTTCCTCTGTGGTATTGTAATATACTCCATTACATTCACATTTGGGCTTGCCTGGATTTCCAACGCTTATCCTTTGCCCTATAACACACTGGGGTTCGCTGCATGCGGTGCTGCATGGAATCTCAGGGTAAAGGCATGAGGAATAGGTATAATGGGTTAAGGTATTTTCAGTATCACATTGCCATCCTTCTTGGCAGCATCCAACTACTGCTGGAGCGCAATCCTGACAACATTTGGGTTGTTCTTCAGAAGGGCAGTTGTTATTAGATTCAACACCATCATAATCTGCCTGAGGGTAATAGTAATTATCATCGTAACATCCATCGCAACATTCATAAGGAGATCCAAGGTCTGGATATTTTTCACAGTTGTTAGCTAGAGGGCATCCACTTTCCTCTGAAGCATAACTTCCATCCCAGCAGCAGTAGCCTGAGGAGTATAGGTTGCGGTCTGGCCTTCCACAGTAACATGCCTGTTGGATCTCTCCTTCATCACAATTATCTATAATAGAGCAACCGGTGCTTTCATCTAAACATGATGCCTCGGTTTCGTAAGTCTCCTTATTCTCCCAACAATAATAGGGTCCGTCTCCTGGGGCTGTTGGATCTATAATCCTCCCGTCACCGAGACATCTGCCTTCATTTTCTATGCAACTTGGATTGCAAACAGGTATTTCTGATCCTATCAATGTATCACAAAGGTCGTTGCAGTTCTCAGCTGGAATAGGCAAGGGTATGCCTTTAAAGATCTCCCTGCAGGTTCCGTTCCTGATTGGATATGGATCATAGCTAGGTATTGCTTCGCAACAACACTGGAAGGTACACTTACCAACATCAGCGCAGCTCTCTCCAATGAAGAACTCTCCTTTTTCCCCAGCACATGCGTCGTCTGTGCCTTCATAACAGACATCTGTGTAGTTAAGGAAACAACACCCATCTGCGGATAAAACTGTATCTGAATTTAGGATAAATATGATTGTAGAAAAGATAATAATTGGGAGGATTAGGTTTCTCTTATTCATCCTTACCCTCCATCCTGCGTTTTATGAGAAATTCCAAGCCATGAGACCTGTTAGCAAATACCTTTTCATCGATTTTCTTGTCTAACCAATCCAGAAGTTCTTTGTCGATAGTAATAGTAATCCTTTCTTTCACTTTAGTCCTTACTCTCCTATCCCCCTTTAGTCTTTGTGGTGATTACTAATACATATTTTTTATTATCTTGTATTATTTAGTAAGTTATATTTAAAGGTTTCTATACATATTATTGCATATTTTAGATTATCTTTTCTTATTTAGGATTATTTATGATTATTATATATTACTTTTAATTATTTTATCTTATTTTTTCTTATTTGATATGTTATTATACTTATTTATATGATAATTAATTATTTAGTAAGTATTTAAAGCTTTTGGTTCAATTGGGTTTAAGAAGATCTAGGTAACAACAACCCTTATGGTGATGTTTTGGTAATCATAAAGCCCTTCATTGTCAGATACATTAATCATAACCACATTGTCATATGTCCCTGATCCAAGTAATCCTGTTGAAGGGTTTGCGTCCTTGGCTATGGAGTGATCACTTAAAAAACTTGAGATGTTGGTCCTGTTTGAAAACCCTCTTGTATAATAGATAGAATTTTCGAAATCTGCATCATTCCAGTTTATTGGTGGGGGAGATGAAATTACCTTATATCTGTAGGTTAGATTATCTTCGTCTGGATCAAGTGCGAAAGGGAATATCTCTAATCTATCTGAGCCTTCAGTTATGATTTCGTATTCGTCTGATGTTGGATGGCCGCTTATGTTGCTATATGTTTGTGTAAGGTTCCTTCCATAGGTTATATTTAGATACCAATTATAATACTGGTGTTCTATTGATTCATCGATGATATCTAGGGCAGGCCTTCTGTTTTCTACAGCAAATAAGAACATGTAAGGTACCCCATCAATAATAGAGTGATTATCTTGGATTATGATTATATCAGAGTATCTGTAATGTGGATTGCCAAAATTGCAATGGGGATTATTTAAGCAATAATCCCTGAGTTTAGATACTTTGATTCCTGGTACTATACAGGGAGCACTACCCCTGAAACAATTGGTTGGGTCATCTCCTGTAATATTGAAGAATATGTTATTTGATTCTGAATAGGTCTTTTTTAGACTTGGATCAAAAAATGATTTAATCCTATTATGACCTATTATGTGAGATGCGATCTCATGGACTGTCTTTAACCTCACCTTTGGCCTTATATTAAAATCAATATATTTTGTTATGGGTGGTTTGTTTTTAAGTGATATGACAATAGGATATCTCATAGATACCAATAGATCTGTCTCTCCGATCAAAGGTACTATGGATATGTTCCCTAATGATATGTTATATTTTGATGTTTCTCTCAAGGTAAAATTTATGCAGTCTTTGATATTGTGGGTTACGTATAGTTTAATATATTCCTGAACAGATCGGTTATTTGGGGAGGTTGTCTCACAACTTATTCCTGCACCAAGAATTGAAGGATCGTTTGGACCAATCTTGTTACAAAGGGGGGTTAGCAGGGTGAACCTGCTTTTATTTTCCACTTCAGCAAATATAAAATCATTGGAGTTTATTGTTCTTTTTGTCGCATTTATGAAAAGGTCCTGAAGTATATCAGAAACGTCACTTTTTAAAGAGCTTAGGTAAGGATAGTTGGACGCGTTTGGATAGGGTGTTGTTGTAGGGGCTCTTATTCCGTAGCTCACATTATAGATAATGCCGCTGCTGTTGTACCTTGTATCATTGAAAGGTATAACATCATAGAAATCTTTGATAGAATGTCCCTGGATAGCCTGATAATCATAGATCCTACTTCCCTGCAGGCCTATCAACAACAAGGCTTCTCCGGAGGTCCTTTCCATGCAATCATTGGCCAGGTACTTTATGTTGCTGGAGCTTAGGAAATCCCCATATATCTTATTTATTTTTTTCTCTAGGGCAACATCAGAGGATTGATTAGAGATAAAATTGACCAGGCCGAAGATTATTACTACAACAATTCCAAGAACTATGAATATTGTAATCTGAGCTTTTGTTTTAAAAAAGACTTTCTTTTTTCTAACATGATCAAAAATCTTTGATTTTTGACATTTCATTATATGCTATTAACCTCTTTTTTTTTGCTAGAGCAAATCCTATGTCAAATTAATGAAGTGGATAGAAGTGTATTTAAACATTTCTAAAAAACCAAAATAAAAATAATTAATATTATTCTTGTGGTACTATATATCTCCAACCACCAGCACTGCAAAAATATATGCGGTTTAAATCTTCATAATACATCATTCTGCCTCTTTCAGACCAATGATCGCAGTCAGATTCAGGTGGAGGTGAAGTGTGAGTATCCATTTGAAGATATTCTATCCCCTCGTTTCTTGCTCCTACTTGTAACTTTGAATAAGGCTCTGCTGTCCCGATGCCGATGTTGCCGGAGTTGTAGTAGGTATCAGATCCGGTTTGAGACCAGATAGAACTTCCACCCCTACAACATTCTGCATAGAGTTCTCCTTCTGTCATTCCACCGTCTGCAATAGTTTTAGTACATGTTGATCTGGAATCGTCCCATCCTCCTCGGTTAAAACCATGATAGGTGCCACCAGCTACAGTATCATAATAATGAAATACACAACTTACCCCTTCATAAGATGCTGGACAATCAACTTCGAGGGTGTCTTCTAAGGAAATTGTTCCCCAGCCTGTTGTTACACGTGTGCATTCCAGTTCAGAAGTTCCACCAGAGCCCCCTCCTGTCTCCTCCACAAGATAGCCTAATAATTTAACATAAGCGGAGTACTGAATCTCCCCTCCTTCTGTACACCGATTCCTAAAGGTCATCACATTACCTTCTGGAATGCTAACAAAACCTATACCAGTTTGAGCTTCCTCTGCAGTCTCTCCAGCAACGTCTCCACCTTCTCCAAAGGTAAGGTGGACCTCATTGCCACCTGCATCAACAGCATACATACTACAAGTTGCCTGACCAGTATAGAAATTCATATTTATAGTTCCCTGTAGGATTGCGTGGGTTGCTCCAGCAGGAGCTGCAGAAAAATCATAAGTAAGTTCAACTTCAAGATCTGATACTAAGCGAGATTCTTCTGTATGGTCTCTCCAAACGTCTGTCCACAGCCTGATTTGGGGAGAGGCTGGATAAACTGTCTTACCAGATAGACTTTCTGAACCCGTTCCTCCGCTGGATTCTTCGGTTGCACAACCCCACCCGCCATCATATTTTAGTATTTGTCCATCTGTACATAATGGAAGGGCACCTCCTTCGCTTCCGCTTCCATCAGAATCATTTTTACCACATACGCTGCAAGTAAGTTCCCTGTCTTGGACATATGGGCCGCAAGGTAATGAGCCGCATTCAGCTTCTGTAGGATACCAGAGATGACCATCATTGTTTGCATTAGAACCTATTGATTCTGGATTTTCATCAACACAAACTGCTTCTGCTCCACCCCCATGAGTATAATGGGCACCCATAAGATATCCTTCATACAAAACATCCCATCCATCAGGGCATTCCTGTGATCCAGGATGCATGAAAGTAGGGGCTTCTGAATAGCAGACAGCGCATGGTGCTTCGTAATCATGCAAAGAGTTAAGAGAGGCTAGACCATAGCCAGAAATTGAATATTCAACACCATATATCATGTTTCCATTCTGATTTACATCGCTAAAGTCTTCCCATGTTGGGATCTTTGAAAGACATAATGGTTGTTTTCCTCCATGAGAATAATAGCTTCCTGCAGAATAACCGTCATAAACTAATTCAGATCCTTCAGGACATGTTGTTCTTCCCCATCTTATGAAGGTGTCTCCTTTTCCTCCTGGGTCCATACCGATGCATCCTGTGCTGTCGCAGATTATTCCTGTTGCTTGGATGTTTCCGTTAACGCCAAGCTTATTTGATGGTGTGGTTGTGCCGATGCCCACGTTGCCGTTTGTTCTTATAACCATTAATTCAGTTTTATCGCTTTCGCTGGGGGCTAGAGCAGGATCATCAAATTCAAAAGAAAAAGCTCTACCGTCTCTAGCTATGAGTTTGCTAATCTCTGTTAGACTAGTATTGGGATTCAAAAACTCTATACCTGGTGCATGAATATTGGGTCCTGCATTAGTTACTGTAAGACGCAAACGCGTAGTGAGGCCCTCACTATCTCCCCCGGGCCCAGATAACTCAAGAGTAGAATCCGGACTATCTGTTCCAATCCCTACATTTCCTGCAGTATAATATATATTATTATCCGGCCTATTCCAATAACCTAATCCTAAGGGTATATCATTGAGAAAGATATTGCCTACTAGATTAACATCTGATCCTGTTTTTGCTTCTATAGTGTTAGCGTATAGAATTTCATGTGTTGGTGCCCCAGGCGGCGCTTCTCCTGCAACAAGAGTAACGTTCAGCAACATAACAATAACGAATATTGCGTGGCATATTTTTTTTTGGATAAATGTTTTTTTTATCTTATTCATCTTATTCACCTCAAGATGTGTTTTTGATTATTATCTATTGAATGCAGGCTCCATCACTACATCCGTTTGGACAATCATAGGTTTCAGTCATAACTTCACCGTTGGAATCACAGTAATGTTCTAGTAAAAATCCTGGATTAAAAATGGGACATGAATCCCATAATTGCTCTGAATCTTGATTTGTAGTTACATACCCTGAAAGGTAATAATCCAATCCTCCGTCGGAATCTGTACATATCTGTTCTCCATCAATCTGGCCTCCTTGTACGTCAGGCCCTTGAGTTGAGCAGCATATCTTTGCTTTAAACCTGGTGTTTTCATTGCATTCTGAAACATGCCCATCATAACCGTCAGATATTGATAATATGCATACCTCTTCAGGATAACAACTTCCTGGATAAAGCACTGGGCTACAGCTCAATTCATCTGATGAATCGCTGGATCTAAGGTATATGTTGGTGTTGAATTGGCTGTCGCCCGCTGGTATGTCCACATGGGCATCGGTTTCACTTGATAAACGGAGAATCTCTGTATCTAATTCTGAACCTGGTGCAAAAACATTAGGACAACATAGCCTATAATCAAAATTAGCATCATCTCCTGCACTTATATGGGCATCGGTCTCTCCTGATAAGGATAATATTGCGTTCTCATCTGCTTCACAATCGCTCCTTATATGACAATATTCTACAGGGGGAGACCCTTGTGCCCTTGTTCTTAGTTTGGCAGTCAAGTCAGGCCATAAGGCCAGGGCTGCTGTATGGTTGCTCACAACGTAATGGGTTCTTTGAAGCTCCTCATAGTGACAGAAGACCAGGCTTCCTAACAGGGGATTGAGATTATCATAAGCCCTTTGTACTGCACTGCAAATATCTGATTTATAAGTGGCATAGGTGACTGAGAGATACTCTCCTTTGTTAGGAGAAGTGACATTTTCTGTCACCCCTCTTATAGACCTGGCATTTATCCTGTCGAAGTATATCCTTGAGAAATCACTGGTGTCCTGAATGAAGGAATAGTCTCCTACTACTATCATTGGATCTGGTTCAAACAGGCCGAATATGAAATCAAAAACCATCTGGAACGGGTTTTTAAGGAATCTTAGGAATGCCTGTACAGCATTAATTTCAAAATCAGTAGGGGTGTCTAGTATATCCTTGTTGCTGTATATGATACTCATTGTTGCGTTGTTATACCAGGCTTTTGAGGATCCTGTGGCACATTGCCTATATCTGCCTTCAACATGGAGGGCATCGTTGCAATTTCCCACATGGGTTAATGCCCTTATGAACTCTCCCTGATCTATACCTACGTTAAGAGATGTCCCAAATATTACCTGATTTGGCAATCTCAGTACGCATACATTATTTATCTCATCAAAGTAATCTTCAACGAAGTCTGTTGTCCCTTCAATAATATAATCATAATAGTTGAAGGTATTTTCATAGGAATCACAGAATAATGTAAAGTTAAGGGCGCTTGCCCTATCTGCAATATCGAAAAGCTGTAGTGCCACAAGCTTGGTCCTAGAGGTCCAGTTTCCATATTCACAGTAATGGTCTCCAAAAAAATCTCCATTAGGGACACATTCCTGTTCTGGAGTTATACAATCAGTTGTCATAGCACAATAATCGCAATTCTCTCCATTCCAATCACATTTTGGCTTAAGGTCTTCTCCCCATGCCCCATCTATACAGAAACGTACATCATCATAGATCGTCTCTCTAACTCCATTATCAAAACATTGATTATTATAAACGCAATCTGTATCTTCATCGCAGCAAGCGTAATCCTGAAGATCTATGGATCCCCCTCTTTGGTAATTGTAGAACTCTGTTTCATCATCGTCTCCGCAACAGTCTCCATTAGTAGAGTCTCCTTCTAAACCCCATCTACCTGCCCCTGATATTGCCGCACATTGAATTTCTCCTGCATCCCCTCCCTGCCAAACACCTTCATTGCAGTAACTTCTGTTGAAAGTGTTTCCTGCAGCGGAGCCTGTGGGATAACAAACGCTATCCAAGACGCATTTGTTGTTTGAATTGCAGCATCCAAGATCTGAATCTGAAAGCTCAAAAGGAGAATCTAAGCCAATTATCCTCTCTATGAGGTTTTCTCCTGGATCATCTCCGCAACAACTTGCATTGGTAGTGGCATCTGATCTGCATGTTACTTCCCTTCCTGTTAGTCCTGAATCAATACAGTCTATGCATGACCTTTCTTCTGTTTCGCATGAATAAGGATTATCATTATCGCTTCCAGGGCAGGTATCAAAGCAGGTTCCTGTTGATATACATTCAATATTTCTATAGTGTTTGATTGGTTGTGGATCCCCTTCAGTCTCATATACATCCATACAGAACATCTCAGTTCTATCCTGGCATGTAAATCTGCTTTCTGAATCTCCATCACAGGTGTCTGTGTCTATCGGTGTGTTTTCTCCATAGGTATCTTGAATCTCAGCCTCTGCGTGACATTCTACACTCCTAAAGAAGTCTAATTGAGAAGGTATTGTACCTGTTTGGAAAACATCTATGCATATTTGATCTGTTGCGTCTGGGCATGTGTATTGGGTTTCAGAATCTCCATCACAGGTGTCTGGACGGCCAGATGTTGGTGTTTCATAGATGTCTGGAACCTCTGGGTAATCGAACCAACCACCATATAATGGAACCCTTGCCTCTTCTGTCTCAGAGGAATCAAAGATAGCGCCTTCCATCCAAGCCCTGTCATCTCCTACACGGCATACGCAATCATCCTGGTTTGCATCCCAGTCTACTGTGAATGCCTTTATTTGTAGTTTTCCATATGCGTCTAATGGGCCATCAGGATATGGGCCTTCTGAGGCAGTGCATGTGTAAGGATCTGACTCTTCTCTGCAGTCCCTTATATGAGTTCCTTCTTCTGATAAGTCAAATTCTACCCAATAATCGCCTTCTTCCGAGCAGTCTGTCCAACTTCCAGTGCATTCCAGGTCTGTTCCATCGTCCGGAGTAGTCACAGAACCTGTACATGTATCTGATATGAATAAAGGGGTATCTCCAGTTGGGGTATACCAATTAACCTGGGCGGCACCGACTATAGGGGATATCAGTAAAAATGAGAGTACAATAAGTATCTTTTTGCCCATCCTCATTTTTTCTTTTTTGTGTCCTCCCCGATTTTTAGCTTTAAAGCCTCATGAATATACTCAATCAAGGTTTTATTCTGAAGAAGAGCGTTTAACTTAGCTTTTTTATGCAGTTCATCATCAATCTCTATATTTACTCTAGTCATTTTGACTAAGTTAAGTTATTTCAGTTATTTTAATTAATTTAGTTGTTTTAGTTAGTTTAATAAGTTTAGTTAGTTATATATATTTAAGTATATAAGTTATTTTCAGTAGAACTACTATATAAATATTGCGGATATTTGTTGCAAAGATTTAAATAAAATGCAAGATACTAGTTCGTGGGGTGATTATACATATTAATTTACTTTTTACCTGCAATCTTGATTTTGGGATTTATTACTAGCTATGAGGATATCAGATATGGCAAAATAAGGAATAAATGGGTGGTTATGGCCATAATATATGCTTTTGCCATATATTCTGCACTAATATTATTATTTTTGTCCAAAGGGGGAGTAAAAAGCGGGTATCTGATTGAATTAGGAACTAATCTTCTTTTTTCGATATTTGTTGGATTTGGGCTTTGGTACCTAAATGTCTGGACTGCAGGGGATGGCAAATTATTCATAGCATATTCTATGTTGATCCCCCTTTCCTCATATTCTATGGGGTATCAAAAATGGATCCCTTCATTCGTCTTGATGATGAACATTTTTTTTCCATCTCTTTTGTTCGTCATAATACTCGTCCTGGTTAGGGCAAGGTGGAGTGTGCTAAAAAAGGTATCAACAACCTTTTTCTTGGATTTTTTTAGATTTAAGAGATTATGGAATTCGATAGTCTCTCTTTTTTCTATCTATTGGATAACCCAGATCCTATTGTCCCTAATTGGTTTGAGAGAGAGTTATATCATAAATATCACTATAACTTTTGCGATCATAATGTCTGTTGAGAAGAGATTTAAGGATAAATCGATATATTTTATGTTGGCTATCTCTGTGATAAGAGCAGTATTTGATAAATCCATATATTCCCTGTCCTTTCTTTTTGACTTCCTGATACTTGTCTTTTTGTGGAGGTTGATTAGGAGTTTCTTGCAAGGAAGCCTTTCAAAACTAGGGAGGGAGGTATTTACCAGGAAGGTACGCGTAAATCAGTTAAAGACAGGAATGGTGTTGAGCGATGCCATAGTAAAGAAGGAAGATCCTGTGGAGATTGAAAACCTAAGAAAACAGAATATAAAGATAATAAAACACAAGGGTGATTTCTATGTAAAACTTCCAAAATCCCATATCAGCACAAATAATTTTATAGAAGAAGAGGCTGAGGGACTTACCAGGCAGCAAATCACCCTAATCAAGGAGATGGGCATAAAGAGGATTAGAATCAGTCAGACAATGCCTTTCGCACCTTTCATATTCTTAGGTGTTATCCTTACAATAATGGCCAAAGGAAACATTTTAATAGTAATAAGGACTCTCTTTTAAGGGGGAAAATGGAGAGCAATGTTATTGTTAAAGATGATTCAGTAATTCTTAAGATCAATCCTAATATCTATGGGTTGGAAACAATTTATTCTGCAGCATACGTGTTCTTGGATAGGGCTTATGTCGTATTGGATGGAGATCCTGAAAAAGAGGTATTAGTTAAAATGAAACCCAAAGGAGAAGACGACCTAAACAAGCTTGGATTGGAGTTCTTCAACGAACTCATTAATTATGCTGATTATCAAAAAAGGGCAGAGAAGACAAAAAAAATCAGAGAGATGCTTTTAGAAAGGGCACTTATAACAAATGATCCCTCGGTTATACAGGATGACAAGGAATTTGATCGGTTGATGGCTGAACTAGATGATGATTTTGATGATCCTGATGGAATAGCAATACCCTGGGAAGAGAAATATGGGGCAGATAGAGAACATGATAATAAAACTGAATAACCGATTCTATAGAAAGGAAGCTATAGAGGAAGCTATAGATGATTTTAAAACTGTTTGTGATGGAAAGATAATAAGTGATGAGATAGAAGTGGATCTGGATCCTAAAGAAAATGTTAAAAATCTAAGGGGAGAATTCTGCAACTATGTTTTTGGATTGATGAAAAACAGGAAGATAATCTAAAATGGAGTATGCCTTAAACAACTATAGGTGTAAGAGATTTGAGGATAAATATTTCTTAACTACAGATTATGGTAGCTATTGTATCCTCTCGGAGGAAGAGTTCAAACGACTAAAGCAGAATACCATAGGGGGGAAACTTAAGACAAAATTGGAGAAAAAAGGGATAATACTCAATAATAATAACATTACAGAAGCATTAAGGCTAACTAGAAACAGGAATAGTTTCATTTTTACCGGCACATCTCTACATATAATAGTTGCAACGTTGAGATGTGATATGAATTGTGTTTATTGCCATGCAAGCTCTAAACCGAAAAATGAAATCGAATATGACATGGGCAAGGAAACTGCCAAGAAAACAGTTGATTTCATTTTCCAGACTCCGAGCAAGGAGATTACCATTGAGTTTCAGGGAGGGGAGCCTTTACTGAACTGGGATGTAGTTAAGTATATTATAGAATATGCACTTGAGATAAATGTAGGGAAGAAGAAAAATTTAACGATCACTATTGTAACAAATCTTAATTCGATGGATGAAGATAAAATGGATTATCTTATTAAGATGGGTGTTAGTGTATGTACTTCCTTGGATGGTCCTAAAGAGCTGCATGATTCCAACAGAAGATATATCTGTGGAAGCAGTTATGACAATGTTGTTAAATGGGTCGAGAGATTTGATGAAGAGTACAAGAAAAGAGATATCAAGGATAAGCGAGTCAATGCATTAGTTACGTTGACCCGAAAAAGCCTTGATTATCCTAAGGAGATAGTGGATGAGTATGTAAGATTAGGCATCCCTTATATCCATCTAAGGTTTCTCAATGACCTGGGTGTGGCAAAAAAAGTATGGGGTGATATAAGTTATTCTCCTAAGGAATTCCTGGATTTCTGGAAAAAAGCGGTTTTGTATATGGGTGAATTGAATAAAGGAGGTAAGGAGATAAGAGAGAGGATGATGTCCCTAATGATCAATAAGATCAAGAATGAATTTGATCCAAATTATATGGATCTTAGAAGCCCCTGTGGGGCTGCAATTGGACAGCTAACTTATAACTATAATGGAGATATATATACCTGTGATGAAGCAAGGATGATTGGAGATGACCTCTTTTCGCTTGGAAATGTTAAGAAGGATGATTATAAGGATATCACTACATCTGACAAGGCGTGTGCTGTTGTTTCTGCTTCGATAAATGATCAATATATTTGTGATAATTGTGTTTTCAAACCGTATTGCGGTGTGTGTCCTGTCTGCAATTATGCGGAACAAGGCAATGTTATAGGAAAGATAACACAGACGGACAGGTGCAAAATACTTAAAGAACAGTTTACATGGGTGATTAAGGAAAAGTTTATAAATAAGGATGACAATGATTGATAGAGAGGCAAAAATGAAGGCTCTTCCTAAACTAAAGAGAAAGATAAGTTCATTCTTAACAAAAGAAGATGGAAAGATTAGCAAAGAAGCACTAATAAAGACAGGGGTGTTGTTAACTGCAGCAGCTATTGCTAATCTAAAATCAGCTGAATCCTATTGTCCTGTTTATGGGGGGCGCCATGCTGATCACTGCAATGAGCTTTCTCTGAATTATGCAGACGGAACTTCAACTGGACAACATAGTAATTCAACCCACAACAGCTATTGATAGTATCGCTTATTCTTCGATAATGCAAAAGATATAAATAAGAAGGGGATATACCCCAGATTATTATGGACACCCCATTTCAGGATTATTCGAGAATTAATAGGGAATTAAAGAAAGAATTTCTGCGAGAGATAAACCGTGTCCTTAACCTAAATAGGAATCATGATTATTCAGCATATATTGAAGAATTTGAGGAAAATTTTGCAGGTTATTGTGGTGCAAAATTGGCAATAGGTGTTGACTCGGGGACTTCTGCTCTGCAGTTGAGTATGGCTGCATTAGGGATAAAAGAAGGGGATGAGGTAATCCTCCCTTGCTATACATATATATCTACAGCATTAGCAATATCAAACTTAGGTGCAACTCCTGTATTTGCAGATGTCAAAGAGGATATGACTCTAGACCCAGATGTGGTAGGGCCCAAAATAACAAGAAAAACCAAAGCAATAATTCCTGTACATATCCATGGAAATCCTTGTGAAATTGATCATATCAGTGAGATCTGCAAGAAAAACAAACTAGCACTTATTGAAGATGCTAGCCAGGCACATGGAGCTAAATACAAAGGTAAGAGAGTTGGGGGGTTTGGTGTTGGTTGTTTTAGTCTTCATACCTCAAAGACCTTAGGAGGGATAGGAGATGCAGGGATTATTTGTTTAAACGATGGATTGTACAATAATATAAGACAACTTATGCTCCCTGACAATAATACTAGAGAGATATTGTTATCTAGGAGAACCCCTTGTGTTATTAGCCCTTTGCAAACCGCCATACTTAAGGTTAAATTAAGTTATTTGGATCGTTTTAATGAAAGAAAGAATGAGATTGCGGAGTTGTATAACAAACTTATTATAGAGAAGAGGGTAAGTAAGATAGTGCTAAGCAAGGATTCTTATCCAGTCTATAGGGACTATTGCATAAAAACCAGCCATAGAACGGAATTACAGAAATTCTTACAAGATCATGGAATAGAAACAGCGGCAAGATATAAGGTGCCACTGCACCTAACTGAAACCTACTCCTACCTTGGATATAAAAGAGGGGATTTTCCTGTTGCTGAGGAGGTGGCGGATTCCATCTTAAGTCTTCCTTCGTTTATTGGTATAACGGATAAAGAGATAAGGGACATATGCGATCGTATAAACGAATTTCAATAAGTTATTCCATGATATGCAACGCATTTGTTGCACTGTTCTTCTTTTTCTTCCCTAATTGCAGCTGCTTTCTTAGAGTTCCATATCGTATCAAGGGGGTTTTCGTTTAGGTTTCCTATCTTGTTAGAATGGATGCAGGAATAAACATCTCCGTTAGGCATTACAAATATCCTTTCCTTGGGTACCTTACAAAAATGAGGTCTTGTCTTGCCAAGCAAGAACATCATTGTATTTTTAATAAAAAGCGCATTAGTTCTATCAGTTGTTAGCTTATCATTATATATTTTTAACAGATCCTTAACAATTTGCTTTTTTGAGGAATTGCTAAAAGGAAAATCTTTTGATTCTAGCTTGTTGGTGTAATTTTCTGCACATTCTACTATCTTAATTCTAAAATCTAGATTTTCCTTTTTAGAGAACCTGTATGTTGGAAGAAGGTCCGGGTAATTTAGAGGGGTTATTGTAAATTTTATCTTCAGGGTTGTTGCTGGAAATTGCTTTTTTACTGTTTTGATGGTATCAAAAATATTCTCTGGGGAACCTCCTCTCTGAGCATTATAGAGTGCTATACCGTCTAAACTTATGTGGATAGAAAAGCCCTTAGGCAGGGTTTTATTGAATTCGTTTAGATATTCAAGAATTTTTGCTGTATGTGTTCCATTTGTAGATATTGTCTTTAAAGACAAAGGGAACTTTTTCAATACGAAATCTGTAATTTTAGAGAGTTGTCCATGCATAAACGGTTCCCCTCCTGTAAAAGCAATATCTGTATTTGAATCTAAGAATTGAGAATTAAGTATGTTGTTAATGTTTGACAAAGGAAGGTCAATCTTTGGTTTTTCCTTCCAAATGTCACACATGATGCATTTAAGATTACACCTGTTTGTCAGTGCAATATTGATTTTCTTGATTTTGTTGTCCATCTTATCCTTTAAGATCTTTTACCTCTAATTTACAACAATATTCGCAGATCGGAAGCAGATTCTTTGATAACTCTGACTCTATTTCAGGAGTGTGTTTATTTCTGATGAATTCACATATAATCCTCTCTCCAGAAGAATCAAATCTTAGTTGTCTCAACTGTTTACAGGATAGGTTTTGTTTTTGAGATAAGGAACCATTAAGAAATGATTTTAGATCTTCTCTCATTACTATTGGTTCATAATCGATACTCATTTTAAGATTTTTTGATAGGTTGTCAAGATCATAAAATAAATCATTTATTTTTTTATAATTCTTTTTTGGATTACTAAAGGAAGGCCCCTGGATTTTCAGATTGGAGGTAGATTTTGTTGTGTTCTCCATAACACTCGATGGAAAATTGATGGCATTAATTATCTTATGATGTCTAACCCCTATTTTGTGTAAATACCTTGTAAGCTGTGGGATCTCTTGAAGATTATCGTGGTTCATCATAGTACAAACATTTATGTTAAAAAAACCTTTGGTTAGATTAATTGCCCTTACACATTTTGTAAAAACACCTTTCCCCCTTGAAGCATCATGGTATTCTTCCAAACCATCTATAGAAAAATTAATCTTTTTTAGACCTATGCAATCTTTTAGCACGGATATTGTCTTTTCATCTATTAAAGTGCCATTCGTTGTAATCTCATAAGTGATTCCTTTACTATCGAGATAGTCCAACCTGTCAAAAAGGTGTTTGTCTAAGAATGGTTCTCCTCCAATAAAGGATATGTGGGTGATAGATGGGTGTTTTTTAAGCAGGTGCTTGAATTTTTCCATGTTCATAGCTTCTCCTCCATTTTGTCTTATTTGTTTTTGAGTGCACAGTTCACAATCTAAATTGCAGGCAAGGGTTGACTCTATGTTCGCAACTTTGTTCCTGTAGAAATTAGAGGGATAATCCTTATATAAACCACACATAAGCATACAAGATTTGCATGTAAAATCATGGTTATGTTCAGGAATTAACCTGGAAATTTCGTCTTTTAAGGCGTTGCCCTTTTTCGGCTCTTTTATACAAAAGTAACAATCTCCATCAGGCATGAGAGTAATGTGCTGCTTAAGTACTGAGCATCGTTTTGGCTTTCGCTTATCTGCCAGATAAAAGGGGATATCCTTAAAAAACCTGGATTTCTTATAGTCTCCTTTTAGGTACACTATATCCGATAGCTTAAAAGCCTGATTCCTAACTATGCACAACTGATCCCCGGTAAAATCCAATTGAAGAGAGGTATTTCTGTTTGTATAGAACTCCATATTTTCAGCCGGTTTAAATGAAAAATCACATCCCATTTTTTGAGATAGATCATATACCCTCAATATTTGATCAAAATTTCTTGGATGTAGTGTAAGCTTTAGTTCGACTTTCTGGGTTGGGAAAAATCTTCGTATCTGTCTAATTGTGTTTAATGTTGTTTTGAAGGCTCCTTGGAATCCTCTGATCTCATCGTGGACTTTACCTATCCCATCAACACTGATATTTAGCTTGAATCCAAGATTGCTTTTTTGTTTTAGTAATTCAAGTATCTTCTTGGTCAGAAGACCATTTGTAGATATTGTCTTTATGCTGTTTGGATATTTCTTATCAATTATATCTACGATATTTATTAGGTCCTCTCTCAAGAAGGGCTCGCCTCCACCAAGGGAAATATCAAAATTTTCTTTGTATATGTCGTAGCTTTGTTGGATGAACCTGTCACTTAAGATATCCTCTATGTCTTGCTTTTTCAGTTCTTTTCCTTTTGTTTGCCAGATATCACAATGGATACAGCGAGAATTACATCTATTTGTTATTATCCAATTAATTGACCTTATCATAGGTACAATTAGATAGTCAAATGTCCTTTAAATATATATTGCTAATAGCACATATAGGTGTTTTCATATCTGAACCGGGTATCTGGATCGAAATCATAATTTTAATAAACTAGAGGAGATTATATTTTATAGGTATATATAGGTATAATACCTAAGACTGTATTATTTATTATTGGACATTGGGGCGATTCTGTTTGCGACCAGATTTAATAAACTCTATTAAAGGACTGAATGATACTCTGGAGATTACTGATAAGAACGGGATTATCATTAAAAAATGCAAAGTTAGCCCTAACAGGATAGGTGAAATAGGGGGTATTCTAAGGATAATAAAGAAAGAAGGAGTTAACAGTATATGCTACAATTCGATAGAAGGAGAGAAGGATTGCACTTCATTTAGTTACAATAAGGAAAAGGGCCTAGAACTTAGGATATATTTTCATAATGCCAGTAATCTAAATGATATAAAAGAGGTATTTCGTAATGTTGGGGTCAATCTTGGGAGATTACATAGAATCTCATTAGATGACCTTCCTGCACATTTGAAATCTGACAAAGAATATCTCAAGGAGATTAAAGATGAAATAGGGGTTGGAATCAGGGAGGTATTGGATTCAAAATGTTTAAGTACCAAAGGAATAGATAGATTAAGGGATGTTTTAGATAAAATTGGTGGGTTGTTGACGCAAGATATCTCTATTATCCATAATGATCTTAGTTTTTGCAATGTAATTGTAAAACCAGATAAAGAATGCTGCTTTGTTGATTTGGAAGGCATCAGGATATTTAGCATATTTAAGGATTTTTACAATTTTTTAAAGGATTTTGGAGATGGAACTATGAAATCAAAGGTTGCCAGTGCTGCTTTCCTTGAAGGTTATAAAGCTACTCGTTCTTTGCCGGATGATTTTGAGAATAAGTTGAACAAGTGTTCGCTTTTGTTCTGCCTTGCAGATATAGGGTACTGCAAAATAAATAGAATAGACAAAAAATATCTGTCTCAAAAGATCAAACATCTGAAAAGTTTGATGATATAAAATAGTTTTACGGCTTACTCCACAAGGGTACAGAATTCCTTATTCCTGTCTTTAAGGGCCTTGCATTTATTATAGATATATTTGTGCTCTTGTATGCAGTCTCCCTCTTTTGCATCCCTGACAATAGAGATTATATGTTCGCAGTCTATTTCCTTTTTATTATAATCCCCACATGATTCAACATCCAAATCAACCAAGGATTCACAAAGCTCTTTGAACGAACTTATGGTATCGCATCTTTTGTCATTGACAGCTATACACAGGTTTCTGAGGTTTCCGTCCATGATACTTCTGCAGTAGGACTTATCAGAGTCATGAAGAGATAATATCTGTGCACTTTCAAATTCACATCTTTTTTGCATCTGTTCCTGTGATTCTGTTGGAGGGATATCATAATAATAACTACTGCATTCGCTGATGTCTCTGCTTGCCAGGGCAGCACAATTTGGAAACTCGTCATCTACCCTAAGTAAGGATTCATCTTCAACAACAACAAATGTCTGATCAAAAGGCTTTTCTTCAGGATCAGAGACTAACCTTAGTACAATGAGCATAAGAGATATCAATACAACTATCAGAACAACCAAAGTAGTAATCCTCTTGTTTGAAGGCATCCCATATACATATAATAATGATTTTTAAAAATGTTTCTATTTTTAGCGCAAGATTTAAATAGCAGTGCTACGTTAATTCAATCATGGTATTCGGTGTTTTTAACAACTCGGGCAGGAGTTCCTCTTTCTCACATTCTGCTGACTCATTGGTATTCAGGGATGGTTTTATCGATATATATTCTGATAAGAAAGAAACTATCCTTGAAGACGAAAAAAGCATATTGGTAACTAACTGTACATCTGATATATCCTATATTAAAAACCTTGGTTCTATCAAAGATCTGGATGGCTCATTTTATCTTTTGAGGTATGACAAGAAAAAAAAGGAATTAGATCTAGGTATCGATAGGCTAGGTATTGGCGACCTGTTCTACTCTGAGAATGGGGGATCTGTTTTCTTTGCCACAAAACCTAAAGAATTATTTAAGGTTGGTCTAAAGAAGGAGATCGATCCAACATCCCTTAGATACTATCTGGTCTATCAATTCATACCGAGGCCCCTTACTATGTTTAAAGGAGTATTCAAAGTCCCTGCTGCAAGTGTAGTTAAAGTGAGAGAAGGCTTATCTATCGAAAAGTATTGGGATCTTCGTTTTGATCCTGTGAAAGCTGATGATGAAGAATATCATGTTCGATCTGTAAGAAGATTATTGGTAGATTCTATAAAAGAAAGTGTTAGTAAACTAAGAAACCAAAAAATCGGGCTGTTGTTGTCAGGGGGGTTGGATTCGTCAATTATAGCCTATACACTCAAGGAATTAGGCGTTGATTTTTACACATTTACTGGGGTGTATCCATACGATAGAACCTATGGAGGGAATAGATATGGAATAAGGGTAGCTCAAGATATAGGATCAAAGCATCAGGACATCGAGATTGGACCAGATTCAATAAGACGCCTTCCTGAAATATATGATTATATGGATGAGCCCTTGGCTGACAGCTCCCTTCTACAAGCACATATAATAATGGACTGTGCCAAGAAGGAGACCCCTAATCTTTTTGCAGGTGAATTCTCAGATATACTTTTTGCAGGTATGCAAACGTATGTTAAGGATAAGATCTCCAGTTTGTTCTGGCAAGATGTTCCTGTTGAACAAAAAATACTGGCAAAGAATACTGCAGGAGGGTCGGTGATTTCTGAATTTATGGACCAGAATGATAATTACTCTGAGTTTAAGCACTATAAATACGGAGAGGTGTTTTTTACAGGAAGCGATGTCAATGATGTTTTTAATGAAGAGATCACGAGTTCCTTTAAAAATGTAAAACTCAACCGTCCTGTAATTGATGTATATAACAGCGTGAAGTTCTCAAATGTATTAGACCGGCAGATTTATACTGACCTCAAGATTGCATCACAAAGAAGAATCTTTCATCTTACAGAACCAGCAAAAGTAAATGATGTTAACCTTATCCTCCCATATACTTATAATAAACTAGTGGATTATTCTGGAAGGATCCCAGGGGATTTAAAGATCAAGGGATTCAAACAAAAGTATGTATTGAAGAAAGCATTTGAAGGAAGAATACCTGGTTACATAACAGAAAGGCAGAAGGAAGGATTTACAGCACCCTTTAATCTTTGGTTCAAACAAAATAAAAAATGGATATTGGACCAGTTTGATGGAAATCTTTGGAGCAGCAAGGTCAAAGAATACATAGGAGGAATAATAGATAAAGAAGATGGAAGGTATAAAGATAATATGAAGGTATGGATACTCCTAAATCTATCTATATGGTATCGGAAGGTCTTTTTAGAACAGTAGGTCGTTTTCTAAGCAGGAAGAACACCTTTCAAAAGGGAATGGTTTTGAATTGTAAGAGTGATTGATCCAAAGATCAAAAAGGTTTTTTTCTTTAATATTTGAAAATTGGTTAGATTCGTCATAAGTGCAACAAGGAGAGTATTCCCCATCCATATTTATTCTTAGGTTTTTTTCAAAATCACAACTGGGTGTGAGATTGCCATCTCTATTTTTAGAAGTAAGGTTCTTCCCGTTACAGTATAGGTCAGACAGCCTTTGAGTCCATTTATCGTATAACTGATCTTTCAATAAAAGAATTTTCAGTATCTTGCTTGATGTAGGTAGTCCATCCAATTCGGATATAGAAGGGCATATCCTGACATCGACCTCTCGATTTGCCTTTTTTAAAATTAGAGGGACTACTTCAAAATAGAAGTCTTTCAGGTTCTGTTTATCTAACAATAAATCTTTAACGTATCTTTCATTGTTTTTGTTTTTTTGGACTAAATGAAATTCTATTGAATGTATCTGGTGTTTCCTGCAAAAATCCACTATATCCGGGGCCTGTCTGAAATTATCTCTCCTTACTGTAAAATTGAGATAAAGGTTACAATCAGGCAACAATCTGTTTAGTTTAGAAATGTTCTTCTCAATTCTGTTAAAAAGTCCTGGTTTTGCTCTTGCTTTATCGAACTCTAATGGATTATTAAAATCCAATGAAAAGTCCAGATGATTTACTTGGTTAGTTATGATAAAATCAAGAATATCGTTGTTAAATCCCAGGTTGGTAGATAAGCTGATCTCCATGTTTTGTCCTTTAATATATTCAAAGATGTCCTTAAAATTATTGTGGATTGTTGGTTCTCCTCCTGTTAAGTTAATTACCTCTACACCTAATTTTTTTGCGTCTCTCACGATTGCCTTGACTGAATCTAAGGATAAGGCCTTTTTTGGTTCTTTTATCCATGTACACATATCACAATTACAATAGCATTCATTTGTCAGCCTTATCTTGAGGAGCTTAAGCGTACCAATATTCTGCATTATCTTCAGGAACTGATTATTTGACCCTGCGGTTCTTGGTTTTGAATTTTCTTTTGATAAGACGTCTACTAGCATATTAATGGTCTCTTTTTTATTTTTGAATTTCTTAGAAGGGAAGGAATATAAGGCATCTGAGAATAATTTTGCCCTTATTGGCTGTTCTTCATCTGACTCTCTAGGTACGATAATTGTTTTGGTGCCTGTCAATAATGCATCGTTAACTGAATTGTAGCCTCCCATCGAGATAGCAAGGTCTGCCGCATTGATATAATCAATATAATTTGGATTAAACCGTGTAATCAATATATCCTTTTTTGTTTTTGCCTGATTTTTTAATTCTGTAAATTTTTTATCTTCAATAGATGGGCCTGTAGATATCAAGAGTAAAATCCCTGCACTTAGTGTTTTTTCCAGATCTATTTTTAAATCTATGATGTCCTTTAGGATCTCTAATCCATCAATGCCCCCTCCTATGCCAGCTACTATAAGTTTTTTATTGGTAATGTCTAATTGTTTTCTAATCCTGTTTTTCGGTAATAATTCGTCTTTTTGCTTTTTAAAGATCCTTCCTGTGAATATCATCTTTTCCTGAAGCTTCTTGGTCTTTTCAAAACTGGTGATAAAACCCTCTTCCATATTTGAGTGTATCAACACACCATTAAAAAGGTCTAATAAGTTATCTAGTTGTTTTTCATTGATTTTCTGTACTATAATGTCCCTTACTGAGGAATATATCATGGTTCTTCTATTTCTTAGGTCCTCGATAAATGGTACTATCTCCATTAATAGCTCGTATCTTCCAAAAGGAAAGTGCTCAAATATGGCAATATCTGGGGAGAATATTCTAGCAACCCTTTCAATAATCATTTTCCTTTTCCTAAAGGTTGATTCTGTGCTCCCCATGGAGTTTAGACCAGAGAACAAACCGGATTTTGCTGTAAAAAAAGGAAGATTGATTACCCTTGCATACCTTTCAATCCCTAACTCTGGTTGAGGTGGCCCGCTATTTATTACAACTAGCCTACAGGCAGGATTATTTACCTTAATGGTTTTGCATAAGGAGAGGATCCTAGTACCATGTCCTAGTCCCCCAAAATGATGATAGTAAAACAATATCTTTTGATTCATCTTAGGTCTCCGGTGCGGTCTGATTATCTATTGTTGAAAATTGATTCCTACATACACTGCAAAAATGGCCCTTTGGGTAATGGTTAATATTTCTTAGCTCTTTGTATCTTTTTGAATTCCAGATATCAAAAAACCGTTGTTCGTTGATATTGCCAAGATTTAATTCTCCAAGTTCAGAATCACAACATAAAACAACATTACCATCTGCCATAATTCTTGAAGAATGAGAAGATGTAAAGCAAGGCGATGTGGTGTGTAAGCCACAACTATATTCTCCTTTCAGGTAAAAACTTATTTCTTTATCGAAGGAATCTGAATGGTTAATCAATGTAAGGATCTGGTCCCGAATAGACTTACCAGATAAACTTTGGAAGAATGGATTAATATCTATCTTGACCTTAGAACCTGCCCCTCCTTTAAGCAATAAAGGTGTAATTTTAAAATAGAATTCATGCATCTGTTCTTTAGAAAGCCTTAAGCTATCGTCTATCAGGTAATGGGAAAAAACCGTATGAGAGAAGGAGATAAAATCTATCCCTAATTCTTTTGCCAGCAGCAACATCCTGTATGAGTCATGATAGTTAAGGGAATTGATTGTGTAGGCGGCGCCTATTTTAATGGTAGGTTTTATTATTTTAAGGTATTTTACTGCTTTATTAAGGTGGTTAAAACTGCCTTTGGCTGCACATATCTTATCATGAATCTTTTCTTTCGGGCTATGGAAGGATAAGCTTAATTGTGACAGCCCTGATTGAACCAACCTATCACAATACTCTTTTTCCAAGAGATATCCATTAGTACATAGATTGACTTCTATACCTGATGAGGATGTCTCCTTGATTATTTCTGGAAGGTCTCTTCTAAGAGTAGGTTCGCCTCCGGTATAGATTATAAGATTTACTCCTAGTTTTCTTGAATCTTCTATTATTTCGGAGATTCTCTCCCTATCCATCTCATTTTTTTCTTTTCTTACAACGCGAGAAATGGCCTGTCCACAAAATTTACAATCGCAATTACACTGTTTGGTCAATTGGATACTGAGATACCTAAGTTGATCTTCAGAATCGTTGGATTTAATCAAATTATTCATCCTAAGCACACCTAGTATGTTTTATTGATGAAAATTTACCAGATCCTTCTGGAGTAATGGAATCAACAAAGACTACATCGATTTCTAAATCACATACCTTGCCAAAGTTATCCCTGATTTTTTCCTCAATAAATACCTCATTGCTGTTTTCTGATGGGAGTATTAGAAGAGAAAGGAGGTTTTCTTTCCTGAAGATCTGGTATACCAATACCCCCTGGATATCCATTAATCCTGCAACGTCCTTCTCGGTATATCTGGTATTATTTAGTATTAAGCAGCGTTCTTTTCTTCCAAATATTTCAATTATTGTGCTGTTCCTTCCACAAGCACATTTTTTTTGGATTGTCCTTCCTAAATCTCCTGTCCTATACCTAATCAAAGGCATTACTTTGTTATCTAAGGATGTAGCTATTATCTCTCCTACCCTAGGATCTAGGTATCTTCCTTTTTCGATAATCTCTATATTAACAGAATTCTCGAAAATGTGCTGGTTCCCTTTTTCACAGCTAAAGGAAATTGGTCCAAATTCAGAGGATCCATAACTGTCGAAAACATTACATTGGAAGGTGCTTTCTAGATAATTTTTGATTCCGGGCAGCAACAATTCGTATGTTGAACTTATAGCCCTTAACTTAATTTTCTTGTAGTTTTTGTTAATGTATAGGGCTAGAGCTAAGAGATAGTATGGATCTGCATGTAATAAGGAATTTGGGTTCTTTGTTAGTATATTAAAGGCGTTTGTCAATGCGCGTTTATCCTTAAATATATCATCTGATGTTGGTATTTTCTTCCTCTTGACATAGTAAGGTAGGTCTTCTGAGCTGCATCTTTCTCTGCTACAATGCAATGTGGTAAATGTAAGGTATTCTTCCCCCCATTTCCAGTCAGAGTGTATCATGAATGGATAAACCATCCTTATGTACCTGTCAAAGCCCTTCATATATGCAAATGGAACAGAGGTATCTATGGATCCAGAGGTCCGGTCTAAGATAAGGGCCGGACTTTCAATATAATCTTCATTTATCATTCCATTATAGATGCTGTTCCTTACTTCTTGTTTATCTAGTAGGTTAAAGGATGAAAGGGTTAGATGTGCATCTATGATCTTGTTCCTGTAGGTTTGGTTTTTGTAGAAGGGTATCTTGTCCAAGCAGAAGGCAATAATGTGTCTTAGCTTCTTTTCCTTTATATTATTAAGAGTGTCATTATCACAAAAAAGAAAATTATTCAATTCTTGCAAGGAGCTTAATGCTTCTATTTCGTCCTTTGACTGTAATTCATTAATTCTTTTAGCCAGGGCCTTTCTTATCTCAAAATTGCTACCACATCTAATCGAATTTTGGCATAGCATCCCATTTGTTCGTATCGTATCCTTTCTTAGATTGAGATACTTTTTGCTGCCCCAGATTTCATGAAAATTGGAATCAATTATATCCCCAACCCTGTTGCTGTTTGTTCTTTCAACAACACAGCAAGGAAACACGCTGCCTTCGTAGTTTATCGTTAGGTGATCTAACTGACTGTAACAACCATATTTTTTGAAAAATTCCAGTCCATAGTCCATATTCGCGTAGTCCTTTAACTCCTTAGTAAATTTTGAGGGATGGTGTTTTAAATCATATGCTTGTTTTAGTGGGCTTTCTAAAACAAGCTCTGCAAAGAAAGGGCTAAAATCAAAATCCAGGTTATATTTTATACATTTCTTTATAATTTTTGGAACTAATCCAAGAAAAAACTCTTCTAATTGTTCTTTTTGTAAAGTAAGTGAAAATATGTCTTTTTTGTTTTTTGAGTTTGGCAATACAAAGCTAATCTTGTCTATTTGGTTGTCAAAAGCGAAGTCTGGCATATACACCAACGATTTGTAGTTAAGGTTGGTCACTACTGCATTTGATTCTATTGATATGTTGTTGGAATATTTCCTTAAGTAATTTATTGCATTTATGTTGTTGTCAAAAGATGAGAGGTTTCCCCTTAATTTGTTGTGGATATCCTTGTCTGGAGAATCAATCGAAAGATATATCTTATCTACTTGGCTAATCCCCTTACAGTATTCTTGATCCAGATTATTGGCGTTGGTCTTCAACCCTATACGAATGTCCTTGCTTTTTGCATATTGAACAAGTAAAGGCAGTTTTTTGAATAATGTTGGTTCTTGTCCGTGAAACCTTATCTCATCTATGCCTATCTTTTCAAGATCATCAATCAGTTCTTTTAGCTTATCTATAGAAAAAAATCCCTTTACTTCGTTCTTCCAGTTGTCACAAATAATGCATCCAGAGTTGCACCCCCTGATCGGGTGGATGTCTACCCTAAATGAAGTTGGTGTATCGGTATGCTGAATCTCAATATAATTGGTATAATATCTGTCAAATCTGTTAAAATCTTCTCTGGCCCTCAAGAATCCATCATAGATCATCTCTATTTTTTCTGTTTGCTTCTTGATATCGAATTCTCTTTTTACTTTTTCAAAGGCTGCTTGCTGTATCTTCCTAAGATCTTTGATTCTCAGAACCATGGAGAGTGTTCTTATGGCCTGGTCCAGGCTGTTTTCTTTGAAAGTAAATCCTGTCTTTTTATCTTCAATAATCTCAGGTATGCTGCCGTTGTCGCTTGAGACGACTATAAGGCCTAGAGATATTGCTTCCATAATTGAATTGGGTATCCCTTCTTTATCCCCGTCTATTGCTGTTATTGAAGGATGTAACAGGATCTGGCAACGGCTCATTATCTCCAAAACTTCTTTGTTAGGTAACTCTCCCAGAAGATCTATCTTTTCAGAAAATAGGCTTTGATTCTTTTTCTTTAAAACTTCTTCTTTTAAAGGTCCATCTCCAACAATGGTCATGGATATATTATCAAATCTCTCACAGGCTTTGTTAAATATTTCTATACCCAAGAGGGTGGCTTTTTTCTCTACAAACCTACCTACCATCAAAATTCTAAGGTTTTTGGTTATTTTGGTTTCTGGTGGTTTTTCAGAGATTCTTATTGCTGAATGATGGACCTTTATTTTTTTTGGATTTCCTCCCAAAGAGATTAACTCATCTTTCATGGTATCAGACCTTACTAAGAATAGGTCTGCCCCTTTTAGTAAATTGGAGAAATTCATTTTGTCGGTTGAGTATATATCGTGGCCCCTTACAGAGACTATTAGTGGGAGATTTGTTAGTTTCTTTAGCTTGAGAAAAAATAGCGCGTCTGTTAGGAATGGAGCATGCAGCAACCTTATTCCTGCTGATTTTATCTTGCTTGCGCACCAGGTTATGTACTCCTCATATAATTTAATCTGTTTATTTTTAATAAATGGAAATTCTTTATTCCATAACCCTTCAAAGCCTTCATCATAGATATACTTAAAGGAAGATTTGTGGGGAGATTCCTTGTGCAGGCAGAAGATGTATGGTTCATGAAATTCCAGAGAATCCAACTCATCAAATATGAATCTCTCAGAGAGGGGAAGCCAGTTTGACCTCAATATTGCTATCTTTTTCCTAAATCCCAGTAAGCGGACCAATTCTATTGCTGCTTTTTTGTTTCCTGGATGAAGCGATGGAAAACAGTCTTTCATCTTTTTTATATCTATTTCTCCCTTGACTATGTCTTCTATTATTTTTAGGATGGAGTCTTCTACAATCTTAGCACATCCCATGTCATGTAACCTTCTTGCTCTGGAGAACTGATCGTCTCCTTGCCTTTTTACAGGGATGAACAATGCAGGGGTTCTTGTGTAGATTATCTCATTCGCTGTGTTGTACCCTGCTGGAGAGATTATGAGGTCTGCTTTTTCTAGACTACCTATAAGATTGGGATCAAATTCCCTGTAATCAAAACCATATAGATTAAAGGACTTATGCTTAAAAAAAGGGCCAGTTATCAGGTCAATTCTAATTGATTTACCCAAAACCTTTGAACTGTTATCATTAAGGTATCTTAGGAATTCAGATACTTTTTTGAAGAGTGGTTGGTTTTCTTGGATATCTGAGCCTGAAGAAAATGTTATAAGGATCCTTAGGGCTGCTTCCTTTTTTTCTGGTTCAATATCTTTTTTTTCTCTTATGATTGGCCCTATGAAGAGTACATTGTTAAGCTCTTTCAGGGCTGTTCTTTGTTCGTCCTCCAGTTCGTTTTCATGATGTGGGACTAGGATTAGGTCAATTTTTGATAAGATTCCTTCCCTAATTATATTCATAAGCCTTTCCTTGAGGGTGTTTCTTAGGGTAAGTGCTGTTTTGATTTTGTTCTGTAAACAAAAATCAATTATAGGGGGATTGATTTCACAGTCAAATAACACTAGATCAGGACATTCCTTGTCAATTATTCTGGTAATGTGCTTTGCGTTGGATTCCAGGTAGTCCTGATAAGAGATATTCTTATCCAAGACATCCTTTGTGTTTGGTTCAAGTTGGTAAAATCTGAATCCCTCTTCTTTAATGGGGTCTGGAAATCTTGAATTAGTTACAAAAACTATATCTATGGTTCCCCTCATTTCTCTAAGGGCCTTAGCGACCTCTAGTGTCCTAATTATGTGGCCTAGGCCTATGCCGTTTATGGCGTGCATTAAAACTTTCATTTTGGTGTTTTTGCGGGAATTAGATTTAATCCTGTAGATCTATCCAACCTTGTTGGTGGATTAAAAACCAGTTTATCTCCATTATCAATGAGTTTAGCGTTCCCCCTTATCTCTGCGGGGGTATTATTGAACCTCTCAAAGCAGTATTCCTTGATTTTTTCTGAATTATGCTTATGAAAAGAGTAGACTAGCCCACGTGTTGATGAAACAAATTTTTTTCTGTCAAAAATTTTTCCTTCAGATGTATTTATAGAAAAGCATTCCTTGCAGAAAAATAGGGGGTGTCCGTGTTTTACTAACCTATATCCCAGTTCGGTATCCTCTGCCCCCCAACTAACTATGTTTTCATCGAAAAGAAAGTTTAGGAATATCTCTTTCTTTATTGAAAAATTGGCAGAAACAAAAAATTCCCATCCTTCACGGAAGTTGTTGGGCTCTTTGAATATCTTGTCTCTAAACTCTGGGATAATTGTTTTTGTGGTCTTGTTGGATTTTGTTAGTTTTTTTAGCTTAGCTAGATCATAGTGATAATTTTTATTTCCGTAACCCGCATAATAACCTAAAACAACGTCTTTGTCTTCTTGTTCGTGTAAGTGATTAGCAACCAGATTGGGGTGTACAATGTTGTCCTGGTCAAGGAATATAAGTATCTTCCCTCTAGCTTGTTTTGCTCCGTAGTTTCTTGCAATGCCAGCACCAAATATATCCGTATTATCTAAGTAGAAGTACCTTATGTCCAGTTTTGATTCGTTGATCAATCCTTCAACAAAGGATTTTGTATTGTCTGTGCTCCCGTCGTCAACAACAACTATTTCAAAATTGTTGCATGTTTGATTTTCCAGGCTCTTAATCAGCAAGCCTAGCCTCTCAGGACCATTAAAGGTAGGGATTACTATGCTGGCTAAGCACCCCACATTGTCAAACCCGTATAATGGTTCGTTGTTGACCAGCCCCCCCTTGCATTTATGTAGATAATAACATTTTTTACACTCATCTGGCACGCACCCATAATCCCTAAGTTTCTTAAGTCCTGGCAGGTTCCAGATGTCCATAATCTTCTGGTGTTTTATGTTACCCAGGGGTGCAGAGAAATAATCTGTCCTGTACTGCCCTTTACAGTCAATGATAAGCCGACTATATCCTGAATCATAAATGCCGCCCTTGCAGATAGAAGACCAATCCTGCTTTGTAGTACAAAAAGGCAAGGCATTAGCTATCTGGATTTTTTTCCCATATCTTTTATTATATTTGGATACTTCTTCAAAAAGCATATCCATGTCTGAAAGGGATAATGGGTGAGGGATTTGTTTATTTGGAACCTGCCTTAAAAGGAACCATTCTTCTAGATTGTCCTGTTCTAACCCACATACAAAGCCATAAAATAAACCCAGGTTTGTTATATTGCGTTTGGTAGTGATGGTCCCTAAAAGTATTTTAAGAGGAAATTCTTTTAATGCACTAATTTTTTCCTTGGTTTCTGAAAATCTTGAGGGTGAGTGCAGAGAAAAAAGGGCCAAGTCAACATATCTGAAACTTTGTTTGTTTTTTTCATTTATCAGAGAAGAGTTTGTATTTAGGATAACATATAGTCCTAACTCCTTTGCCTGCTTTAGAACTTCTTTAATGTCCTCCCGTAATAAGGGTTCCCCTCCGGTGAACCTAACAGCATTTATTTTTGAATCTTTTATATCCTCCAGTATCCTGGCTATTCTTTCAAGAGGGGGGTCTGGCGGTTTGTTTTCCTGCTTATTAAAACAAAAATCACAAGCAAGATTGCATCTTTGAGTTAGCTCGATTAAGACTTCATTTGGTACAATCATTTTTTCCCTTTTTTATAAGACAAGGATATTTAGATGATCTCCGCATTTATGGTTAGATACCCCCCAATATAAAGAAGGCAGCGTATTTCTTTAATCTTTCGCTTTTAGGGTTGGAGGGAAAATGTTAGAATACCTCAAAAACCAAGCCTAGCAGCCCTGCCTTTATTGCACTGAAGAAAGAGAGGATTATAATTCCCAATAGGACAAAAAACGGTATTAGAACAAGAACAAGGGTTCTTTTGTAATCTATATTCATATTTTTTGAGATTGCCAAGGAAAATAGGGCAAGAGACCACAAGAAAAAGACATTAAGATTCAAAAAACCAATATTCATACTTATTATTGAGACAATCGGATAGAAGTCAAGGTTGCTCAAGGAATTAATTAAGATATACGGCACAATAGAGAAAGAAAAGGAGGATATCATCATTCTTGGATTTGGGGCCCTTTTTATGGCAAATCTCAGAGTCAGAAAAACAGCACCCAGGAACAAAGAGCAAAGGATAAGGAGGGATATTGAAAAAAATAGATTAGAGATTGTATTTGTCAATAAGGTTGCAATCAGAATACTTGATTTATTTTTTTTAATAAGGTTAATAGTAAAGAGTATAAGTGGGTTGAATATAAAGAATACAAGGAAAGAGTAAAAGAGGTATTTCATGGATTTGTTAAGCTGATAAGTGTCTGTTTCTTCAAAGAAGGCATTTGGATTTATGATCAGCTTCAAAAAAGGGTTTTGAATCTCAGATTTGTTGGTTTGATTATCGTTAGTTTCTGGGGTTTGTTGCATTAATTTGACCAATATTGGATCGGTGTCTTTTGGACTGTACCCCCACCTAAGCAAAGCTATCCTGATTGTGTTTAGGCCATACCCTTTTTCAAGGTTATTTTTTATGTATTCTTTTAGATTTGTTTGAGGCATTTTATCTAAAATTTAAGTGTGTTTTGAAGGATAGTTTCATTCCTATCATCAGATTGCTTTTAGTTGTTTTTAGTTAATAAAGATTTCTTTCTACTCAAGAAGGATTAACATAAAATGGGTCTAGGAAGAGGGTCTAGGTGTGTTGTTTAGATTCTAGCTCTTGAATCATCTTGGTTGTTTTTTTGTTATCTTTTAGAAAATTTAGGTAGTATTTGCATTTAGAACAGGGTATGTCTGACCTAGGTGGTTTTTTTCCAGATAGCATATCCTTAGCATAAACATATTTCTCACTTTTTAATGCGTTTTCTAGACCTATTTTAAAAACATTCACTCCAAAATCCCCGAAGTTGTCATTAGAGCAACAACCAAGGAGCCTTCCATCCCAGTTAATCTGTGGAGAGGACCATAGTTGAGTACATGGTAAAATGTAGTTTTTTTGGTTTTTTTGGCTATATTCTTCTCTGGAAGCTACGCCTAATCCGCTTTCTTTTCTGACAAACTCTTTGTTGATTACAGGAGAAAACGAGGGGTCCCAGTTTAGCTTGGGCACAAATTTCATACCAAGAACTGCAGCCATGCTTCTTGCTTTAGGCAATTCGTGTTCGTTATGCCCAAATATTATAAATTGCCACCATAGTCTCGGCAGATCTGAATGATATGTCTTTTTATGTCGATTGATTGTTTTGATGTTTTTGATTACTTTATTAAAATCTCCTCCAATACGGTAAAGTTTGTATGTTTGGTTTGATGCTCCATCCATGGAAACGCTTAAACATTCAAAATTATATCTTACTAAAAATTTTAGGGTTTCCTTATCTGTGTTGTTTAGGTTTACTCCGTTTCTTGCTGTTAATTTTACCCCGTGTATGTATGCGTACCGGATTATCTGTTTGAGTTCTGGATTTAAGAAAATTTCACCAAAATTAGATAATTCTATGTTTTTTATATGTGGGTTTTTATCTATGAAAATCTTAAAATCTTTAAATTTTAGGTAACCTTGCCCTATAGTGTTATTTCTTGTTTCTTGTTTTCCTGTGGGGCAGATAGGGCATCTTAGTTGACATACGGATGATGCCTCTAGGCAGACCTCTTTTGGATAGGGCGACATTGTTTTTATTAATGTCTTATTATTTATAAATTAGTTGATTGAAGGTTATTATAAGTGGTTGATATTTTATGTATTCTGACTACCCTATGATTTCCTGTGGAATGGTGAAGTCTTTTGAGTTGAGGTCTTGTTTTTTTAATGGTTTTTTTTGTTTTTTCAGGTTGCTTTTTGTTTTTATCATATAATTAAATTATTTTTTTGATTTTTTATATATTATTATATATTATATTATTTTCTATATAGAAAATAAATATAAAATAAAAAACCAGGAAACGCAAAAACATACCAACACTTTAAATACATTTTCCATAGGAAACGAAGGGGTCCTATATTCAGTTATTTTTCGAAAGATACTACTGTACAAACACATAACAACCTTTAAATACCTTCATTTCTTGTGGAACTATATGAAAAAAGAGATGTTATCTAACTTCTTTGAAGACTTTCTGGATAAAGAGAGTTTATTTTTGGATAAAAAGGTATTGCAGAGCTCATATATGCCTGAAACAATCTCTCATAGGGATTCTGAGATAGAGCAGGTTGCAAACATCTTGGCGCCTTGCTTAAAATTAGAAAAACCCTCTAATCTTTTTATTTATGGTAAAACAGGTACTGGCAAGACACTAACTGTTAAACATATAACTTCCAACCTGTTAGGTATCTCAAAACAAAAGGGCATTCCATTGAAGACAATATACCTGAACTGCAAATTAAAGAAAGTTGCAGATACTGAATATCGTTTGGTTGCACAGTTAACTAGAGAATTGGGTTATGAGGTTGCAGCAACAGGGCTCCCTACAGACGAAGTATATAAGTCTTTTTTTGGGGTTATTGATAAGCAAAAACAGCTTATCTTACTAGTCTTAGATGAGATTGACCAATTAGTGAAGAAAACAGGAGATGAGATCCTATACAACCTTGTTAGGATGAATGAGGATCTAGAAAACTCCCAGATAGTTTTAGTTGGGATATCTAATGATTTGATTTTTGTGGACAATCTTGACCCCAGGGTTCGTTCTTCTTTATCTGAGGAGGAGCTTGTTTTCCCACCATATAATGCTTTGCAGATCCAGGAGATTCTAAAAGAGAGGTCCAAAGTCGCATTTAAAGGGGGCTGTATGGAAGAGGGAGTTATTGAAAAGTGTGCGGCTTATGCTGCCAGGGAACACGGAGACGCCAGGAGGGCATTAGAACTTTTAAGGGTTGCAGCAGAGATTGCAGAAAGAAACAATTCAGATAAAGTTAATATTGGGCATATAGACTGTGCTGAAGAAAAAATAGAGAAAGATAGTGTACTTGATGCAATCACTCATCAACCAAAACAATCCCAGGCAACCCTTTATTCAATCCTCTCTTTACATTCGAAGAGGAAAGAAAGCATATTTACAGGAGATATTTATGAGATATATAAACAGGTGTCTTCAAGGGTTGGTTTGAGGCCATTGACTCAACGGAGGGTGTCAGACATTATCGCAGAATTAGATATGTTGGGCATAATCAACGCCAAGGTCATTTCCAAGGGAAGGCACGGCAGAACGCGGGAGATCTCAGTTTTGATACCCCTTACTATTTTGGATAAAACAAGGAAGATATTAGAGGAAGGATTAGCCCTATCTTAGCTTAACTAAGAATAATCCTTCTGACCTAAAAATGGAACAAAAGTTAATACAAAAAAAGCAGGCAGTAGATTTTTTTCTTAAGAAAGAGATTTTGTTAAGTTCTGATGTATTTGAAAGTATTGGGGCAGAGGATTTGGAAAGAACATACTCTCTGATTTTAAGCAAGATCAATTCCCAAAATTTCCTTTTTTTAAACAAAGACCTTAGCGAGGCACTTCAAAATCTACCTAATCTGGATCTCAATTGGCTCGATTTAGAGAAATCTAAGGCATTGTTAGAGAAAGGAAGGGACAATAAGGTATATAACCAGTTCATCAAATTCCTTTACACCCAAAAAACCAAGGCCAAGGAAGAGAAGGTCAAGGTTATTTATTCCTATGAAGAGGATTCTAAAAAAAGAGACATCCAGGATTTTGTTCAATATTTTAATATGAGGTATAGTGCCCTTGAGGGAATTTTACGTCAGAGGCCAGACCTTAAGAATGTAACTACAATAAACAGGATAAAAAACAAAAAAGACAGGGAGTCAGTCTCCTTGATAGGGATAGTGGCAAATAAGCAGATTACCAAAAATAAGAACATAATCCTCACTATGGAGGACCAGACAGGATCTATAAATGTATTGATAAATAAGAATAAGCCAGAAATCTTCAGGGAAGCAAGCTCGATAGTTCTGGACGAGGTCCTTGCTGTTGATGGGGTTAATGGAGAGAATATCGTTTTTGCCAATAAGGTCTACTGGCCTGAAGTGGCTACTAAAGAGCTTAAAAAAAGCCCGGACGAGGCATATGCTCTGTTCCTTTCTGACCTACATGTTGGCTCTAATAATTTTCTGCCTGACGCATTTAAAAAATTTCTAAAATGGATAAACCTTGAGATGGGTAATGAAAAACAAAAAGAGATTGCCTCTAAGGTACAGTACATATTTATTGTGGGAGATTTGGTTGATGGGTGCGGGATATATCCTGAACAAGACAAAGAACTAGATATTAATGATATCTATAAGCAGTATGATGCGTGCGCTGAATTTCTTAAACAAATCCCTTCTAAGATACACCTCATAGTCTGTCCTGGAAACCACGATGCAATGAGGATAGCAGAGCCCCAGCCGTTGCTTTACCGGGATTTTGCTGAACCCTTGTATAGGTTGCCTAACCTAGTTTCTGTTTCGAATCCTGCTTTAGTCAATATACATTCTTCAGATAAATTTTCAGGGTTTGATGTTCTACTTTATCATGGCTATTCTTTTGATTATTTTGTTGCTAATGTCGATTCAATAAGGAATAATGGGGGCTATAATAGGGCAGATCTGGTTATGAAGTTTCTTTTAAAACGAAGACATCTGGCCCCAACCCATACGTCTACATTATATACTCCTGATGTCAGTCAAGATCCCCTAGTCATTACTAAGGTACCTGATTTTTTTATTACTGGTCATATACATAAATCAATCGCCGCCAATTATAAGAATATAACCCTTATAAGCGGTTCTTGCTGGCAATCCAAGACCGTCTTCCAGGAGAAGGTAGGTCACAATCCAGAGCCAGGCAGGATACCTATGGTAAACCTTAGGACAAGGGATATAAAAATCCTGAAATTTATTTAAAAATAAAATGGAACTCGCTTCAAGCAAGGAGATGAAGGAATACTTCCAGGAGATAGATAGGAAGGTGAAGCTAGCCTATTCTATTGCTGCTAAGGCGAGAAGTAAGGGGTTTGATCCTGAGGATGAGGCTCCGGTCCCATTAGCTAAGAATATGGCAGAGAGGGTAGAGGGACTTATATCTACAATAGTCCCTGAAATTGGGAATTCAGGATTATCTAAACGAATCAAGGAACTGGAAAAAAAATTTGGGGATCTAGACTGGCGTGTTGCATTAACGATCTCTCTTGAAGTAGCTCAGGAAAAGCTTTGTAAGTTCAGCAATAAGCTGCTTGCTATGGAAACAGGGATTAGGGTTGGAATTGCCTATTTAACGTTGGGGATAGTTGCTTCCCCGATAGAAGGCTTTGTTGAGCTTAAGCTTAAGCCCAGGAAAGATGGAAAGGAATACTTCTGTCTTATGTATTCAGGTCCGATAAGGTCTGCAGGAGGCACTGCTGCGGCAGTATCCACGATGGTCTCTGATTATGTAAGGATTGGTATGGGCTACTCTCCTTATGATCCTTCCGAGGACGAAATCAATCGAATGGTTGTGGAACTTTACGATTATCATGAAAGAGTTACCAACCTTCAATACCTTCCCAGTAGAGAGGAGATCGCTTTTTTAGTAAGGAATATCCCTGTTCAGATAGCAGGAGATCCTTCTGAACAGCTGGAAGTATCGCAGTATAAAGACCTTGAGAGAATAGAAACAAACAGGATAAGGTCTGGTGCTTGCTTGGTCTTAGGGGAGGGGATAGCACAAAAGGCACCAAAGCTTTGGAAGCAAATCAACAAGTGGGGCAAAGAGTTTGGCTTAGATAAGTGGTTTTTTCTTGAGGATTTTATCAAGTTACAAAAAAAAGTCAAAGCACAAAGTTCAGAGGAATCAACCAGTAAAATTACTCCTAATTATACTTATATCTCAGATCTTGTTGCTGGAAGGCCGGTTCTTACGCACCCATTGAGAGAGGGGGGGTTTCGCCTTAGGTATGGCCGGGCGAGGGTAACCGGGTATTCTTCTGCTGCGATCCACCCTGCAGTCACTTATGCTTTAAATGGGTATATAGCCATAGGAACTCAGCTTAAGGTAGAACGGCCCGGGAAAGCAGCGTCCATGTCCTGTTGCGATACAATAGAAGGGCCCATAGTTAAACTTAATAGCGGAGATGTTGTCAGGCTGGAGACTGCAAACCAGGCAAAGCAATTAGCACCCGACATAAAGGAGATATTGTTTTTGGGCGATATACTTTTCAGTTACGGCGATTTCTTCAACAGGGCACACCCCTTAATTCCTGCAGGTTATTGTGAAGAGTGGTGGGTTCAGGAGCTGGAAAAGGCAACAGTAAATACTTTTGGAAATCTGGATCTGGAGAAGCTTTCAGGAATAACAAACATCTCAACAGAAGCCCTAGGATTATTGCTTAAGGAACCTCTAAAACACAGGCTGACCTCTCTAGCTGCAGTTCAACTATCTAGGGAGCTAGGGATCCCATTGTACCCTTATTATACACCTCATTGGAACCTTATATCTTCCAAAGACCTTTTAGATATGTTCCTGTGGTTTGAGAAGGCCAATGTTGTTGTTGAAGAAGATAAGATTCAAAAAATCATCTTTCCATTAGATAAAGACAAAAAAAGAATTTTTGAGCTTATTGGTATCCCTCATAAGGTAATCAATCAAGAATACGTTCTTGTTGAAAAAGACGAAGCCCTGATTCTAGTAGAGGTTTTTGGATTAACTGATGATAACCTAGATAAAATCAAAAAAATTGTTGGAGAGAACCTGGATAAAAAGCCCCTTGAGATTGTGAACATGATCTCACCTATTAAGTTTAGGGATAAGTCAGGTTATTTCATCGGAGCGAGAATGGGGAGGCCAGAAAAAGCCAAAATGAGAAAGCTAGCAGGTTCTCCCCATGTTCTTTTTCCAGTCGGAGAGGAGGGAGGCAAGTTACGATGTTTTCAAACAGCGATGGAAAGCGGAAACATCACTGCAGAGTTCCCTCTATATCACTGCAACCATTGCAATATTGACACTATCTTTAATATATGTGAATGCTGCAACAAAAAAACAAAAAAGTTCTTTTTTTGTCATACCTGCGGTGTAATGGACAAAGAGGAATGCCAACACGGACTAGCTAAACCTTTCGTAAAGAAAAGTATTGATGTAAACTCCCTTTTTAAAAATATCAAGACATTGATGGGGGAAAAGACAATACCTGATATGATCAAAGGAGTAAGAGGGACTTCAAATAAGGGCCATATTCCTGAGCACCCAGCTAAGGGTGTTTTGAGATCTAAACACGATATCTATGTAAATAAAGACGGGACTACAAGATATGATATGACTCAGTTGGCTATAACCCATTTTAAACCAAAGGAAATCCAGACGAGCATAGAGAAACTTAGAGAACTTGGATATAAAAAAGACATCTCTGGAAGAGACCTTGAAGATATGGATCAAATTCTTGAACTGAAGCCCCAGGATATCATCTTGCCTGCTTGTGAGGAATCTCCTGAGGAGGGGGCAGACAAGATCTTGTTTAGGTCAGCTAATTTTATCGATGACCTTTTAGTAAAATTTTATGGTCTTAAACCATACTATAACCTTAAATCTCCTAAAGATCTTGCTGGAAAGCTGGTAATGGCTCTTGCCCCTCATACGTCTGCTGCAATAACGGGGAGGATTATCGGGTTTTCAAGAACCCTTGGTTTTTATGCACACCCTATGTTTCACGCTGGAACCAGGAGGGACTGTGACGGTGACGAAGCTTCAGTAACTCTAATGATGGATACCTTGCTTAATTTTTCCAGACAGTTTCTTCCTAATAACCGGGGGGCAACGCAAGATGCCCCTTTGGTACTTACCTCTTCTTTGATCCCTGCTGAGGTGGATGATATGGTCTTTGATCTAGATATAGCTAAAAGGTATCCCCTGGAGTTTTATGAGGCGTGTCTTGAATATAAACAACCATGGGATATTGAGATAGAACAATTAGGAAAAAGACTCAATACTGAAGGGCAGTACGAATGTTTTGGATTTACACATGATCTTGATGATCTAAACTCTGGTGTAAGATGTTCAGCATATAAGACTGTTCCATCTATGGAGGATAAACTTAAAGGCCAGATGGGGCTTGCAGAGAAGATAAGAGCAGTGGATACCTCAGATGTTGCTAGGCTTGTGATAGAAAAACACTTCATCCGTGACATTAAAGGGAATCTCAGGAAGTTTTCTCAGCAGATATTTAGGTGTGTAAACTGCAACCATAAGTACCGGCGACCCCCCCTTATCGGGAAATGTACAAAATGTGGCGGAAAGATCATCTTTACCATCTCTGAAGGTTCTATCGTTAAGTATCTAGAGCCTGCAATAAGTTTGGCTACAAAATACGATTTGCCTCCATATCTTAAACAGAGCCTAGAGCTCACAAAGAGAAGAGTGGAGGGAGTTTTTGGAAAAGAAAAGGAAAAACAGATCGCTCTTGGGCAGTGGTTTGGCTGATACTATAATGGTTGTAATATTTTGTTTATTCAACAATAACCTGAGTATGAGGAATCTCTTTTATCTTTATGATGTGTGAATTTTCAGCAAGACCTAATCTTTTGAGAAGGTTTATACTCTCCACACCAACCACATTGATGATGCAGGGTTCCTTAAGTAATCCTTTTATCTCTTCCCCTTCCTTTTTATCCCCTTTATAAAAACTAGAATTCAGATCTAACTGTTTATTGTCCTCTTCGAAGGTTTTTCCTATAAGCTGATCATCACATATCGCTATTACTTTTCTTCCTTCTGGGGTCTTGTGTATTTTTACTATCATTATAACACCCCTGCGTTCCTTATTTTTAAATCTTAGCTTTAATTGGGTGCCTGGCTCCGCAAGCATGGCATTTCAAGAAATTAAACTTATCTTCCTTTTCTATCTTTGTATCTGGTTTACCACATTCTGCACAAAGAACAAACTCATTTGCATACTGCCTGATCTTTTCGTTAATCCTTGAGGCACTGGCCTTGGCTCCTACGATAACAGATCCGCTCTTTTTGATTTCCCCTGGAGTAGCGAGCTCCTTAAGGATATACTTCAGTAGATGTTCTGCTGGCCTTCTTAGAATGTCTGCTATTTGAAGAAAGTTACTAAGGATGGTTTTGTTCCCTTGTATATGCCCCCTTACCTTTGGGATTTCAAATCTTTCTTTTTCAAATACAGATTTAGGTAGCTGTTCTCTTGCCTGTTTCAGTAATTCTTTGTACTCCATAATAAGGGGAAATTTTGCAGCCTATATAAATCTAATTATTTTTAAAGAAAAATCAGATCGTCAATCACAAATTTTATAAATAATCAAAACTGAGAGGTAAAGAGATGGTAATAGAATCCCTAATAAATCCGTTTAAGGCAGAAAGGAAGCCTTGGGAGATGTTTTTTATTGGTGTTCTGTATTCTTCTGTAGCTGTCTTGCTGAGTTTGTGGGTATTTAAGCCGCATGCTAGCTTAGTTGCTGTTTTTTTAACTGTTACTGCTTGTGTCCCTATGATGTATGGGACAATGAAAATGGAAGAAGAAAAAGACCTGAAGATAGCAGATGAAAAAATACTCCTTAAAGAGCACGGAAGGGCGCTTTCTTTCTTTATATTCATGTTCCTGGGAATTACTATATCTTTTACCTTGTGGTACGTTTTTCTTCCTGCAGACCTTACGCATTCCCTTTTTTCTATCCAGACAAAAACAATTAGTGATATAAACACCCAGATTACCGGCCAGGGGATCAATCAAGTTACCTTATTCTCTAAAATCTTTTTAAACAATATCAAGGTACTCATTTTCTGCCTGATTTTTGCTTTTATCTATGGTTTTGGTGCTATATTTATCCTTACTTGGAACGCTTCAGTTATTGGGACTGCAATAGGCAATTTTGTCAGGACTAATGTTGCAAGCGGAGCCCATGCTGTAGGATATTTTGAGATTACCTCTTTAGGCATCTTGAGATATATGATTCATGGTATACCCGAGATCCTGGCTTACTTTATTGGAGGACTATCTGCAGGAATAGTGTCCATCGCAATAATCAAGCATGATTTTAGATCAGAAAAATTCCAAAGAGTGTTATTGGATTCTGCAGATCTGCTGTTGCTCTCTTTGGTAGTTCTACTTGCAGCTGCCCTTATGGAGGCCTTTGTGACCCCCATACTTTTTTAGGTTCTAATTATGTGTGTTTTACTCTAGGATCTTAAGCCTTCCAGGCTTTATCTCGAAAACCTCTCCTTGTTCAAGCAACTTTGTTATTATGCTTTCTGCCCCCCCTATCTCTGATTTTGTGATCACTTCCTGTGTATCTGCACCTTCACCAGTATCTATCTCTTTGATTAGTTCAAATATCCTGCTGTTTATGTCCTCTTCCTTAGCCTCTGTGTTCTCTCTGTTGTGCTTTGGTTCTGTTGTCTCTGCCTGGGGTGTGCTCTTCTCTATTATGGGTTTGCTCTTATTTAGCTCTAGTTTTCTTACCTCTACCCACGAGGGATCCTCTATCTTCTTTAGTATTTCAGTTACAATATACTTCTCATTGAAATATTCTCTTGGCCTTCCGATAACCATAACGAAATCCCCTATGCTTATTTTGTCAAAATTAGCTCCTTCTTCAAAACTTCTTACAGATATTTTCCCAGATCCATCATCAATCAAGAGAATCTGGTAATTTGTGTTCTCTAAGTTCTCTTTTGACACCACAACAGCCATTAGATTAACTCTCGATACATTCTTATCAGCAATCTTGATGTAGTTTGGAACCCACTCCCCCTCTTCTTTTATATACTCTCCTTTTAGAATATCATTAATCCTAACTTTGTGTGCTACCTGCCTCTTTTGTGATTTCTCCATTCTAACAAACAACCCCCAATGAAATAGAAACAGTTGTTGTTTAAATACTTTGTGGGTTTATTTTAGGTCTGTTCTTGCATAAGTTCTTTTCAGTGGAACCTATTAAATCTTGCTTATAAAACCAGACCTTGGTTCATAGACGTCACCTTTTACTTTCAGTTTCTGTATCACTTCCTCTACTTTTTCCTCTTCAACTCCTTTCTCTTTTGCTGCAGCAACAACATCGTCTATAGGTATGGTCTTTCCTATCTTTTCCTCTAGTTCATGGATTATCTCCTTTACAATTAGTATGTTGTTTCTTGCAGAGGCACTCACTCCTGTTGCAATCCTGTCAATATCTATTTTCCCGGTTTCTTTGTCAAATCCTACATCCATCAATGAGAATTCCAGCAGTTCAATAGCTCTCTTGGCATCCTTTCTGCTTACTTCATTAGATAATCTTAGCCTTGCGTTAGCCTCACTCATTCTGATGAGGGCTTCCAGCTGTCTTGCAGAGATCGGAATTGTTTTTACTCCTTCTTCAGAACCCCCGCTAGCCCTCATTTTTAGGTAATATTTTTTTATTTCCTTAATAGATTCGTCAGATAACTTGGGTTTTATGTTCTTTTTAGCATATGCGATGTATTTCTTCAATAGTTCTGTCTCAATATCTGGTTCTTGTACCTGTGGGCTTTGGTGTAGATTTAGGATATGGGTTGCTAATTGATTATCTTTTTTTTCATCAGGCAGATCTTTTATTGTGAATATTAGATCAAACCTATTGATCAATGTTGGGGGAAGGTCTATCTGTTCAGCTACAATTCCATAAGGGTCAAACCTTCCAAATTTTGGATTGGCTGCAGCAAGAACAGTAGTTCTAGAAACCAAGGTCGCTTGTATATTTGCTTTTGATATACTTACTGTTTGGTTTTCCATTGCCTCATGAAGTGCAGCTCGGTCTTCTTCCCCTACTTTGTCCATCTCATCTATGCAACAAAGCCCATTGGATGCCAGTACCATGGCTCCTGCCTCTAAGCTCCATCCCTTTAGGAATTCGTCCTTCACGACACTTGCTGTCAATCCTGCGGCAGATACACCTTTTCCGGATACGTATCTTGATTTCGGGGCTATTATGTTTGACCTTTTGAGCAATGCTGATTTTCCTGCCCCTGGGTCTCCAATCAACAGAACATGCATGTCCCCTCTACTCTGTACGCCATCTTTTCTGGTTTTGTGAAGTCCTCCAACCATCTGCAGCAAAATAGCCTCCTTAACCTGTTGGTATCCATAGATAGAGGGGGCTACTGAATTTACCAGTTTCTTGTGGCTGTTATGGTCCTCTGCAATTTCCTTTATCTGCCTTTCCTCTTCTTCACTTATTATCAGCTCTCCAAAACTTTCTTCAAGGGCCTCAACATAGTTGGCTTCTATCAGCAGATCGAATCTTGTAGATTTGCTGCCAGTCCTTAGGATTATAGGCACTTCCTTGACCATACCGATAATCCTTATTTTTGATCCTGGTGCTGTTTTTTTCTCTGAAAATGGACTTACAAGATCATCTTTTAGAAATACATTCATCCTTTTAGGTTGGCTCCCTCCTTCCAGGTTTTCCGGATCTTCTTCAAGGACAAGACCTTGGGCATCAACGAGCTCTTTGCTAATCAGCCTGAATTTCCCCTTTCTTCCACAGCCACATCTTGATGGTTCCTTAAAGGCAGTATCGAGTTGAAGTACATTTATTATATTCCCACAAGAAGGACATTCAAATTTTGCAGCTGTGACCTGGGGCCTGACGTCAGATTTTTGCCTTACAATACCGTCGATTTGGAACAATTTTTCCAGATGCTTACTCCTTATGTTCCTGATCATCATCTGTTGGGATTCCGGAAGATTATTGAACCTAACCTTGGTGTCCTCAGAATTCTCAATATCCAGCTGTTCTATAGCTAGTTCTGCAGCTTTAATGGAGTCTTCTGGTTGTTCCAGCAGGCCTTCAGCCAATTCAGGATCAAACCTGCTTAGTTGGCTAAAGTCAATAACAAGGAATTTCCTGTCTTTCCTTAGGTTATCAGTAAGTTTACTTAGGTATTCCTTTTCCACAAAGTCTTTGAATTTTTCTATCTGTTTTTGGGCTTCCATTTTAGATAGGGGCAAATAAGAGATTGCTGCTTCACTAGAATATTAAAAAAAATTACTTGACTTTCTTTAGGTTGATTATCAACTTGTCTAAAGCTGAATGCACTTCTTTTTCGCTTTTTGTACCTGTACAAACAATCTTTCCATTGCTGAATAATAAGAAGGTTGCCCTTGCCTCTTCCAATTTATATACCAGTCCTGGAAATTGTTCTGGTTCGTATTCAGTGTTCTCTAATTTCATCGCCAGTACGTTCAGATTAAGATCCATACCTACGCTGCCTGATGCAACAATGTTCTGGATCTTTATCTCTGGCTTTATGGTAATCTTTATTTTTATCTTTTCTAGACTTTTAATTATCTTTTTTATAGATTCGTGTACCTTGTCCATAGATCTTGCTCCAGTGCAAACAACCTTTCCAGAGCTGAATATTAGGGCGCTAGTTTTCGGTTCTTTTATCCTTATTACAAGCCCAGGGAACTGTTCTGGATTGTATTCTGTGTTAGATAGGGTTGCAGCCATCTTTTCTAGCGGAATATCATGCTCTAAAGACGTAGAAACAACTATATTTACTACTTTTATATCTCTCTTCTTAGATTCTTTCTTTTTAGCCATAAAGACACCCCCAATAGCCTATTTTTTGTAAATAAAGCTTTATTTAGTCTTTTTAGACTGTTTTCTTTATAAATGTTTATAAATGGGCAGAGTATTTAAATGTAGGGGTTTATAAACTAGATTTTGTGATTTTTGATAAGGTAGTACCTGAAGCCTTTTTCGATGGCTTCCAGAGAGGCTTCAAGAATATTTGTGCTTACTCCTACTGTCCCCCATTCCTCTTTGCCGTTCTTAAATTCTATATAAACCCTAACAGAGCTATCTGAACCTTTGTCTTCTGCTATCATAACTTTGTAGTTTATTAATCTAACTTCTTCTATATTCTTGTAATCTGTGCTTATAAGTTTAGTTAGTGCACTGTAAGCGGCTCCCACAGGCCCCCCTTTGAGGGCTGAAATGACTTCCCTATCTTTTCCTTCAACAGATCCTGTTATTACTGCTTCTGAGAACTCTCCGTTTTTCTGCTCTGACATGATCTTCCATGTTTTTATATTGAAGAATGATTTTTTGGATCCAAAATGCTTGTCAACCAGTAAGAACTGTTCTGCGTTGGAGTCCCCTATATCATAGCCTTTCTTTTCCATAATCTCAACTTCTTTTAGCATGTCGTTTACTCTAGGATCATTTTTCTGAACTTCTATCTTAAATTTTTTTGCAACCTCTACAATGTTTGCTTTTCCGCCTAGGTCTGATAGTACAATCTCTCTTTTGTTACCTATTGAGGATGGATCTATGTGTTCGTAGGATGCCCCTTTCATGACAGCATCTACATGGATGCCCCCTTTGTGTGAGAATGCGTTTTTCCCTACGAACGGTTGTGAACTAACTGGCTTGATGTTGGATAAAGTATATATGCGTTTGCTTAATTCTGTTAGTTTTTCCAGTTTGACTTCTAGTTTGTTTTTTTTCTTTAGGACTAAATTTGGGATTATCTGGCACAGGTCTGCGTTTCCTGCCCTTTCTCCCAGGCCATTGATGGTTCCTTGTACTTCATTGACTCCTTCTCCTACTGAGGCTAGGGAGTTTGCAAGAGCAGTTCCAGAATCATTGTGAAAATGAACTCCAAGATCTTTTTTTAGACCTTCCTTGTCCATGAACTCCTTTACTTCTTTTATGATCTTTCTTGTTTCATCCGGAAGCGTGCCCCCATTTGTGTCACAGAGAACTAGGCAGTCTGCTCCTGCTAATGATGAGGCTTTTAGACATTTTAATGCATATTCTTTGTTATCTTTATACCCATCAAAGAAATGTTCTAGATCATAAAAAACATATAATCCTTCATCTTTTAGGAATCTGACGCTTTCTTCTATTGCCTCTAGGTTTTCTTCTGGTGTCATGCTTAGTTGTTTATCAACATGGTGTAACCAAGTCTTTCCAAATATGCATGCTACCCTGGTTTTGCTTTCCAGAATTGCTTTTAGGTTATTGTCCTCTTCAGCTTTTACTCCTTTTCTTCTTGTAGATCCAAAGGCAACTATACTAGATTTCTTAAGGTTTATCTTGCTCACTTCTAAGAATGCTTCCATGTCCTTGGGATTGCTGCCAGGCCATCCTAATTCTATGTAGTCAATCCCGAAGTCGTCAAGCGCCTTGACTATTTCGAGCTTATCCCTGATTGAGAAATTTACATCAGGACTTTGTGCTCCATCCCTTAAGGTTGTGTCAAAAAGTTTTATCATTTTGATCTTTTTAGAAACAATGGCTACGATTCCGGAGTTGGAATGTAGCTTATGCTATAATGATAATTCCTATAATCAAGAAAACCTTGTTGAATGTTTTTATTGCGTAGGAATCTTTCATCTTTATAAGGGAGGTGCAATTCTTATATATAAATCTTTGCCTTTCTTGTCTATTTGTCACTCTAAAATAGTCACAAAACAGAAAGCTTTAAATAAGAGGAAACTATTCTCAATTCAAGAAAAGGGGTTCTTAAGGTGATATCATGCTAGTCGAAAAGGATTTTTTAAACAAATTGAGGGATTTTGGGTTGAATACCTATGAGAGCAAGATATGGACTGCTCTTCTAAGCAGGGGGGTTTCTACAGCAGGGGAGCTTTCGGACATAGCTAATGTTCCCAGATCAAGGAGCTATGATGTATTGGAGTCCTTGGATAAGAAAGGATTTATAATCCTAAAGCCAGGTAAACCCATCAAGTACCTTGCAGTTAAGCCTGACGAAGTAATTGAAAGGATAAAGAAAAAGGTAAGGGAGCAGACCGATGATCAACTTAAGCTTATTGAAAAGCTAAGATCCGGAGAAGTTCTTAACGATTTAAGTTCTTTGCATAGCCAAGGCTTAGATTTGGTCGAGCCTACAGATATGACTGGAGCAATAAAAGGTAGGAGGAACATCTATAACCATATAGCAACAATGGTAAAGAATGCACAGAAGACCATAACTATAGCTACAAGTACAGAGGGATTAATGAGAAAAAGAGATACTCTTTTGACATATCTTACAAAGGCAAAACAAAGGGGAGTAAAGATCAAAATTGCAGCCCCAATAGATACAAAAAGCAAAGAACTAAAACAATTATCTAAGACAGCAGAAATCAAAAAGACAAATCTTCAGACAAGGTTCTGTGTTGTTGATAAGAGAGAGATTCTTTTTATGCTTATGAATGATGAGAATATTCATCCAAACTATGATATTGCGATATGGGCCAATACCGAGTTTTTTGCAAATTTTTTGGAGAATACATTTAACGCATTTTCTAACAACAAGAAGGCCTAATCCCATTGGAATTAATGGATCTTAGGATTTTGGTCTGTCTTTTTGTTGGCTATTGTAAATCTAAAACATCTATACAACAGAAAAAGGATTTTCTGAGCATAAATGTCTTGGGAACTACGTTTTTCAAAACATTTATATATTACTTCTTTTTATATATACCTAAGCTTGTTTATTAAATAATAAAAAGAGGTGGAAAAAATGGTTTTAGGAGTTCAGGAAGTTACATTGGCAATAATTGTTGGCACTTTGGCAGCAATTGTGTACTCCTTGAGAATACTTGTTCTTATGGAGAGAAGGATCTCCAGGATAGAGATGCATATTGAGAATGTAGTGGGTAAGATAATGAAGGAGGAGCTGAAGATAGAGAAAAAATTAGGGAGGAGGAAAAAGAAGTAATTATTTTATCAACTCTTCAAACAGTATTCCTTTTATTTCTGCTTTTTCTGTATTTATCATGAAGTTTTTATCTGTTTCTTCTAGATCTTCTATTGTAAGGAATAACCATTCCTTCCTGTTAAATTTAACTGCTAGGTATGGTTCTGCATTGAACATCTCTGCGAACTCTCTTAGCTGTTGAATATCTTCTTTTTCAATGTACTTGCCAACCTTTTTTGTGGTCTTGCATTCTATAGCTAGTTTTCTTAGTTTGTTAGTTGCTAGGATATCAGCAGAAGGATACCTCATAGATCCAGAGCCAGCTATCCTTACGCCAGCCCACCCTTTGCTCCAGAATTTATGTACTAGGTCTCTTTCAGCGTTTAGTCCTTTGGATTTACTGCTCATACATCAAACACCATGAAGTCTTTTGCGGCTATGGAATTACTGAATACCCCCTTTGCATCTTCTTCTACCTCATGGGTAGTTTTGTATCTTGCTGAGAAGTGGGTTAGCACTAGTTTCTTTACGTTTGCCTGGTTTGCAATCAATCCTGCTTGTTTTCCAGTCATATGCCCATAGGCTTCTCCCTTTTCTTGTAATTTGGAGTCGTAGGTCGCTTCACAAATTAAAAGATCTGCTTCCTTTGCCAGTTTAACTGCGTTTTTACATGGTACTGTGTCAGCAATTACTGTTATCTTCTTTCCCTTTTCTATATATGTTACATCCTTTGGATTTATTTTCTTGCCTTTGTGACTTACTGTTTCGTTTCTTTGTAATTTCCCCATCAATGGGCCATTTGGTATGCCTAGTTTCTTTGCTTTTTTGGCATCTACATGCCGGATATCTTTTTCTACCAATGAGTAACCCATTGTTGTTACGCCATGTTCTAATGGAAGCGTTTCTATGTAAATGTCTTTGTTTTCAAGGATCTTTCCTGATTTTATTTCCTTGATCTCATATTTTATCCTGTTGTCAAAGACAAAGGCCTTAAACATCGCTTCGAAGTGTTTTTTTGTTCCTTTAGGGCCATATATCTCCAGGGTCTTTTCATACTCTGCGGATCCTAAGGTAGACATAACCCCTGGGAGTCCAAATACATGGTCGCCATGCCAATGACTGATAAGGATCTTGGTTATCTTTGTCAATGGGATCCCTTTCTGTTTGAACTGTCTTTGAGTACCTTCTCCACAGTCTATCAAAATTCCTTCGTTCTTGTATCTAATAAAAATCCCTGACTGGTTCCTGTCCTTTGTAGGCACCATCGAGGAAGTACCCAGGAATGTTACTTGCATTTTAGATAGTTAAAACAAGGCTCATTATTTAAATATATTGGTAACTGGTCTAGTATCAACATGAGGGTTTATAAAAGTAGCTTCATTCCCTTGAGATATGAAAATACTGATTACTGGTGTTGGAGGAACCTTGGGTCAGATATTAACGTATGGATTAAAAGAAGGGATAGACTTAATAGGGACAGATATCCATATATCACCTGAGGATTTTCGGAGGGAAAATCCCCCTTATTTTCAAAATTGTCAAAGGGTTTATACCGCTGGAGATAATTATTTTTCTGCTGATTTGACTGAAGCGAATGATACAAATGTGTTAATTCAGAAAGCTGGAAGTATTGATGTGCTAGTTCATTTAGCAGGCCATGTAAGTAGAAAAACATCAAGGCAAGATATACATTCTTTAAATGTTAATGGAAGTATCGATTTAATAGAAGGGGCAGTTTTGAATGGTTGTCCGATGGTCATATTTTCTAGTTCAGGGGGTGTTTATGGAAGATATGAAAAAGAGGCTATTTCTCGTAAAGAGCCCCTCCATTTACAGGAAACTCCAGATTTAATAACCGAGGAAACTCCAACGTACCCTGCTGATTGGTATAGTCTAGGTAAGGTGAATGTAGAAAGGGCCTTAGAATATCTAAGTTTTCTTCATCCAGAAAAGGCATTTGTATCTTTAAGAATTGGTTGTACTAGGTTATCTAATGATCCATTAGATGACTCAGAACTAAAATTTTCTCCTGATTCAATTGAGCCAATAGTTAGACAAGAACGAATATGGGTGTATCATAATGATTTAGTTCAGATAATGAAACTTGTAATAGAGAAATGTGGGCCGGGTTATCATGTTTTTAATGTACACTCTCAAAGACCAGGAGAAAAAGGGGTATATATATCTATCCAAAAAGCGATTGAGTCATTAGGTTTTGATCCGCAGGGGCAATCGAAAACACCCTTATAAAATGAAATCAAAAAAACAAACATTTTTAAATTAGATACCAACAATAAAAGCAATATGGCTAAAAAGAAAAAAGAAAAGAAGGAGAAGCAGGAAGCTAAGAAGAAACCTGTTAAGTCTGTTTTTGCTGAAGAAAGGGTCCTTACAGAGAATTCAGATGAGGCAAGAGAGCTTTATAATCAAAGCAGGTATGGGACTATACTTGATAATGGCAAGGTTCAGCTTTCTTTATTGGAGGCACTTTATCTTCTGGAGAAAGACCGGCTGGTGATATTGAATGGGAGGAATAAGCCCATAACCTTTGATAAGTTTTTGAAGAGGGCGAAGAAGCTGGAGCCTAACTTTTGGATCAGATACTGCGTTTTTAAGGATATCAGGAACAGAGGGTATATAATCAAGACTGCTCTGAAGTTTGGAGCAGATTTTAGGGTTTATGAGAGGGGAGTCAAGCCAGGGGAGGATCATGCAAAATGGATAGTCTATCCTGTCCATGAGGCCAGTACATTAACATGGTATGAATTTTCAGCGAAGAATAGGGTAGCTCATTCTACTAGGAAAAGATTATTGGTTGGTTGTGTTGATGAGGAGTCTGATGTTACGTATTGGGAGATTAAGTGGATACGTCCTTAGTCCTCATATAGAGATAAAATACTACAATAAAGTATTTAAACTTCTTTAACTTAACTTTTGGTCATGGCGGAAACCAATGAGAACATTCTTCAATATATCGGAACAAAGGGGCCCGTATTGCCTGCGGATATTGCACAGCATATTAATTCTAACATACTAATGGCTTCTGCACACTTATCCGAACTTAGTTCTAATGGGAAACTTAAGATATCCAATATAAAGGTTGGCGGTTCACCAATATATTTCATACCTGGACAGGAATCTCAACTGCAAAAGTTTGCAGATAACCTTCATGAAAAAGAAAAAAAGGCTTATGATATGCTTTTGCAGAGGAAAGTTCTAAGAGATAAAGATCTGGATCCAGTCATTAGGGTAGCCTTGAGAGCCATTAAGGACTATGCTGTTCCTTTGCAGGTTAATTTTCAAGGAGTTTCTGAGATATTCTGGAGGTGGTACCTTTCAACAAATAAAGAGGCCGAGGAACTGATAAAACCCCTCTTGAAGGTTACTAAAAGAGAAAATGTAGCTGAGAAAAACGTGCAGCCAGAGATGCAGAGAAAGATTGATTCTTCTCCCTCTGTTGGCAAGGATGTTCAGAAAGAAGTTGAACAACCTATAAAAAAAGCAGTCAAGAAGAAGCCAAGAATAGATGAAAATCTGTTTTTAGACAGGGTATCCTCTTATTTTAGCAAGAATAGTATAGATATCCTAAGCAAGGAAGTGATAAGGAAAACAGAGATAGATTTCATAGTTCAGGTCCCCTCTGCTGTGGGTACGTTAGAGTATTATTGCAAGGCAAAAAACAAGAAAAAGATAAACGATACAGATTTGGCATCTGCATTTGCCCAGGGCCAACTTAGGAAATTACCTGTTCTTTTAGTCACTGGTGGTGAGCTTACCAAGAGGGCGAAGGAGATGTTACAAAAAGATTTTAAAGGGATGGGTATTAAACAGATATAATATGGGAGTTGCAATAACTGATTTATTGGTAAGAAAAGAGGTAGATATTGATTCTCTTGTTGGAAAAACATTGGTTGTAGATGCTCCTTTGTGGTTATATCAGTTTTTGACTTCTATCAGGCAGCCGGACGGTTCTTTGCTGTCTGATTCAAGAGGTAATGTGACTAGCCATCTTGTTGGATTGTCCAGTAGGATACCTAAGCTGATGGAAAAGGGCTTGAAATTGGCCTTTTGTTTTGATGGGATAGCTCCTGAACTGAAGAAGAAGGAGAGGGAAAGGAGAAGAGATATGAAGATTGAGGCAGAGAAGAGATATAAAGAGGCAGAGAAGAAGAAGGACCTTCTTGAGATGAGGAAGTATGCTTCCAGGACTGCCAGGTTGACTTCAACTATGATAGATGAGGCAAAGGAATTCCTTATAGCTTTGGGGATACCTGTGGTTGAGGCCCCTTCTGAAGCAGAGGCGCAGGCATCTCATATTGTTAAGAATAAGGGTGCTTATGCGGTTGCTACCAGTGATGCTGATGTTCTTATGTTTGGTACTCCTCGGCTTGTCAGGAACCTTAATCTAGTTGGGAAGAGGAAGAAGACAAGCAAACTAGCTTATGAGACAGTAAAACCCGAGATGGTGGAGTTAACAGAAAACCTAAATCATCTTGGTATAGATAATGATCAACTGATCGTACTATCCATGCTCGTGGGGACAGATTATAATATTGGCGGCATTAAAGGGATAGGTCCTAAGAACGCACTGAAGTTTGTTAAGAAATACAAGACTGACTTTGACGGCTTATTCAATGAAGTCAAATGGAAGGATCATTTTGATTTTCCATGGACAGAGGTCTTCTACCTTATTAAGAAAATACCTGTTACTGATGAGTATGACCTTAAGTGGAGAGGTATTGATAAAGAGAAGATTTTGAAGATCTTGGTAGATAGGCATGATTTTTCTGAAGAGAGGATTGGAGGTATGATGAAGAAATTATTGAAAGAGACTGATAAAAGGGAGCAGAAAGGACTGGGGGATTTTGTTTAGATGGTTAAACTAAAGGAATTATTAAATGGGAAGCTTACTAATAAACAGCTGGAATTAGTCCCTTCTTCGTTTGATATGGTAGGAGACTTAGGGATATTTTCTGATTTTCCTGCTGAGCTGAGTGGGAAAGAGAAGATGATAGGAGAATCTTTGTTGAAGCTGAATTCACACCTGAAGGTCGTACTTAAGAAGACTAAGAAATACTCAGGAAAATATCGGACACCCAAGCTTAAGATCATCGCAGGAGAGAGAAGGAAAAAGACAGAACTTAAGGAGAATAATATCAGGTTGAGGCTCAATCCTGAAAAGACATATTATTCTGTGAGGTCTTCTACTGAAAGGGAGAGGATCAATAATCTGGTCAAAGATGGGGAATCTGTGCTTGTTATGTTTTCTGGAGTTGGTCCTTTTTCAATAGGTATAGCAAAGAACACCAATGCTAAGGAAGTCTATTCAGTGGAGATAAATCCATACGCTTGTGAATTTCAAAAAGAGAATATTCTTTTGAATAAGGTTGGGAATGTTAGGTTGTTTAAAGGAGACGTTAACTCTGTTGTTCCAAGATTAAGGAAGAAATTTGATAGGGTTCTGATGCCTTTGCCTAGAAGTGCAGAGGATTATCTAGATGTTGCTTTGAAGGCTGTTAAGAAGAAAGGGATTGTTCATTTCTATGACTTTTTGCATGAGAATGAGTTTGATAAGGCAGAGGAGAAGATAGATTCGGCTTGTGCTAGGTTGAAGAAGATGTATAAAATCCTAAGATTAGTTAAATGTGGGCATTTTGGACCTGGGATTTATAGAATTTGTGTGGATTTTGAGATAGTTTAATAAAGAAAAACTGATTCTGATGTAGTGGCGTGTGTGATGATTAAGTGAACACCCATCTAGGCGAAAGCCGATGAGATAGGAAAAGTAACTGCTGAACGCACGCTATTTTTCTTTAGAAGAAAAAAGAATCTCAAATTTTTCAATTAGTATCATAATTATTGCCATAATAACTGAAAACGTATACATGACAGTTATAAAATCTATGCTAAACTTAAATGTTAATCCCAAATAAACTATGTAATAGGCTATTGGGATAACCAATGAAAATGCTGAAGCACCTAAAACTACTTTAATTCTATAGTCTTTCTGTTTATCTGTTATCTTTTCTGCTCCATAAAGGATTCCAAGAATAAAAATAGGTGTTGAATATAGTATACATACTAATATGAGTTTTCCAAGGTCAAGAGACAGGAACAAATCAAATTTAAAATTATAAATGTATATCAATCCGGGAATTAAGAATGCTAGTACAGCAAGAAGGAATGTATAAAATCTATCTCCAGAGATTTTATCCAAACCTTGAAAAACCATCTTTTATCCAAAATACCTTAAATAATCTTCGCCTTCAAGTTTTTCTTCCTTTTTGACCTTTTCAATTGCTTTAATCAGGTCTTCTTTTTTTACTGTTGTCCTATCTTCTCTAATTGCGAAATATCCTGCTTCTGTACATACGGCATGTATCTCTGCTCCTGAGAAGTTCTCCATCTTGTCTGTCAGGGTCTTTAGATTAATCCCTTTTTCCAGGCTCATGTTTTTACTGTGGATCTTGAATATCTCTAATTTTGCTTCTTTATTTGGTACTCCGACCTTGATAAGCCTATCAAGCCTCCCTGGTCTTGTTATTGCGGCGTCTAGGATATCTTTTCTGTTTGTTGCTCCGATTATCTTTACATTATCTAGAGGGTCAAATCCGTCTAGTTCAGCAAGGAGTTGCATGAAGGTTCTGTTTACCTCTCTTTCTCCGGATGTCCCTATCTCCATCCTTTTTGCAGCTAAAGCATCCAGTTCGTCAATGAATACTATTGCAGGGGCCTTTTTTCTTGCCATCTCAAATATCTCTTTGACCAGCTTTGCCCCTTCACCGATGAATTTCTGAACCAGTTCGGCAGCTACTATCTCTATGAATGTTGAATCAGTAGAATTCGCTACTGCCTTAGCGAGAAGGGTCTTTCCAGTACCTGGTGGTCCATATAGTAAGATTCCTTTTGGAGGTTTTATCCCGATTTTTTTGAACAATTCTGGTTTTTTCAAAGGCAGCTCTATTACTTCTTTTGTTTCTTTGATCTGGTTATCCAGCCCTCCAATTTCACTCCATGTTACAGTTGGTTTTTCGACAATAACAAATTTCTCAACATTAAACTTCTTTGTTGTAGGAACTTTCTTTATTATAGTCAGGTTTTTCTGCTCAGCAAGTATCATATCTCCTGCTTTTAGCTTACCACATCCTTCTGAAAGGTTAACACAGAACTGATTCCCATTTGGGATCGATATTATTGCTGTTTTTTCATTGATCTCCTTCACTTCACATACCATCAACGGAGGAGACTTCAGCTTTTCTATTTCCTGCCTTAATTTATTTAGTGTCTCTTTTAATATCTTGTTTTCATCCTCTATTTGTGTTGGGCTAGAAGTATACTTGTATATAACACTATCCAGTATGTTTCTTTCGTTAGTATCTGATGGTGGCATGCTTATCAAAAGTAGATGACTATTTAAAAAACTTTGGTTTTTAAAGAACCAGTTTTCCTTCTTTCATTATAATCTTATCATCTAGATATACAGAAGGTTTTAAGATAACCCCATCTAGGTGTACAGGTACGCTTAGTCTGCCTCCGAAAGAGACATTATTGCCTATTGCAATGTGAACGGTTTTAAGCGCCTTTTCATCTTCTAATATAATCCCAGTAACCCTTGCTTTTGGATTTGTGCCAATCCCAAATTCAGCAACACCCCTATATTCCTTATTTTTTAACAGTTTCTTTAGTTTTGTTGTCTTTCTTTTATCTCCTACTATTCTCTTGGCATAACCTTTTCTTATATGGAACTGGATTGGTTTCTTTAGTTTTCCCAATCCTGCCTGACTGGCGTCTACGACATAGATCCCTTCTGTTTTTCTTTCTAAGGGTGCAACAGCAACCTCTCCTGCAGGTAAATTACCAAAAGAACCTTTTTTATTTAGCAAACCATTGTCATCGAAACATCTTCTTCCTCTTATGTCCATAGTTAAATCTGTTCCTTTTTTTGTAGTCACTCTCATTTTATTCCCTTTAGATATCATTTTTATTAATCTATTATTCACTTTTACAATTTTCCTATAGTCGATATCTAATGCATTAAGAACGCTACTCTTCAGGCCAGGCATGGAAGCTATCCTTGATCCATTTTTACATGCTTTTTTCCTTGCTTTTGTATGTGATAAAGATTTTGTAGTTATCAATAATTCAACATCATAGTTCTGCATCTCATCAGCAATGTTTTTTGGTGGTTCCTCTCCAGATACCTTGGCAATTTTTGTTTCTATAAGCTTCGCCCTTTTAGTAATCCTTTTGGCCTCTTTCAAGAAGATGCCGGCTAACTTTTTCTTTCTTTTGTCTGTAACTATAAGGATACTTTCATTGCTTTTTAGGCCCATACAAGTTTTCAGAACAATCTTTGCTGCCTTTTCTCTACTCATGCAACAAACTCACCCTTTTGGAGAACCGGATGTACTTTTTTGTTTTTGTCTATCCCATATATGTCTAGCTTCTGTTTTGGGGCATTGACTACAATATCCCAATGATACATTGTTTTTCTGTCTGGCTCAAAACCCAGCCCCAGAGCAACGTGAATCATCCTAGCGATCTTTTCATTAACAATAAGATAATCGCATAGTTTTGCTTTAGGATTTGTGTTAACTGCGAATTCTCCTATATTCCAGAAATTCTTCTTATATATCTTTATTATTTCTTTTGGTAGGCTCTGATTTTTTTCTATGTCATTTATCTTCTGTCTAGCCTCGTTTCTCTCCCTTACCATAGCAGCCTTTATGTTCTTTGATGCTTTTAGAACCTTGTATCTGTTTCCAAGGAATTCAACTATTATTGGCGATTTTTCAGGTATTACATAGCTTCTGTCTATGTTGATTACAACGTCTCCGATCATCATCCCATGTATGCTATCTGGGGTTACGAACGTCTCACCAGAAGGGAAGTTAGCGTAGGCGCCTGCCTTTATCTTTGTCTTTTCGTAATATTCTCTGTCAATTATGGTCCTAACATCAGAATCTTGGGCAGTGAACAGGCGCCTTTTTCCATCTTTGCTTACAAGGCTAACAGTGAAATCTGTCCTGTAATGACCTACCTTTTCTCCGATTACCCTGATCTTGTCACATTTATTGAAAATATCCCTGATCTTAATGCTCCTTTTTCTTAGTTTATCATAATCTAGGTTGCAAGTCTCGATAAATATGTCAAGAGGTAATGTCTCTGTGACTGCGTATCTCATCATTGGATCCCTTTTTTCCAGGGCTGTTTGGGGTTCATACCTGTCCTTTAGCATTAGCTGTCCAGGAGAGCTCCATCTTGTTTTCTTATCCAGGGAGGGATATCCAATATAATCACCAAAGAAATGTTTTCCATAGTATCCTTTGGCATGTATACCAAACCCTGCTTGACTATGGTCCATCTTGTCAATTCCTAATAGTCCTGAGAACTCCTTGTATTTTTTAAATACCTCTTCATCGACATCTTTGCTTAATTCACAGCCCCTTAGAGTAGTTATTAGATCTGCAGTCCGAACTGGTTTTGCAAGCAGAGAAAACCTGTCTGAGGATGCACCAAATCTTAGGTTGGCCTTTAATTTCTTAGCTGATAAGGCCATTGCCATAGCAATTGAGAATGAATCCAGGTAGTCCTCAAGTGGGAGTTCAATCTTTTCTTCAGCAGGGACCAGAACGAAGGATATCCCTGCCCTCTCTCCTTTTTTTAGATCGTATCCCTCTTTCCATATCCTTGATGCTGTCTCCAATACTTCTTTCCACCTATATCTCTTGTGCCATCTGTTTTTGAAATCCAGTTCTACTGTCCCTGAGAAACCTTTCTCTTCTGCTTTTAGGATAAGGTCTGGACCTTTGAATATATCTCTGAATGTCTCTGTCTTTGTCCTTTTGTTTACAGAACTAACAAAGGCCTTTAGGGATTTTACCTTCTTCGTATTAAGCTTCCTTCTTGTCCAATCATCGTAGACATACCATATGTCTTTTAGTATCTCTAGGTTGGTATTATTGTCGTCTATAACCATGACATGTAAATCGCCGCCTAGGTTATGTATTGCTCTAGATAAAGGTGCAATGGAATAGAAAGCATTTGTTTGCTTTAGATCTAGGATAACGAACACCACTTTCTCATTTACCTTGCCTTTTAGCTTCTTAGTGTAATACTCTACTTCAGAATTGAATGCCTGTATGTTGTATTTCATGTTAATTTTGGTTAGTTTACTATTAATAAACTTTTTGGAAAAGGCTTTGCTTTTATCCAAACAGTTTAAAAATCAATGATTTTTAAAAGTTTCCCTGTCTTTGTAAGAACTTCTACCTTGCCTTTTCTTATCAGGATGTCGTCCTCTATCCTTATGCCAAAATTCTTAAGGTATACTCCTGGTTCAACAGTGAATACTGAGTTTTCTTTAAGATCGTCTCTTGATTTTTCTGTTAGGTTTGGAAATTCATGTATCTTTATACCAAAACCATGGCCAAGCCCATGAGTGAAGTATCTTCCATATTTTCCAAGGTCCTTTTTGGTTTGGTCAAACAGTTGAGCACAATTTTTTCCTAATTTTATGTTTTTGATCGCTTTGTTTTGTACTTCAAGCAGATGATTGTATACTTTAATCTCATTCTTGGACGGTTTACCTAGGTAGATCGTCCTGGTTGTGTCAGTGCAGTAGTTCTTGTACCTTATTCCAAAGTCTATTACACAGAATCCCTTTTTTAGCTTTGTGTCTTCTGTATCGTGGTGGGCTTTGCTAGAGTTTTTCCCGGAAGCCACAATTGTTGGAAAGGCAAGGTTACATCCTCTTTTCTTTGTTTCATACTCAAGGAATGCTTTTACTTCAGCTTCTGTCTTGAATTTCCTGAATTCTCTGAAGCATCTTTCTAGGATTTCATCAGATATCCTGCACCCTTTTTTTATTATCCCTATCTCTTCTTTTGTTTTTTCCTCTCTTATCTTATATAGTTCCTTCCTGAGGTCAACCAATCTGGCTTTCCTGAAGCTTTTCTTAAGGTAGTCTCTAAGAAGCAGGGTTAATTCCTCTTTATTTACAGCAATCCTCCTGCTTCTTATATTATTTAGCTTTACTTTTTCTTTGATAAAGTCGAACAATCTCATACCTTTTCTTGGAGAGTATACCTTTATCTTCCCTTTTTTTGCCCTCTCCTTTTCCATCCTTGAAACAACCAGGAAGGGTCTCTTATTCTTGGGTATTATTAGTGCTCCAACACCGTTATATCCTGAAAAATAAGCCATGTCATAGTTGAATCTCTCGAAGTCTATATTTGTCGAGATAAAGAAATCTATCCTTTTTTTTTGTAAAATATGCTGGAACTCCTTTATTTTTGGCATTATGGAAAAATATATAAAGACCATATTTAAATATTTTGATATGAAAAAGTTTCGGTTGAAGAATGGTTTGACTCTGATTCTTGAGAAAATCCCTACACCGACGGTTACACTTCAAATAACGGTTAAGGTAGGGTCCAATAACGAGAATACGAAGATCAACGGAATCTCACATTTTATGGAACATATGCTTTTTGAGGGTACAAAGTCCAGGCCTGACTCAAGGGCGATATCTAATGAGATTGAGAGTCTTGGTGGGGAGTTGAATGCCTATACATCTAACGATAGAACCTGTTTTTACATAAGGGTTCCAAGGGAGCATCTAGGCAAGGCATTGGGCATAATTTCTGATATTATCCAGAACCCGTTATTTAAAGAGGCTGCTATTGAAAAAGAGAGGAAGGTGATCTTAAAGGAGATTAACCTCCACAAGGATGATCCCAGATTCCATCAGTGGGTTTTATTTGCAGGAGTTCTCTTTAAGAAACACCCTGCAAGGCTTCCTACATATGGCACAGTAAAAGCCGTTAAAGCAGTAGACAGGAAATCCCTTCTTAGATATTATCAAAGGCATTATGTCCCTAACAATATGGTCTTGTCTGTTGTAGGAAATTTTGGAAAGGACGTTAGGGGTAGAATTGAGGAAAGTTTTAAGGATTTTAAACCCGTTGGATTAAGTAAGGCAAAGAAAGTCATTGAACCAAAGCAGATTAAGGTTGAAATTGGGAGGGAAAAGAGGAAGACCCTAAGCTCCTATGTTGTTATGGGATATAAAACCCCTTGCAGAACAGAAAGGGATTCTTATGTTCTGGATGTTATCAGGGCCATACTTGGAAGGGGGCAGTCTGGTAAGATATTTGATGAAATCAGGAATAAACATGCCCTAGCATACGAAGTTGGGGTACACCATGATCCTTCCAGCGACTATGGGTTTTTTGCTGTTTATCTTAATACAGATAAGTACAAGATAAAAAAAGCAATAAAGATAATACTTAGCGAGTTTGAAAACCTTAGGAAGCTTACTTCTAAAGAACTGGCAGAAGCGAAGGGATTTTTAATAGGCCAGCATAAACTGGAGAGTGAAAGTACAAGAGATCTTGCGGATGAACTTGGTTATTGGGAAAGCATAAAGGATGCTGGATTGCTGGATTCTTACATTAAGGAGATAAAGAAGGTGAGTAAGAAGGATATATTGAGGGTAGCTAAGAGGTATCTGACTAAGAATTATGCTCTAGCTGTTGTTGAGCAGAGTTAGGGATATGCTTCTTTGATTAACTTCTCTTTACCTTTCATGGATTTTCTTATTGGATCGATTAAGTTATCTAGTTCTTCTATGAGGGCTGTCTTTAGATCCATTGGGTGTAGTTCTTTCTTTATGAATGTTGTTTCTAGTTGTCCGTATGAGTTGAATTCCAGGTTGCCGCCCCATTTCTCTGGTCTTTTTATGATCAATTTATCTTTTTTATCTTCTTTTAGGACCATAATTACATATTTGAAGAAAGCTAAAACGCCGTTGTTCTCTACCTCTCCTTCTGGACAGAAGGCCTTGTTGATTTTGCTCTTTATATCTTCTTTTGTGGATAGTATATCTATTTTTGATTGCTCTACAGAGGAACTCATCTTCTCTCCATTGAGCCCTGGTAGCATAGGGGTCATTATCTCGATTCTTGGCTTATATCCCAGCTTAGGAAGATTTTCTCTCGCAAACATCAATATCTTTCTTTGGTCTATACCCCCATATTGGCAGTCTACCTCTAGATATTCCTCATCCAAGGCTTGCATTATTGGGTAGATAAAGCCGCTTAGCTTTGGTTCATCCCCGAATCTTACTACCTCCGAGGCTGCTCTTTTGCATCTTGTTAGGGTGTTCCATGCAGATAACCTTAGTGTATCCAACATATAATCTCTTTTTAGTTCGAAGTCGCTGCCCCTTACAAATTCAAGGTTTTTGATGTCTGCATTTACTGATTTTAGCATCAGGCTTAGTATCTCCTTGTAGTATTTTACCCTTTTATCCAACAATTCAAAAGGGGTTTTTCTGTCATCCAAATGAGCATGCATATCTGCAATTAGTATCTTGAACTTAAATCCTGCATTTAAGAAGTCTCTGATCTTCATTATGGGTACAAAATATCCAATGTGGATCTTACCGCTACAGGCCATACCAATATATGCAGAAGGTTGTTTCTTTTCCTTCAGTAGTTTTTCCAGCTCTTCCAGTTTAACTATATCTTCTGTATTTCTCTTTACAAGCTCCAGGTTCTTGTTTATAGTCATTGCAGAACAAAAAACCATATAAATATAAAAAGCTTCCTGTTGTTAGATTAAAGAGATAATCATATAAATTCCAACAACAGTAACGGACTCAAACACGGTCGTGCTTTGCACGCCCTACATCAAAAGGTAATTTCCACACTTCGTATGGAAATTCCCTCTTCAGATGAGTTTTCGTCCATTGTTGTTGTAATTAGGCTCTCTAAACAAAATGATTTCAGTAACAACCCTTTCGTCATATATGTATTGCGCTAGAAAGCTCTATCTGCAGTATGTTCTGAAGCTTACAGAGCCCCCTAAGGAAGCACTTGTGAAGGGTTCTATAAGGCATAAGGCTCATGAGAATATCAATCTTGTTGAGGAGGAGTTGGTGAAGGGTATTGGTAAGGATGTTACTCTTGAGGATCTAAAAGGAAGATTTCATAAGAGGTATAGGGAGATACTTCTAGATGCTATAAAGGAGCATAAGGAAGAGTTAAAACAGTTTAATATCGTCCCTCAGGAGCTATTTAAGGCTGTTTGGCCGTTGATATTATCTGAATCTGAGGCCAGGGCATCTATTGTTCACGAATTTATGGAGAAAAATGATGTTTTTGGAGAGGAGTTATGGGAAAAATTAACTCCTAAGATAGAGTCTGAGCTTAAGATAAGCTCTGAGAAATTAGGTTTGAAGGGGATAATAGATCAGATTGAGGTTTATGAGGGAGGATTTGTACCAATAGAACTAAAGACAGGCAAGGCGCCTAATGAAGGGGTGTGGCCAGGGCATAAGATACAACTGGTGGCATATGCTTTGTTGATGGAGGATAAGTTCAATACAGAGATAAAAGAGGGTTTTGTGCATTACCTGGATACCAAGCAAAAGAGACATATACCTATTAACCCATTTATGAGGGTAGAAGTAAAAGAGCTTATAGAAAAGGTGAATAACCTGCTGAAATCTGATAAGATCCCTGATTTTGAGAAGAACCAAAATAAATGTTTTAACTGTGGTTTGAAGGAAGATTGCTATAATGAAAAGAAGTTAAATGGGATTTTGGACAAAAAGAAGGCATCTTTGAGTTGAATTTTGGTCTTTTGTATTTCAGAAAGTATAAATTATGTCCATACTTTTAAACAAACAAAAACTTTATATATAACATAAACTATTCATGGTATAATATTATATAGATTAATGATATTTAATATAGAAGGGGGATTATAATGGCTGAAGAAGATAAAAAATTTTCAAAACAGTTGATAGGTAAAACAGTAGTCTCTAAGACAGGAAAAAGATTCGGGGAAGTTGGAGATATAATTTTTGAAACTAGGTCTGGAGAGCTGATCCATATAATCCTTAAGAGTCCTACCTCTTATACTGAGAAACTGGAATTAGAGAAGGATAAGGAAAATAATATATTGATACCTTTTTCTGCTGTAATAGCAGTTGGTGATTTTTTAGTGGTCGCTGAGGAAGATATCATTTAATTTTATAGCATTCTTTTATCAAAGAACTGGAACTTATGTTCATCATATATATTTAATGTTGTATATTGAGAAATGGATTCTGAGAACTGATTTAAGAAATTCCTCATCAGTTTCCTGAATTCTTCTATATTCACTACTTCTACATCCATTTCAAACTGCCAGGGCCCTAGGCAGTGAACAATGTACACTATGTAGGGATTGTTTTGACAAAAAGAATATAGTCTACTCTCATTTTTTTCATCAATATTATTCAGTTTTATAAGAACTTTATAATAAGCCCCTACCAATTTATTAACACTAGGCCATACCATATAATGTTGGATTATGTTTGCTCTTTCTAATCTTTTTATTCTTTTCAAGACAAAATCTCCGCTGGTACCAAGTTGATTCGCGATATCTACTGCTGCGGATCTTGAATCTTTTGCGAGAAAATCAAGTATCACCTTGTCAGCATGATCCAAAGTGATATTTTCTTTTTTTCCACCCCTAAATATCTTTCTTTCTGTTGTTCCAGTTTCCTGGATTAGATAATCCCTGTAATAGTGGTATGCTTTGATTATAGAGGTTATATCTGTTTGTAAGGTGTATTTCCAGCATATTTTATTTATCTCTTTGATCTTCTCATTCAAGTCGATAAGGTTTTTTGCAAGAATTGTGAAAATAAAAGAATATTTACCATCACAGCTTGAGATCCAAGCAATATAAGGGATTATTGATAAGTCTATTATTAGCTTTTTCTCCTCTTCTTCTGAAATGTTATGGAGAGTTAGATATATCTTGTGGTGTGTATATCCAATTTTTGCCAAATTAACTACAGTAAGATATTTTCTCACTATCCCTTCTGAAATATATTTTCTTGTACGGTAAAGAACAGCTTCTCTTGAAAGCCTTGCTTTTTTAGCTATCTTAGATAAAGGCAGCCTTGCGTTCTTATCCAATTCATATAATATTAGTCTATCCCTTTTATCCAACATTATTTATGAAAAACTTCTTTTGTATATAAAATTTTCTATTTTCATGAAAATTTTGATAGAAAAACTAATATAATAATCAAATTCACCAAGGAGTAATAACTAGACCGAGGCGGTTGAAGTGAATCTTGACAATGTACCCATATTAAAAGAAGGACCTATCAATTTTGATGAGTATAGGAGAAGAAGGGCAGAGGTAGCATACGATTCAGGGAATATTCTACCTGAAATTTATTATGTTACAGGTTACATACCGGGAATATTGGATGCAGGTATGGACATTGACATATCAAGGGGGGTACGACGTTGGGGGTCTGAAACAGAAAAAAGATTGTTGGTAATAGGTGGAGTTTTTGTCCGCAAAGAAGTTGGTGCGGAAGAAATTTTAGATGTAAATAAAATAGAACAAATACCTCTTGATGATATTCTGGAATATAATGAACCAGGCGCTCATTAATGATTATGACATACAGAGAAAATTGTGGGTAGCTTTAATTGGTAAAATATATTAGATTACCTAAAAAATATTAAAAATCTAAGATTTTCAATCGGTTAATCCTTAAGAGCCCTACCCCTTATACTGAGAAACTAGAATTGGAGAAGGATAAGGAGAATAATATATTGATACCCTTTTCTGCTGTAATAGCAGTTGGTGATTTTTTAGTGGTCGTTGAGGAGGATATATAATAAAAAATAATTGTAGGGATTACGTATTATTGACTACTTTAGAGTTAATAAATAATCAAAAGATTTATATACTTAAACTTGTTTCTTCCTTTTGAAATGGCAGATTTAATAGAAACAATTTCAGAAGTGGATCTTTCTAGAGGCTGTGATGGATTGGAAGGGGAAACAATGTTAGACTCTCCTGCAGTTCAGCGTCGAAGGTTAAGGGATGAGAATCTTCAAAAATCTGTTGTATATCCTGCCAATTTGTTTCTTGCCAGAGTTCGTGGGGGAAAACTTCAATATGGTATAGGTGGAAGAGAAACATTTTATGCTATTGCAGGAGTGGATATTGATAAATTTACAGAAGCAGTTATGAATCCTCAATCTCATGGGTTACTCCGATTAGATAAAGAACAATTAAAGGAGATTGTGGATTTAGAATATGATATTGTTTGGAGAGATGTTGATCGTTTGGGTCTTATAGAAGCGAGTGAGGAATATAGTAAACTTCTTTTGGACACCTCTGATTTAAATGGCGAAAAGTTAAAGAGTTATCAAAGACCTATTGTTGCTAAAATTCATGGTAGTATGAAAGATAAACATTATCCTAACCAAAATTTGTCAGATTATGGGAGGATTATGGAAATGATTGGAAATGAGGGGAAAGATCAATCAATACTTCGATTTCCAAATCCTGCTTATTATCTCAGGGATAATCTTAAAGAAGGTGAAGTGGTTGCAGGTTCATGTTATATTTATTCGGTTTCGAGTGACTCTACTACCTATTTAGGCAGCCCTTATGTAGGGATCAGGGGCAGTGTTTGTGGAATAAAAAAATAATCACAACTTTTATCTAGTTTTTAAAACAATTAATTATTTAAATCAGTATTCCTTCCTTTATCTCATGGTGGAAGCAAAGGAACATGCAATCTGGACTGAGAAATATCGTCCGCAAGATTTTTCTGAGATCAAAGGTCAGAAAGAGATAGTAGCTAGAGTTAAGGCTTTTGTTGAACAAAAGAATATGCCTCATCAGATGTATTCTGGGCCTGCTGGTGTAGGGAAGTCTACCTTAGCGATAGTTGTTGCAAAGAAATTGTTTGGAGATTCCTGGAGGCAGAACTTTTTGGAACTGAATGCTTCAGACGAAAGAGGAATAGATATAGTAAGGGTTAAGGTTAAGGATTTTGCCAGGACTAAGGCATTAGGGGATGTTCCATTTAAGATCATATTCCTGGATGAGTGTGATGCCCTTACAAGGGAGGCACAGCAGGCTCTGCGTCGGACTATGGAGAATTATACAAATACCTGCAGGTTTATACTTTCGTGCAACTATTCAAGCAAGATCATTGATCCTATACAATCAAGATGCGCTGTTTTCCGTTTTAAACCTATAGAAAAGGAGGATTTGCACCTTATCGTTGATAGGATAGCTAATGAGGAGACTTTGAATGTGTCTGAGAAGGCTAAACAGGCCTTGATAGATGTTTCTGAAGGGGACTGTAGGAGACTGGAGAATGTGATGCAGAGCTGTACTGCTATCTCAAAGAATATAACAGAAGATCTTGTTTATTCCTTGGCATCGGTTGCTGAACCTAAGGAGGTAAAGGAAATATTGGATCTTGCTGTGAGTAACAAATTTGTTGAGGCTAGAAGCAAGTTGATCGATACTATGCTTAATTATGGTCTGTCTGGTATTGATATAATAAAGCAGATACAAAAACAGATACTTGATTTGGATATTGATAACCGGAAAAAGATGGAATTGATGGATAAGTGCGGTGAGATTGAGTTTAGGCTTACTGAAGGGAGTGACGAGTTTGTTCAGCTTGAGTGCCTCCTTGCTTCGTTTACTTTAGCTGGCTCTAGTTGAGTATAGAATTACCTGAGCTAGATTTAAAATATAAGAAAAAAATAAAAAATTATGTGGTGTGCTTGACCATTACATTAACTTCTTCGTGTTCTTTGTAGTCATAGGTTACTTTGAAGTTGACCTTTTTCTCAAAATCCTTTCCTTGTAGTTCTGCAGCGCTTATGTCTTGAGTACACCTTACCAGTCTTTTTCCACCGTATAATGTTGTGTATCCAGTTGTTGCTGTGCCGTCACTTAGTCCTGAACAGTCTAGGCCATTCAATCCTGTGTCTATCTCTACCCATACCTTGTTCTTATCTATGGTCTCGTCGCTGCAGCTGGTGTCTAATTTTGAGACTAAGCCGCTTCCCCTATGAACAATCTCAAATGAGAAGGTTATCTTATCTGTTCCAGAGATACTCTCTTCAAGGTTTTCTATCTGAACAGGAGCAGCTGATGCATCAACCCTCTTTCCTTCGTTAACTGTACATACTTCGTCTTTTGTCTTGGTTAGATCATCCAATACACATAAATCGGCCTGAGCTATGGTTCCATAGTTATAGCAAAGGTTGGCCCTTACCCTATATTCATTGTTTGCTTTTAAAGATCCTCCAAAGTTGAATCCAGGGAAGGTAACATAGGTTATTGTCCCTGGGATCACATTACCTTCAGAATCAATATATGCTTTCTCCAGATCTTCCTCAGGGCTTAATGTAATCGGAGGATTACTAAAATCTGGAGGATAGAATCCTGCAAGGTCAATAGTAATCTTATCTTTTGGGACGTCATATTCTCCTTTGTTCTCCACGTTGACTGTTACTTCGAAAGGATAGCTTCCTCCATCATATACCTCTGGTGGTGGTGAGCCCTCAATAAAATTGAAGTCTATCGCTTCAGTTCCACCAATAAAAGGCTTTGAGAATGTTGTGGATACTTCTTTTTCACATCCTACCAAAACAAACAAACCAATTATCACAAATACTAACATTTTTCTCATTTTATCATCCTCCATTATCTAAATGATATCTCTTCAAAGACTTCGATGTCTTTTTCAATTGAAGTAGTATAACCATAACTAAGCTGGATATTCAGGGGGGTTACATATGCTTTTCCTCCGGCTGCTGTTCTATCCAACCTACAGAATATATATCCTTTTCCATCTATCAATTGTACATCTCTTCCTCTTGCAGGCCTACATTCAGTCATAGGTATGTTGCCTACCCTGATGTCATCTATTCTTACAAGATTCAGGTCCCTCCAGTCGTATCCTTGATTTGGGTCTTGGTCAATGTCACTTTCTAAGATTACCAGACCATTCCCCTGATTTTGGATGTATATCTTGAATAATATGTCACTTCCTGTGACGTCCTCCTCTATCCTTGTTACTGTTATTGGCGCTCCCTGGCTTCCTACTCCTGCACCAACACTTCCTCCTCTTCCACTTCCTCCTCCTCTTCCAACTGCTCCATAATCCCCAATATCACATACCTTTTCCCTTACTCTTGTGCTTCGAGGTTCAGGATCCACACAGATCATAGGATTTGCTATTGTCTTGTAGAAATATGAAGCAGTCATAAGGAGTCTTGGGCGATAATAAGGCATACCATCAGGTAATTCTCCTACATCTATCTGGAATTCGAGAGGGTCATACCCTCCGTCCCTGTTATACACACTTTTTCCTTCTAGGGAATAGCCATCCAGGTTAATTCCCTGGGTGATGCTTGATCCTAATCTAGGGTATACCCTTAGGATCCTTTCGTCATAACCCCCAACCCATAGTTTGCCTCTAAATTCATCTACTTCATCTGATTGGGGGAAGGCGCCTCTGTTTCTTACTTCTACCATAAACCTTACATCCCTATCATTTTCGTATATTTCTGTAGGCATATTTGTTGGAAACCTGAGTTCTAATCCCTGAGTACCTGTCCTATAGTTATATTCTCGTGGTTCGTCAACATCTGCTCTTTGACATCCAGAAATTAAGAATACAAAAATTACTAAAATAGCTACTAAAACACCCTTTTTTACCATTTTAGTCATTTAATTATCCCTCTAATTTTTTTATTATATAAACTTTGCGATTATTTAATGTGTGGCTACTTTTTTAACCCTCACCTCTCTTGAAATGGTTTCTGTATAACCATAATCTAGGATTAGGTATAATGGTGAGGAGAATACTCCCTTCTCATCACTGAATCCCTCTTCATAAATGCACCTTATGGTGTCCTCTTTTTTCTTTAGGATGATAGTTCCATCGTCTTTTGAGCCTTCCTCTATATCGCAATCTAGCTTGTTTTCTTCTTCTAAGGTTGATAGGTATGCTTTTATGTTGATATTGCCCCATTCTTCATGGGTAATCGCTTTTGAAGAGCAGGCGTCTTCAACCTTGTTCTCTTTTATGACCTCTCCACTTCCTATATTTCTTACAGTTATGATGAATCTTGGCTTTAAAAGAGAAGGATTGTCTTTGCTTGGTACCATCTCTCCCTCTATCTTTGTAACAGCGACAGGAGCACCCTGGGAACTTAGGGTTATTGGTTTTACTTCGCAAGCCCTGGTACCATCCGGTGTTTCTGCTTTCCTCTTGAATCCAAATACATCTGTATCTATACAGACTGTTTCTACAGCTTTGGTTTGATAAGTATAGCAGGAGGTAATTGAAACCCAGGAATCATGGTATTGACTTTGTGGATCTCTTTTTCCTAGATCTTTGGTACTTGAGGTAAATGTAATGACTTCCTGTTCTCCTTCAGGATGCTCTATTGTTTTTCCTTTAAGATCAAAGGTTATATGCTCTGAATCCTGGAAGTTTACCCTATCGTTTATCGATTTCAAGGATCCGTCGTTCAGTTCCATATAATCCTTTTCTAAGCCTATGGAAAGGAAACCCCTTTTTATGTCAAATGCACCTTTGTTGTATAACCTTAACCCTATCGGCAGAACGCTTTTTTCAAAGATATCTTCTGGAGGGGCGTTCTCAAAGAATTCCATCTCCAAGGCTGCTTTTCCTTCATAGATGTCTTTTGTGGTGATTGTTGGAGAGTAACCTTCTTTGTCTCCTTTACAACCTATTAAGAATACTAAGATCGCTAATGTTAAGATTGTTTTTGTTTTCATGAGTCTACTATGAGTGCATTTAATTTGAATTGCGCTGTATTTATCCTTCCCCTATAATCTTCATAAATTACATCCGCAGGTATATTATCTTGAAGGTAGATCTTTTCAAAGGAATCTCTGGTTTTGATGAGTATGGTTATTGATTCCTGTAGCTTGCTGTTTAGGGTGTCTCGGTTGTCAGCACTTAGGGCCTTTCCTTCCATTGTGATGGCAGTTACTACCAGGCTGTTTTCTATCTGTTCAACTATCTCTTTCTCAGTTTCTTCTATCTTATCTATCTTGTTTTCATCTATGCCGCATGCCTGGATTATAGCTTCTGCATCGTTTCCTTTGCCTTGTGCTTCAAGTGCTTCTTTGGCTCCTGGTATTCCTGCACATACCTCATTGAGGGTAACTTTTACAGTTATCTCTGACATCGCCTTATCTAGAATACTGAAGGAGTCAGCTGATCCTATCAATGTGTTGCTTCCAATAGGGGCATTGTTGCATGTATAGCCTTTGCCAATGGTTGTTCCGGCAGGTACACCACAATCAGCAGGGCATACACATCCGTCATCATCGTCACATGTTATTTCACAACCAGATAACCTTCTCTCCTCTCCTTCTGCTCCTTTTACAAATACATTTGTTGATTTTTCAATCTCATAGATGTAGCCTACCTCTGCCCTGAAGTGGTGGGTAGCCACAGGGATGTTTCCAAGGATATCCGGAGTAGTAGTGCTGGTTATCTTAATCGGGCATCTCCAGGATTTGTAGGTTGTTATTGGTACCTTGGTCTTTTTGATCTCTCCTTCTTCCATGTCATAGATGGAGTATCCTTCCTTGTTTGGGTCTGTCATCTTAAAACCTTTTCTACAATACGTGGTGTCTCCTGTGGCTGTTGGATCAGAGATATCCAAACCAACAGGTACTTGGATCTGTACAGAGGTTATATTCTTTATTCTTCCAAACCACTGGGGTTGGACTGTGACTCCTATATAGCTATATGCATCGGAGTTTGTCGATAAACCCAAAGGAGGGTCAACAGTTCCCATCCCTAGTTTTACAGGGCCATTTGTATAGATTGCATCAGATACTTTGTCTATCCCATACTGTCTTAATGGATCAACATTCTCTCTTCTTAGGGCCCTCATCCTTTCGATATCCATAAAATATGTTTTTAGATAGCCTAATGTGTTGAAGTTAAATTCTGCCTTAATCTTTACACTGGTGGTTCCGGCCTGTAATTCATCCGGAGCAAATCTGCATTCAAAAGGAATCTGTTCCAGTTGTTGGATAATGTGTCTGTCTGCAATATTTATCTGTGCTAGTTTCTCAGGCTTTATTACTCCCTCTGCTTCTCCTGCTTCACAACTCATAAAGATGCTTATGGGATCTTCTAAGGTCTTTGCTTTTAGGTCCCCCCATACTATCACTTCTTCATTTTGATAGAATTCTTTATCTGCAGCCTGTAGATTAACCAGATGAACACCAAGATCATTTCTCGGATCCTGGTTTTCCTCCACTCTTCCCTGATAATATCCTCCAGTGGCCTGTTCGAGTCCTTTCCTATACTCAGCAACAACTTTATCTGGAAAATCCATCATATTTTTGAACGCGTTCTTAAAGAAGCTTTTTGCTTCTGCAACTTCATCAGGATTTGCCTGGATCTGGGCATTTATGTTTGTCCAACCATAAACACCATCTACCAGAGCTAGGATGTAGAATATGATTACACAAAAAACAATGAATTTGATCAGTTTGCTTTTCTTGAATTCTAATGAATAGATTGATATGAAGAAGAACCATATTGGGAAGACAAACCTATTTGCAATTATTGCACTTCCGGTTGCCATTGGAATCATGGCTTTTATTATCCCAAAACCAAAGAAATCCAGGATCAATAATGCTCCAACCCAGTAATTTGCACTAGTAACGTCCCTTTCTCCAATTACAAATAGCCAGACAAGAAATGCAATGATCAAATGAGCAATACTCCCTATGCTCATGATCCCTCCAAGAGAGAGTATGGCAGACCATATCAATCCATAGAAAACCCAGGATAGGAAATGCCCTCTTGTGTCGTCGTCCATGAGTTTCCACATGGAGAAGAGCATGGCAGCTACAAGGGCAACAACTGAAATGGAGAGACCTATTCCAGGTACAATGTTCATCCCAAGTGAAACCATTATTGCTTTTGCTGCTAGAAGGGATCCAAAGATTGCCAGTAGGAAATAAGCAGCGTTGTGCTTTCTAGCTACAAATACTAATTCTATAATAAGGATTCCAGCTAATGTGTAAATCGGTACAAAGGTCATAAACAACAGGCTTAGTCCCCCTCCTTTCCAGGCGTTGAGATAGATGTTATAGTCAAGCCCACCAAAATGCAGGAACCAATAATCAACAACAGCTAGAGCCATTGTCAGTAACATAAGAAATAATGCAAAACCGCTGCTTTCGTCAAGGCTTCTGGTTACAGTAGCCCTTGGTTGTCTGGGTGCTGTTTCTTTAGGTTGTTTTTCCTTCTGAGGTTTTTCTCTTGTTAGGAAATTCCATAGCCTTCCTCTGCGGGTTTGTGCTTTTTGAGCTGCTTTATCTGCTTTTTCCTGGGCTTTTTCAGCTTTTTCTCTTTCTTTTGCTTCTTTTTCTGCTTCCTTATCTGCATCAGTTTCAGCCTCTTCCTTTTCCTTTCCAGTCTCTGCTTCTGTTTCTGCAGCTTCGTTTTCCTTGATTTCGGCTTTCTCTGCGTCTGCTCCAGTTTCGGCCTCTGTTTTTGCAGTTTGCTCTTCTTCAATCTCAGCTTTGTTTGCATTTGTAGCAACATTTGCAGCGTTTACTTGAATAGCATCAGTCCTTGTTTGGTCAGTATTTCTACCTACTCTTACAACTCTTACTTTATCTGGATTTAAAAATTTATCAAAAGCATTAATAGAGTGTCTGTGAAATGAATCTCCTTTGCTGGTAGGATGTCGTTTTTTGTATTCTTTGTCTTGTTCTATGACCTCTTTTGCAAACTGTCTAAAACGGTCTTCAGTAATATGGTTCCTCCACCCCTTACCATGCTCTCTCTCTAGTTCTTCTCTGAATCTTGCTTCTACTTCTTTAATTGCTTCTTTTGCTCTATCCTGACCAAAACTAGAAAAAGCTTTATCATCCCTCATTCCCCGAATTATCTTAACGTGATCACGCATTCTTCCCCTTTTAGAACACCTTATTTCTCTTCCAGTTCAACCTTTACATCAACAATATCCAGGGTTGTTTTGATAGGAGTTATCTTTATGAAGTTGTTGTCTTCTTCTATCCAGTTTCCTATGTTCTTCTCATAGGTCTTCTTGTCTTGGTCAACCCTAACCAGATGATCGTTTATGTTAAGGTCCATCTTTTTTGTCTTTTCGTCATCAACAAACTCTATCTTGATGAACGGATCGTATTCCCCGTCCATTATATCATCAAATGTCGTTTCATTGACTTCAAAATAATAAACCGCCTCTGGAACATCCTTTTCCCGGAAATCCAACTTGATCTGTTCTACAGAGTATGAGCCTTTGTTTGTCCTGAATATAACCTTATTCTGACCTGCACTTACAGCGCTCAGAGGGACTTCCTGTTTATACCTATCGTTGCATACAGGGACTGCGGAGAAGATATTCCTGTTGTTCATGAACACGTCCAGAATACCAACTGTTGCTGAGGAAGAGCAATATGGTACGAATCTGATCTCTACCTCCTCTAGATTCTGAAATTCTGTGTCTGTTAAGGTAAATACATTTTGGGATTCTTGCCTGCTTAGGTCTGTAAGGTCTCCAATTATCTTTATATCTTCTAGTGCATATTCATTGGTTGTCCAGAATCTAGCTCCAACACCAGAGACACTGAATTCCAGTTCATTATTCTCTCTAATCAGGTTTTTCTTCAATTTTATTGGATCGATGTTTATCCGGTTTATATCATATTCATAGATCAGTTCTTCATTTAATTTAATGGATAAGATACCTCTTCTTTTTGGAGCAGAGAAGCTTAAGACTATATTATCTGTATTTTCTGGGTCAGCAATAGAGAATCTTATGGTCTTTATGGTTTTGTCAAACCATCCATTTCTTATGGAGATCGGATTTATTGTGTCTAAGACCTTAGAATTTGTTGTTTCAAAGATATTTACATTTGGGATATCCTTGTCCCTCACCCTTCCAACAGGATCAAGCCTGCCTACATTTTCAGAGAGCAAGGTGATTACCTCATCGTCATCAGATGTAGAGCTTCCAGCGTAATCGCTCTCTTCCTCCAATAGATCTTCCCTGTCTTCTGTAGGGAGAAACAAGATGTATATTATAATCATTGCAGCAATTATAGCTACTAGAATGGCAGCATTTATACCGCCTTGGGCCTTCTTCATATATATCACCTTTTTTGGTATTTCCTTGTCTTTTAGAGCATTATCTAACTTTATTCAAATAATAAATAAATTTATATATAAAGTTATTGTTTTAAAGGCATATGAAGCAAATTCGTCTAGATATTAAGAAAGGAGACGCTAAACTCAAGATAGAGAACCTTGATGATCTGTGGTATCTGTCGCAGATAATCGATATTGGAGACCTGGTTAAAGGTAAGACTATAAGGAAGATAAAGATAGGGCAGGAATCTGACAGAAAGCAAACGGTAGTCAAGAAACCTGTTTTTCTTAAGATAAGGATAGAGAAGATAGAATTTAGCAAAACATCCGGATTGCTGAGGGTTTTGGGGATTATTGTTGAGGGTTCTGAAGATGTACAGAAAGGGGAGCACCATACCTTTAACCTTGAGCCTAATGTGGTCTTTACTTTAGAAAAAGAAAGATGGCTTAAGTACCAGATCGATAGGCTGAAGGAATCTATCAAGGAAGAGGCATCAAAGATTCTCATTCTTGTTATGGATAGGGAGGAGGCGCATTTTGCACTTCTGAAGAAGTATGGATATGAGCTACTAACAAATATAAAGGGGAAGGTCAGGAAGAAGGATGTTGAGGATAATTTTGCTGGGGGATTTTATAGCGAGGTTATTAAGAAGATGGAAGAGTATGTGAAGAGGCATGGTATAGTTAAGGTTATATTGGCGAGTCCGGCTTTCTGGAAGGAGGATCTGATGAAGGAGATGAGCAAGGATGAGCTTAGGAAGAAAGTTATACTTGCTACCTGTAATTCAACCGGAAAGAACGGTATCAATGAGGTTTTACGAAGGCCTGAGGTTAAGGCTGCTTTGCATGAAGATAGAATAGCTAAAGAGATAGATCTAGTGGAGAAGTTACTTACTGAGATTTCTAAGAATAATCTTGCCATATATGGCATTGAAGATACTGAGAATGCAGTTAATTCTGGTGCTGTTGAGTCCCTTTTGGTAACTGATTCATTTATACAGAAGCTGAGAGATGGTGGAGGTTATGAGAAGATCGATAATATGATGAAGATTACAGATTCGATGAAAGGTTCTATTAATATAATCTCTTCAGAGCATGAAGGTGGGAAGAAACTTGATGGATTGGGCGGTATTGGGGCCATCCTGAGGTATAAGTTGAGTTATTAGTTTATCCTATATGTTTTTATTTAATACTTTGAAATTCTTGAATTCAGAAAAGATTATATATACTAATTATTGAATTATCAACTAATGGATATATTTGAATGGGTTTTTAGTTCGAAAAAAGAAGAGGCACATCTACCTCAGGTTGAGTCTTTAAAGGGGTCTTTGGGAGATGAAGATAAACTCTTTGATGGATTATGGGAAGCATATAGGAAAAAGAGGCGCTTTATTGAGATAGCGGAAAGAGGAAAAATTCATATTTTGAAAAGAGTTCCATCTTTGAATAAAAGGATTATAAAAATATTTGGTGAGATAATTGAGATGGACCATATTCTTGATGTGTTTGTGAGAAAAATTTTATTCGAAGCAACTGAACGCCTACATCAAGTTGAAGGTAGGGTATGGACATACGGAAGAACACATGGACAACTAATAGACCCTAATGGAAATCTCTCTGGATCTAGAGGGAGGAGAACTCCATATAACATTGAGAATGCAAAATTGGCAATATGGTCAATAGTAAAAGATGAAAAGGAATTAGGACAGTTTGTTAATTCTATGAGAAATAAGCTACAGGTTGATTTTAGAAAGTTGGCCAAGATTTTCGCTAATCTTAAAATTAATCTGGAAAAACAGAATAATCAAATCAAGCATGGGATTTGGTGGGAAAAATTTGAAGAATTTTCACGAGAAGAACAAGAAATATTTGCTGAAATCAAGCGTATTATCTCGGATATTACAAATAAAATAATAATATTTGCTAGGAATGTTTCAAGAATAGAGGTTGATGAACAAGATATTCAAAAAAATTTGGAAGGTAGCAAGACGCATAACGGGCAAAGGGTGGGGGTTGTGTTGATTCATGCAATCACTGCTAATTCAAAAGACATGGATGAATATGCACAACACTTTAGAGATGCTGGATTTGTAACATATAATGTGAGGCTTCCTGGCCATGGATACTCTTTGGAAGAGTTTTTTAATACACCCATAAAGGAGGTTGAAGGTTTTTTAATATCTGCTTTCAAGTATTTTTATTCATACATGAAGAGATTAAATGGGGGAGACAAGGGTTCTGGAAGGTTTTATGTTGCTGGGGTTTCCTTAGGCGCTATGATGACATTTCATATAATGGCGAAGAGACATCAAGGGAATTTCATATATCAGAGCATGGTTAAGGGTTTTATTTCTATTAGTGCCTGCTTATTTCCCATGGCGGTTGTTGAAACCAGATTTAGGATATTGGAACCCATCATAACCGGATTTATAGGTCCACGCGTTTTTAGACGCATCGCCATAAAAAAAGGAGGACTTATCCATAATGATTCTGGTGAAATAAGTGAAGTCTTGGATGAGATTAAAGCAAGAGGCATTGGAACTAACAGTGCTGATTTTAAACCAATTTTAAAGGAAAAATTAAGGCCCGTAATCATTGCTAAAATGAGGGAAACAAAAAAGAGGTTTATAACAACAGGAGAATTGAGGATGTATCCAGAAGAAGCTCAAGAAGATATAATAGATTTAGTTATTGATAGGATCACACATAATATACAAGCAGGATTGCCGCCTTTGAATCAAACTGATATACAGGATATTAAGAAGAGAGCAGAGAGACAAACCCTTTCTGGCCATTCTAGAAAATCAATAGCTGATTTGGGTGTTTTGATGTACAAATTGAGGAAGGAGGTAAGACATATAAGCATACCTGTATTGGTAATCCAAGGGATGCATGATACTATTAGTCATCCAAAAAGCGCCCACTATCTAAAAAAACATATTGGTGATAAGGTGCCTAACAGGGCAAAGCCAGAACTGATACTTCTACAAAGATCAGGACATATTCCAGTTATGGACTTTGATAGGTATGAAGTTTTTGAGAAGAGCATCCGATTCATAAGGAAAACTGAGAAACAGTATGTGAAATTGATTACTAGTCAAAAATCAGAAGTTAGAGCTGCTTAAATATACCTTTGAGTCTCTTCATTTTCAGTGTATCAGGTTGTTTTCTTCATAGATGCAAAACCTTTAAATATACTCCTTTTTTCCTAAAATGTTATAGGGGGATTAAGCTATAAACTAAAATTATGGAGGAGATATTATGTCAGAAGAAAAAACAATACAGTCTATGAGCCAAGAGAATAGGAAGATCGAGCCACCTCAGAGCTTTAGGGATAAGGCTTATATTAAAAGCGAAGAGGAATATAAGAAGATATACGAAGAATCAATTAAGGATCCAGAATCATTTTGGGCTGAGAGGGCAAAGGAACTGCACTGGTTCAAGCCATGGGATACTGTGTTTACATGGGACAAAGAGAAAGTGGAGTTCACATGGTTTAAAGGAGGGAAAACCAACGTTTCCTACAACTGCCTTGACCGTCATCTAGAGAAAAAAGGAGATCAGGTGGCTATAATCTGGCAGGGAGAGCCTGATGAAGATGTTCAAGAGATCACCTATAAAGACCTATATAAGAGGGTTTGTCGTTTTGCAAATGTTCTTAAGAAAAAGGGAGTAAAGAAAGGAGATAGGGTCTGTATATACCTTCCTATGATTCCAGAAGCGGCTGTTGCTGTCCTTGCATGTGCCAGGATAGGCGCTATGCATTCTGTTGTCTTTGCAGGATTTAGTGCTGAGTCGCTGAAGGATAGGATTTTAGACTCTACCTGCAAAATGCTTATTACTGCAGATGGAAGTTTGAGAGCAGGAAAGAAGATAGACCTTAAGAAGATTGCAGATGAGGCTCTTGAAGGAGTGGACTGTATAGAGTCGGTCATAGTTGCCAAGAGGGCAGGGATTGAGCATAATATGAAGGAAGGAAGAGATACATACTGGGAAGAAGAACTAGGTGCGGAGGATATCAGTGACGAGTGTCCTGTTGAAGAGATGGATGCAGAAGATCCATTGTTTATACTCTATACTTCAGGCACTACAGGAAAACCAAAGGGGGTTTTGCATACCACAGGAGGTTATCTGACCTATGTTACACAGACGTTTAAGTATGTTTTTGATTATCATGAAGGGGATGTCTATTGGTGTACAGCAGACATAGGATGGATAACAGGACATAGCTATATCGTGTATGGGCCTTTGTCTAACGGTGCTACCTCTTTGATGTTTGAGGGTGTGCCTACCTATCCTGACAATGACAGGTTTTGGCAGGTTTGCGAGAAATTTAAAGTAAATATTTTCTACACAGCACCCACTGCAATAAGGGCTATTGCTAGATTCGGTACAGATCCTATAAAGAAGCACGATCTAAGCAGTCTGAAGCTTTTAGGGACTGTGGGAGAACCAATTAACCCTGAAGCGTGGATGTGGTATTATGACAATATAGGAAATAAGAATTGTCCTGTAGTTGATACATGGTGGCAGACAGAGACAGGAGGGATATTGATAACAACCCTTCCTGGAGCAATAACCATGAAACCTAGTTGTGCAGGAAGGCCTTTGTTTGGAATAGAACCCACTGTCCTTAGGGAAGATGGTTCTCAGGCTGATGTTAATGAAGGAGGATATCTGGCTATGAAGAAGCCATGGCCAGGAATGATGAGGACTGTTTTTGGAGACCACGATAGATTTGTTGAGACATATTGGAGTAGGTTTAAAGGAATGTATTTTGCAGGAGATGGTGCAAGGATAGATGAAGATGGAGATGTATGGCTAATGGGAAGAATTGATGATGTTATCAATGTATCAGGCCATAGAATCGGAACAGCAGAGGTCGAGTCTGCTTTGGTAAGCCACGAGGCTGTTGCAGAGTCTGCGGTTGTTCCTTTCCCTCATGATGTAAAGGGACAAGCACTATATTGCTTTGTTACTTTGAATAAAGGTGTTGAGAAGACAGATGACCTCAAGATTGAGCTTAGGAATCATGTAGGGAAAGAGATTGGTCCAATCGCAAAGCCAGACAAGATCCAATTCGCAGATGCTCTTCCAAAGACCAGATCAGGGAAGATTATGAGAAGGATCTTGAAAGCAATAGCAGAAGGAAAAGATGATGTTGGAAATACAACCACATTGGCAGATCCGTCTGTTGTTGATCATCTTTTAAAGGATAGGGCTTAATTTTTCGCTCTCTATCTATTTTTTTATTTTTTTACCCAATCTTTAGATTAAAAGATTCTGTTATAACAAAATATATTTTCTTTTTACAATATATTTAAATATAAGCTATACTTAAAGATAATTAATTGTTTTAACTCAGGAGTTAAAATTAACTATAACTAAATATAAGTAACAGTACTTCGTCGAGGTAAAAAAGCGTAACATATATTAAGTAGTACCATTTTTTTACCCCATGAAGAAGTAAAAAGGCTTCTTCAGAAAAAGGGGGTGAATTTAGATGATTGTAAAAGAAGAGTTTTTAAGCAAGCTGAGAAGATATTTCTCATTAAACCTCTATGAGGTTAAGATATGGACAGCATTGCTTTCAAGAGGGGTATCGACAGCTGGTGAACTTTCAGATATAGCTGATGTTCCAAGGTCAAGAAGCTACGATGTTCTTGAAAGCTTAGAGAAGAAGGGATTTGTAGTAATGAAACTTGGGAAACCAATAAAATACCTTGCAGTTCCTCCTCATGAGGTTTTAGAAAGGGTTAAGAAGAACGTTAAAGAGGATGCAAAGGACAGGATCGGCAGATTAGAGGAACTAAAGGGAACAGAGGTTATCGGTGAACTTAATGCACTTCATTCTCAAGGTGTAGAGTTGGTTGAGCCGGCCGACCTTAGCGGTTCATTAAGAGGAAGGCATAACCTGTATAACCATCTGGAACTTACTATTAGAAATGCTGAGAATAATGTAACTTTGATGACAACCACGCAGGGATTTATCAGAAAGATAGAGGGTCTGAAGCCAACCTTTGAAAAGATAAAGAAGAGAGGAGTTAAGATCAGGATTGCAGCTCCAATCACTAAGGACGCAATGCCTTCTGTTAGGGATATTAAGAAAGTTGCTGAAGTAAGACACACAGATTCTAAAGCCAGGTTCTGTATTGTTGATGGTAAGGAGCTTGTATTTATGGTGTTGGATGACAAAGAGGTACATCCTACTTATGATGTAGGAGTATGGGTGAATACGCCATTCTTTGCCAGTGCTTTGGATAACCTATTCGACGTAGCCTGGAAGGGTATGAAGCCTATCAAATAAGGCTTTATTTTTTTCTATTTTTTACTACTATAAGACGAAAAGTTTATAAAGTTCGGGCTACTACCTTATACTGAAAATGAACATAATAGAAAGAATGCATATAGTATTGAATGAGTTCTTTCTAAATAATAGTTTCTTTTATTTTTATTTTTGGTAGTCGTCTAGGCTTGATTTTGAGCTTAGAAGACACTCATCGTTAAAACCTAGTTCTTTTTGCTCTAAAAAGGACTAGATATGGTTATAAAGAAAAGTTTAAAAGTGTCGGGAACCAAAGATTCCCGAGCATGTTCAAGAACCCAAGGTTCTTGACATAAATAAAACAAAAAACGAGAAAAAAATGAACCAAACAATAAACAAACTAAAGGAAATCGCTTTGAATGTAAGAAAGGATATATTGATCTCTACATGCAGAGCGAATTCAGGACATCCAGGCGGTAGTTTATCTGCTACAGATATCATGGTCTGTCTGTATTTCAGTAAGATGAGGCACAATTCAAAGAAACCAAACGATCCGAATAGAGATAGGTTCGTGTTGAGCAAAGGTCATGCTGCACCTGCCTTGTATTCGTGTCTAGCTAGATCAGGTTATTTTCCTATAAAAGAGCTTGAGACCTTGAGGCAATTAGGTTCTAGGCTACAGGGACACCCTGAGAGGACAAAGCTTCCAGGGGTTGAGGCCTCTACAGGTCCGCTTGGACAGGGTCTTAGCTTTGCTAATGGAGTTGCTCTCGCAGGCAAGATTGACGGGGGGGATTATAAGGTTTATTGCATGATAGGGGATGGAGAGAGCCAGGAAGGTATGATCTGGGAGGCAGCTATGACTTCAGGACATTATAAGCTTGATAATCTATGCGTTATACTTGACCATAACAGATTGCAGATTGATGGTAATGTCAAGGATGTGAAGAATATTGAACCAGTAAAGGATAAGTTTAGTGCCTTTAATTTCAACGTAATTGAGATAGATGGGCATAACTACAAGGAGATACTGGAAGCTTTGGAAGAGGCAGATAAGGTAAAGGGAAAGCCCACCATAATTATCGCTAATACTATCAAGGGAAAAGGGGTTAAGATCATGGAGAATAAGGTAGAGTGGCATGGAAAGGCATGCAAATCCGAGGAACTTGGTGGTTTGTGTGAGGGGGTTTGCTAAAATGGAGAAGAAACCCGAAGCAACGAGAGACGGTTTTGGAAAAGGAATTGTCGAAGCAGGAAAGAATAAGGATGTTGTTGTACTTGATGCAGATCTGGCTGAATCCACGAGAAGCATTAAGTTCCAAGAGAAGTATCCTGAGAGATTCTTCGATATGGGGATAGCAGAGATGGATATGGTAGGGACAGCTGCAGGCCTTGCGGCCTCAGGTAAAATTCCTTTTGCATGCAGTTTTGCTGTTTTTGCTACAGGTAGGGCTTATGGTGCTATGCGTTTGGCTGCAATTTCGGAACTTAATGTTAAGATTGTTGGCAGCCATGCTGGGGTAGGGACAGGAGAAGATGGCGCAACACACCAATCGATAGATGATATATCCTTAGCAAGGACCTTGCCTGGAATGACGGTTATCCAGCCTTGTGATTCGCTAGAAACAGAGAAGGCAGTTTTAGCATTAGTGAGACATAAGGGGCCTGCATATCTTAGGACAACGAGATCAAAACTCCCAATTCTTACAAAAGACAGCGAAGATTTTGTTATAGGTAAAGGGAAAGTAATGAATGAAGGAAAGGATATCACGATAATCGCTACAGGTGCATTGGTCCATATAGCGATGGATGCTGCTGAAGAGCTTAAGAAAGAGAATATATCTGCCAGGGTTATAAATATCCACACTATAAAACCCATAGATCAAAGTATTGTATTGAAGGCAGCGAAAGAGACCAAGGGGATAGTCACTGCTGAGGACCATAATGTCATTGGTGGATTAGGGAGTGCTGTAGCAGAGGTATTGGCTGAGAACTATCCTGCTCCAATTAAACGTTTGGGGATTGAAGATCAATTCGGTCAGTCTGGGAAACCAGACGAATTATATCAAAAATATGGGTTAACAAAAGAGGAGATAATAAAAGCTAGCAAAGCAATAACTGGAGGCGCGAGAAAATGATAATAGTATTGAAGAAGAATGCAACTCAGAAAGATGTTAAGTTAGTCACTGAGAAGATAAAGAAGATGGGTCTTGATACTCACGTATCTAAAGGGGTTGAGAGAACCCTGGTTGGAGCCATAGGGGACGAGTCTTTGCTTAAAGAAGGCCAGATCAAGGCAATGCCAATAGTAGAGAAGGTAATGCCTATAATGAAACCTTATAAATTGGTTTCAAGGGAATTCAAGAAGCAAGATACTATAGTTAAGGTAAACGGACTTGAGATTGGATCCAATAAGCTGGTAGTTATGGCAGGTCCCTGCGCAGTTGAGAGCAAGGAACAGATAATAGATAGTGCCAAGACAATAAAGAAGGCAGGGGGCCACATCCTGAGAGGAGGAGCTTTCAAACCAAGGACATCCCCTTATAGTTTCCAGGGTATGGGTGAAGAGGGGCTGAAATTACTGGCAGAGGCTAAGAAGTTGACCGGACTTCCTGTTGTTACAGAGGTTATGAATACTTCTCAGGTTCCGCTGGTGGCAGATTATGCTGATATATTGCAGGTAGGGACAAGGAATATGCAGAACTTTGATTTGCTTAGGGCTGTTGGTAAGGTTGATAATCCTGTTTTGCTGAAGAGAGGGCTTTCAGCAACCCTAAAAGAGCTTTTGATGGCTGCTGAATACATAATGGCAGAAGGAAACCACAAAGTTATCTTATGTGAGAGAGGGATAAGAACTTTTTGCAGCTATACAAGGAACAGCCTAGATCTTAATATTGTTCCTGTACTTAAGAAGGAGACACACCTTCCTGTGATTGTTGATCCATCACATGGAACCGGGAAATACTGTCTTGTGAATCCAATGAGTAAGGCTGCAATAGCCTGTGGTGCAGATGGTCTGATGGTTGAGATGCATCCTAATCCAGAAGAAGCAACATCAGATGGTGATCAAAGCCTTACTCCGAAAAGCTTTACCAAGCTTATAGAGGAGCTAAAACCTGTGGCAAATTCCATTGGGAGGAAATTGTGAAAAATGGAAACAGTCCAGCTTAACCTAAAGAAGGGAAAGGATAGGTCTTATGATATCTTGATAGGTAGCAGGATAATGGATAAGATACCTTTGGATCTTAAGAGGAACAATCTGGGTAACAGATATCTGATAATAACAGATTCAAATCTTGAGGGCACACATGGTAAGAGATTGTTGTCTCTCATGAGAAAAGAGGTGTTATCGGTAAGTATCCTGTCTTTTAAGGCTGGAGAGAAGAGTAAGAACCTGAAGGTTTATGGAAAGCTGATAGAAAAGTTACATGAACTCAAGCTGGACAGGAAGTCAACTATCATCGCATTAGGTGGGGGGGTGGTAGGAGATATTTCAGGTTTTGTAGCTGCAACCTATATGAGGGGAATAAACTATATCCAGGTCCCAACCTCTTTGCTGGCGACTGTGGATTCCAGCATTGGCGGGAAGGTTGCTGTTGATCTGTCTACTGGAAAGAACATAGTTGGGGCTTTTTACCAGCCTAGAAAGGTATATATTGATGTATCCTTGCTTAAGGGGCTTCCAAGAAAGGAGATTCTTAATGGACTATCAGAGGCAATAAAACATGCTTTGATAATGGACAAGAAGCTGTTTAATTTTATAAAGAAGAATCTTGATAACGTACTTCATATTGATGAAAAAACGCTTATTGAACTGGTTAGAAGAAATTGTAATATCAAGGCTAACATAGTGGAGAGTGATGAGACTGAGTCTGGATTAAGAAAAATTTTGAACTATGGCCATACAATCGGCCATGCTTTAGAGACCTTAACAGGTTATAGCAGGTATTCCCATGGTGAGGCCATTGCAATCGGGATGGTTGTAGAGGGATTGATAGCAAATAAGATCGGGATTTTATCTGATGAAGAATTGAGACAACAGAATGGCCTTATTAGACAAGCAGGTTTGCCTACTAAACTTCCAAATATCAATACTAATAGGTTTGTTGATGAATTAAAAAAGGATAAGAAGGTAGTTGATGGTAGGACAGAATTTGTCCTGCTTAGGGAGATCGGAAAAGCAGAGTATGGGGTTCATGCTTCAACCGAGATAATAAAAAAATCGATAGATCAAAGCAAATGATAGCAGTACCTATTGTAGCTTCTACTGTAAGGGAAGCTTTAAAGGACATGAGAATAGCATTCAGGGTTGCTGATTTGGTAGAATTGAGACTGGATTTTATTAAAGATATTCATAGGGATAACCTGAGCATGTTATTGTCAAGAAAAACTGAAAAGATCATAGTTACTGATAGAAAGAACAGGGCAGATATAATCGAGAAGGCTCTTGAACTTAAAGCAGGTTTTGTCGATCTAGACATTTCAATGGGAGGGGGTAAGATCAAGAAGCTGATTCAAGGAAAGGATAAAACAAAGGTTATTGTATCGTTCCATAATTTCAAGAAAACCAATAGAAAGGAGGTTTTAAAGAAATATAGTAAAATCAAGAAATTAAATCCTGATGTTTTTAAGATTGCAACCTATGCAAACTCTATATCAGATAATATCGTCGTTTTTGATATGGTCAAGAAAGCAAGAAAGGATAACATGAAGGTTATCTCAATCTGCATGGGTGAGAAGGGGGAGATAAGCAGGATACTTTCTCCTCTGTTCGGAGGATTCCTTACTTATGCTTCAATTGAAGGGAAGAATTCTGCCCCAGGCCAGATAGATGTTAAGTTATTGAAAAGGATTTATCGGATAGATAGGTTGAACAAACCTAAGATCTTTGGTCTGGTAGGAAATCCTGTTGTGCATAGTAAAGGGATATGTTTACATAATGATCTCTTCAAGAAATTAAGACTGAATAAGATATATGTGAATTTTTTGGTTGATGATCTCAAGGGGTTTGTGAGGGAATATGGGCCTATTATATCCGGCTTAAGCATAACTATCCCTTTCAAAAGAGATATAATCAAGTATCTTGATGGTTTGGATAGGTCTGCTAGAAGGATTGGAGCAGTAAATACTATAGTTAAGAGAAACGGAAATCTTATCGGCTATAATACTGATATGGTTGGAGCAATTAGGGCAATAGAGTCCAAAACACAGATTAAGGGTAAGAAGGTGCTTATGATCGGGGCCGGAGGGGTAGCAAGGGCTATTGGATATGGCATAATCCAGAAGAATGGGGAGCTTATTATCTTAAACAGGACAGTAAGAAAAGCAAAAAAACTTGCTAGGGATTTAGGGTGTACCTATGGGGGACTAAGCAGGCTTAGTAAGCTTTCTGATGTTGATATAGTAGTCAATGCTACCTCTATTGGAATGTCCCCTAACGATGATCAAACCCCTGTTCCAAGGAACGTATTGAAAAAGATAATTACTGGTAAAACAGTTGTTTTTGATTCAGTCTATAATCCTAAGAGAACCAGGTTACTGAAAGACGCTAGAGGATTAGGATGCAGGGTGGTGAGCGGGTATGATATGTTTATCAATCAGGCTAAGGAACAATTTAAGCTTTTTACAGGGAGGAATATAAAATGAAATTGATGGTAGAGAAAACAGAAAAGTTAGATGGAGAAGTAACCATACCTAGCTCAAAGTCACATACAATTAGGGCAGTAATAATAGCTTCATTGGCGGAAGGTACATCCAGGATTAAGAACCCGTTAAAATCGGAAGATACCCTTGCTTCAGTGAATGCATGCAAGGCGCTTGGTGCCAGCATCAATATAGAGAATGAAAAGGGGTGGGTGGTGGAAGGTACGAACCATAGTTTCAAGGATCCTGGAGAACCTCTTAATATGGCTAATTCAGGGACTTCATTGAGGCTACTTGCTGGTATGGTAGCTGCACTGTGTGATTTTGAGGTGCAACTTGAGGGAGACGAGTCATTGAGCTCAAGACCTATGCAGCCATTGCTGAAATCATTTAACGAACTTGGTGCAGAAGCCTTATCTTCTAATAACGACGGGTACTGTCCTGTTAGTATAAAGGGGAAGATGGAAGGGGGAATAACCGAGGTTGTTGGTGTAACTTCCCAGTACGTGTCTAGTCTTTTATTGGCTTGCCCCTTACTTGAGCAAGACACCACCATTAATCTTGTCCAGCCTAATGAGTTGCCGTATATAAGGATGACATTAAGCTGGCTTGATGAGCAAGGCATAAAGTATGAAGCATCGGAGGATTTTACAAGGTTTAAGGTTTTTGGGAATCAGAGATATAAAAGTTTTGAGAAGACAATGCCTGCTGATTGGAGTTCAGCAGCGTTTCCTTTGGTGGGGGCTGCTATTACTGCTTCGGATGTCTTATTGAAGGGGCTGGATATCAAAGATACACAAGGAGACAAGGCGATTATAGAATATATGAAGAAGATGGGTGCAGATATAACTAGTGAGGAGCAGGGAATCAGGGTTAAAGGGAAATCTCTGCAGGGATTTGAGTTGGATATAAACAGCACCCCAGACGCATTGCCTGCATTATCTGTTTTGGGTTGTTTTGCTGAGGGCACTACTACGTTGGTCAATGTAGCTCAGGCGAGAATAAAGGAGACAGATAGGATAAAGGTCATGGCAGAAGAACTTAGTAAGCTTGGTGCAGATATAAAAGAAAGAGAAGAAGGCCTTATAATACACAGTAGCAAGCTAAATGGAAATAGGGTAAGGGGAAGAAACGATCATAGGGTGGTCATGGCACTTAGCCTTGCAGGAATGATTTCAGAGGGAAAAACAGAGATAACAACCGCCGAATCGATAGAAGCAACTTATCCAACTTATGTAGAATCAATGAAAGCACTGGGTGCTAAGATGGAGATAATATAATGGTGAACATCATATTTATAGGATTTAAGGCAGTTGGTAAGACTACCTATGGAAAAGAGGTAGCCAAAATCAAAAAGATGGGGTTTGTTGATTCAGATGACTTGATCGAATCGCTACACCTAGAGCAAAGAAAAGAAGATATAGCATTTAGGGAGATATACAAAAAATACGGAAGGAAATATTTTAGAGATATGGAGAAGAAAGCATTGCAAAAGATAATGACAATGGACGATAAGGTTGTAGCATTAGGTGGAGGGATTATAGAACATGACCCTCGGCTTGTAAGGTCACTGGGAAAAGTAATATACCTTACAGATAGACCAGATGTGCTTTTTTCAAGGATTAAAAAGACAGGATTTCCTGAATTTTTCGATAAAGAAAATCCTAGGAAATCTTTTGATGAGCTTTTTGAAAAAAGAAAAGAAGCATATGAAAAACTTTCAGATATAAAGATTGACGTTTCAAATATGAAAAAAACAGATTTGATAAAAAAGATAATCGAGGTAATAAAATGAGCAGCAGCTTTGGAAAAAATTTTAAGATAATGACTTTTGGGGAATCTCATGGAGAGGCTGTAGGGGCTGTGATTGATGGGGTAGTTCCTGGGATTAAGATATCCAAGGAAGATATCCAGAAAGAACTAGACAAAAGAAAACCAGGACAAAGCAAGATTACAACCCTAAGAAAAGAAAAAGACGAGGTTCATATACTCTCGGGAATATTCGAAGGAAAGACAACCGGGCACCCTATTTGCCTTGTAGTATACAACAAAAACCAGGATTCAAGCGCATACGATAATCTCAAAGATATATTCAGGCCAGGACATGCTGATTTCACTTATCTTAAAAAATATGGGATAAGGGATTATAGAGGGGGAGGAAGATCCTCAGGAAGAGAGACTGTTGGAAGGGTTGCAGCAGGCGCAGTAGCAAAAAGGATGCTTGGAGGTATAAAGATCATAGCTTATACTAAAGAAGTTGCAGGGACAATTGCAAAAACAGTAGACCTAACTGAGATAGAAAAAAATCCAGTAAGATGCCCTGATAAAGAAGCAGCAAAAGAGATAGAAAAAAAGATCCTAAAAGCAAGAAAAGAAGGGGACTCATTAGGAGGTATCATAGAAGTAATAGTTAAAAATTGCCCATCGGGTTTAGGAGAACCTGTTTTTGATAAGCTTGACGCAGATATCGCAAAAGCAGTGATGTCCATAGGTGCAGTGAAAGGTATAGAATTCGGTGCAGGCTTTTCTATAAAAAACCTTAAGGGATCTTCAGATAATGATGAATTTTATCTTGACAAAAACTCTGGGAAAGTAAGACAGAAAACAAACAAATCCGGGGGTATTTTAGGAGGTATAAGCTCTGGAGAGGATATATTATTCAGAGTAGCAGTAAAACCAACAGCATCAATAGCAAAAGATCAATTTACAGTAGATACAAAAGGAAAAAGGAAAAAGATCAGCATAAAAGGAAGACACGACCCATGCCTTTGTCCAAGAATCATTCCGGTTGTTGAAAATATGGTTGCTATAGTGCTTGCAGATGCGATTATGCAGCAGGAAAGGATAAAAGGAAATAAAAAATAGAATAAGAAAATGAATAAAGAAATCACAGTAGGGATAGTAGGCGGAACAGGTCAGATGGGCCAATGGTTCAAGAGCTTTTTTGAGAAGAACGGCTGCAAGGTTCTTATATCCAGCAGGAAGACCAAACTAACCCCTATTGAATGTGTTCCCAAATGTGATGTAGTTATAGTAACTGTTCCTATAGGAGCTACGGTTGAGGTCATCAAGGAGATAGCTTCTTATGTTAGGGAGGATGCTTTGTTGATGGACCTTACTTCCTTGAAGAAAGGCCCTGTCGATGCTATGGTAAAATATAGCAATGCAGCGGTTATTGGGACTCATCCTGTTTTTGGCCCTTCAGTTAAGACAATCAAGAACCAGACAGTGGTGCTATGCCCTGCAAGACCAAGGAAGTGGCTGGAATGGTTAAAGGGGATCTTAAAGAAGAATGAGGCTTTGGTAAGAGTGACAACTCCTGAGAAACACGATAAGATGATGTCAATCATCCAAGGAGTTACTCATTTCTCAACAATAGCTATAGCCCATACACTTAAGAAATTAGGGATAAGTGTTGAGGAGAGTCTTCATTATACCTCTCCTATCTATAAGCTTAGGATGGATGTTGTCGGGAGGCTTCTTAACCAGGATCCCAAGCTATATGCTGATATTGAGATGCTTAATCCTGAGAACAAGAAGGCAATGGAAGAGTATATAGGGTCTGTAAGGGAACTGTTAGGGATAGTCAAACGAAAGGATAGAGAGGAATTTATTAAGTTCTTTAAGGAAGGCGCAGATTTCCTTGGAGATTTTAAGAAAGAGGCAACCGAATACTCAGATTATATTATTGAGCAATTAGTTAAGAAGGGGAGTTTAGAATGAATATTGCAACATTAGGACCCAAAGGGACTTTCAGTCATGAAGCGGTGTTAAAAAGGAATAAGAATGCAGATATTGTATTCAAGAACACTGTCTGGGATGTTTTTGAGTCTGTTAATGAAGGAGAGGTAGAGGAAGGTGTAGTCCCTCTAGAGAACTCTGTATCTGGGACAATCGGTCTGACTTCAGACGCCCTAATGGATTTTGATTTGAATGTTATCGGGGAGATAATCCTTCCGATCAAGCATAACCTGGTTGGTCATGATGGTGTAAGAGAAATCGATACCTTATACGTACATCCTGCTACTTATGAGCAGTGTGAGAAGTTTATCAGGAAAACTCTTCCTGATGTTAAGATAATCCAGACCAGTTCAAATGCTGCTTCTGCAAAGATAATTTCAGAAAAGAAGGACAAGACAAAAGCAGCTATAGTCCCTAGAGAAGCAATAGAAATCTATGATCTTAAGATAATAAAAAAGGAAGTACAGGATAATAAATTTAACGTTACCAGATTTGCCGTTGTAAGCAAGATAGAAGCGAAACAAACCAAAAGCGACAGGACATCTATTGCTATATACCCCCAAGCAGATAAACCAGGGATACTTTATTCATTACTTGGGGAATTTGCAAAAAGGAAGATCAATCTTACAAAGATAGAGTCCAGGCCATCTAAAGGTAAGCTTGGGGATTACATCTTTTTCATGGATATTCAGGGCCATAAGGATGATCCAAATATCAAGGAAGCCTTTGATGTAATCGAAGAGAATTTTTTCCTAAAGGTATTAGGTTCTTATCCTAGGGAATATTGAGTCTTTTGTGGAATGTCAAAATGGATGAAGAAAAGCTGATTCAGACACTGCATACATACGAGAGAAAGGTTCTTCCGGTTCTTTCTAAGGTTAGTATACTTTCTGAGGTTGCTAAGGAGAGCGAACTTCAGGAGATAGAGGCCATGAGGGGACTGCAGTGGCTTGAGAATAAGGGTATTGTAAAGATAAGTGAGGAAGTAAAGGAGATTGCAGATCTTGATGTTAATGGTAAAGAGTATCTGGAAAAAGGACTTCCGGAAAGGAGGTTTTTGAATGTAGTAAGGAAAGATACACCCTTGTCTAAGGTAGTGAAGGACGCAAATCTAGCTAAGGATGAGATCAACATATGTCTGGGGGTGCTTAGAGGTAAGGCCGCAATATCAATCAAGAAAGGTAAGGAATTAATAGTTTCTGCATTACCTCAAGCTCAGAAACTTCTAGAAGGGGAGAGTTTAGAGGAAATATTTCTAAGAAGGAGTTTTCCTGTTTCTATTGGTGATCTAAAAGAAGAGGAGAAGTTTGCTTTTGATAATCTTAGGAAAAGGAAGAACATACTTAAGATAGAGACCAAGAAGATAAAGAAGGCTGTGTTGACAGAGCTTGGGAAAAAGATAATCTCTAAGGGCATTAAGATGGAGGATACATATGATAGGTTAAGCCCTAAGATGCTAAAGGACGGTTCTTGGAATGATAAAAGGTTTAGGAGGTATGATGTTAAGATTAATGTCCCTAAGATATCGGGAGGCAAGAAACAACACTATAGGCGATTCTTAGATGATGTTAGGACAAAGTTTCTGGCATTGGGATTTAAGGAGATGGAGGGCCCTTTGGTTGAAACAGAATTCTGGAATATGGATGCTTTATTCATGCCTCAGTTCCATTCAGCCAGAGATATCCACGATGCTTATTGTGTGAAAGAACCTAAATATGGAGAGGTAGATAAGAAGATTCTAGAGAAAGTCAAGGCCAGCCATGAGATCGGGAAAGGGACTATCAGCAAGGGATGGCAATATAAGTTTGATGTTAATAAAAGCAGGCAACTGATACTCAGGACACATGATACAGCTATGTCTGCAAGGACCTTGGCTTCTTCAGATCTGCAAGTTCCCGGAAAATATTTTCAGACAGTGAGGTGTTTCAGGCCTGATGTAATTGATGCTTCGCATAATGTTGAATTTTATCAGACAGGCGGTTTTGTTATTGAGGAAGGACTTACATTCAGACATCTTAAAGGGTTGCTGAGGATGTTTGCAGAGGAGTTTGCAGAAACCGATCAGATAAAGATAACTCCTGCTTACTTCCCTTTTACAGAACCTTCTGCAGAGTTGCATGCAAAACATCCTGAACTAGGATGGATAGAGCTAGCAGGTTCTGGAATATTCAGGCCCGAGCTGGTACAGCCTTTGGTAGGTAGAGAGGTGCCTGTAATAGCCTGGGGAGTAGGTCTTGATAGGGTAGCTATGTTTAAGATGGGAATCAAGGATATCAGAGAGTTGTTCTCACATAATCTGGAATTTTTGAGAGGTAGTACTATAATCTAAAATGCCAACGATAAACTTTTCATTAAAGGATCTGCAGAATTTGGTAGGTAAGAAACTTACAGTGGAGGAGGTTTCTGAACTTGCAGAATATGGGAAGGGGGAGTTTGAGGGGTATAATAAGGAAGAGGATGAGGTTTCTATAGAGTTTGGGGATACTAATCTGCCTTATTTGTGGTCTGTTGAAGGGGTTGCAAGACTGTTTAAGGGTATCTTGGGCTTGCAGAAGGGGATTCCAAAGATTGAGATTAATAAGGGTGGTTATAAAGTAATAGTTGATAGCTCTGTTTCAAAGATAAGGCCTTATATCTCTGCTTTTGTGGCAAAAGGGCATAAGGTGGATGATTATCTGATAAAACAGATGGTGCAACTGCAAGAGAAACTATGCGAGAGTTTTGGCAGGCGTAGATTGAAGGTTGCTATTGGGGTATATAGCTATGATAAGATCAAGTTTCCTGTATATTATAAGGCGACAAATCCAGAATCCATAAAGTTTGTTCCTTTGGAGTTCAAGAAAGAGATGACACAACAGGAGATTTTAGAGGAACACCCAAAAGGAAAGGAGTATGCATGGACTTTAGAGGGGTTTAAGAAGTATCCTATCTTGGTTGATAGCGATGATGAGGTGCTTTCTTTTCCACCTATAATCAACTCTAACTTTACTGGGAAGGTTACTGAAGGTGAGGAGCACCTATTTATTGAGGCAACTGGAAACGATTTAGAAGCTAATCTATTGGCAATGAATATAATGGCTCAGGCTTTTTATGAAAGAGGTTTTGACATATATTCTGTCGATATTGATTATGAGAATAAGAAGGTAACTACTCCCTTTCTTTTTAAGGATAAGATAAAGGTAACAAATGACCAGATCAAATCTTTACTTGGGTTGGAATTGAAGAATGCTGAGGTTAAAAGATTGCTAGAGAAGGCCCAGTACGATGTTACCAGTAATGTGCAGATTCCTCCTTACAGAAAGGATATTCTTCATCCATATGATGTTGTGGAGGACATTGGAATAATGTATGGATATAACAACATTAAGGTTCAAGAGCTTACTTCATATACCATTGGAGAAACGTATCCTATGGTCAGATTTAGGGATAAGGTACGGGATTTGCTGGTTGGATTAGGGTTTCAGGAGGTGTTTAGTCCCATATTAACAAATAAAAATGTACTGTATGATAGGATGAATATTAAGGATTTTGGGACTATTGAATTAGAGAATTACATGTCAAAGACATATTCCTGTCTTAGGACATGGATCCTACCTATACTTATGAAATTTCTGTCAAAGAACAAGCACGTTGAGTATCCCCAGAAAATGTTTGAGCAAGGGTTGGTTACTGTAAGGAAAGGTGATGATGTTATCGATTATGAGAGAGTAGCAGTTGTGTCTGCAAACGATAAAGCAGATTACACAGAGATAAGACAGGTACTGGATTTTATATTAAGAAGTCTTGATGTTGATTATACTGTTGAGGAGACGGATCATGATTCTTTTATACCTGGAAGGGTTGGCAGGGTTGTTGTTAGGGGGAAGAAGGTTGCTTATATCGGTGAGATTGATCCTAAGGTCTTGGTGAATCATGAATTGGGTGTGCCGGTTGTTGGATTAGAGTTGAATCTGAGTGATTTATTCGAAGTCGCAAAGAAGGAAAGGACCTAAATTCTATTTTCGCATTTGTCTCATGATTCTTGCATATTCTTTTCTTGTTTCTCCCTGAATCAATCTTATTGTTCTTAATCTATTATATACAAAATTAATTAGTTCCCTTTTTCCTTTTAACATCCATACAATATCCTCATCTGTTTTCTCTTCGGTATCATAGATTTTTAGTTTTTCTCTAATTTCTTTGGCTAAGGGATTTGAATCTAGTGTTTGGGATTTTGCCAATTCTCTATCCAATTCAAATGCCTCTTCCCTAATTGCTAACTGATAGTTTGAAAACCGATACATCGTTTTGCATGCTTCAAAACCACTGATTGCGCCTTCATAGAAAAAATACATATCTCTTGATTTTTGTTTTCCAAGTTCTTCTCTACACTCAGCAATCCCTTTTTGAATTAGTTCATCTCTTCGTGATATTTCATATATTGTTAAGTTATCATTATCTAGTTTTCCCTCTAAACTAGGATATTGAGTTGAACAAGTTATTGAATGCATTTTTTGGAATATTGCTCTTTAAAATGCTTTTTTTGAAAAAGAATTGATTATTTCTTCTCTGCTTTTTTAGCAGGTTCTTTCTTCTTGGTTACAGAAACAATCCTTGCATCAATCGGCTGCTTTTCCTTTTTAGGTTTTTCTTCCTTTTTTTCTTCTGGTTTCTCTGTTTTCGATTCCTGGACTTTCTTTTTTCTTTGTCTTCTTGGTCTTTCTGCTTTTTCTTTTGGCTTTGTTTCCCAGGTAGTTATCTCTAGTTTTTTAAACTCTTTATTCACTTCCTCATGGGAAGCTCCTTTTTTAATGTCTATCTTTTTTTCTGTTGGTTCAAGATGCAAAATATTACACTTTCTTCTTCTAACGTTTCCATCAATAAGCACGTAATTGTTATCCAGAATTTCTACTATGACTGCTTCCCTACCAGCATCTCTTCCTGCTAATTTAATGCATATCCTTCCTATTTCGATCATTTTTTCCTCCAATCTCCCATATTTTGGGTAGAGTCACCTTTTACCCTAGAGATTTTACTTGTTTGTTTTTTTATTTGTTCCTAGCTTTTTCAACAAGCATCTTCCTTAGACACCTGCTGCACAGAACACCACCATAAGGCCTTGTTGGCCTTTTTTTGGTCTTAGCGATCTTTTTCATCTTATAGGGCCTTTCTCGCACTATACCCTTTAAAACAGCCCCACAGCTACATTTAGCTGCCTTTGGCTTTCTATACTTATAATGAACAGTAGTTCGGCCTCCTGGCGTCTTTACGTGTATCCTTCTTAAGGATCTTGATTTTTTACTTGGTCTTGGCATCTTAAACCTCGAAAACCTAATACACTTTAAAAAGCTTTCTTAATATCATGCTGAATACTATCGATAGGATGATATATGAGCCTAACCATCCTAACCTCCATCCAAATATGTTGAATACTTTCATTTTTTTGTGATCTATGCTTATTTGCCTTACTGTTTTGTCCTTGATCATTTTTATTGGTTTAGCATAGCTTTGGTCATCTGTTATAGTTAGTTCTTTTGTGTAGCTTTTTTCGTTTATATTATACTCCAGCAAGTACTCTCCTTCTTTTCCTCTTAGTACCCATTTTATCTCTCCATCAGAGATTGTCTTGTTAAGTTCTCCGTCACTTACAATCCCTTCAGGGATGATGAGCTGGGCTTCTCCTTTTATGTTGTCATAAAACACTACACTGGTTGTAAACTCTTGATTTGGAATAATTGGTTCAAATGCTAGATTTGCGTTCATCCAACCAAAGATAAGGATTATTGGGATGAATGTGAAGAGCATGGATCTCATCGAATGACTCATATACTTCATGTTTGACTGCATTGCTTTCTTCTGAACCTCCATCATCTTTTGAGGTTCACTTTTTAGCTCCTTCATCTCCTTCTGAAGCTCTTTCATCTCTTCCTTAAGATCCTTCATCAGGCTTTGGTTTGTCGTAAACTTATATATCAGCGTTATAAGAAAAGTTATGATAAAAGACATTATTGCAATGACCCAGGTCATTGGCAAGTATAGCAAAGGATCGAATACCGGACTTAATACACCTTCAAACATTTTTTACCTCTTTTTTAGCTAATAAACCTTCTCATTGCTGGATACATATCCATCATATGCTGTTTAGCAATCTCTTCATATAATTTGTATATGATCATGACTGTAAGCAGGATACCTGTCCCTCTGCTTAAGGCGCCGCTTAGGTCTGCGACTGCTGCCAGAAAACCAACTGCTATTGCACCCATTATGGTCAATGGCCATATGTACCTGTTCAACAGGCTTTCTAGGACCCTTTGGTCTCTTCTGAACCCAGGTATCTGCAATCCAGATGCCATCATCTGCTTTGCCTGAGATTTTGCATCCATTCCAGCTGTCTGGACCCAAAATACGCTGAATAGCACAGATCCACCTATCATGAACAATGTGTATACGATAGCCTGGATAACCTGGGAACCTGTTGCAGAGTGTGTCAATATATTAGTAACAATCTGGGGGGCCTGCATCCAATATACAAGGCCACCAACAAGCTGCCCACTCCCTTCACTGAATCTTGCGAAGAGATTAGGTCCAAACCAGTTCTGTAGTAATCTCCCCCATAGCTGGAAATTAGCCATAAGGGCGCTAACTAGTATCACTGGTATATTAGATGTGTAGATGAATGCTAATGGCCATCTTATGCCATGGCCTCTTATTCTTCCAAAAGATAATGGGATTTCTACCTTCATGGCCTGAGCATACACAGCCATAACGAAGACCAGTATTGTGCTAATCAGGGCTGCAAGCTTGATACCTGCAGTTGTTGGATCCCCTGCTGCTAATGACTGGAATAGCGCAGGTATAGCTCCTATAGAATATGTAACTCCTGTTAATCCCCCTGGACCAGGAAGCCAATTGAATGCCTGGACAAAGATCTGCTGAGATACTCCTGCTGCAATGAACAGGGAGATTCCTGAGCCGAATCCCCATTTACTAACTACTTCGTCCATAAATAATATCAATATTCCTCCAAGGAATAACTGGAAGATAAGTATCATCTGCAATTGGAAATACATGGGGGTTCCCATAAAGGTTTCAGGGGGGGCTAATCCCCCCATGAATACATATATCACTGCTTCAAATATTATAAATAGGATAGCAAGCAGTTTTTGTACTCCTTGGAATGTCTTTTTTCCTTCAGGTGATGTAAGGTCGAACTTTACAATCCCAGAACCATTCAGTAGCTGCAAGACAATAGATGCAGTAACGATGGGGCCAATACCTAAGGATACCAGGCTTCCAAAATTTGCTGCTAATATGATAGAAAGGTATTCAAATCTTTGCAGGGAATTTTGCCCCAAACCAAATAAGGGCATCAGTCCAAGAACAAAGAATATGACTAATATTAGGAGAGTCCATTTCAGCTTCTCTTTAAATGACAATCTTTTTTGAGTAGGACCAGCAACCTCAGGAAGATTGTTGAGTATGGCTTTCCAGATTGACATTTTACTTGGAAGGTTCTACCTCTTCTGGTTTTTCCTCTGTTTTTTGTTCCTTCTCTTTTTTTGTCAATATTACTTCTCCGCCTGCTTTTTTTACTTTTTCCACTGCTTTACTAGATGCGTAGTCTACTTTGAGATTAAGTTTGCTTTTTATCTTTCCTTTGCCTAGTAATTTATTATATCCTAGTTTGTTTAGGTCTACTAAGCCATCTTCTTTTTTGAACTTGCTAATGTTTTCTTCTATGTAGTCTATGTTGATCGGATTTATCTCAATTTTCATACCTTTCTTCTTGAAGCCATGTTTACCAAAATATTTTGAATTTTTCCAATGAAGGGTTTTTTTGGCATCTCCTCTTTTACCTGTACCTGCCAGTCCTCGTCCTCCTCTGCTTCCTGCCCCCCTATGCTTTTTCTTACTACCCCAACCGTGGGTATGGGTGGCTCTCTGCCTACTGAACTTTTTCCTTTTATTTGTTACCATCTAAATCATCCTTTTCAATAAATCATTGATCTTCTCTTTTCTATTGCCCAAAGCTCCTTTTGCAGTGAAACTTATCTTGATTCCTTTTCTCCCGAATCCGCCTTTGGGTGGACTAAGCCTGAAGAAAGGTTTAATCTTCTTTCCATCGACTTCCATGTATTTCTTGTAATCTATCTTCCCTTTGGTGTCTTTTTCTCTTCCTTTATACTCTTCGCTTCTCTTATCTAAAAGCTCTTTGTAAGTGGCGTCGTCTATCTCTCCAAAGGTAACATAGTCCTTAACCTTGTTTATCATACCCTTGTATGAAGGACTGTCCTCTACAACAACACAAAAATTCTTCCTATAGAGTCTAAGCAAATCTAGAGTATCTCTGATCTCTTTACTTGAATCTACAGGTCCTCTAACTCTGATTATCGCTATCTTTCCCATCTTCCTCTACCTTCTCGGTTGTTTTTCCTTCAATGATGCCCAGTTCTTCAAAGTATCTGCTGCCTGCCTTTACCCTTATCAGGTTCTTTAAGGCATCGAAGCAGGCGCTTATTAGATTGATTTTGGTCTTTGTTTGTCCTTTTGTTTTGGACCATACATCCTTGATTCCTGCAAGCTTTAGGATTTTTTGACATTCGCTTTCTATACATAGTCCGGTCCCTTTTGGAGCCGGAATGAGCTCAATAGTACATGAGCCGCACTTTCCCTTGACAGCAAACGGGATTGTGTGAGGCATTTTACATCCACATTGCCATGAGCCACATCCTCTTCTTAACTTTATAATATTTAACTTTGCTCTTCTTAAGGCCTTTTCTCTTGCAGGTACAGTTTCTTTGCTCTTTCCATAACCCAGACCAATATGGCCATTATTGTCCCCAACACAAGCATATATTGCGAAATGGGGCTTATTGCCCTCCTGCGTCTTTTTCTGGGTCTGTTTGAATATCCTTCTTTGGCCTCCGCCAAATTTACCTTTTGACTGTCCAATCAATAATAGTTCTGTGTTAATATTTTGGATTAGGCTATCTACGATACCTTCCTCCAGTATCTTCAATCCCCTGTCCAATATCTCGTCTATGTCTGTTATTTCATCATTCTTTACTTTCTTTCCCATACTAGTCTTTGGCTTCCATGATACTTTGTCGAAACCTTGTTTTTCTTTTGTTTCCTTTACTATCTGTTTTTCAACATTATCTACTTTTTTTTCTGCGATGTTATTTTTATCTTCGGTATTATTATCTGTCATTTTTGTTCTCCAATTATCTTATTTTTTGCTTCTTCGAATTTGCCAGTATCAAAATCTTTTATGTGTTTTCCAGTGATCCTTTCTTCAGATGGTAAAATATCCTGTGAGTGAGGTATATCCAATCCACCATCAATACAGCCCTTAAGCACAGAATATACCCTGGAACCTTTTATGGATTTTTGTAGTCCTATGTCAAGAACAAGGCCCCCTACCCCTTTCTTCTTTCCTTTGGCACCTATCAGTAAGCCCACAAGGTATGATGCAGGCAAATTTCCTCTGCTTCCTTGATATCCATATTTCTTTAATTCAGAACTATTTGCGGAGAGAATGACCTTATCTCCCTTTTCCCCATATTCAATTATCTGGGCAGATATGTTTTTCAGGCTTTTTCTTACTACAAGTCGTGGCTTATCAGCTAGCAAGAGCTTTAGCCTTTTCCTGTAGTCTGTTTTTCCCTGTCTTTTTCTTTTGAATCCTGATTTCATTTCTTCCTCTCTTCAAGATACATCTTGATGTGTCTCCTACTCCTGAAGAAGCCCCCTTTTGACTTTGAGTAAAGCTCTCTATAGAGCTTATCATCGATTATTTTGTTTTCTTTGAGTTTCTTAAGTAATACTCTCTGAGCCCTGACCTTGTTTATCCACTCTCTTTTCTTGGGTATCCTTGCCCCTCTGCTCCCTTTTTTCGTACCTTCTCCTCTCTGCTTCCCTTTTCTTCTCTGTACTATTCTCTTTCTTGCCCTACCTCTTGAAACTCCTTTAGCATTAACCTTTTTTATGGCATTATCCTTGATTAGACCCCTTATGTCTGCCTTGGTTATTGCCTCTTTTATCTCAGTAGACCTATCCGGATCTAGGATAACTCTTTTCTTAGAGCATTTTAAAACCTGAGCAGCAAGTCTCTTTTGATTATTTAACTTCATTATGTCTCCCTCTTAGTCAGCAGTTTGTCTTTCTCTTTCTTCTCCTTTTCTTTCTTCTCTTCGTCACTTAGTTTTTCTTCAAGTTTCTCTTCTTTCTTTACTTTTTCTTCTTCCTCTTTCTTCTTCTTACGTTTTTCTTTCTCTGCTTTCTTCTTCTCCAGCCTTTTCTTTATTTCTTCCTCTTTCTTCTTCAGATATTCATCTGCGTTAATATTAAGGATTGTAATGCCTTTTTCCTTAGCTTTCTTCAACAGGTTGATCTTGTTTTTGATTCCTATGTTTGAAGATAGTATGATACCTTCCTTTTCTTTAACTATGTTATCTAGTTCCTGCTCATTATGGATCCTGATTATCTTTAGGCCATCCTTGTTCAACCCTCTAAGCTCTTTAGGGGAACCATACCCATCAGAAACTTTCCTAGCATGGCCGGCCTTCTTTAATCTTACTTTTGAGTGTAATCCTCTGGGTTTTACCCATCTCTTTCTCAACCTTTTTTTATGAGCATCCTGCCTTACAAATCTTGGCCTTTTTTTCTTCATCCTTTCCTTGAGTTCCAATAATTCCTTCATTTTATCTCTTTCCCTTCTTTTTCAATGATCCATATGCCGTCCTGGAAGATCCTTGTGTCATATTTTGTCCTTCTTACCAACTGTTCGATATCGGCTGAAACCTGTCCTGCTAATTCCTTGTTTGCAGATTCTACGGATATAATATCTCCCTCAACCTTTATGTTGGCCCCTTCTTTTATCTTGAGTCTTCTAGGTATCTTCTCTCCAAAAAAATTTTTTACAATCAGTTCCTTATCTTTTACCGATACATTCATTGGAAAGTGACCTGAACATACCTTTAGTTTGTATATATAGCCCTCTCCAGCGCCCTTTATCATATTTGTAATGTGGGCTCTGAATGTGTTAATCAATTTTCTCTCCCTTTTTGTGGATTTTATTGATTTAAGGATTATTTTATTCCCTTCTTTGGTTATCTTGATATTTGGATTAGACATCTCTTTAGCTACTTCCCCTCCTTTTCCCTTCGCCTCTATCATACTTCCTTTTATCTCTAGCGCAATCCCTTCTGGAATTTCTATTTCCGTTATTATCTCTTTCTTTTCCATCTTAATAACAATAAGCCAGCAGTTTGCCTCCGATATTCTTTTTCTTAGCTTCAGTATGAGTCATAATCCCTTTGGATGTTGATACAAATATTATCCCAAAATCCTTTGCTGGGAGGTACCTTTTCTCAAATTTTTCATATCCTCCCTTCTTTATACTGTATCTTGGCTTAATGGCCCCGCATTTGTTGATGTTTCCCAAAAGGTTTACCTTTAGTAAACTTCCTTTTACAGTCTTTACTTCTTCAAATGATCCTACATAGTTGTTCTCATTCATTATCTGAAGGACAGCCTTGATTATCTTAGAGGAAGGTCTAACTATACATTCCTTCTTCCCTATCTTTTCTTTGTTTAACATTGCTGATAACGCAGTTGCTAATGTGTCATTTAACATTTTTACCTCAGTTGTATTTCTTAAAACTTAATTTTGTGGCAGTCTGTCTGAAGCATCTCCTGCATATATTCAGGCCATATTTTCCGATATGCCCTCTGGGCGATCCACACATCCTGCAGTGTTTTGTTGTTGGCCCGAATTTTCTCTCTTTCGGGGAGTTGTGCTTTAAAAATCTCTTCAACTTCACAGGCTTTGCCTTTAGTTGTTTGAAAACTTTCTTATGATCTGAATAGCTCATTATTCTTCACCTACTTTCACTTTAAATTTACTTTTCATGAATTCAATTGCTTCTTCTTTCTTTATCTTATGCTTGTTAGATATCTTTTTCTTCATTTTTCTTCTTCTCTTTATCCTAAATCCTGGTCTCTGAAACGTCACACACACTTCAAGACCCATTATTCCTATCTTTGGTTCGTACTTAACATTAGGAATGTCAATATATTCATGTATTCCAAAGGACATATTGCCTTCTTTGTCAAACTGGTGAGGGCTTAGCTGATTGTCTTTTGCATCCAGCAGCCTTAAAAGGATCTCCTCTGCCTTTTTTCTCCTTAAGGTAAGCTTGCAACCTATAGGAAGACCAGGCCTTATGCCCCATGAAGGTATCCTCTTATTTGTGAATGTCTTTACAGGATCAATTCCAGTTACATTTTTAAGGAGCATCATCCCTTTCTCCAGCTTCTTCTGGTCTTTACCTGCTCCAACGTTTAAGGTAACCTTCTCTATCCGTATATCTCTCATTGCATTCATTTCTTTTCTTCTATCGAGACAGAGGATTTGTCTTTCCCAATAACAAATACATACCTCTTCAACGTCTCGATTATCTCTCCACTCTTTCCTTTGTATGTGATCTTATTTGATATTATGTCTTCTATCTTCCCGATGTCTCCCATGTGTTTTCCACCTAGAAGCAATATGCTACATCCTTTCTCCAGCTTTATGTGCTCCTTAATCTCCTGTTTTTGGATGCTGATAACTATGCTGTCTCCTATCTTATAATCGTCTTTTTCTATCAGGATGTTTTTTCCGTCATAAAGGTTAAGCTGTGTCTTTCCTTTTACCTTATTCTTTCCAGTTATCCTACATGGTTTAAGTCCAGCTTCCTTTTTATCTATGGGTATCAGGTTTAGTTTCCCTTTCTCTAATACAATCCTGTAAAGTTCATTGCTTTTTTTGAACTCCAGGACATCCATAAGACCTACAGGGAATTTTGGTTCTTTTCTCCTGATCCCATCTACAAGCACTTCGGTGTCATGGAGGATTTTCTTGACCTCCTTCAGGCTTTTTGCAACCTTCAGGATATCCCTCATAACAGTCCCAAGCGACAATCCTAACTTAATAGGATGCGGTCCCGGATTTGGTTTTGTGATAAAAACTATTCCTTTCTTCTTTACCATCCAAGATTTTGGAATTGTCAGTCTTTTTAGATGTTTTTTCATTTTTGTTTCCTTTCGATTATTTTTTGCCTTATCTTGTCGTCAAGACTCAATTCAGTTATTATGAGGTTTGAAGGGTCTATCATCTTTGTGGTTTTACTCCCGTCTTTTTTGGTTATCTCTATCCCGCTTATCTGAACCTTTGTTTTCTTCAAATCAATCTTCTCAACACTTCCTGTATGTTTTCTGAACTGGCCCCTTACCACTTTCACTTTGTCTCCTTTTTTGAGGCCCACATTCCTCTTTTTGTATTTTTTCTTCAGTTCTTCTGAGAGGTGAACATGAACAAATTTTTGTTTTATGTGCAGGGGAGCATTGTGCCTATATTTCCTTTGTTTTCTTACCTGTTTGCTACTCTTCCAATTTGTTGAAAATCTCTTTTTCATTATATCACAATCCTCGCCATCTTGGCTACTCCTGGCCACCTTTCGGTTGCCTCTTTAGCGATTGGACCTTTAAATATAGTCCCTTTTGGATTTCCCTTATCATCTTTCAATACAACTGCAGCATTATCTTCAAATTTTACCCTCATACCATTTGGTCTCCTGAACTCTCTTTTTTGCCTTACAATAACAGCAAGCACGGTTTGTTTTCTCATCTCTGGTTTTCCTCTAACAACAGATGCAAGTATAAGGTCTCCAACCCCTGCAGCCTGTAGTCTTCCTTTAACAGTCTTATTCCTATACACGCTGCAAACCTTTATTACCTTGGCTCCGGAATTATCACAGGTTTCTACTCTTGAGCCAAGAGGCAATGCTCTAGTTACTTTCGCTTTTACTGCTTGCATCTTCTTCCTTTACTTCCTCCTTCTTTTCCTTTCTAGTCTTGCTTTCTTCTAAGGCCTCTATCCTTTCCTTAAACCCTTTTTCCTTACCTAGGTTCTCAATAATGACAAAGTTCTTTGTCTTGCTTAATGGCCTACATTCTGATATCCTGACGATGTCTCCTTCTTTTGCATTTATACATTCTGGATTGTGAGCTTTTATCCTTGTCCTTCTTTTTTCAAATCTCTCAAATTTTGGAATGTAGTATTGTCTTGCGAACTCTACTATCCCTGTCTTTTGCATTTTGTTTGATATTATAACTGCAGTGAAGATTTTCCCTCTGCATTTGAGACTACCATGAAAGGGACAGCTTTGATCTTTGCATTTTTTCTTTGGCAATTTTACTTTTATGCCTATATTCTTGTTCTTTTCTTCCATTTTTTCATCAACTCAGTACTTACCGGATTTCTATTGTTTCTGGGGCAAACCCCGTTTGAACCAAAATCTCTTTTACTTTTTGCTTATGGTCTCCCTGCAGCTCAACCCTTCCTTCTTTGGCTGTTCCGCCACAAGCGAACTGGTTCTTCAGTTTTTTTGCCAGTTCTTTAAGGTTGATTTCCTTTTCATCTATGCCTTCAACAATCGTACTTACCTTGTTGAATTTCTTCTTCACTGTCTGCACTATAATCTTTTGGCTCTCTTTTGCTATTGTTTCACAAACACATAGCTCCTTCGGTAAACCGCACTTGGTGCATATTTCACTCATGTTTTGCTATCTACCTCCGATTTTTTTTGTACTTCTTCCTTTTTCTCATGAAGGATCGTCAATATCTTAGCGATGTTCTTTTTTATCTGTTTTACCTGACCAGGACTTTTTGGAGTAGTTCCTGTAGAGACCTGAGCGTTTACTTTGATCAATTCCTTTCTCAGTTCCTCAAGCTTTGCATTAAGGTCCTCTTTATTCATCGACCTTATTTCCTTTGTTTTCATCCTTTTCCTCCTTTACTTCCTTTTTTTCTTCAGGTTTTTCTTGTGATTTTGAATCTTTGGTCTTGTCTCCCTTGCCTTTTTTCTTTGTCTTCTTCTTTGTCTCTTTCTTCTTGTCCTCTTCCTCTATCTCTTCGATAATCTCTTCCTTTTCTTCCAATACCTTTATCTCATCCGGCAGCTCAATATCTGGCGGCATTATAGATAGCTTAATCCCAACCACGCCTGATTTTAAATGAGCTACTGCATATGCTCTGTGAACTCCTTCTATTGAAACGTCTCCGCATTTTCTTAGGTATCCTGAGTAGAATCTCCAGGATTTTGCCCTTGAGCTAGGTATCTTTCCACTTAGTATTATCTCTACTCCCAAAGCTCCTGAGTCCATCACTCTAGTCATAATCTTATGGCCAACACCCTTGAAGTTCTTTGTTCCGAACTTTTCCAGATATGCGGCTATATTCTCAGCCATTATTGAAGCATTAAGCCCCATGTTCTCTACTTCAGCGATCTCTATCTGAGGATTCTCCAGTTCAAAGTCTTTTTTCAATACCTTTGTCATCTGCTTTATGTTTTGTCCTTTTCTTCCAACAACAAGGCCCGGCCTTGAAGTATGGACAATTATCTTTTCTCCCAGAGGAGTTTTCTGTACCTTGATATGGCTTAAACCAGAGTTCCTAAGGCCGCTTCTGACGTGTTCCTGTATTTGGAACTCCTTTATCTTCTCGGTTACAAATTTTCGTTCGATCATTTTTTATCTTCCTTTGCTTTTGTATTTTTATCTTCCTTTTTTTCAGGCTCCTTCTTGGAATCCTGTTTCTTTTGTTCAGGAACGGTTTTTTTATCCTCTTTCTTAATCTCCTTTTTTTCTTTTGGAGGGGTCTTTTTTTCTTCTTTCTTGGCTTGTGTCTTGTTCTCTTTAGGTGTCTCCTGTGTTTTTCTCTCTGCAACCACTATCTCAACATGGCTTCTTTTTGCCTTCCTTCTTCTCTGACGCCCATATCGCCATGGCCTGCTTGCCAGATGGGCATTTATATGGGTGATAAATAAGTTTGATGTGTTTAGCCCCTTGAACTGGGCGTTTGCCTCTGCGCTTTCCAACAGGTTAACTATCTCAATGGCTGCTTTCTTTGGGTATCTTCCTGGCCCAATCTTTCTTTTATGGCTTAGGTCTCTGTTGAATATCCTGAACGGTATTGCCTTTTTTCCTTCGATCGTATCCTGCAGTATCTTTTTTGCATTCTCTGTACTCTTGTTCCTTATCATATTGCATATCTCAATGCAAAATTTTGTCGATATAGGAAGGGATCTACCAACTACACGAGCCATGTTTTCCTTATCATATTTTTCTGTTGAATATTTCTGAGCCATTTTATTTTACGGATAGGGCTGCAGAGCTTCTGGTTGCACCGATTCCTGGGGCCGAATGCTCCACTTTTCCTCTTGTGGTAACAAATTCTCCCAGATAATGTCCGACCATCTCTTCTTGAATCATCACTGGGACAAATTCTTTTCCTTTATGTATCCTTATAGTAATGCCAATCATCTCTGGCAGTATGATTATATCCTTACAGTGGGTTTCTATGTTCTTCTTTTTTGCTCTAATTCGCTTAAGTAGTATCTTTTGCTGTTCTGTGAATCCCCTTTTTAAGCTTCTTCTCTCTCTTGCAGGAACAAGTTCCATGAACTCATTAAGGCTCAGGGCCTTTAATTCTTCTACTGTCTTTCCCCTATATGTGAATTCTTTTTTTGCCATTTTTATCTTCCTTTCTTCCAACCTGTTCTTTTAGCTGCTACCTTTCCAACTTTCCTTCCAGGTGGAGCATCTCTGGATACAGTAGAAGCCTTCCCTTTACTGTGGCTGCTTGACCCTCCAAACGGATGTGCAACAGAGTTCATAGCAACGCCAGAGGTTTTTGGATACAGCTTGTTCTTTGCCCTCATAGCATGATACCTGAATCCTGCTTTTAAGAAAGGCTTTTCTTTCCTTCCAGAACCTGCTATGGTCCCTACGGTAGCTCTGCACTCTGAATTGAACTCCTTCTCTTTTTTTGAAGGTAATAGTAAGGTGACCTTGTCCCTGATTTTTGATAATACTTTTGCTGTTCCTCCTGAGGATCTTACGAATTTTCCTCCGTCTCCTGGCAGGCTTTCTATGTTGTATACCTGTGTTCCTTCTGGTATATCCTTCAATGGCAGTACGTTTCCTACATTGGCAGAAATCCCACTACCTTTAGCGACATCTCTTCCAAGCTTTATACCTTCTGGAGCAGGCAACAATACCTTTTCCCCATCTTCATATTTTATGCTTACCAGAGGTGCACTGTGCCCTTGACAATGAATAAAATCAATAACTTTCCCACTTAGTTTGGCCTTATTTTTTGCGTATGCAACCTTTCCTTTATACCTGAAGCTAGGAGCCTTATAAGTAGATGATCCTTTTCCGCGTTTTTGTTGAATCAGATTCTTTCCCATCTTACATCAGTCCCAGTTGTGTTGCCACATCAATGGCAGGATTTTCAGCTGCGAACTTGACATATGCTCTTTTTTTGCCGTCAGGTCCAACCAGCGTATTTACCTTTTCTATCTTTACTTTGAACATCTTCTCTACTGCCTGTTTAACATCCTTTTTGGTTGCTTTTTTGTCTACTATGAACAAAAGCTTGTTCTCACTTTCCATAAGCCTTATTGCCTTTTCTGTCGACAACGGATGTTTTATAACTTCGTACATGTCCATCTTGATCACATGAATAGTTTTTCCTTTTCCATCAATTCTATTGCTGGTTTGCTCCATAATGTTAACCTTCCTGGAACTGTTCCAGGAGCCAACAACTCAGCATTGATGTTCTTTACTTCACAAATGTCTATTCCGGGTATGTTATTTGCTGATCTTGATAACTTACACTCTTTTGACACTATTATCAGTGGTCCTTTCCTTTTCTTGTATTTCCTGTTCCTTGTCTTTCCTTTGCCTGCCCTAACCTTTTTGATCTCACATCTTTTTAGCTCATCCTGTAATCCCAGATTATTTAGCGTATCTTTAACGTTCTTTGTCTTGTCCATATTTTCAAAAGCAGCGTCAATTATCAAAGGATAGTTAGATACCTTGTGCCCTCTTTCTTCTACAAGTTCTTTTTTTATTGAGGCTGAGATAGCAGATCTTATTGCTGTTTTTCTCTCTTTCTTATTTATCTTCTGCCACCAGCTCTTTTCTGCGTTAGGAGGATGGGCCCTTCTTCCACCTACTGTTCCTGGAACTATGGCTCCCTGCCAATTCATCCTTGTTCCTCTTCTTGAGAGGATCTTCCTCGGGGTTCTTGAGATCCCGAAACCATACATTCCCCTATAATTATGCCTTCTCTTTGATATCTTTGCAGAAGCCCTCAGTCCTGCTTCTGGTGATGCTCCGTGAACCTGTCTTTTGTGGGATTTGATAGCAAGGACTGCCCTTTTTATCATATCTGGTCTTATCTCTTCTTCAAACTGGGCTGGCAGTTTTACCTTACCTTTTTCCTTGTTTTCTGTATCTAAGACTTTTACTTCCATTTTATAGTATAACCTGTTTTATTGGCGGAGCCTCTTTTGGTATGTTCTTATTTTCTCTGGTAGCCATATTAAATCTAATCAATCTTTTTTTAGGCCCAGCGATAGAGCCTTTGACTAGGATGTAAGGATTCTTTATCAATCCATATCTTGTGAATCCGCTTTTTGGATTTATCTCTTCACCTTTATCTCCTATCTTCAGAAGCCACTTGTTGTATTCTGTCCTCTGGAAATATCCCATCTGCCCTGCATGAGGGATCTTCCACATTATATTGACTTGTCCTTTCCAGCCTCCTAGAGAACCTGGATTCCTGGTTCCTTTTTCAGATTTGTGTCTTTTTCTTCCTATCCCAAACCTTTTCATAGGGCCTTGGAGCCCCTTTCCTTTTGTTATTGCGTGAATATCAAGTTGTATCCCATCTTGTACTATATCTTTTATGTGGATCTCTTTTCCCAGGATGTTTTTTGCATAGTTAACCTTTTCTTCCTTTTTTCCTCCTATTGCCATCTCAAACAATTCAGGTTTCTTCTTACCTATTCCAGTAAGTTTTGGCTGAGTATACACCATAACAGTTATATCATCAAAGTCTTTTATATCCTCTATCTTTTTTCTTTTCTTTGGGATTGTGATCTTTCTTTCCAATTCCTTGTCAAGATTTTCAGAGAAAACATCAGAAACAACTTTTTGACCATCAATGGTCTTTTTGTAAAAACGGATAGAAGCAGCCTTGAGGGGGGGACATTCGATGATTGTCGCCGGCACAGAGATTGTATCCCCTTTGGTCATTGAATTTGGGTTGTTGTCGGTTATCATCAGATGAGTCATACCCACTTTGTAGCCAGCAAAACCCAGTAGTTTAGAATCCTTTGTTTCAGCCCAAGACCTAACTCTAGCTACAGCTCTCTTGGCCCTCTTCCTTGGGTGATAGGCCAGACTTCCGAATCTTGGTCTTCTTGTTGTAGGCATTTTTTAGGTCTGCTTTCTTCACCTCACATATGAGACAGCATAGCCTCTTTCAGTGAGTTATATGTTATAAATAAGCCTTTTATTGAAACCTTTAGTAGAAACATTCTGTACTGAAAAGGTCCCTTTTCAGGCTTTTTTATGAAATGTACGTAATTTCCTTAGGTACACTATTACTGAGGAGTATTGAGAGTATATGGCCCTTTATAAATGTTACTGTAATTTTTTCCTCTAGATTTCTAATTATCAATCAGCCTTACATTAAATGCTGCTGGTCCTTTATGGGTTTGCATTACTCCATGAGAAACACGGGTGCCTTCTTCAGGAGGATCATCCCCAAAACCCCACCTATCAGCATCCTTACGATAGTAGTTGCTTCTGTGAAAAAATAGTCTTTCATCACTTTCAATAAAACCAAACCCTCTATCAGTTTCCATATCGTCTATGTATCCTTCACAATCCGTTCGAATACCAGGTAAATGCGTTTCTCTGTCAAGTAAAAGTACATTGGATGCTGTTACATTATCAAAATCTCCACCAGGATCGTACATTACTGGTCGGCCTTCATAGATTTCCATGGATGTTGGAAAGACATCATCTGGACCAAATTCTGCAATTCTTCCCCAGTATCTTTCTCCATGGCCTTCTGCAGGGATTATGCTCCCTTTTTTTGTTCTAGGATTATACTTAATTATGCAACCAAGGGTTTCTCCTCCGGTTTCTTTTGCAACTTGTTCAACCTCCATGCTAACCGGAGATCTAGCATAACTTACCATATTGCCGTTCTCTAGACCACCAGGATTTGAACCATATCCTGTTTCACCATTTGAAAATTCTATGCCTACTTCGTTGGTATCTGCCCATATAACTATGCCTAATCCTCTTAATCTGACTTCTTTATCTATTATAGCATCTATTGCTTTAAGTCCTTTTTCTCCGTCAGTCAAATTTAGAAGATATACCTGGTTTTGGGCAAATACTGGAGGCCCATCAGGGCTATAAACATCCTCTCTTCTAAGAAAAACATCTTCTTTTATTGGTTCAGGTCCATCTTCAATTGTCAAAAATGCATATTGGCCGTCAGGCCCTATATTTCTGATCTTGCCCCTATATTTTCTTTTTAATAATCTTACATTAACTGCTTTTAGTCCTGTACTTGTTTCACTTACCTCATATATTACTATATCTTTAGGTTGGTTGCCATCTTGTAATTGAGCTGCTAATATATCATCTGTTATATTACTAATTGGAAATCCTACGTGAAAGTTCACTTGGCTTCCCCTTCCGTATCTTTGTTTCTTTTTCTTTCTGACTGCTGCAATTATCCATTCTTCAGTTCTTGGATCATAATCTGTGATTATGCCTCTTTTTTCTCCTTGAGGTATGTTATTCTTATCGATCATAACTTCAAGGGCGGTACCACTATCCCAGGGTTCTTCTCCTTCCTTTAGTCTTGCACGGAAATATTGTCCTGGTCTGACTATTAGGTCATCTAAGGTAGATATACTTGCAATGTACCTATCGCTGGGATCTGAGCCCCTAGGAACTAACCAGGCCCCTTGGTTATCAACTTCAGTAACAATGCAACTACGTAGCTTTCCCCCCATATTAATACCTAGGGAATTCTGTAAAATATATATGTTTTTACCTTCTGAGAAATATATAATAGAGAACTATTTCTTTGATTTCTTCCCTTTCTTCAAATATCTTGTCTTAACCCTTGCATAATTGACAGGATTTTTTATCCTTGGGCATAGGTTGTCCGGGATGCATACCCTGAAGTCCTTGTAGTACATGGAATTCTGGCAGTTTGGCGGCAGGATTTTCTTTGCTTTCTGCTTGTGGTATCTGAGCTGGCCTTTTAGGAGGACTTCCCTTAATGGCTCTGGATTCTTCTTGTTCCATTCCTCGAGTCTCTTTTCTATCTGGTCATAGCTCCAACCTACAGACCTCATGAAGTTTGTCAGTATGAACAGGCTTCTTTTCTTGCCGTCTTGTACTCCTGTGAGGATCTTTGATATGCACGGCGGGAAGAACTGCTCTGGAACTGCTTCTTCAAAATCTTCGTATTTAATCTCTTTATCCTGCTTTGTCTCTTCCTGCTTAAGGTTATAGTCAAATGCCTGGACAAGCAGTTTCTTTGCTTCGTTCTTTTTTACATCTTTTCTATCTAGGAACCTGTATTTAGATACCCTTACATTTTTTGGTATTGCTATCTCTTTCCTGAACTGCATTACTTTGTTGGGGTTTATAGGTACAGATACCAATCCTGACTTTTCGTTGAAGGAGTATGGCATCCTGTAGAGGTGTCTTGACGTTATGAGCAAGGTGTCTACCTCTATAAATGCAGATGGATCTATATGGGTGTACAGCTCATAGGAATTACAGAAAGGACAGGTCTCTTTCTTTTTGGAGTCTGCAAAGTCCTTGCTCTTTGTTACAGAGCCCATCCTATCTATTCTTTTCATCAATGCTTTGCATCTCTTGCATCTTATTGCAGTGTGGGGTGTTTTTGACCTTTCTGTGTGGCCGCATTTGTTGCAGCCGTAGAAATAGAATGTCTCTTTCTTTGGGATTGTTCTTTTGCAGCTTTTGCAGATCTTTTTGATAACATCCTCTTTCTTTTTACCTATCTTATTTACTATACTTTCTTTCTCTCTTTCGTTTTTTTCAAGCAATTTCTTTGTGAATGCAAGGTCCATCTCTTTGCTGTCTATATAATATATGAGATATTCTGCAATCCTTCTGACTCCGTCTGGGAACAATAGCCTGCTTTCAATCCCATTTACAGATGTAGGAAAGGCTTCGAACGGAACACCAATATGGAATCCTTTATTTCCCGAAAACTTGCAGCTTATAGAGGTTATTCCATGCAGCTTTAATGCTTTTATTATCAGGTCTGCGATTATCTTTGAGAATTCAAAATCAATAGAATCAATATCTAAAACAAGATCCCAACCCATCCTTAGATCATCAATATCTTTCTTTTTCATCATTGGATCCAGCTGGAGGGGGTTTTTCCATAACTCCTCAGATCCATGAAATGATGTGGCCCCTTGTTTTGCCAGCTCCAGGATATCGTTTGGATACTTCAGTATGTCTGGTCTTTTTCCAAAGCCTTTGTCTCCGAATTTTATAGCTATCTCTCTGTCCTTGGCGTTCTCTATTATCTCATTTTGTACATCTTCTCTTTTGTATAGCTTTAGAATCTGACTGAGAGTTATCATAGAGATAATGGGCAGGTTTTTATAGTTTATATTCTTTTTCTTTTGGTAATTGTTATAAATTATTTTTAATTAAGAAACCCACAATAATAATACTGACTTGAACAATTGTTTAAATAATGCTCTTGATGAAATTCCAACAACATTGGGTTCAAACACGGTCGTGCTTTGCATGCCCTATGAGTAAAGGAAAAAACCCTACGAAGTATGGTTTTTTCCTCTACACTCATCTTTTCACCCATGTTGTTGGAATTTCTATTTTGGTGGAAGATGGAAGAAAAGGTTAATTTATTGGAATGGATTGAGAGGATAAGGGATTCTGATAAGATTGTGGTAGTTGAGGGTAAAGAGGATCGAGCTGCTTTGCGTAGGTTAGGGATTGTCAAGGTTGTTCAGCTGAATAAACGACCCTTGTATAAGGTTGTTGAGAGTCTTATCGAGAAAGGGAAGGAGGTCATTATATTGACTGATCTGGATAAGAAAGGGAAGCAGCTTTATGGAAAGTTGAATCATGACCTATGCAGGTTCGGGATCAAGGTTGATAATAGGTTTAGGAACTTTTTGTTTAGGTATACTAATCTTCGTCAGATTGAGGGACTGGACAGCTATATTGGCAGGCTTAAAGATTAAATATTTAAATAACGGAGTGTTAATTGATTAATATGGCAGTTGGAAACCAGATCAGAACAGTTGTTTTGTTGGGGTTACTTACTGGACTATTGTTATGGGTAGGTAACTTAGTCGGAGGGATGCAGGGTTTGACTATCGCTTTGATTTTTGCAATTGTGATGAACTTTGGTTCTTATTGGTTCTCTGATAAGATAGTTTTGGCAATGTATCGTGCCAAGGAAGTTAAGGAATCAGACGAGCCTGAGCTTTATGGGATAGTGGCTGATGTTGCCCATCTTGCTGGCATTCCAATACCTAAGGTTTATATCATTAATGCTCCTTTTTCAAATGCCTTTGCTACTGGTAGAAATCCTAGACATGCTGCAGTAGCTGTTACTAGGGGAATTATGGATCTGCTTAGTAAGGATGAGTTAAAAGGAGTTATCGCACATGAGATCTCCCATGTAAAGAACAGGGATACTCTTATACAGGCTGTTGCAGCTACAATTGCAGGCGTTATATCATATGTTGCGTTTATGGCCAGGTGGGCGGCTATCTTTGGTGGCTTTGGAGGAAGGGATAGGGATAGTGGCGGACTTGAGCTTTTAGTATTAGCGATTCTTACTCCGATTCTTGCGGCAATAATACAGATGGCGATATCCCGGTCTAGAGAGTTTTTGGCTGACGAGTCTGGAGCTAAGCTCTTGCATTCTGGTTATGGTCTGGCAGATGCTTTAGAGAAATTAGAGGGTTCTACACAAAGATTCTCTTTACGGCCTAGTTCTACAACACAGACTACAGCTCATCTTTTTATATGTAATCCTTTTCGTGGGGGAGGGCTTTTCAAGATATTTGCAACGCATCCTCCTGTTAAAGAAAGGGTTAAAAGACTAAGGTCTATGAATGTTTAAAATCCAAACATATTTAAATTACCTATTTCTTGGTTAAGGTTAAAGGGGTGGTATTATGCGTAAATTGGTATTTTTGTTGGTGTTTGTTATCCTGCTTTCTCCGGTGAATCTTGGAGAGGATCTTTCTGAGGAAGTAGTGATCTGTGGTACTACATCTAAGGTTTATGTTAAGACACCAAATTTTAATGTGCTAGAAGAGAAAGATAATCAGGTTGTTACTGTAGTCTTGGATGCAGAGGTTCCAGACTCTTATGAGGGAACCCTGATAAAGCTTGATTCAAATGATCTTACAGATTTAGTGAGAGTAATAAATAATCTTGGGACGGAGAGAGTTATTCTTTATGGTAAAGATATTGAGATAGCTGAAGGACTAGATAATGAGGTGGACTCTATAATAGAAGTGATATGATAGTTATCTTATGAGGATTTCTTTTTCTTAGGTTAGAGGTTGTTATATCTCTATTCTTTATTTTAAATACATAGGGTTTTTAAATAGATGCAAATTTCATTTAGTTTAAATGTTAGAAACAATACATAGGGTAAGGAGAGCTATAAGACATGGCGACCTTTTGGAGAGAGATAAGGTAGCTTTGGGTCTAGCTAATATGGTTAAGTATAAATTGGATTGGGGATATATTACAGTCAGTGAGCCGAGAGATTATAAAGAACCTTTTAATGGTAACCAATCTTTGAAACAGATAATCACCTATTCAAAATATCGAAAAAGAACTTCTGCTATCTTTCCCGAGGGAATTACAGACAGAAAAGACCATAGGGAGATTCCTCCTGGGGTTCTTGAAAGATTGTGGGTCTTTAAAGAGTTAGGTGGTAAGGAAGAGGAATTCTGGCAGCTTGTTAAGTATTCTGAGATCATTTCTGGTGGACAGGGCGCAATTGAGATTCCTGAGGGAAGTGAAATTAAAAGAGTGTATAGGGGGGATGAGTCTGATAATCCTGAGAGGAGAGGTCTTAAGGAGGTTCGTCTTGAAGGAGATAACCTTCCTGATGTGGTATTGAATCATACAGAACTCTATCATTCTTTTGTTCCTCCCTTGGTATCAGACGGCCGTTCTTTAGAGAGAGTGGCTTTAGGCAATTATGCTTTTTTGGACCCATCTATGATTGAAAGAGGAGAAAAGGCGCTTCAATTACAAAATTAAATCTCATAATCCTTATCAACAACATCCTTTATCTTCTTTGCTTTTATAGGCCCTATCTTTCCTACTTTCTGTAGATCTTCATGGTCTGCGTTGATTATGTTCTTTACGGACTTGAATTCTCGCAATAAAGGTCTTGCCAGTGTCGATCCGACACCAGGGAGGGCGCTGATTATATACTCCTGCCAATCTTTTAATGACATCTCTCTTTTTGTTGTGTGTGGTGTGAAGTCAGAGCCTTCATCTTCCTGCTCTCTTTTTGCAACTATCTTTAGAAAGGAAGCTGTGTCTTTGGAGTTTTTGGTGAATATTATGGGGATTCCATAGCTGATAGATATGGTAGCTAACATGCCCCTTATAGAGTTGGGATGAACATTTCTTATTGCATATATGTCTTCTTCTCCTTCAACTATGACCAGGGGTCTTTCGAAGTTTTCTTTCAGTTCTCTCATCTGTTGGAGGAGCCTTCCGTCTATCAAGGAGTTTACAAAGTCTTCATTTGTCTTGAACTCAACCCCTACCCTTGAAGAAAGGAGGTAATCAGCATGATCCAGTTTTTCCAGATATATCTTTATCCCAAGCTCTATAAGCTCTTTTATCACCTGGGAGCCTTTTTCCCTGTGGTCTACGATTACCTTGAACTTTTCCTCTTCTTTTTTGGCGTATCTCTCTAAGGTTGGAGGTGTTGAGAATTTTATACCTAGCTTTTTCTTGATCTTATCCAGGGTCCTGTACATCCTTTTTTCCTTGTGGTGGGCAGACCATTTATACCCCACGTCTCTGGTTTCCAGTGCCATAAGCACTATCACCTTTCCTGATTCGTGCCTTCCTGTCCTTCCCCTTCTTTGTATGGTCCTTATTGCAGAAGGGATAGGCTCATAGAATATTACCAACGGCACCTTGGGAACGTCAAGTCCTTCTTCACCTACCGATGTTGCCACAAGAATATTGAATGTTCCTTGTCTGAACTTATCCAGGACTTCCTTTTGTTCTTTTTGTGTAAGGCCTGTCTCTCCTTTTTTTGTCTGTCCAACAAAGAGCTGAGCCCTTATATCTGGGATTGTGTTCAGTTCTCTTACGATATTCACTGCATTATCCCTGTACTGGTTGAATATGAGAAGCTTGAGGTCTTTGTTATTGCCTATTTCCTCCCTGATTATCCTTTTTAGCTCTATCATCTTTGGATGCTGTATCTTCTCTTCGAATAATCTCTCTGTCTTTATCAATGCGCTCCTGTAGTTTATGTCCTTGACAAGATTCTTTATAGCTTTTGTCTTTCCGCTCACTGCGTCTTTTTGTAGCTTTTCAAAGTATGCGTGTAAGGCGACGATTCCCTGGGTCTCCAGGAGTTCAATTGCGTGCTGGATCTTCATTATCTCTGCAAGCACAGATATAGAACGCCATATTGTGAAGTCTCTTCCTCCCTGGGCAGCCCTCCCTCTTAGTTCTGCCTGTAACTTTAACAGGTCTGTTTTGTTGACGAACTTTAACTGGTAGTCCTTTCTATGCAATACCCCCCATTTCTTGAGTTTCCCTGTCCTGTCTTTTATGAACAGTGCAAGATGTTTCTGTATCTCTTTGAATATTGCCGGTAGTTTGACCTTCACCCAGTCTATCTTTATCTCCTGGATGTACTGCCTTACATCTGCATCCTGGTCTGTCCTTACCTCAATCTGTTCAATGCTCAGGTTCCTGCATATCTCTTCTATCTTTTCTATTTCAGAACCTGGAGAAGCAGTTAGGGCAAGAATCCTTGAGTATTTTGCTCTTTTTACATATTGTTGGGAAAGCCATACATAGGCATAGTCACCTGTAGCCCTGTGGGCTTCATCTACACCCAATAGAGAAACGTCTTCCAGGCTGATCCTGTTTGAGATAACATCATTTTCCAGCCCTTGGGGTGTGGAGAAGATTATCCTTGCGGTTTTCCATAGCTCTGCCCTTTTCTCTGGCTTAACATAGCCTGTGAACACTGCCATCTGGTCTTCTTCTATGGTAAAATGTCTTTTGAAGACATCCAGATATTGGTCAATCAAAGGTCTTGTGGGCCCTATGAAAAGTATCTTGCTTTTTGGGTATAGCTTTAATCTATGTGCAGCTAGCATAAGGAATATATTTGTCTTACCCATCCCTGTTGGAAGTACAACTAATGTATTTTTGCTTGTGCAGGTATTGAATATTGTTTGTTGGTAAAGCCTTGGCTCAAAGTTTTTTATCATTTAGCTGGAAGAAGTAAGTTTACTGGATTTATATAGTTTATCAATTTAATGCTTCCATGGAAATAATGGTCTAAGGTACACTTTACAGCATCAACGATAGGGGCCATTGTCTCTGTAGGTCCAATATAATTTACATTAATCAACCATATATCCTTATCTGACCCTATGAAATCATTTACATGTGAAAAACATACTGTGAGATGTGCCTGATTATCCCAAAATGGCCTGCTTACTGCTATCTCCCATTCATCAGAGGATTTGTGGTAATCCCTTCTTGTGTAGGAAATTCCATTATACCAATCCCATATGCTATGCTCCAACCCCAATTCTACCATGTTTTTACCTCCACGTATCTTAGTCTGTTCAAGTTTCCATCCAAACAGCAAAATGTCTTCAAGTTCGAAGGTTGCTGTTCCTCCATTAGATGGGCTAGCACTTAGATGGGAATCCCCAATAGTGATATATGGGTTGTCTTTACTGTCTTTATCCCCACTTTGCTTTCTTTTTCTTGATTCGTTTTCGAAATGGGAGACAATAGAACCATACAAGGGTATGTTTTGCTCCAGGAAGCTAAGAAATTCATCCTTTATGTGTTCATCATAATAATCCTTGTAGGCATCTTCAAAAGGATTGCCGAAGGTATGCCTATATAGGTCTCTAACATGTATCTCAAAAAAAGGGTCATCTCTTGAGAATGCTGAGATCCCCATTGGGCCTGTCATCTCTCCAGGTATGTTGTTTCCATAGTAGAGTCCTAGAAGTTGTATGCTTGATGAACTCAGCTTGTCGCTTGCGTTCTTTTCAACGTAAGCTGCTAAGTCTATTATCTCTGGCTTTTTTTCTGCCTCCTCTCTCATCCTTTGTCCTACCCGTACAACCTGATTCTGGCCTGCTAAAGCTACCCTTTGTACTGCTTTTTGTACGTATTGAGTCGAACAACCAGAAAGAAGAGCCAGGCTAATAAGCGAATACATTATCTTTCTTCTTAGTCCATTTATTATCCCCATCTGATATAGGGTTTTGCATTTTTTTAAAAGTTTTGGGGTATCTTAAAATACCTAAGAACAGAATATTCAGTAATCATGGCCTGGGGCAAGTATCTTGTATTTTATGTTCTTGATCTTTTCCAGGCTCTCTTCCATCTTTCCTGGGTCTGAGAATGGAAAGTCAATCCTACCAAAACCATTGAAGAAGAGGGTGTCTCCTGAGAAAAGGATTTTTTCTTTTTCATAGTATAAGCAGATGCTTCCCCTTGTATGGCCAGGGGTTTCTATGATCTTTATGCCCAGGAAGTCCTTGAGCGGGTGAAGGGTTGGTTTGAATTTTATTGCTAGGAGGGGATCTCCTATGGTGTACATCCTGTTTTCTTTTAGCAT
>JANQNH010000031.1 GCA_028279655.1 Candidatus Nanoarchaeia archaeon | reverse complement strand
TTTCCCATCTTTAGAAGCTGTTTCCATGGCATGAATATCCCCCTGTCATAGAATGGTACTCCGTCTCTTAACAATGTGAAGATTATTGGATTTGCCTCTTTTAGGGAATCCCAGAAGTCTGTTAGTATATATACCTGGATGTTTATCTTGTTCTTTACTCCTGTAATCTCTCCTGCTTCTATTCCCATGCCTATGATTATGGCCCTTAGCTTGTCTTTGAGCTCTGCCCTTGTCATCCTCTTTACATCTGTGTCATCTATCACAATCCATACATCTATATCTGAGGTTTTTGTTGCTCTTCCCTGGATAAGGGAACCTGCTAAGACGTATGATACTATATAACGTTCGAATTTCTTCAGGACCATGTTCTTGTGTACTTCTGCTATCTTGATTGCCTGAAGCATACCTGTGTCATAAACAGGCGCTGAAAGTGCGATCAGCTGCAGCAGGTCATATTTTCCATCATAACAGTTCTGCCACAGTTCTGATAATAATAATGCATCCGGATAGATGTTCTTGTCTATCTCCTGTGCTATCTTGTCCATTATAGCCAAAAGCTTGTTCTTCAGCTCTACTTTGGACATCTTCTTGCTGTCAGAATCATCAATCAAGACCAATACGTTGATCCTATCCTTGTCTATCTTCTCTCCTTCCTTTGGCTTTGGCGGAGGCATAAGGGCAATGCCCATGATGTATTTGTCGAACTTTTCGATCACTTTCTTTTGGAATTTCTCAAGTTTTGCCTTTATCTCCTTGAGCTTTGCTTCCTGCTCCTTTGTCAATTGTGGAATATTCGGCATACCTGGAGGAGGCTGTGCTGGTCCAGGAGGTAGCTTTGCTGCCATCCCTTCTGGTTTTGAATTTTCCTTAGAATTATCTGTCTTTTGATCTTTTGTTTTTTTAGCCATTATGATACCACCCTTATTATTGATATTAAGGGAATTAAGTGTAATGTATATAAAGGTATCGAAAAAGCAGAAGCTTTTTCGGATCTTTGTAAAGTATAAGGTAATCTGATCATACCTGTTGCTTTTACTGTTTTTTACTACCCATAACGACTACTGAAAACCGAAAGGTTTATATTTTAATGTGTAATAAGAAAGAATAAATAGTTATAATTATAGAAGGTGATTTGATATGCCAGTTAAATTTAAGGGTAAGACAAAAGAGGATGTAAGGGCAGCTTTACTTGAAGATGAGCCTCTTAGCGATATAGTTCAAAGAGAAATTGCTGATGATGGATCCTTGGGAAAAGCTGATTTCAAGTATAAAGTCCATTATGGCAACATTGCCACTGCAATGGACGATTATAATAATTCTTTTGAGCAGCACCTGACTGATATAAAGGAGGGTGTTGGCAATAAACATAAGACCCAGGATGCACTATACATGGCGATTGTTAAGCACCTGGGAACTGAGGTGGGTATGAGCCAAAGGGACCTTATGAAGGTTAGGGAGTGGAAGGATCTCACAAAAGAACAACAGACCAAGATCAAACAACACCTAAGGAATAATTATGATATTACAAATGAGCAGCAGCTAAGGAATGAGATTATAGGAGAGCTTCGAGAGGGATTAACTGAGTATTCTGCTTCTGATGTTGATCAGATTCTTAATGAGTTAGCTGGGAGAAAAGCAGGCCATCCTCTAACTGAAGCTATTCAGGGATTGGTATCTGAAGATGATTACATGGCCCATGCAACACCTAAAGGACATATCAGGAAGTTTGTTAATATGGCTTTAAAGCAAAAGAAATCTGAGAAAAGGGTAAGGAGCTATGCTAGTGCAGAGGCTATTAATAGGGCACTGGGAGAATCTGTCCAGCAGAGTTATACCAGATATAGGGAAGGAAGAAGAGCTGCTTAATATTTTGGTTTTTTCTTATATTATCTTTATTATGTTTTATCTAGTTCTAAAACCGTAAAGTTTATAAATTGATTAACTACCGCTTAGTAGTATATGGGATATAGCATAATAGAAGGACCGGGGAGTTTTGCTAAATGTACTCCCAGGTATGATGATTCTAGGATTCCTGTCTATGATCCTCTTGAATATACGATTGATATAATGATGGGTGGACAGGAAGATTATGGAGAACTCTATATGAGGGATAACCGAGCTGATTTTATGGATGCGTGGATGGCTCCTAATGAGATACTAGAGAGTGTTCCAAGAGTCGATTCCATAGGATTAATAGTTCCTGCAAAAGGTGAGGATAACAGGGCTAATGTAGGGGGGGTTAAGGTTACTGGAACTCATGCAAAGCTGAATATGAGGGATACAGGGTTATACCTTACACTAGAGCATGATTTCAGGGCACGTCTTGTGAATTATATGCAGAGCGAGGATGGTTATGGGTTAGCTGCTTATCTGAATAATAGGGGATATAATGCTGAAGATGTTGATGTTGTAGGTATAGGGTTTGTTGATGATCAGACTATATTCGAGGTTGTCAAGTATATCGATGGAAGTGTTGGGATAAAGGCCAACAGGGATTATTTTAAGATTATTGAGAATGAGGCAAAGCACCATGATATGGATACTAATGAGCTTATGGAAGCGATTATTGCTGAGGAGTTCACCCATCTTTTTAGGGGGCTGAAACCTCGTTTTAGTGATATAGCTGAGGAAAAGGCGACCAAAACAACAGTCAGAGATTATTATCTGTCCTTGGAGAAGGCTGCAACCAATAAACATTCTAGAGAGAGATACGAGAGGATGGTCAGGAGATTAGATCATGACATCGCTACAGTGGATAGGTATTCTGAGATGTATCATTCGGACAGAGGAAAGCTTGAGATGATCCTAGAGGCAGAGGCTAGAATGGAGATGGGGATAACGGATGATAATGAAGTAAGGGATTATGTTGCTGAAAGGATGGAATCAATCGCAGAGGCCAGTGAGAAGGAAAATAAAGGATATGATAGTAAGATTTGTGCAGAAGAGGCTGCTACTGAAGGAGAGACTGAAGCTTGTACTGCTGAATGTGCTGCTGCTGGAGAGGCTCCAAGCGGGGATGAAGGAGGGGGTGATACAGGGGGAGAAGGAGGATCTGGTGCGGAGTAATTATTTCTTAATCAAGCTGTTTACAGATATTATCAAAAATAACCTTGTAAAGACAAAGCTTAGGATTAGTAATATAATTGTTACAGACAAAAAGATCATGTGGGCTTCTATTGTCAGATATACAAGGAAGGCAGACAAGGCTATTACAAGAATGTTTATAAGATATATTATTATTACTTTTGAAAATTTTTTTACTGCTGAACTCAAGGTTATCTTAAGGATTTCCTTTATCTTTCTTTTTTGGATCAGTGCGTAGCTTAGGTATAGAAGGTAGAGGAGTGCTGCTAGTACCATAAGGCTCCCCATTAGAGGCAGTAGGCTGTATCCAAGATTGACCAATGAAGATTTTAGTGCCTTGAATATTAATATGTAGAAGAGAAGAATTGCTGCAACTGTGATAATACCATAATTTGCAATGTAGCTGAAGAATTGCCCTATCTTCTTTTTCCTGACAAGGCTGTCTGTAAGGGCCCATATGGAGCTGTTGACAAATAATACAGCTAAAATAGAGAATAGGACCGTGAGCTTGATATAATCTATCATCTTATTGTAGCTCCTGTATATTACCATTGGTTCTTCCCCCAGATATCCGAACATCCCTGAATCCTCTGTTATGTTTATCTTGTCATAGTACTCCACTGCATTCCTTGCATGTTGCATAGAAGGATTGATCGTATTCTGGAATATTAAACTAAGGGTAAGGAAGAATAATATCTGGAGGAAGGAGATTATCAATACCTTAGACTTATGCTTTCGAATAGTCCTTATTGTTTTTTTTATAGAACTTTTTAGCATTTTATGGGCTGTACTGCGCAACAACATTTACCCTTGCTGTGCGGCTATCCATTGTCTTGCTTCCTGAAGCCATTGATTCATCGATGCCTCTCACAAATATGTTTAGGACTTTTGGAGGATCTTGGGTTACTTTTAGGTCGTATTCTATAACCCATCTGGATTCCTTGTCTATGTTCTGGCCTGCTTTGATAGGTTCTGCGTTCACTACAATCTCATACTCTTCTTCACCATCAGGCATATCATCCTCTATAATCGCCCTGATCTTTAGGTCTTCTCCTCTTAATACCTCTAGTCCTGTATATGGCTTTTCTAAGGTTACTGATAGGGGCGTTAGGTCCTGTGGGCCGGACTGTGTTCCTGAAGGCGGGTTTATATTGCATGTTGGATGCCCGATGCCCTGCTGTTCGTAGCAATACCATCCTTCCCTGGATATTCCTGAGAATCTTGAGTCATCTCCTGTTGATTTTCCCCCACAATCATAGAGGTTGCTTTCGATGTTCGGATCACATACACAAGGAAGGCTTAATGGTTCGTTGAACTCACACCTTGGATACTTCCTGCATACACCATAGCAGTATCTGAAGTCATCATCCGGGTCATCTTCCCTGTTTTCCTTAGGACAGTCTTTTATCCTTGTACCAGCGCAGGCACATTGGTTATTGGTGCCAGATATCTGTTCTCTTCTCTCATATTTTGAATCACATTCGGTTGTGGAGCTTTCTCCTGGCACTATGTATATTGGAATTTCTACCTTCTGTTTTATCCCGTTTGCGACGATTATCTGGGAGTCATCCAAGGCACCTTGTATGTTGTCGTATCCTGCTCCAGCTACCTCATCACAGTCTCCGTCAGCGGTTTTTGGATTTCTGAGGTCTAGATAGAGGTAGAACTTTGGGTCCAGGGTTGATGTGTGTTCGGGTGTTGCAATATAACTGATAAAGAACTCATATTTCCCTTCAGAGGTCGGATATACACGGTCAACTGTCATGGAAGCACCCATATCCTCCAATTCAATCTCAAACCTACCTCCTGCGTTTCCTCCAGAGTATGATTCTGAGATCTTTTTTTGCCTGTTTCCATATATGTATGTGTCTGTGCTGTCTCTGGATATCTTGATCCCTTGCCCATTGCTTGAATCGTCAAGGAATATCAGAGGGCCTCCGTTTCCTTCCTTTGTCGCTTTGTCCTGAGGGGAGTATTTCAGTTTTGCTGTTGCAGGTATTGTCCTTCCGTTTTCATCCACGTAATCTACTGTAAATCCATATCCTCCTCCAGTAATGTGTTCCTGTCCAAGGGAGTAGAGGTTTCCCAGGCTGATTTCTCCTCCAAGCTGGCCTTCATTGAGGGTTTCGAATCTTGTGGTAATAATCCTATGTTCCTGGTCGAATAATCTAGTTATGAGGCATTGTTTTCTTGAGTCTTTCTGGTATCTTATATCTGCACTTATGCTGGGAGTGTCCCCTGCATAGTACGTAGCTCCTAAGGGATTTTGTATGTTTGTGGTTGTTGAATCTGCTACCTTTATTTCGGTGAACCACGCGTTTCCTTCTTCATAGAAGAAAGAAGCGCCTTCTCTGCAGGAGAACCTTCCGCTTGTGATATCACTCTGACATCCAGCTACGTCTCTTGCAGAGTTGTCGGTTATTGGGAAATAGAAGATGCCATCCTCGTGGCCTGTGGGGAAGCATTTTGACGGATCTCCATCGTTCCTTTCGAAGTTCCTGTCTACCCTTAGCCTAAAGACCAGGTGGTCATACCTGTAGGGAGAGGATTTTATCCTGTCTGTTATCTGGGAAGAGTCGATATTCTGCAGCTCGTTCTGTTTTATCCTTCCCCTGCTTTGGTAGAACAATAGAGTGGATGGAGCCTGGTCCTGGGATATATCCAGGCAGTCACAATTCTTTCCGTAAGGATCTGATTGTTTGGAGCAGTCTATGTCGCCATTATTCTGCATCTCTGCTCTTGTTACACATGCCAGATGGACATCATAGCCCTCCAGGTCACATCCTGGGTTTATCATCCATGATGCCCTGTAATCATATTTTGCATAATAGGTGGTAGGATCAAAGGTGAGGTATTCCCTGCTAGGGAGAACCGCCTGTACTAATGTTGCATAAGGGGTATGGTATGCTACATCTAAGAGAGAATCTGCATCCATCTCCCAATCATAACCAAAGGCAAGCAGGCATACCTTTCTTGCCAGGTCCTGTTCTCCAAGGCCGATGAGATTATTTAACTGGGCATTTCCATATTCTGAGTTCAGCTCCTGTTGTGTGTCTGCAACAGAGTCCCATATGCCGTCCATGCCAATGCTGACTGCCTCTAGTATCTTGTTCTCGCTTTTTGTAAAATCTATTCCTTTCCCAAATGGCAGGCAGCCGTCCCTAAACCAGCTTATTACCCTCCATATCAGCGAGCATATGTATTGAGAGAATATCTCTTTGCATACCCCTGTGTCTGCTTCTCCTGTCAGCCTTATGCTCAGAAGGCAATTCTGCAAGGCGCCCATTATGTTCTTGATCAGCTGGAGCCTATTCAGTATATGGCTTATAGCCAGGCATTGGAATGCAGCGATGTGTTGGGCAGCAGGGTCCACTATAAGAAGATTGCCAGAGCCTGATCCTGAGAACCCATCATAGAGCCAGTGGTTCTGGCCAAAACATGCCATCTGGTCCCTTCCATCAGTGTATCTGTTTGGGTTGTATTTTTTGTTCTTATAGCCCCCTGATTTCTCCAGCTTTGAATACCTATAGCTCCATTTCATGTTCTCAAATCCATCGTTTGAGAATTCTCCATCCTTATTTTCTATGTCTCCAGGCTGGAAGTATTCCGGGCTTGCTCCTGCCTGTGAATTTATGCAGCAGCATTCTATCCTTCGGTCAGGGTCCCCGCTTACATACTGTGGATCAAAGCAATCCCTGGTATATCCCATTGGGACTGCGGTCTTTACATCAACGTACTCGTCCTTGTTTTCTATCTGTAGCTGCTTTACATCTCCGCTTCTGTAGGAGATGCATTGGTTTGGAGTTATGCATCCAAAGGTCATATAATAGTTGCCTTCTTCGTCTTCTTCGATAACCTGTGATCTTACATTATCCTTGTCCTGCATCTGGATCTTTCCACCTGCTGTCTGAAGCCCTATCTGCACCCTTTCTCCTGTCAGTTCCCCTTTACATATCTGTTCACAGCTCTGCTCCATAGGGGCCATATAGTTGTCTTCGTTCTGCTTAATCACCAGGTCATAAGTTAAGCTAGGGGCAGAGGTATCCATCTTGCTGATCTTGTATACAGACTCTCCTTCTGAATAGGGCTCATCTATATGGTAAAGGGTTTCGGTCCTCCTGTTTCCTGAGTGGGAGGTTATCTCGAGGCATTTCTCGTCCCTGTTGAATGTTCCTTTTATCCTGTATTTTTCCTCAACAGCTATGCAGTCAACTGCCCTTAGGGGCCTTCCCCGAACAGACTGGTCATTGGAACAGCTTTTTCCTTCAGACAGCTTTTGGTATAGCTCTGTGTCAGAGGATTTCTCTGTCCATTTTGATGGGGTAGGATGTCCAAAAACCCTGTCACACGACCATCTATAGGTCTTGTACATGGTTTCTTCTGACTGCCAGGCATTAGAGCAGCTTGGGTAGCATTCCTTAAGGCATGTATCGCTTATGAGGTCCTGTACATCCTGCTTATTGTCGAACTTTGCCAATACCTGGGCGGTTTCGTGGGACTCTATACACATTCTGCAAGCACTTTCTTTATCTGAATCACCCATCTGTTCCAGTTTCTTAAAGAACCGATCATAGCTGCAGGTTATCCTCCGAACTATCTGTGTAACAAATTTTACAAAGAAGCTTACAATACAAGCAATTGCTGTCCATTCCAGGATCTGCTTTAGGGTGTCTATCCAATCGTTCAGCGTGTGTATGGTCTCATTAAGGAACTCGACAAAATCATACAGGAGCCAATCAGGCAGCACCTCTTTGGGATTAATCTTGACTGCGTCAACAGCATAGGCAACGTCCCTGCAGAGATAATGGGTCTTTGAATAATCTATGGTGTTGTTCTCCAGCTCTTCTTCATAGTAGAGGGTCATCTTGAACGGGAAGATCATCTCGTTCGCTACCCCATTGATGAAGTTTTCCCACTGATCATCTGACCATGATTCCATCCCCTCTATCCTTCCGAGGGGGCAGGCGATATATGCTGTTTTTCCGTTTGGGCTTAGTTTTTCACTGCAGGACCTAAGAATCTCGCAGCTGTGGGTATACTCCTCCAGCCCTTCTAGGTATCCTCTGCCGCAAGCCTTCTCTACCCTTAGGTTTGTTATCCTTGCGTCGTTGCCCAGTCCATGATAAGTGAAGTTGAAGTAGAAATATATCGATTCGGTCCCTTCTTTAAGACGTTCTGCGCTAAGGAAGGTTGGAGATTGATATTCTATCAGCTCTATAGCATCCCAATCAAGGGAGGAGGAGTAGCAGGTAACTATCTCATAATCTACCTGTTCTATGCCTCTTCTTCCAGCTGGGTCCACTGCAACAAAGAATACCTGGCTTTCAAGGAAGTCCCTTAATTCTCTTTCTGTTATTGCATCATAATAAGGCTCTCCGGTTGGATATTGCGTAATCCTTAATGCTCCTGCCCACATAGAGGTAAGATCAATATCCTCGAATTCGAAATAACCATTGGCATCTGCCACTGTTTCGTAATCAGAGTGTGTGCTGCACTGCTGCTCTCCTTCTATCTCCAGCCTGCAGTTTGCCCTTAGGTCTGTTTCAGGGATGTCCTGGATCTGGTCTGGGTATCCTGATATATCAGCAACGTTATCCAGGGCTCCAAAGGGTGTTCTTTTTACATACATGTATAATCTGGTTCCTGGTTCTGTCTTGCCCCTTATGGTAACCATGTCTGCATAGTTTTCATATATCTGGGCATTTCCTTTTGGAGAAAGTATCTCTATCTCTGGGTCTGTGGTATCCAGGAGATGAGTACTTTCATACTGCCACTGGTTGCCTGCAATGTCTTCTGCTATTATTGCTATATCATAGAAACCATCCTTTCTTCCGAGATCTATATCCTCCTGGAATTCACTATCAACTGAGATCGTCTTTTGAGGGCTGTTTATGCTCTCATATATATCAACATCTTCTTGGGGAAGATCGGTTCTTCCTCCGGCTGGAGTCCTTATTGTTAAAGGATCAGATTTCTCTCCTATGTTGCCGTGCTTGTCCATTGCAGCAACCTGGTATGTGTATGTCCTGTTTGAGTTAGCTAGTATATCTGAATAATCATTATAGCCTGAGTCCGGGCCTACGCCTAAGGGCCTGTTGTTCCTGTAGACAATATACTGCTGGAAGTCTTCTGCCTCTATGATGTTCCAGTTTAGGTCAACCCTATTTTGCTGAACTGATGTATTTGTAAGGTTGAGGACCTTTGGAGGGGGATCTATATCCTCTTCTCCTGTCTGTACATAGAATGAGATAGTTACAGGCTCATCTGCGCTTCCTTTTATTGTTATTCGTTCTTCACCAAGTATGTATGGTATCTCTTCTAATGTAACTATGGGATCTACTGTATCTATGTTTACTGAGTATGACTTTTCGATGGTCTGTCCCTGTGATTCTGCTGTTATCCTGATCGTGTTTGGGCCTTCGTTTACAGCAAGGTCTGGGAAATAGAATACGCCTTTGTTGTTTGCGTTAACCTTCCTTGGAGCATTGTTGTTTACATATAGGTTTATCCTTGTTGCTCTTATGCTCCTGCCGCTTATGTCCAGCTCTCTTTCATTCTGGTTTTCAGGTATTGTTACGTTTATGAATAATGGTTCTCTTGATAATGTAGTGAATTCGTAGAGGTTGTTGTTATTGTCGTCTGTGAGCTGTGTCTCTCCATCTTCAGAGGTAACTGCGAAGAAGTAGGCCGTATCTTCCTGGAGATCGAGCAAGGAGATGGAATGGTGCTTTACGAAGTTTCTTGAAGTTGAGGTCTGGCTTAGGTCCTCTGTGGTTCCGTAGCTTACATAGCTCTCTGCATTGTTGTTTGTCTCCCATCTTATCTTTGTCGATATCTGAGTGGTATCTTCTGCCCGTACGTTACTTATTGTAAGAGAGTCAGCCATAGCTATTGGAAGGAATATTATCAACTCTATAAGGAAGATTCCTATGATCTGCTTTAATTTTTTGTTCATCTTACCTCTGGGAAAGGTACCTTTCTTGAGTTTTGTACCAGGTTTCCGAAAAATTCGAACGTCTCTTCTTCGTCTTCAAGATCATCTCCTACAACATGGAAGGTTATGTTCTTTCCTCTTAGGTCCACTGTGGTAACTGTCCAGTCTGATTTGTATCCTGCTGTGATCTTATCGTTTTCCATTACGAATATCTCAAGGTCATATTCTGCCTGTCTTTTGTCTAACAGCTTCAATGGGGAGTTCATATCCAGCGGGAAGGTTGAATGGGATTCGAATGCCTCTTCCCGGTTTATTACAGTCACTACAGCCTTTTCGTACGATGAAAGGCTTTTGGCTCCTGATATCGCTCCTTGGTTTAACAGGGTGTGTTTCTTTACTGAGAAATTAAATTCCTTTACAGGCCTTAGATCTACAAGGAATGTTCCTCCTTTACGCTCTTCTACTGGTGTGTTGGGCCTTCTGCCTGTCTCTATAAAGGATATTCCTTCTTCATATCCTGGCTTGTTGGCTTTTATTATTCCATTTGAACAGTAGGGGAATTTTTTCTTTAGCCTTGGGGTCCCTGTAGTGTCTTCTTCCCAATCAGGCTTTGTGGTTCCCATGTTGCAAATGAACCTTCCGCAGGTGAATGTAATGTTTACATCCTTTATCTCATTCTTTGATTCCTTATCAACAGCATAGATGATTACCTCATTGGTGGCGTCAGCACAATATTCTTCCTCTATATAGGCATCCCTTGGTTCAAAGGTCTCTATGGAGAAACTTTGTCTCAGAGGTGTGTTGTGGTTGATCTGGCCTTTGAATGCAAAGGTAAATGTGTAAGGCTCATTATCTTCTGTTCTGTCATCAGTTATTGTAGTTTTTACCGGGAAGACAACGTCATAGGTGAAGTGCCATATGTTCAGGCAGAGCATAGACAATATCCCTCCAGCCGTCTGAGGATTTGCCTTTAGGATCCCTCCGCTACTAGGCCTGGCATATATATCTATTGGCCATTTTTGGTCATAGCTGAAGGAAACGTGCATGTTCCTGTAGGAGATATCAGAAACATCCCATATATAATGATGGTAGTAGTAGGAATCGTTATAGGTGCTTGATTCTGAGAACGGATTAGTATCATGAAGCTGATAATAGGGGACTCTTGAATCGTGCTGGAATTTTGTGCCTCTTATCTTTATCATAGGAAGATTTATGCTCATCAGATCTTTCAGCTTTGCTTCAACCCTGTTTAGTTCCCATTGCTTTCTTCCACATTCTATCTCAAGACCTATAGTGGGTATCTCGTCATCATCTAGGCTCATGAGGTCTATCACTTTCTTCTCTATGAAATAATCCTTATTTTCCCGTTCCATTATTGTTTTTGCCAGTTTGTATACCTTCTTTAGCCTTATCGGGATGTTTACTGGGAATTTTTGGAGCTTTGCAAGGGTCTTGTTGAACCTGTTCCTTACCTCTATGGGATAGATCGTCCTTACAGTGATATCTTCTTCACCTATCTCTGCTATCACGTTGAAACTTCCGAGCTCAATCACCTCATACTCCTTGCTGAATGCGGTGAAGTTATCTATACATTCTGCCATACCTGCTTTTGTGTATTCTTCTATCTGTCTTGCCATGAAATCCAGGGTAGGTATTGCTTCTCTTCCATCATACCACCAGTATGGATTCTTGATGCTGTCTATAGGAGAGTGCCTGAGGTAGCTTTCTGGATTTGTCTGTACGGATCTTGGGAATTCTATGTAACCTCCGTTTATACCGATAATCTCCAGGGCTTCTCTAGCTAGGTTATCTGTGCAGGCCATTACATATTGTTGTACTGGTATGAGCTCTGGCAGTATAAGTTCTGTGTCTTCGATCTGCTCTGAGCGATAGTAGGATAAGACGAGATAGGTGAGTAATACGAGCAGTCCAATTATTACAAATACAGTAATCTGGCCTCTTTTTTTTCTTAACATTTTATAAATTTATGGTGATGTCCTTCAGGTAGTTCTGTGTCCAGCTGAAAAACAACAGATAGATGAGTGTAAGCAGGATGTAGTTTATGCTTAAGAGATTCAGCTGTGAGATTATTATAAATGTTACGGTTATTATCAAGTAAGGGACGAGGTACCTGTGGAATTTTAGTGTTCCAAGCTTTAGGGCCTGTTTTATCTGGCTTAGGCTGTTCTTTTTTGTGAACAATACGTTTAGGATCAGGGTGAAGTGTATAAACAGGAAAAACAGTATCAGTATAGGCAGATATGAATGTTCTTTTCCTCCGATTAATAGAATTACCAGGAGAATCGTCCATGGGATTATCCAGATTATGTTTAACAGCAGGAATCTGTTAAGGTATCTTAGGGTTATTTTCTTCTTTAACAAGTGGGAGTATGTCATCCCCTGGGTAATAGACCAATTTATGATCAGGAGGAGTATGAATATTACTGCAACTGAGATTGCGAACAATGCAAAGTTTTTCAAGGTTGCTGCAGTTGCCTGAAGCTGCGCTTCGGTCTGGGATACTATAGAGCTAAGGTCTACAGCATCTATCTTCTTTACCTGAGGCTGTGAGATTAGGGTGATAATCCTTGTGATCAGGATCGTAGTGATTATAAGTATAGAGTTCATCAGCAGGGCTATAAGGACCTTCTTATCGAAAGATTTTTTGTATATGTTTTTTTTCATCATATCTGGGCTTCCTGGTATGGGTTTGTGGGTGAGGATTGTGAGGTTCCTGTTGCTTGTGCTGTAGCTGCATATCTGGTTATAGGACCTTGGTATGGGACTATGGAGTTGCATACCTCTCTTCTTTCTTTGCCTCTGGCGTCCCTTATCCCCTGGTTGAACCTTATGCAGACCATGTCGTAGTTGAAGGTGCTGTACTGTACGATTGGAGCCCCATTAGTGTCTGTGTATTGCAGCTCTCCATTGATCCTTTGCCCCTGGCCTCTTGTGAATGAGTCTCCATCACTCACCCCTATATCCTGGGAGTATAACTGGACGGTCTGGTCTCCGTAGAGGAATACGTTGAATTCAAGCTTTTCATACATGGATCCTTCTGGATTTCTTACAGAGAAGGTTAGCTTGTAGAGGAATCGATTCTCTGGACCTTCGGTAAGTGTCTTTTCACCCTCAACATGGGCTACAACATCAAAAAGGCCATCACTGGTCTGCATCATGAAGGTTCCGCTCTTCTGTTTTGGGATATACGAAGAGCAGATCTCGCTCACCCAGTATTCTGTTCCTAAGTATGCGGATGAGAACAACTTGTCTAAACCTTCTCTCCACTCTGCCAGTTCATCATCAGAGAAGATCAGCTGCGACCATCCTGAAAGGCCTTTGAATTGGGTTAAACGGAATTCGAAGTCTGCGAACCAACGGCGTGAATTGGATTGTGCTGCTCTTTTCTTTGCTCTTTCTACGATATCATCTTCCAATGAATCGCCTGCTTGATGTATTACTATTCTTGCTTCTCCATCTACTACTTTCACTATTGTTCCTTGGCCATCCCCTATTTTAAATTCACCATTTTCCATCCAGATATCAAGTTGTGTTGCGCCATCTTCTCCTTTCTTCCCCCCTTCAATATAATAATAGGTTAATTCTCCTGGAATTGCCCTTCCTTCTGAATCTTGGGTGTATTCCTGCATGTACATATCTGCAAAATAGATATTGTCATTGCCGTATCTAAAATTATCAGCGTACCAGGTTGCACTTATCATTCCATCGTGTTCTTCCATTGCAGTAAACCTTTTGGTCATCTGGAGATGTTCGCTTGGATCTGCTTCTCTCTCCTCTTTGCTTATCTCTCCATCCTGGTTGGTATCCAGTGAGTATTCGTAGTCGGTCTGTGTTTTTATTCCTGTGAGCTTGTTTCCCTCAATTACATAGTTTTCCATTCCTGAGGCTGCGGTGAAGGTGATTGATGTTGTTACCTGACCGTCTTTGTTTGTGAAGGTGATTGTTGAGTCGGTTGTTGTCTTTGTAGGCTTTATCGATCCTTTTGCTCCTATTGTCTGTTTGATGAGCGATAGGGTATCCCTATCTATGGAGAAGTCCTTCTCCATGTTGTTTGGGTCCTCTTTATCAACAATAGATATTGAAGCTACACTGGATTCCTTTTTCCCATCTTTAACCTCAAACCAGTTTCTTATAAGGACGTTATTTGTATCTTCTTCATCCCCGATGGTCTCAGTTTTGCTCATGGTCCCAGTGAAATCAAGGAAAGTGTCAGTGCCTTCGGATAATCCGAACTGGTATGTGTTTGTCTTAGTGTTTAGATAAAGTTCTAATCCTGTGTCTGCGATGTATTCTGTTTTCTGAAGATTTAATCTACGCAGCTCTTCTTCTGAGTAGACCCTTTTTGCAGCTACGCTTGAATCTATTAAGGGATTTTCACTGGAGGAGATATACTGGTTTGCTTGGAACAGACTGCTGAATTTTTTCTCAAATGTAGAACCATCAGTTCGGGTAATCAGGTATGTTTCACAGTCAATACATACATCTGCATCCCTCTCTTTACTAACAGTGTATTTAAGCTGAGCTTCTTTTAGATATGATGTAAATTGATTCAGTTCTGAGCTTTTTACAGTCTCGGTTATTGTTTCTCCATTGCTAGTATAACTTACTATATATTCTTGCTCTTCTACATTTACATTTGTCAATCCCGCAGCTTCAGCCCATTCTTTTGCAGATTCTTCGTCTACTGCCTCTACGGTTGTCTTTATGGTCTCTCCTCCTTTGGTATATGTAACTTCAAAGCTTGTATAGCCTGGATCTTCTGCTTTTTCTGTTTCTATTCCTGGTTGTACTTCTGTTACCCTTGCAGAATCTGTGTTGATATTCGGATATTTCTTTTGGTACTCAGTTATGGCTTCTTTTTCGTTTTGAGCATTAACTGTTGTAGAAATCCCATTTAGGGTGATTTTATATTCTGGTTCAATTACTGAATCTTCAAGTGAAGGATAAGCAAGTTGTTTATTTGAGTTACCTACAATATTCTCTGCTTTTGTTTGAGCATCCTCTGGACTATCGGCATAAATCTCCTCATAGGATCCATCATTAAATAATACATGGTACCTTTCTTTTCCATCAGGCTCTGGTTTTGCTGCTTCTGAAGTGGACGAAACCGTTATTCCATAATCCTCAACTGCCTTTTTTTCTGCAGCTGTCTTGTCTGTTACATCTTTTATGGTGTATTCTGTTCCTGTTGAGGATGTTACTATGAATGTTTTTGGTGTGGATGTTGGTGAGTTTGTTATCTCTGTCCAATCTCCGTTTTGCAGGCTGTATTGCTTTCCTCCATGTACTAATATTTGTTCACCTGTTGATTTAGCTGTTTTTATGTAACTAATTTTTGAATTTGGAGGTGGAGCAGTTTCTGCATCTATCCATTTCTTATCTTTTTCCGACCATGTTTGTATAGTATACTCTTCTGGGTCTGGTGGGGGTGGTGGATTGCTATCGTCGGTGTTCTCTTGCGCTTCTGGTGGTGGTGGGGAGCTAGTAGTACTATCTTGTACTGCGATAGCTGGTTGATCATCTGTTCCTGCATCTTGGTCTGCTTCAGTACTCTGTGTTGTTTTCTTATTGTAACCGGCATTTTTAAGTTCATTCTCAAAGCTTTCCAGATCTCCAGAATTAGAATACATTCTTGTGTACTGATTAGAATTATATTGATCTACTTCTCCATTTTCGTCATACACTGTTACTTCTCCAGTGGTTGTGTCAATCTCATAGGTGTTAGCATCAGCAGTCGCCATGCCAGCAACCTCTGGACCTGTGTATAATCCTAAACTAACCAGAGAGATAACTATTATTATGATTAATAATGCTGCTTCCAGTGACGGCAGTTTGTGTCTTTTTATCATTTTTAATCTATCCTTTTGCAATAATCTGTCTTTATCTGGTCATAATCGTTGATTATTCCATTAACATCATTTATCACTTCTCCAAGTAAGGAGAAGAACTGGAGGAACCTGCAGACTCCTTCGTTTTTCATCCATTCTGCAGAGGCTTCCTTTGAAGGATCACACCGAGGGGTGCATGGCTTTAGCCATACGTTGAATATAGAGACAATTGCACTGATAGGATCTGATAGTGCTCCTTTGATCATGTTTGTATAATAGTCAAACAATGCTGTCCATGGAAGGAATGCAAATATCTCTCCGAAGATGTATTTGCAGGTAGCGTAGGCTTTCTGGTCTTCACATACCTTTACAGGGACGTTATTTACAGAGTTTTGCTCCAGACAATCTGCATATAGACATTTTATCTGTCTTAGTTTATCAAGACCATTGATAATTCCCTGGATACAGCCTGTTACAATTGCAACCAAAAGATTGTCTCTTGCATTTGCGTATTGGTAGTATTGTTTGCCTGTTACTTCGCTTATTGTCCCTGTGGCCCATGTATTCCCAGATCCTCCTGTTGGCAAGGAGATTGTCCAGTCCATATATTGATCGAACCAGTGGCCTTCACCTATGCTTGATGCTATCTCTCCGAACTCCCCTGTGCCTTTTGTTGTTTTTGTGTTTGTCTGTTCAGGAGGGGCTGTCTGGCAGTTGATCCATTTGCAGTATTTGTCTCCTATAATGTATGATTTCTTTGAAAGTTCTCCCATTGTCTGGTCTCCAGCACAAGAACCTGTCTTTACTGCTGCAAATATCGGTTCAGTTGGTGGGCCCATTGCTGACAGGTGTGCTGTCGTCACACCCTTTGTCAGAACCTGGAGTACCTGTTTTACTTTTTGAAGAGCTGCAAGGCTGTTGCATATCAAACGGGCCCAATTAAAGACCTGTTTAAGGAACCCGATTATGCTCCATATTCCTTCGGTTGCGTCATCCTTTGCTTCTTTAATCTTGCTTTCAATTCCTTTTCCGTATTCTCCCAGAGGCATATTATAGAAGTTAACATCCACATCAATATATTCTAGTTCAGGATTCTCATTTATCTTTGTTCCTGATCTGGTAATAATCTTTAATGGGCAGGTGAAGCTTAACCAGTTTATTGTCATATCCCCTTGTATAAGGTCAATTGCCAGATAAGGTTCGGTAGATCCCCTTTCTTTGTTTACTGCTTCGATATTCTCAACATAGTCAAGGGAATTGTTATATACATCGAGACAGTCTCCCATGTCGAAGTCAATAGATAATGTCTCCTGGTCTATGTTCCCGGTTGTCTCTAGCTCAACACCGCAGTATATCCTTGTGTTAACAAGATTGGTAACCTGTCTGTCTATCAGTATTGGAGAGCATCTTACCTTTGATGTCCAATAGCTGATATCCTCAGCATCTTCATATTCCAACACTTCAAGATTTTCACTGTATTGGATGCTGTTGCCTGCGCTGTCGATAAGGTTGAAATATATGTTTCCCAGACGATGGCCGGGGGCATCAATTGCAGAAGATCTTATATCACAGGTCCATATATCCCCATCTGACCTGCAGCTGGTGCTTTCGTTATCTTCTGTGGTGACGAAATAGCTTAGGTCTACATAGGCCCTTAGGTTTTCAGCCTCTTCAACTGTCAGTGTGATGTCAAGGGAATCCCCTGTTTTTGTGTAGCCTTCAATGGCTTCATTAAGGACACCAACTGTCTCTATCTCAGCTGATATCAACCTAGGGGGGGTGTTGTCCAACTTTATTGCCTGAGAGGCTGTTCCTGTTATAGGATTTCCTAGGAGGTCGTGGCCTGAGACTGTTATTGTTTTTTCTCCGTCTCTCTGGTCAGCTGTTATGCTATTCCAATAGCAGGTCCATATGTTGTTTGAATTGGTGCACTCATCTGCTTTTTTAACCAGACCTGATCTTATCTCACTTAGGTCAAGGGTTATGGAGTTCTTGTCAATACCAACATCCCTTTCATCAAGCTCTACTATGAATGTTGTGGAGCCTCCTGCGATAGTGGTATCTTCTCTGTCTGTTCTTATGTACCTTACCGAAGGGCCTGTAGTGTCATGGGTGATTCCTGCGCTTATGGTGTACGGCTCCATGTTGTCTGCCATATCATAGGCCTTAATGGTGATCGGGATAGATCCAGAGGATGACTGGTCAAGCCTTATCTCAATATCTTCAAAGGAGCACATAAATCCCTCTTCATAATGTATACAAGAGGCTTGCTTTTTGCTGTAGCTTGGAATGCCGTTGGTGTTGATCCTTGAGATATCCCCATAGACCTTATCTGGATTCAGGTCGCTTGAGATAACAATAAAGCTGATTGTGCCACGAACCTTGTTGTCTCCTATATATTCTATGATATTTCCATCATTGTCTCTTACCTCGAGAGAGTCTTCGTAGATCCTGGCATGCTGGGTGTCATATTCAAATTCTGCTGATGCTGTTGACTGATGGTTGAACTTGTCATATGCAGTTAGTGTTATTGTGGCTGGACCCTCTTCAAGGCCTGTAACTTCAGATAGGGGTATATTAAGGGCTTCTATCCTACTGCAGTCATTTGATGATGAGTTGAAATCTTTTTCATAAAATTGTGTATCATCATATGATAATGTAACCTTATCTAATCCGCTGCATCTGTTCAGGTCTGTAGGACTGTAGGAATGATCATAGATATCATAGCTGAATCTTAGATCTCCACTACCTATTATATTTGGTGTAATGGTAAAGGATTTTATCTCAGGAGCCAGTTCATCGAAAGCTACTTGTATTATCTCCATATCATCAAAAATTTGGTGATCATCATAGAGGGCTACTCGGATCTGATAGGGATTACTTGTAAAATCCCTACTGTTGGTCTCATAGGTGCATATGAACGATTCTCCATCAGGTGTACACTCCTTGAATATAGGGCCCTGCAGGTTTCTCAGATGAACCTGAGAGGCACTCACTACATCGTCGTTTTCTTTATCTTCACTTATCCATGCAGTTACCTCTAAGGTAACCTCCTCGTTCCTTCTTATATAGCCCTTTACATCATCACGTCCTGTTACTGTTCCTTTGCTCAGGACTGCAAATGCTGATGAGGAATAGATTGGTATCATCAGTATCAAGGCTATCATAAATGTTGCAGTTCCTTTCAGGTATTGCTCTTTCATTCGAATCCTGGCCTTAACCTTCCTTTGTATCTTTGTGCTTGTGAGTCTATATCTGATATCTCAGTAATATCCTCAAGGACCCTTTGGGATTCAGGTATAGATACGATGTCTGGATTTATAACATAAAAAGTGATCAAGTCTTTCTGGAGCTCTTCTTTGGAGAAGGTATGGTTTATTGATGTTCCACCTATCCTAAATCCTTTTTCTAAGGTAGTGCCATTGAGGTAGTGTCTTTGGCCGTCAGCCTCTATAAACCTTGGAGGAACTACAATATCTTTGTTGTAAGTGAGGTCGACATTTATGTCATAGGTTCCTGGCGCTATCTGAATGTCGCTTGGTTCTGTTTGTGTTCCTTGATAAAGGGCAGCAGATGAGAACTCTCCTTCGTTAGGGGAGGGTTTTCTTGTGAGCCTGATGGATGCATTTTCGTCTGATGTCAGTTCAACTTCTTTGCCAGTGAATTTCCATACATCATTAACCTTTTCCTTAAGCTTCTTCTTTACAACAAAGCTTTTTGTAAGGATAGGCTTGAGATTTACATCTATCCTGTCCCTTTTGTTCAACTCAGTGTCAAACCTTCTGGAGTAAGTAAGGTAGTTTTCTTTTAGGAACCCTACAGTACCTCCAAGCATTACAGGGAACTTTCCTTTGAATGTTCCATTTTCTACAGTGCCGATCATGCAGTTTTCCTGAAGGCTTGAATATATCACCTGGACACCATCCACCGCGTGATTGTTTACAAAGTCTTTTGCGTTTATTGTGATATCTCCTGAAGTCCTCTTGTTCTCTTCACAAAGCATGGTTGTCTCTTCAAAGATGCCTTCAATCGGATTGAAGTCAGTTGCCATGGGCTCGTTCTGTCTGATGTTTGCTTCCAGGAAGAACCTGAACTTGTAGCTTTCATTTGTTACTATTGTAGGGTCTGTTATCTCAACTTCGACAGGGAAACTTAGGTCATAGATGAAGTTGTACTGCTGTATGCCCATGAGGGCGACCAGGTCTGAAACAAGGGACTCCGGTTTACATGTATCACCATCACAGTTCATGTCAAAATATATCTCCCACCAAGGAAGGTAATTAAATCTTACTTCAAGGTCTGACCAATCTTCAGAGCCAGGTACGAGCATACCGCGGTTGTATAATGATTCCAGAAGCGAATTTCCTGGGAAGGAATAAGGGATATAGTTATTGGTGCCATATACCTGTAACAGCTGGATGTTTGAGGCCAGCATGTTTTCTATATTCTTACCTACTTCTGTCTTTTTCCACGTAACAGCATTTCCTATCCTTACCTTGGTGTCTGCCATAGGAGGGAGCCTGTCTTTATCAACCCCTGAAAAACCTACGATAAGATTGAGGACATCCCTTTCAAGGAAGTGATGGACGCCTTCCATCTCAGTCAGATCTTTGGCTACCTGGTATATCCTGTTCATGTTTAGAGGTACCCTTATGAAGAAATTTTCCAGATCTTCTATTCCTGCTTTCTTTGCCTGTACGGGATAGTTAAGGAAGAAGATTATATCATTGGCAGCGATAGTAACTGTAGGGCTGATGTCTCCTTTTTCTTCGATCTCAAATCCCTGGGATTCTAGTATCCTGAAGTTATCTATGCATACATACAGGTTCTCTTTGATGTAATCCTCCATCTGTGATTCTATAGATACCCTGTTGTTTCTCTTCTTTAGGAAGAGCTTATTCTCTGGTATTGAGGTGAACTGACAATTCCCAGAGCATTCATTTGGAGAGTCTAGATGCCACCAATATGGTACAGAGTATTCTGAACCTGGGGAGAACTGGACTGCATCTGATAGTGTAGGAACATCTGTGGTTATTATTTCATTATCTACCAGGTCTATGAATCCACCTCTTTCTCCAAGCTTTGTAAGCCCTTCTTCAGCTATCTGTTGTATGCAGCCCTCTATGAAGTGTGATACTGGCCTGAATTCGATAGGGACTTCTTCAATCGTAAGTTCAATCTCAGGTGATAGCTCTTCCTTTATTGTCTCAGACCTTATGGCAAGGTAGAGGCCTACACTTGCAAGTATGATTATACCGATGATGATGAATATGGTGATCTGTCCTCTGTTATTCATTTCAAATCCTCGAATCCTTTTTGGATCAGGTTAAGGTCATACAGCTTCTGTTCCATCAGTTCTCTGGCTAGCATTGATTTCTTTTTTCCCAGACGTTTTGCTACCTTAGAAAGAAGCTTATCTATCTCGTCACTCACTGTTATCCTTATCTGTCTGCTCATTTTCCCTTGTCAAGAATCACAGGTTTTTTACCTGTTATTCTTGAGCATGCTCAGAAATCTTTGATTTCTGACATTTTATTATACTTTTTTGTATACTGATATATAAATCTTTTGGTTATTAGGACTTATTTTATGCTTAATTTATGCTTTTTTTAGTATAAATTTTAGTAATTTATACTTTATTTATGCTTAATTTATACTTTTTTAGTTAGTTATTTTGTTATTTATTTTTTTGATAGAGAATTGACTATTCTGGCTTTATATCATGTCTTTAGAAGTATACATTAGATTGCGTGAAGTCTTTCATATCTGAACTGAAAACCAATTCTATTTATGTGTTCAATATCATTTATCAGCATCTCTTCCAGTGTTTCTGGCCCATGTGGTGTTCTTATATGGTAATGCATGTTATTGACAGTAACATCATAAACGCGCCAATCACCCTCTCTTTTAGGGACATCCTCTGAGAATTCCACATTGTATTCTTTTGCTAAGGCAGCCACCATAGCCATACGGCCTATCCTTCTTGGATCTATCACTGTACAATGTAATCCTGCTGCTTTCTTAACACAACCATATATTTCCAGGTACTCACTTTTTAGTTCCTGTGTTATGATCGTACCCAGTATCTTGAGCTCCCCTGATTTTTGAAGTGTATCCAAATCATTCATCTTTTTAATGATTTTCATATTTGATGGGAAATACAAGTTTATATAAAAGCGTTTACTATTTAAAAGAAGAAGAATTCATTGGAACAGATGCTCTCCTGCGTATTCTATGTGATATCCTCTTTTGTTTAAGTCAAATGTTTCTTTCCTTAGACGCGCATCCATTTTTTCAGGTGTGAGATCTGAACTAATATGGTTGGGTGTTCCATTAAATAGAATTGTGTAATGGTAATTATTTTGTACTGAATTTGGTCCTTGGTAAAATCCGATTATCCAGGTTTTATTTTTCGTTTGTCTTTCAATCCTACGTCTAAGGGTAGGTTTATCTATATACACACAACGATCCCCGGCAAATCTTGACGCTTGGTCAAACTCATGTTTACTCTGTTCTTGAAAACTTATTTCTGTGAAAGCAGATAGAAAGGCTTCTAGAAGAGAGTCTCCTTGTATTACTATTCTTTTCTTTTTTTTAAATTTAATCAACGGAAGTTCTAGACTCATTGTTTTTTCAAATTAGGAAAATGACTTTTCATTTATAAGGATTTTGAATTAAAATAATAGAAAGTTTTAAATATACACACTTATAAGTATAAATGTGTATGACTAAGAAAAAGAATAAGGCGAGGTATAACTTTACTATAGATGAGAAACTATTTGAGAGGTTTAGGGAATATTGCAGGGAGAACTGCATCAATATGTCTGCTAAGATTGAGAAATATGTGGAGATGGAGCTGAATGGTCCAAAATAGCCTTGTTAAATATATAAGAGAACAGATAAGAGCCGGGTATTCTGCTGGGGAGATAAAGGAATATCTGGACAGATATGGATATTCAAAATCTGTGGTCAATGAGGCATTCCAGTACGCTTATCCTCCTAACGAGGTTAAGCATGTGGTTCATGTTTCTAAAAGGTTGGTTGCATTGGGGATAGCCATTGTCTGTTCATTGGTCCTTGCAGTTGCAGGGATATATATGCTTTCCATGCCGAGCAGACCTCCAACCTTATTGGATGTTCAGACTGATATCATCACTTCATCTATAGAATCAGGGGATAACCTAAAATTTACAGCAGGTATCTTTAATCTTGGTAAGGCAAGCAGGTATGATGTTACGCTGAGATACGAGGTATTTGATGTTAGGGATAATTTGGTAACGTTTAAGGAAGAGACGATTGCGATAGAGACAAGGGCGTCTTCTACTGTCACAATTAAGGTGAGAGGAAAACCAGGAAACTATTATCTTAGGACAACTGCCTCTTATGGCGGTAAGACAGCCAGGGCAACATCAGCATTCAGGATTGTTGGGGATACAGTTGGGGTGGTCTCTGAACCTGAGCCTGTTTCGAAGCCAGCTGAAAAGATGTGCCCTTATAACTGTGATGATGGTGACAAGTGCACTAAGGATTCTTGTAGTGAGGAAACCGGATATGAATGCAGGTATGATACTATAGATCCTTGCTGTGGTAATGGAAAATGTGAGGATGCTGAGGATAAGGCAACTTGTGTGGTTGATTGTGGGGAGCCTGAGGCAGATATTTATTCAGGTAAACCTATGAAAGAGAGGATAGAGCTGATAAAAGGGGCGGCTAAGGAGGATATTGGGGGTGCTTTAGGCCAATGCAGCAATATAGAGCTTACTGGATACAGGTATGATTGTTTTACTGAGGTTGCTAAGGTTTCTGGTGATGAGAGCCTGTGCAATAATATAGAGGATATATCCCATAAGGATAGCTGCTATAGGGGGGTTGCTGGCGGGAGTGAAAATAGTGGTGTTTGTGAGCAGATCGAGAAGGACAGCAAGAGAGACCAGTGCTATATGGATTTTGCAACTGATGGAGATTATTCTGTGTGTGGTAAGCTAGTGAATAAGTATCTAAAACAGAGTTGTGATAGTTTGAAGCAATTGAGTGAATATGAGACCTAAACTTCTTCTTTATATATGGTATAGAACTACAGTTTAGGGGTGGATAAGGTTACTAGCGCTAATATTGCAAAGATTATTAGGTGTATTGTTGACTGCAGCTTTAATAGTTTTAGGATTATCAAAGGTATTTGAAAGAAGAGGGCTATTATTACAATAGGGGCAATGTATCTATGTAGCCCTACAATCCCTTCTGTTATCGGGGCTTTAAGAGTTTTTCCTATACTTTTTGTTTGAGCATAGGTCAGATATAGGGATAGGGTGAGGTATAATACCACAGGGAATAAATAATGGATATGTGTAAGGTATGTTTGTTTTTCTATGAAGGAGAAAGGTATAGAGAAGATTATGATCCAAAAGATAAACCATAGGCTGTTTAGTGTTAAAAGTTTTGCGTAATCAGTAGGTTTTGCAGTGACATTAATATCTTTTTAGCCTTGTTGGCAAATATCCTGAAGCCCAGGTAGAAAACTATGTAAAAGATGAAGTCTATCAGCAGAATTAGTGGAAGTTTTTTGTTTCTGACTGCCTTTAGGAATATTCTAAGGGGTTTTTAACGTATTTATAGAACATTTCTTTCAGACTGATCCTCCCCCTGCGCTTATTGGAGGGAAACATGCAGTGCTGTTCTCTTCTCTTATTATTATGCAGATTCTTTCATAGGCACATGTGTTTGCTGTTACTATTTTGTTTTTTGAAACCGTTTGCCCTAATCCTAGAACACCTCCTTCGATGTTTATATTAGGGCCTGTGTCTTGGAGCTGAACAACATAGTCTATTTCATGGTTGCATGCTGCAAGAGTATAAGCAATCGAATATCTGCAGCTGCTTCCTAATCCAGTTCTTGAGATTATCTGGCCGTTGTAGATATTATTGTCGGTGTTTTCACATTCTGCAGATCCCCTTATTTCTGTTGGAGTGTTTTGGGCAGGATAGCTTACTTTGTATTCTTCTTTGCACTGTTTTTCTACCCAGTCATCCACCTCTTCTCCCAGTGTCATATCAAAAAGCTCCCATGTCATGTCATACATCGCTATCTTAACCTGGCTGTCCGCATAATCCTGTTTTAATCCTTTCTTGGTTAGGCTGTCTAGATTTAGGTCGCTTAGTTTGAAGGTTTTGGATTCATATTCGGCTCTTTTTGACTTTATTAATTTTTGATGTCCTTCTCCTTCTTTAAGTCTACCTAATATTTCGCCATCTTCATTATAGTATAATAGGTTCCCCTCATTATCTCTTATGGCTTCTTCTGTATCACTGATCATCCATCCCTCTGTTTCTTCTCCTTCTATATCAATCCATAATTCATGATTAATTGGATTTGTTGAAATATAAAATTCACCATTCTTAACACTCTCTACACCTACTACTTCTCCGTATTCATTAAAATATACACGACTTCCATCTATATCATAGACAGGCTCACCAGGAGCGTCTGGATGAAAGCGTAACCAATCCTCTGGTTTTTCTGTGGTAGCATCATACACCCACAAATCCGTATGGCTCATAAGGGCGTAATGGAAGGAATCTGGTTCTGGTACAGTTTTTTCTTCCTTCTCCCCAAAGTGTTCAAGAGGCGAATCGGTTAGGCTACCCTCGGGTGATGTATAAAATACATCTAAATTTTCATCTACTAATTGTACACCTCTGCCATCTTTAAAGTATGGGGCTGCCTTCACTACTTTTCTATACACTAAATCACCCTCCTGAGTTTGAACAGTTACTGATGTTCCCACTAGATCTTCCATGCTTGATAATGTCTCCATATCCGCAAGAGGATAATCCCCATATTTGGGATCTGTAGTAGTAAATCTTAGGCTTTCTTCTAGGTTTTCGTCTTCGATAATTTGAAGTTCCTCAGCTGAAAAACCATCATCATCTGCAACATCATCAAGAGTAATATCTATGTCCTCCCTAAATGCATCCCAATCCCCATTATTTTCATTTTGGAACCAATATCGATAAGCATCATTTGCTGCTTCATCCTCTGCATTATCTGCGAAATATGCAGTTAAAGTTTCAGTTTCTGGATCAAAGTCTACATGGTGGGTAGCTAAACCATGACTGTAAACTGTTTCTATTGGTTGTAAGCGTTCTCCCTCCAAGGGCAGTACTTCTGGAATTTCCACAACCATAGTATCAGGATCTTCATAAACACCATCATAAATCCCATCTCCATCCTTATCAACCATTGTGTATTCAATCCATTCTTCCTTCGCTTGATCCTTTACATCGTCAAAGCCTAAATCCTCACACATTGGTTCATCAAAGGATCTGCTCATATAGTCCCATGCTGACGTAACTCCCTCTATCACTTTAGGTATCTGGGTTAGCTTAAAGACAGCATATCCACACATAATTACCCCTTCCATGAAGTTGTCTTTTACCAGATTCTCGAATAATACCTTTGTTATCAAGCTTATGATCAATGACGTCAGGACCTTTGCCCCCATCTTATATAAACTTCCTTCATAATACATACATGTAGCTTCATCCAACTGCCTTTCACACGAGTCTGTACTTAATCCATTTTCACACGCCTCTTGGATACAGCAGTCATATACGTCATAGATTGTTTTTAGCTTCCTCAGGTTGAATATTATCGCAACCGGGCATAGACATGCTCCTGCTAAGTAGATATTATCAAATGGGCTCAACCCAAACTGCCCTATGCCTCCTTTTTCCTTTCCTTGGAAGTTCAATCCAGAGCTGATATCCATGTCAGGAATATACTGTGCAGGAGCCAATTTTTCTAACCCAAAAGGCAGACCCCAGCAAGAGTCTCCAGTCTTGGCTCCCATGCACCATCCACAATTTACAAAACAGCATAGGGGCCTTACAAAGGAGTATATGGAAGACCATGATTTATAGATTCCAGACATAGCAGTACAGGGAGCTCCGCAAGGGCCTGGGCAAGTCATCATTGCAGGCGTACAACATTGATCTCCACTAAACATCCCAATAGCCATTGCTACACTGCTTATTATTGTGTCAACAGCACTCATTGTTGTGCAGAGGGTGAATAATGCTATGGCAATCTGCTCCAAAACCTCAGTATCCTTACTTAAAAGAGCAGCAAGGTCATCTAGTTCTTCATTTTGCTCTACACATGCCCTGCCTGGGTCGCTTAGATAATCCCTTTCAAAAGGTTCTCTGGATTGATATAGATCAATTCTTTGTTCTTTTGTTTGGACTTTATCATAACTATTAAGTTCAGTTGCCATAGCAACAGGTATAAGGATAATTAGTAAGCTAATTAAAAGCGAGACTGAAAATGGATATTTTTTGCTCATCTCTTTTCTATCCTCTTTTTATTTTTATATAATATTTTATAATCTAATATAAGTGGTTAATTTAATTCAGGCATTATATAAGGCAAATATTCTTCTTTTTTAATATCAATTTCATCGATTCTTCTGCAAATTCCGCCTTCAGCTTCTTTTTTATTCCTTCCACTGATTTTATTGAATTTCCAGTATCTGCAGCCTTCCAGCTCTCCAAAGCTGAGTATCCCCTCTCCCACATAGAGAATCTCAGCTTTCATGGTTTCATCCTGCATTATAGGATCATCAATAATCAACCAGTTTCCTGGATTTAATTCAATAGATTCATATTCAACAGGGCTGTAGAATGTAACAGTATTCTTGTTTCTTACTTCTTTGGTATCCCACTCATAAGAGAGATCAGTGCTTAAGGTAAATATTCCTTTATGTTCAGGAGCAACAGCCCCATACCCATAGTTGGTTTCTTGGATCTCTACATTCGCGGTTGTAATTAAGGATATATCATAAGTGCCAGAGCCTAGGCTTAATTTTGCATTCTCTGGATCCGGGTATATATAATAGAAATCATCCTGTCCTTTTCCACTTACTCTGAGCTTGTCGTTATAAGCTGTATAGAAATCCCTTTCTCCCTTTAAGACTCCCATAAGGGCTTTGTTCTCCATTAACTCTTTTAAATTAGGGCTTGAGCCAGAGCTATCGTACCCATATTCCTGGGCCAGTCCAATCATCTTCTCAGCATCTGTAAATTTTTCTGTTTCATGCCAGCTTCTTACAAATGTTGGGATGTGGATCAATTTTGCATTGACATTTAAATCAACAAAAGGAGCTATGTCTATATTGACCTCTTTATTTTCATAGTCTAAAATATCAAGCCTTTGTTTTTTGGTAGGATACCCTTCTTTGTACAGTTCGATCGAGCAGCCTTTACAGAATGGAAAGTTACCTGTAAATGTTCCTTCTGCATTGGTACTTCCTATGAAACAGTTCTGCATGGAATTTGATCCGAGGTAATATATATCAACTCCTTCTAGTGGATTTATCCCATCTTTTATGTTTATCTTAATGTCTCCGCTAATTTTCTGTGAATCTTTGCAAAAAGAGGCTTCCTCCATTGAAGTGTTTATTATATGTGTGTTTATCCTCCCTGTACATTCCCTCCTCTGATTGCCGCACACAAATACCCACAGGGGAACATGGAATTCATAGCCTGCTTCTTTCTCGAATGTATTGATTATGGGGTTTATTTTTGCTGATTTGTCATCTCTGATCTTCATCAGAACAGGGAAATCATAGAAATAGTTGAACCTATACTTAGATGTGCATAATCTTGGTATCATTGGAATCCCTACTGTTGTGGTAGTATCTGGCCTTAGGATACTCCCAGATTTGGGCAGTATGTTAAGGTTGAAGAACCAGTCTTTGTCATAGACATAATCAATATGGACAGAGGGATATCTTTTTTCAAGGAAATTATAAATATAGCTATCAAAAACGCCTTGTTCAGCGGGATTGTTTCTTATTTCTCTCTCAAAATTCGTGTTGGCTATTTTCAGATATTGGAAGTTTTTATTGTAGTTGTCTTTTAAATTATCCCTCACCCCCTCCAATGTCCATGTTGTTTGCGAGCAATCGAAGCCAGCATTAGTGAATGCCTTGGGAGGAAAGTAATGGGGCTGCTCTTTGGAGCCCCCCCTCCAAGAGTATTTTTCAATTAAATCTAATGTGAAACTTTCAAGATAGGAATATGATTCTTGGTAGAATGCCAGGTCACTGGCAATATTGTAGATTAATTCCATATCTATTGGGATCTCCATATTGAAATCTTTGATTTCATAAGTTATATCCATGATTGTTACTGTTAAAGGAAGTTGAACAGATACCCACACACTTTTTGCAAAAGAGGCATCTGTTGTTATTGCTTCTTTTTTTATTATGAAACCCTTATCTGTGAAATCTTTAAAATCACCCACACATTTGTCCAATTCTTTTGTTATGTAGTATTCAAGCTCTGCTTCCATGAATTCTTTTGAAGGTATGCTTATACCATTTTTTGTAACCCAAAAAGGAGCTTCATTTCCCGGTCCTGCCTTATCTATATAGACATTTTTGCTGTCATCGATCTCCTTTATCTGCTCGTTTTCTTGCTTTTCTCTGATTGTTAATCTATTTGAAGCTTGTGCAGTATCTATGTATCCTGCCTGGAGCCTCTGTATCTCCAGTCCCTGCAATGTAACTGTGCTGAGGCAGCTGTCAACAAAATTTCTGATCTCCAATTCCCCTTCATATAATGTCTCTTTTGATTTGCCAAGCTGTGCCTCTAATCCTCCTTCTTCAGCTGTTTGTCTGATATAGACAACCGTACCTGCTCCAAGAAGAATAACTATTCCTATAATGATGAACCAAGTTATCTGTGCTTTTTTACTTCTCATTCTTTATCCTCATTCAATTAGTATATTAATCGGAAATAAGCATATAGTTCGCAGATATTAGTCATATTATTAATTAAATACCTGCTCAGATTAATAGAAATTCCCCTTTTTTTTCTTGAGTCCTCTTTCATCATATGATACTAGTAAATATGCAATATTCTTGATATTCTTAATAGTTATATATAAATTTTCCCCTTTATCCTTCTAGCCTTTAGGATTTGGGAGGATGTCAAATATTCCTTTTTTATGGTAAGAATTCTGGTTCTATAAAATCACGGTGGCGTTTGGAGCGCTCTTCTATGTTGTCTATGTCCTAGAACTCTTCTGTAACTCTGGGCTTGTCTATCTTTAGGGGGCAGAATATGATTGTGATGATAATAATGAATGTACAATTGATTTCTATAATGAGGAAATGGGTTTTATCTTTATGAATGAGGGGATATCTCCTTGCTGCGGCAATGATATATGCGAGGACGATGAAGATTAGAGTATATGCATTATAGACTGTGGCGAACCTGTAGAAGAAGACGCCTTTGCAGGCAAGCCAATATGGGAATAGATAGACATCATAAAGGATATCGTCAAGACCGATAAATCAAGAGCCCCAGGCCATTACAACAATATCTGGCAGACAGGATACAGATATGACTGCTTTACCGAGGTAGCTAAAACAACAAAGGACGATAGCCTATGAGATAATATTGAGGATCAATCCTCTAAGGACAGCTGTTATAGGGAAGTAGCTGGAGAGAATGAAAACAGCGAGGTCTGTGACCGGATAGAAAAAGACAGTAAAGGAGAACAGTACTATATGGACTTCGCCACCAAAGGAGATTACTCTGTTTGTGATAAATTGATCAACAAATATCTCAAGCAAAGCTGCGACAGCTTCAAGCAGCTTAGTGAATTTGATTAGGATTTGTAGGTTTTGTAGAAAAACAGTTTTAATAAAGATAATGTGATCAGTGACAGTATTACAAATACTATTAATGGAAGGGCTGATTGTAATCTGAAAGGTTTAAGGATCATAATGGGGACTTGAAAGAATAAAGTAAGGATAATAATAGGGGCAGTGTATTTGTGAAGCTTAATAATCCCTTCGCTAATGGGGGCAAAAAGGGCTTTGAATACAGATTTTGTCTCTGCATAGTTCATGTAGAGGAATGTGGTAAATAAAGGGATAATGGGTGTATAGTAGACAAAATTTGTTAAGTAGGTTTGTTTTTCTATGAAGGAGAAAGGTATAGAGAAGATTATGATCCAAAATATAAACCAGACTGTGTTAAGTATCAGAAGTTTTACATAATCAAGTGCCTCTATCTTTTTCTTGACAATCTTGTTCCATTGATACCCTTTGATTAAGGTAAGGATTATTATAATATAGATGATAAAGACTATTGTAACAAAGATGATTGAGTCCATGAAGGATTGAAGCTGATTCAATAGTTCAGTTGAGGCAGCTGCATCTACATTGTTCAGGTCTTGCATTACGCTTAGATCTAGGTTTTGTAAGGATAAGATTATCTCCTTTGCTTTTGATGCATAAATCCTGAATCCTAGGAAGAAGAAGATGTAGAATATTATATCGATGCCTAAGGTTAAAGGCAGGCTTTTGAAGGATTCTAGGAATAGCCTTACTGGTTTTTTAATGTAAGTTTTGGAGAAACTCATTTTTATATCTGTCCTCCTTCTGGAGGGAAGCATCTGGCATCCTGGCCTTCTGGTATTATGCATATCCTCTGATGGGTGCATGTCTGAGATGTTATAACTCTTTTACGGGTGAGACTTTGTCCTTCTCCCAGTACTCCTCTTTCTACGTTCTGTGGGCTTCCGGTTCCCCTCAGTTGTACGGTGTAGGCAATCTGCTGGTTGCATGTTGCAAAGCCATAGGTTACCTTATATTCGCAGGCGTCCCCTGTCTCTAACATGGAGATAAACTGGCCGTTATAAATATTGTTGTTTACATCTGAGCATACAGGCGATCCTCCTCCGTCCATCGGAGCATCAGTTGCAGGATAGCTCTTTGAGGAATCCTCCTTGCACTGGTCTTCGATCCAGTCGTTTACTTCCTCTCCTAGGGTCATCTGAAGGACCTTCCATGTCATATCATACATCATGGCATATACTTGCTTGTATTCTGCCTCTTTCTGGGCAAGTGTTTTTTCTTCTTCTGCATCATCTGCTTCTCTTTTTTCTGCTTCTGACCTGTCGCTTGCTTTGGTCGCTTCTTTCTGGTCTTCTTCTGCCTGTTCAGCGACATCTTCCATCTCTTCTTCTTTTTGTTCTGCGAGTTGGTCTACTTGTTCCCTTATTTCCCTTGCTATCTCTTCTTTTTTGAAGGGATCGGTTTCACTCTCAAATTCATTCAATTTATTATTTAGATCCTCATTAGCATTTAGGCCAGCAATTGCCTTGGCTGCTCCAGCCTTTTCTGTAATTGATGCATCTTCATAGTTGATCCATTCATCATCGGTGTCTTTTATTTGGAGATCCCCTTCTGAGGTGTAGCGTAGGGATTCTACACTTCCAGTTCCAACAAGATTGCCTTTATCATCTGGTTGCCAGGTTTCGGTTATTATTGATCCATCTTGGATGGTTTTTATATTAATATTTGAAGTTTTACTATCTGAGAAAGTAGTTTCCACTAAGGTTCCATCTTTCATTTCGTGTGTTGTTGATTGTATTATTCCTTCTTTATCTGTTAAGGTTGATTCTGTAAGTTTGCTTAATGTTAAATCAATGGTTCCATCGTCGTTTACCACCAATTCTTTACCCTTTGCAGTTTCAGTATTATCTCCTATGAAATGTTCATATTCTGTAAGCAAATCATCTTCTCTTCTTTCGTATGTACCATCCCCTCTTATTGTTTCGGTTGTACCCCCATATTCAATCTGTATACTTTCTCCCTCTTCCCCTATGAATGTACCTGCATTTAAGGTATCAGGCGTTATTTTCCCATCAAATCTTTGATCCGCTTGCTGTAATGCTTTAAAATATCCTTCTCCTATGCCCTCAATATTCTCCTGTTTAGTTTGTTCTAATAATTTATCCATAACACCAGGACTGATTTGTGTATTACCTTGATCTGTGGATATCATATAACCTGTTGTTTCTCCATGTTCCCAGGAATCTACTCCTTTTTTGAAATCATCAGGATCTGAATATCTAGGTTGAGCACCACTAACTTGGGTGGTTACCTCTACTCCTCCTACTGAGGTAGTTTCATAAACATCAAAATCATTAAAATCAGTTCCTGTTTGTACTACAACCCGAGTATCAGTAGAGTAATCGAACCTTATTTCTTCTCTATCTATATCTTTTGCATATTCTTCAGGTAAAGTCAGTTCCTTTTCACCATTGTTAAATGTTACTGTGGTAATACCTGTATTATGGTCTATACTTTCTGTCCTTTTGATTATTATACCATCTACTATTTTTGTGTCTTGTATTTGGCTTTTATCATTTCCTGTGGTCCTTATCTTTGATCCTATTTCTGTATGAAGGGTGCCATCTTCTTCATTGAATGATGCTGATTGTATTTCGTCTTCAGTCCATCCACTCTCAATAGCATTCATAACAGCCTTTCTTGAATTTGAAACTGTTGCTGGGTCTTCAGATTGTAGTCCACTAATTAATGTAGGTAGGTCTATTTCTATATCTCTTCCTTCTGGAGAAATGAATGTTGTGTCAGAGCCATGGACATTTAGTGTTGCTCCATCAGAATATAACTCAGAATATCCGGTTGTTGGTTTATTGTCTTCTCCTATTGTTTTGTATTCTATCCTTCTTGTTCCTGTAGCGCTGTCATAATCCCCTATTGTCACTGACCTATATCCTTCTTCTCCTGATTCACCAGATATTAATTTATTACCATCTATATCATCAAAGTCACTCCACCTGTAATCTGTTCCTGGGATCTCGTTGTTTCCAAGCAATTTTGGATTGTCTGTTGTGAAGACTGTTTTACCATCACTTTTTAGTTCAATCCCTCCGTTAGCGAGTTCAAAACTGTCAGTAGGTTGATTAGCGTAACTTGCGCTTCCGTCAGGATACAAATCTATGTTTCCAGACACTGCTTCTCCTTTGAGGCCCTGCCATTCCAGTAGCCCTACTTCCTTCTTGTTCTCATCCCGGATAGTTCCCATAATATCTCCATCTTTTTTTGTTCTGGTGTAGGTTTTTGTTTCGTAGGCTCCTTTACCATCGTTTGCTTTATCATCCCAGAAAACTAATGTTGTGGTAGATGTCTCTGTTCCTTTTTTAGTAGTAGGTTCTGACCATACTGGGGAGCTGTAGTCATATTTTTGGTCTCCGTCTTTGTCTACTAGGGTTATGTATTCCCAATCATAGGTGATCTCGTCTTTTATATCGTCAAAGCCAAGGTCTCCGCATTCAACCCCATCGAAGCTTCTGCCCATGTAGTCCATTGCAGAACTCATTCCCTCTATGACAGCAGGGACTTCTGTTAGTTTTAACAGGGCATAGACGCATCCCAAAAGGTTGCTTAGGCCGAATACCTCTGCGAGCTTTCCTGCTATCACCTTTGTTAGTATAGATAGAAGCACATTTGCGAGTATACTGTATAGGGAGCCTTCCCAGTACATGCATGTTGCCTCATCAAAATGATTTTCACAGGCTTCTGTGCTTAGGCCGTTTGAGCATGCTTCTTCTATGCAGCAATTGTAGACATCATGGATCGTCTTAAGCTTCCTCATGTTGAATATTACTGCAATGGGGCATAGACAGCCTATGGCGAGGTATATGTTATCATAAGGGCTTAATCCATACTGGCCGATGCCTCCAGGTATTGCACCCAGGCTGATGCTGCTCATATCGATACCAGCTATGCTGAAACATCCTGCTCCTGTACACCACCCACAGTTTACAAAACAACACATTGGTTGTACAACATTATATACATTTGACCATGCTCTGAAAACACCTTCCATCACAGTGCAAGGCACACCGCAAGGGCCAGGGCAGAAAAGTAACTTACAACAGAATCCAGTATGCTGACCTATTATGGTTGCAATTGTGTCTATTATTACATCAATTGCGCTCATCACAGTGCATATGGTGAATAAGACAGTTGCTATCTTCTCTAAAGTGGAGATTACGCTGCTGTCAAGGGTGTCTGCAAAGTCTGAGCTTCTCTGGTGCTGTTGCACACAGGCTTTTCCTGGGTCATCCAGATAGTTAGCAGTGCTCACTCCTGATGTGCTATAACTGGGGGGGCTTCCTGAAGATTGGCTTGCCTGCTGTATCGATTGGGCCTGTAGGTTTGATCCACCGGTTCTTGCTGCAAGAACCTGGTCCTGTGTACTATAACTATCAGCATAGAGGTTTATCTTCTGCTCTGCTTCCTTTATCACAATATTATCATAGACTTCAAGTTCTGTTGCCATGGCAACAGGTATTAACATGATCAGCAGACTAATGAAAAGAGAGATGGATAACATATACACTTTTTTCATGCTTTTCATTTTTTCTTTGGAGTTATTAAGTCTTTATAATCTCACATTGGTGGTTAATTCAGCTCTGGTCTCATGTATTTGAGGTATTCTGGCTTTGCAATGTCAACCTCAAATCTTTTCCTGCATATACCATCACTGAGATCGATGTTGTTCCTGCCGTCGATTTTACTGAAGGTGTAGTTGCCACAGCCTACTACAGCTCCGTATGCACCATGCATGCTGTTTGATTCATACAATAGTTCTGCTTTCATTACACCGTCCTGCATAATGCCATCATCTATTATCTTCCAATTTGTGGGATTCATCTCTATGGATGTGTGCTGTACAGGAACAAAAAATGTAACAGAGTACTTGCCCCTTAGGTTGCCTGTATCCCATGTATATTCTGTTTCAGGGCTTAAAGCGAAAGGGCCCTTGTGCGCATCTACAACACCCCCATATCCGTAGTCTGTCTCTTCAATGTCTACATTCCCTGTTGCAGATAATCCAACTTCATAGGTTCCCTGAGCAAGGCTAAGCTTGGCATCATCAGGGTCAGGATAGATATAGAGGAACTCATTTATGCCCTCTCCTTTTATAATGACCTTGTCGTTGTATGTGGGATTTGTGTCTATCTCCCCTCTGAGGGCAGCCATGAGCGGCTTGTTGCTCTTAAGCTCACTAACACTAGGTACCAATATGCTTGTGTCAAATCCATATTCTCCTGCCAGTTTTATCATCTTATCAGCATTTCCAAAATGATCTGTTTCGTACCAGTTCTTTATGAAAGTCGGCATATGTATCAATTTTACATTTACAGTCAGGTTTACAAAAGGATCCATCTGGAAAGTAACTTCCTTATTCCGGTAATCCAGGACATCAAATCTAAGCCTTTTTGAGGGATAGCCCTGCTTGTGCAATTCAATCTGGCATCCTTCACAGAACGGAAGCTTGGTTGTAAATAATCCATCTTCTAGGGTCCTTCCTATGAAACAGTTCTGCATGGTGCTGGCACCAATATAATGAATGTCAACCTCTCCCAGAGGGAGGGTCTCGTCTTTTACATTTATCTTTATATTGCCGCTTAGTCTCTGGGTATCTTCACAGAAATCTGTTTCCTGCATGTCATCACTTACTGCAAAACTATCTGCTCTTCCTGTGCATTCTCTTTTCTGGTTGCCACATACATTTATCCAGAGGGGTATGTGGAACTCATATCCTCCTTCCTTGTCTATAGTATTGCTGATGATGTTGATCTTTGCGGACTTGTCGTCGGTTATCTTAAGAAGTACAGGGAAGTCATAGAAATAATTGAACCTATACTTGAATGTGCATAGTCTTGGGAGCATTGGGACTCCGACGAGGGTTGTCCTTTCTGGTCTCAGTTGCGAGCCGGACTTTGGAAGCATGTCAAGGTTGAAGAACCAGTCCAGGTCATATATGAACTCTGTCTTTATAGAAGGTTGCGCTTGCGGAAGAAGATTGTATATATAACTGTCAAAGACTCCTTGCTGCATAGGCTCAGTTCTTATCTCCCTTTCAAAGTTTGTGTTCCCGATCTTGAGATATTTGAAGTTGATATGGTAGTTTTCCATTAGGTCTGTTCTTACCTCATCTATATTCCATGTTGTCTGACTGCAGTCAAAACTCGTGTCTGTCTTTCTTTTTGGCGGAAGGGTTGTTGAGCCTGTTTTTTGGGATCCCGGAACCCACTGATACTTATCAACCAGGTCTAGGGTAAAATGTTCCAGATAAGCATGTTCATTCTCGTTGTAGGAGAGACTGCTTGCAATCTCGTATATCAATCCCATATTAATGGGGGTTTCCAGGTTGAAGTCGTTTATCTGGTATGTTATATCATTTATGGATACTGTTAAAGGGAAATTTGTCATAACCCATGTGCTCTGGGCAAAGGAGGCTTCTGTTTTTACTCTTCCTTTTTCTATCTGAAAGCCTTTATTAGTGAATTGATCAAAATCTCCTACGCATTCATCAAGCTCTTTAGAAACATAATTTTCCAACTCTCTTTCCATGAATTCCTTACTTGGAATATCCAGGTTATATCTTGTTACCCAGAATGGGGCTTTGTTGCCCGGTCCAGAAGGATCTATCTCAACGCTTTTTCTTCTGTTAACTTCCTTTACCTGCTGATTTTCTATCTTCTCCTTTATGGTTAATGTATCTTTGTTGCTTGGAATCTCTATGTATCCACCCTGGAGCCTTTGTATCTCCAGACCATGATAGGTAACGGATTTGAGGCATGAATCAACGAAATTCCTTATCTCCATCTCTCCTTCATATCTTGCCTCTTCTGTCTCTGCAACCTGGGGTGATAATTCTGCTTTTTCAGTTGTCTGCCTCATGTATATTAAGGTGGCTGTTCCTGCAAGGACAACTATCCCCAGAATTATAAACAAGGTTACCTGAGCTTTTTTACCTTTCATTCTTTAGCCCTATCCTTATAAGCTTTTCAATATAGTTAGAGACTTTCATCAGGTTCTTCTCGCAGTTACTGTTTATATGTTTTAGAATATCCTTATCTATGGTGATAGAAATCCTCTCTTTTGTCCCAGAGCCCTTTTTCATAGTAATACTAGTAATATGTGTATTACTTGTGTTATTTATCATACTAGTATATAAATGTTTCTAAGAAACGTTTATGCTCAGGAAAGATTCTTTGTTTTGTACAGGTGTTGTTGTTTTGTAATATTAATATTACTAATTATACTAATACTATTAATCATACTAATAATACTTTTTAGAACTAGTGGATCTTTGTGCCGTCCTTTGCTTTTACTGTTATTTCTTTTTTGTTGGCCTTTAATGTCTCTTGGTTGTAGGCAACCTTGTTGTCCTTTATGGACATCTTTAGTTTTGTGAACTGGTCAAAGGTTATCTGTTCTTTGTTGTTCTTTAGGTTTCCAAAGGTTACAGGGTCTCCTGCCTTGCCGTCTACAAACAGCAGGGTGCAGTCTTTGTCATCCAGAGCTAAAAGCATGGCCTGCGATATCACTCCTCTAAATTTTGCAGGCTTTAGGTTATCTACGACTACGATGTGTTTTCCTTCCAGGTCCTTGGGCTTGTAGTAATCCTTGATGCTTGATACCATCTGCTTCTTTCTTCCCACGTCTATGTCTAGTACATAGAGCTTGTCTGCGTCTGGATGGTCGTTTACTTTTTCGATTTTTGCGAGCTTAAGGTCAAGGGGAAAGGTCTCTTCGATAATCTCTTCGAATTTTTCTATCAGGATCTCTGCTTTACCTATCTTTTTATTCTTGTAACTGAAGTTTAGGTCTTTCCATTTCAGGTCCTTTAGACCTAGTTGCTGCTGAACTTTTTTTGAGAATTCAGGCAGTATTGGCTGCATAAGTATAGAGAGGTTCTTTACTATGTTGATACAAAGGGCAACTACTTTCCTTGCCTTTTCTTTGTCTTCTTTTGCGAGCTTCCAAGGCTGGTTCTTCTGGAAGTATTGATTGCCTATATCACTAATAGCCAGTATCTCCTTGGATGCCTGGTTATAGTTTACATCTAGGTAATGTCGTTTTATCTTCTCTATCTTATCCTCTATCTCTGTTATTATCTTCGGGTCTTTTTCTATATCTTTTATCTCTGAATCAAAGAATTTGTTGGTGAAGCTCAATGTTCTGTAACAGAAGTTTCCAAGATTGCCTACCAGTTCGTTGTTTATGGAATCTTTGAAATCCTTGAAGTCCAGGTCTACATCTGAGAGTTTTTTGCTCAGGACCTTTCCATAGTAATACCTGAGGTATTCTGGATTGTACTTGTTTGCGAACTCCTCTGCTGTGAAAAAAGTACCCCTGGATTTTGACATCTTTTCCTTGTTTACTGTTAGGAAGCCATGCACCACTATATTCTCCGGCAGTGTGAAGTCTGCTCCCATGAGCATGGCTGGCCAGAAGAGGAAATGGAAGTAGATTATGTCCTTGCCAATGAAGTGTATGACCCTTGAATCGTTCCATTCTTTTTCTGCTTTTTTAGTATCTCCTTTAAGGGTATTGGTGAAACTTGAGATATAGCCAATGGGCGCATCCAGCCAGACGTAGTAATAGAGGTTCTCTTCGTCTGGAATCTTAAACCCGAAGTAAGGGCCGTCTCTTGATATGTCCCAGTCCTGCAGGCCTTCTTTGAGCCAGTTCTTCAGGTAGTTTATGATCTCTGGCTGCAGGTTTTTGTTCTGCTCAAACCATTTACTGAGCTTGTCCTGGAATTCACTAAGCTTAAAGAAGTAATGCTCGCTTATTTTCCTTACAGGGGTTTTCCCGCAGATGGTGCAGTATGGATCCTTCAGGTCGGTTGTCTTGTGCGTTGAGTTGCATTTTTCACATACATCTCCATATTGGTCTTCTGCCCCGCAATTTGGGCATTTCCCTTTTATGTATCTGTCTGGAAGGAACTTGTCGCATTTCTTGCAGTAGGCCAGTTCAACCTCTTTCTTGTACAGTAAATTCTTCTTTTTTAGTCTCTTGAAGATAAGGTCTGAGAAGTACTTGTTCTCCTTGGAATTTGTGGAATAGTATGAATCAAAATCTATCAAGAATCTTTTGAAATCTCTGAGATGCTCTTTGTGGTACCTTCCTATAAGCTCTTCTGGCAGGATACCTTCTTTTTCTGCTGAGATCTGGATAGGGGTTCCATGGGTGTCGTCTGCACAGCAGTACATGGCTTTTTCTTCTGTAAGCTTGAGAAACTTTACAAAGATATCTGTCTGGATGTACTCCACAAGATGGCCTACATGGATTGATCCATTTGCATATGGAAGTGCTGCTGTTACAATTATCCTTTTCTTATTTAGTTCAGTCATAATATCTCTAGAAGAAGATGTTCATTTATAAATATTGCCATATTTTTTAACTATGCTTATTAAGGCTTTCTTTCTCTTTGCATGTTGCAAATATCGACCTATTAGTATGTTTAATTTAAGAATCTCTTCCTTTCTGTTTATTGAAAGAGCCCAAAAGTCTTTGTTAAGATTAAACTTCTTTGCAGACGCTTCTAATCTATAGACGCTATATATCTTTAATTCCTTTAGTTTTTTATGTGCTAAGTAAAGAAGCCTTTTATCATGGATAGGAGCTATCTGGGGAAAAAGGGGGCTTTTGTTCAGGGTTTATACTTGTTGTAGCTTATTTCTTCTTCACAGCCTTCATCTTCTTTGTCAATGGTATTTTTGCACTGCAATGCTGGCATTCAACTACATATGCTGGTACGCCCATGAAGGATTTTCTCTTGTACATTGTAGTTGATTCTCCTTCCTTCTGGCACTGGGGGCAGGTGTACTTTGCCTCCAGCTGCAACGATTCTTCGTGTTCCTTTTTTTCTTCTGTGAATCCGCATTCCGGGCATACATATTCCTTTGCCCTTATCTTTACCTTCCCTTTATCTACTGGTTTGCCCATCTTAGCTTTGTTGCACTGAGGGCACATCTTCTTGTAAACCCATGCTTTGATCTTCCCTTTTCCTTCTTCTATAGTCCTATTTGTAAAGTATATCAGATCTTCCATTGATTCTGGTTCTGTTACCATTTGGTTCACCTCAGGTTTTGTACGTCAATACTGACGGCATCTTCATTTACTTTTATGAATGAAAAAATATTTTGAGTGCTGTTGGAAATCTTTTTGCATAATCTATATTTAAAGTTATTCCTTTCACAGTAATCTATTATCTTTTTTTTCTCTTTCTCGTCTTTATATCTTACTGCTACATTTATACCTTTCTTGTTCCTGTGTATTATATCGTGTGATCTAAGGTCTTGTTTTATCTTTTTGTTGGACTTTTGAAACAGTGTTAGTCTTGGTTTAAGTTCTTTTAATTTTTCTTTTAGGTCTAGTTCTATATCTTCTATTTCTGTCAGGTTGATCATATTTTTTTCATCGGCTGCAATCAAGCCTCCTTTTCCCAGGTTGATGGGTTTGTTTTTCCCAAAGGAGCAGACTAGGATGTCTCCTATCTTTGCTGCCTCTGTCCCTATAGTACCTGTGATGTCATTTATTAAAAGGCAGTTGTTCTTTTTGCATATGCTGCTGATCTTTTTCATATCCTGGACTGCAAAATATCCTGTCATTGATGTTATCAATAATGCAGAGTTTTTGTCTATGCTCTTATCAAGCTGTTCTGTGTTGATCAGACCGTAGTCTGTTTTTAAGAGGATCAGTTCCAGGCCTAGTTCTTTTGGGTATTGCTTATATGTAAGCCAACCTCCCTGGTCCTGGATGAATATCTTTGTTTTTTCTAGTCTTTTTGCTATCTGTAATGCGTATAGGATGGCTTTGTTTCCCCTTTGGACTATCTTGATGTGTTTTTTGTTTGTTAGGTTTTTTAGTTTCTCTCTTGTTTGTTGGTCCATAGTTGGCTGTTTATCTTTTTTGCTATAAAAATGTTGTTGTTATAATTTTAGGGTAACTCTAGGGGCTTTAGGTTAATTGTATATTCTAAATAGAAATCTCTATCGATACTTATATGTTCATTCTATTTAAGAAATGATATATGTCAATTTGTCGTGCTGGTTTTGGTAGGTAGACTGCTCCTGCTCCTTCTGCAGTTACTATCTTCCTATCCTTTCCAGCGTAGGTATGGATGCCTACTAATTGGCTAGGATTCTTTCTTAAGATGTCCAATGCTAGAAAAATGCCTGTATCTTTCTCTATTTTGCCTTCTTCTGTTAATCTTACATCAGGGTTTAGAATAATCGCATATGGATCAAACGCATCTGTTATTTCTGTACATTGCTGTCTGTTTCCTATTGAGATAGGGGTAAATCCCAAAACTTTAATATGTTGCTCTAGATCTGAGCGCATAGAACCATTGTTCTCTAATATCACTACCCTTTCTTCTTCTGTTCCAGTTGGCATGATGTCTAGGAATGGAGGTAAAGTTATAAGTTTTTGGTATCAATACTTAATCTGGTTCCAAATAGGGGGATTTATGGAATTGAGGAGTTATTGGGTACTATGTGGAAAAGGATAACCTGAGTTTGTCTATTATAGAAACAGAACCTTTATTAATCGCATCTTAGTAACTTTCTTTTATGGGCTACTATGACGAAATATCTTCAGGATATGAAGAATTACATAGAGAAGAGCAGCTTAAGAAGATAGGGATTATCAAGAGGCACCTTAAGGTACATAGTTCTGATAGGCTACTGGATGTTGGCTGCGGGACTGGGCTTACAACAGAGCCATGGGGATGTAAAAGATATGGGATTGATCCTGCCCCCAAGTTACTGGAGAGAGCTAGGGAGAAGGGAAAGGTAGAGTATAGGTTAGCTCCTGCTGAGGATATCCCTTATCCGGATAACAACTTTGATATTGTGGTTTCTATTACCGCTATACAGAACTTTAAGGATATTGCCAAGGGCCTCTCTGAGATCAAACGTGTGGGTAGAGACAGGTTTGTCCTTAGTTTCTTGAAGAGAACTAAGAAGAGGGATATTATCGATAGGCTTATCAGAAAACTATTTATAGTTGAGGATGTTATAGAAGAGGAGAAGGATTTGATCTATTTTTGTGGCAAATGATATTGTAAATATGAGGTGATTAATATGTCAGAACTAACTGATCCAAGGCAGGTGATTCTTGTAAGCAGCAGGGAAGAGATGGATATTATGGGAAAGAAGGAGGTGAAGGATAATATAATAACTATCGCATGGCATATGCCTGTATCCTTCAATCCTCAGCTATATGCTGTATCTGTCGGCAAGACCCGGTTCAGTGCGGATGTGATAAAAAAGAGCAAGGCGTTTGTGATCAATTTTGTCTCTGAGGATATGGGGGATAAAGCTTTGATGGTAGGAACCAAATCAGGGATGCACATGGATAAGTTTTCTGAATGCGGTCTAACGAAGGAGGAATGCTCCAGTATCGATTGTCCCAGGATCAAGGAAGCGGCAGGGTATATGGAATGCGAGGTAATCGATGAAGTGGATGCAGGAGATCATATAATATTCATAGGGAAGGTATTGAATTCTCATATAAAGAAGAGCGGAAAGAGGCTGATGCAAAAAGAGAAGGGATTTATCGGTGCCTGATTAGGTTTATAAAGGAAACTGGATTCTTGCCAATTATGTCTGATGAGAGTACTCTACAAGAGGTTTTACATGGTATCGATAGGCTGCTCCATCGTATAGAGGTTGGATTAGCTGAGAAAGAGATTACAAAGAGGGATTTTGGGTCCTGGAGGGACCTTTTCTATCTTGTTGGTGAATCCATACATCATCTGGAGGGAGTTCAATTGTTTGGGCCTGTTATCACTGGAATATTTGGAAGGGATTATCTTGTGCAGTATTCTGACTCTGAGGCGGAAGAAGGTGTTTTTGTTACAGATGTCAGGAATAAAATTAATCCAAGGTCTCCTACCTACTTGGCTAAATTTAAGGGATGTAATCTTATCTATGCTGAGAAACTAATCTGGGATAGAAAAACAGGTCGTACAGATAATAATAGATATACTATGACTGTAGAGTATTATTAGTGTATCTTGTTTAATCAGGGTATTTTGTTTATTGTTGGTCTTTTTCTTGATATTTCTTCTGATTATTTGATAATTTTTAACTACTACTAAGTTGTTATAAACAATAGTTTTATAAATACATGCATATTTTAGCAGTGATATGACAGATAATATTGCTATAAGATCCACAGATGGATTATGGTTGTGTGATGTAGTCTTGAGAGATGGTGGTTTTGACATATTTGACCACAATATGGTACGGCAAGGTCCGCGGATAGAGGTTATGGCTAATTATGTTCCTATTGATGTCGTAGACAAATCTCTATGGATGCAGGATACTATTGCAGCAGAGGTAGATAATATTCTTAATGGGATTGATGGTGTTTTGCCTAATCTGAAGCAGATGGCAGACCAACTTGCTGGAAGACTAAACTCTAATCATGGTTATGATCATTCTGTTCAATTAAAGGGGTACAATCCATATCCTGATTCATTCAATTTGAGGGTAATGCCTGCTGATTCTACTTTGGCTGCTTCCAGCTCTGGTACTGGTACTGGGTTTGCTTTTTTAGGTGGGTACATCTAATCTTTGCAGTACATGAGTAATCTTTTTATTGTTATCTTCATTCCCTTTTTTATATGTACAGGGGAACTAGGAGGGATTTCTTGAGGACTATGGGAAACGGTGCAGTAGCATTACCCCTAGCACTACTTGGTTTTGGAAGTATTGCTGGGGCAGGGAGAGCTCAACCAGCACTTGGAACAAGACTTGAGGATGTTCTTGGGGAGTATAACCATGTTATAAATCCGACCTTTAGTGCAGACGATCATGGTACGGGATGGGAGTTAAGATACGGAGCAGGCCAATATGGTCATAATCTGGGGAAGGTTGATAAATATACCTATCATAGATATCCTGGTGAGAAGGCCTATAGGGCACATGCATCAATGAGGCTAGATCCAAGTGATAATGCTGATCTAGGTATAGAGGGAGAGGGCCAGGATAGATCAATATGGCCACAAGACCGGATAGCATGCCAACCAGGAGATAAGATTATACTTTCTTGTTATGCTCAGTTCCAGCTCCAGGGTATAACCAGGGAAGCCTGGAAGGGGATTAATAAAGGATATCTCAGTGGAGATCCAGAAGCAGAGATATATTGGAGAGATAGGCCTTTTTGGGTTAATGAGAAGCATATTCGTGATTTTGGGATATGTCCTTTGGAATATAAAGATAAACACATGAACGATTGGGCAGATAGGGGGGGTGCTAGGTTTGGAATGGATTTCAGAGCTGAAGGGGAAAATGAGCTAATTGATGATACTATGGTGGTAATGGATTGGTCTAATGAACCAGAGAGGTGGCATCATCTTATTATGGAATATATTGTACCAGTGGGTGCAGCTACTGTGATGCCCTGGCTACAGGGATTTGAGCATAATGCACCGGCAACTGTTTGGTTTGATGATATCTGTTTATTTATTGAGAGAGATGGCGAATTAGTGCGAAGACAAAGGGGAAGAGGCAGTTAATCTATAAATTAGGAAGCCAGATATCTCCATCCTTTAGGATTGGAGGTGAATAGCTTCATTCAGGCTTCCTAATTTCCTAAAAATTTAGTCAGTCCAGATTAATCCTCACCTTTTAGGGTTGAGGTAGGGACTGACTCAAAATTTTTTTGAAAAACAAAAGCTTTTAATAGGATTATGTTTTCTTTTTTTTTGAAATGGCATATAGCGAGGAGGTTAAGAAACTGGCAGAGACGCTTAAGAACTCAGGCTTAGCTGCTTCTATGACTGATGCTCTTGAAAGGGCCCAGACGATGATTGGTATTAATGAGAAGATTAATGGTACTGATAAGGTTAATGGCACTGAGGTTGGAGAGGAGAGACAAGAGACAAAGCCTGTGGATAATGCTCAGACAACGCTGAAAAGCGAACCAGAGATCAAGGAGATTAAAGAGGTAGTGCCTGAGGTTAACGAACCTGAGATGAACGAAGAAGAGGTCTTTAAACCTGCAGTCAAGGAGCCTTCTAAACCAGGCAAGAAGATAGACCTTACTGAGATCTTTAATGTTAATAAATAGGATATTTTTATTGAGCATAGATTTTCTTTGCCCTTAGGGTGGTATATTCTCTCATATCCGTAATATAGCTCTTTATTATGTCTTCAGAAGGCAAGGATGCTCTGATATTTGTATATATTCTTATTATCCTTAAACCCACGTCATATGCTCTCCCTAACCTTTCTTGTTTGCTGTCGAGCTCTGCATTTAGGGCAAACATAGTTGCAAGCCTTGTTGCAACCAGCTGGTTGATCAGTCCTGATAAAAAACCATAAAGCTCAGCTTTTGGGAGTAACCTCCTATATATTTCATTTCTTACTGCAAGATCCTTTACCACTTTCTTGGGTTTTTCGTCTCTTTGGGCAGCTATTCCTTTAGCATATGCTACAATACCCTCGAACTTATTTGCTGTCATCTCAGCTACTCTCTGATAGACAGTAATAAAGTGTCCTCCGAAAGCATCAACCGTATCTGGTGTAATAACTCCCTCCCAGGCGGGCGCATTTAGGTAGAGTCTCCTTAGTAATTCTGGGGCTTCACTATTAGTGTCCTGGATTAACTTTCTTGCTGGTCTTTTAGGTACTGGTTTAACTAAGGATTTCCATCTCCTGTATTTGTGTCGGTAGGTTCTTGCCCTATTTTCTTCATATAAGAAGGTCCAGAGTATTTTCTCGTCACCTGTATCAAAAGCCCCTATTGGTTTGCGATCTGTAATAGGCTTATCCAATGCCTCTTCGGTCTCTGCTAAGAGTTCAGTAAGGCTTTTTCCCATATTGAGTGGATAATTCCCATGTTTATAATTTTTTTGCAGCTGGTTTTTTGAAATTTGACCTAGTTAGTACAATAGTTATAATTTCAATTATATTTGAAGTTATAATAATCTTTATATAACTACCAGATATCCTTATTAAAGTATAATTAGTGTTAATCAGTGGTTTTGAAGTGAATACTCCATTATATATATTGAAGAATAGTAATATTTAAATACTACATGATACCACTAATTAATAATAAATATGATTAAAAAAATTACCAGGGGGTATAATAAAATGAAGAAATTATTGATTGGAGTAATATTGGTTCTGATGCTAGCAATAAGTGTGAGTGCTGCATCTGTAAGTGTGGACAAGACCACAATTGATAAGACCGGTAAGCCTACAGCAGGTTTTTCAGATACGTTTACCATTACTAATAATGGTACTACAGATATAACTGATATGAAGATTGAGCTATCTGGTACGGAGCTTAATGATTTTAACTTAAGCACCCTGCCTCATGGACTAGGGAGCACATTCTCCTTGGCTATTGGAGCATCTGTTACAATCGATGTTGCAGGAACAGTTCCTGATGATGTAACAACCAAGGATTCTGCTTATAGCGCACCTTTGAAGGTATACTCAGGATCTACAGAGCTTGCATCTGTTGATCTGAATGTTGTTGCTGAGAGCCAGCTTGATCTTGACAGCGTAAAGTTCGTTGTTAATGGAAAGAGCAAGAGCGTTGGAGAAGGAGATACAAGAAAGGATGTTGAGCCTGGTGCTACACTAGAGATCAAGGGAGATATTGAGAACCTATTCTCAGATGATGATGATATTGACATCGAAGATGTTACTATAGAAATCACCATCGAAAGCATCGATGACGAGGGAGATGATGATCTTGAAGGTGATGAGGATGTCGGTGACATAAAAGCAGATGACCAGGAGAGCTTTAGTATAGAGTTTGATATACCAGAAGATGTTGATGAAGGGGATTATGATGTTATAATCTTAGTAGAGGGAGAAGATGAGAATGGAGCTAAGCATTCTGTTGAATGGGATGATATCAAGCTAGAGGTTGAGAAGGACAAGCATAACATAGTTATTAGAAAACTGAGCATCTCTCCTTCAAGGATAGACTGTTCTGGAAGGGCAAGCCTTAAGGTTGACCTAAAGAACCAGGGTACAAGCGATGAAGATGAGGTTGTTGTTCTTATTGAAAACGCAAACCTAGAGCTAGTCCAAGAGGACACATCAATCCCTGAGATTGAGGAAGGTACAGGCGACGATACAGAGTACAGCAAATCATACAGCATTGATGTACAAGATTCTGTAAGGGCAGGAACCTATCCGATCAGTGTAAAGGTCTACTATAATACAGATACCTTTTCAGACTCTAGCAGCGTCGACCTAGTAGTTGACAAGTGCGAGGTCGTTGAAGAGCCACCTGAGGAAGATGAGAAGGAAGAGGATTCGGTTGTTGTTGTAACCCCTCCACAGGTAGAGGATAAGGAAGAAGAGGGAGAGGACCTTGATATCCTTACAACACCTGTTACAGAGACAACAGAAGGCTCATTATTGGGATCAAACAGCTATGTGCTTCTTTTGATGGGAGCTATCGCTGTTGCTGTAATCGTTATTGTTATAATGATTATAGTGCTGTTCTCGATGAAGAAAAGGTCTGAATAAGACTTTTTATTTTTTCTTTATTATTTTATATTGTTTATTTCTTTATTCTAGTTATGTTCATAAGCTCCAATATCATATCCTGAGCCTTGAGGTCTTGAGGTACCTTCAATATCTATTGCAGGAGCACCTACAGGACTTCCTGCATCTATTGCTGGGCTTTCGGCCCTGGGCCTCATATTGTAGTTTTGGGGATCTACAAACAGGGTTTCAGGGCTATAATCGTTGATATCTATGTTATGGTCCATCTCAATGTTTTCTCCTTCAAAATATAACATTCCTGCGATGTTGTTTCTGATTATGGAATTCTTGCTTTCCTCCCCAAATCTAATCCAGTTCCTGGGATATTCTCCTGAAGGGTCATAGGCTATATTGTTGATAAGCCTTGAATTCTCAGCATTATTGAAGTAGATACTGTGGCCGTGGCGATTTAGGACAACATTGTTTTCAACTAGAAAGTTCTGGATAAAGCCAGGGGTATGGACAAAACTGGTAATTCCCTGTACTGCATATACATAAGGATTATATCTTTCTGTTTCATGGGATATCAGGAGATTGCCCCTTACAATAGCATTTTTTATAGGGGTTGTTTCATCCTGGCCCCTGTGGAACTGTATGCAATCCCTATGCAGATCATTAACTTCATAGAAGTTCTTTATGGTGTTATACTGGATGGTAAGATCGTTTGCTCCTCCAACCATTCCGTCTCCTGCAATATTATCAATAATGTTATTTTCGACCAGGGCATTATCTCCTGAAAGCACAATGCCGTGGATAACTGCGTTTATTCTGTTATTCCTGATAATTGTCTGGGATGCCATATTGCTTATTCCTCTGTCTGGAGCGTAATTAGCCCAATCATCTATGTCCCAATTAGATATATCCTGCATAGAGTAAAGATCGTTATCCTCTATTATTATATCATAGCTAGGGCCTTGCCAATCATGGTACTCGATATCAATAAGGACGCCTTTCTCATAGGTAGGAGCAGCTTCTGGAGTGATTGTCAACCCCCTCATGACCCATCTGCTCGCTGCCACAAACCTTATACCCTTAAGATAGGGGGTATGCCCTTCTTGGGCAGCTATCTTGATATAGTCAGTATTGTAAGCACCTGTGTAATCCACCTCTCCATGATAGCCTGACCTTAGTAAGATTGTGTCTCCTGATTTGATAGGGGCTCCAACATTCTTTGTTATCTTTGGAGCATCCAGTTCATAAGGCAGAGTTTCATATCTTTGGGTCTCAATCAATTCGTTTTCAAAAACCTCTTGGAGTGTGCTCCATGGACTGTCATAGCTACCATCATTGCCCATATCTCCGTTTACAGGATCAACATAAAATACATTTCCTTCTGAACAAGGTCCACAGTCCTCAGGACAGTGCATGCATGTTTCATCTTGGTTGCATGTGGAATCTCCACATATGGACGCGATACAAGCTCCATCCTGGCAGCCGTTTGGGCAGGTATATCCCTGGGCTTGCAATAGATCATTGTTATCACAATAGGTTTCTAATATCTGATCGTCTACACAATAATCAGAATAGGTATCAAACTGTTCACCAGAGGTTTTCATGCAACCTGTGGTACAGGTTGCATCAATTGTGTAATAACTTGTACGACCAAAAGTAGGGGAAATACCTGCGTATATGCCTTCTCCAGTCCCTTTCACATCGTAATCTAACCCATAATCAGAATCTGTGCAACTAGGATGACCCATATGGAATGTGCTTACACCACTCCACTCAGTATCCCGTATCCTATAATAGAAATTCCCAGAAGGATTTACAGCAAACCCAAGATCATAGGTAAAGGAGTTTTGATTTGTACTTGCCCAGATATACCCTCCAGGATCTCCGATAAGGTTGTCTTTTCTTATGTTTATAAAGAAAGGAGGGGTTCCCTGGAAGGTTATTGTAATCTGGTTTTCGTTTATCGAGTGCTGAATATCAGAGATCGCTATTGCTATTGGTATGCATAGCAGAAGGACAATAATGCACCATAATTTACTCATAATCATTATTCTAAGGGTTTTTGTTTATAAATTATTTGGTATATCTTGTTTTAATGTTGTATTATGTATTAGAAAGCAACAAAGCTTTTAAATGAGTCTCTATTCCAAAATAGTAACTTGGGGGTGTAATTTTTGGACAAGCATTTTATAAGCATAGTTCTTGCCAGCATTCTCCCATTTAAGGAAAATGGTGAAGAAAACAAGAAATTTTTGTGAGGAAATCAAGGGGTTAGGAATATGAAGATACTATTGGTGAACCCCCCACAATACAGAGGGGTTCCTGTAATAAGGGAGGAAAGATGTGAGGTTATCGAAGGGTCATCTATCCTTACACCATACAGCTTATTGCAGGCTGGAGCTTTACTCGAGAAAAAACACGAAGTAAAACTTATAGATGCTAATGCCTTAAGATTGACCTATAAGAAATTAGAAGAACAGCTAAAAACTATGGAATATGATGTCCTGATATTCAGGTTCATACCTACATCATTTGACCATGACCAAAAGACAGCAGAAATCTCAAAACACATAAAACCAGATGCAAAGACGATAGGCATATGCTACTCCTTAAATAAAGTTCCAGTTAGGGTTTTAGAGGAAGCGAAAAACCTTGATATCTACATAGGCAGGGAATACGAAGTAGTTACCCCTGATGTTGTAGATAATATAAACAGGCTGGAAAAGGTAAAAGGAATTGCATATAGAAAAGGTAATAAGATAATCGTAAACAAGGAAGCTAAACCTATAGAAGACTTCAACTCTTTACCGATACCTGCCTTTCACTTACTGAAGGATTTCAACGCTTATTATATAAGTGTTAATCATGGGAGACCATTTACCATTATGTATACAAGCAAGGGATGCCCATATAGCTGTATGTACTGTAATGTATCTGGCTCAAAGCTAAAACTAAAATCTGTGGATAATATAATGAAAGAGGTTGATTTCTTAAAGAAGCATTATAATATAAGGACGCTCTCCTTCTATGACGAGACATTCACATTAGACGAAGAGAGGGTACGGGAGATATGCAGGAGGATAGGGCCATACAAGATTAAATGGTACTGTAATACAAGAACAAACCTGGTTACGAAGGAGCTTCTAAAAACAATGAGAAAAGCAGGTTGTATGGCAGTATGCTATGGCATAGAGTCTGGATCCCAGAAGATCCTTGATACCATATCAAAGAGGACAACAGTAGAACAGAACGCAAGAGCGATAAGATGGGCAAAAGAAGCTAATATGAAGACCCACTGCAGCTTTATCTTTGGTCTGCCAGGAGAGACAGAAGAGACAGTAAATGAAACATTAAGATTCATCAAGCAGAACATACCTAACAGCATAGAATTCAACTTAGCAACCCCTTATCCTGGGACAGAACTCCATAAATACCTTGTGAAAAAAGGCCTTATAAAGAAGGACAGGGATTTCCGTACCTTACACCAGGAATCATGCCAATTTGAGAATAAAGGGATCTCTAAGGAATATATAGAGAAGATAAGGAAGAAGGCATATAGGTCGTTGTATCTAAACCCCAGATGGTTCTTGAAAAATTTTACATATCTCCTAAGAAACCCAGGGGATCTTGTTCTTGCTATAAATTATGTCAGGAAGGTTTTCAAAGATTTGTTTATATATGACTTCAATGTTGGAGGTGGCAAGAGATGAAGATGCTTCTAACTACTTCTATTCTACCTAATGTATCCTATATCCGGAGATGCGGTCTATGTAAGATACCTTGCAGACACATTATAAGAACAAGATGATATGGAAAGATACGGCCCTATGCAAATATGTATCTGAGATCAAATAGATCAAATTCCCAGAGGGAAAGATGCTTACAATATCAAAGATAGATTCATTTGAAGAGCTCCTGAAACTAGAAAACAGATGGAATGACCTTATCAAAGAGAGCAACACGAACACTATCTTTCTTACATTTGATTGGATATCTGTATGGTGGAGGTATTTTGGAAAAGAAAAAGGGCTTTTTGTACTCATAGTAGAAGACGAAGGCAGGATAGTGGGAATAGCTCCACTTATGGTTATATCAAGAAAGATATTTGGAAAAGAAATAAAAAAGATGGAACTCATAGGTATGCCTCTTTCAGATTACTCTGATTTTATCATAGAGAAAAACAACACAGAAGCGATAGATATGATCTACAGCTACTTGGAAAGGCACAAAGATTCATGGAGTTATATCAAGCTTAACAACATTCCCCAAGATTCACCTACACTAAACCAATCAAAAGAACATTTCAGATCAAAAAAACTATTCAACCTATCACACTCTGAGACCTGCCTATCCCTAGTCTTCAACGATGAATGGGAAGAACCAAAGAGAAAGATGAATAATAAGTCCTGGAGAAAGAAGATCAGGATCTTTGAAAGGATAGGAAGCCTATCTTTCTTGAGATGCAATTCAGATACAGAAGAGAAATTAAAGATACTTAGTATGCTAATAGAACAGCATAAACGAAAGTGGAATAAAACACCAACACCGAGCATGTTCAATGAGGAACATTGTAGGTTTTTCTTTATGGATATCATTGAAGTCCTGTCCAAAAAAGAGAAGGCAGAGTTATTCTATATAAACTGTAATAAAAAGCCAGTAGCTTTTATGCTGACATTCATATTAAACAACAAATGTCTTTTGTACACAACATCTTATGATATAGATTATGGCAGATTATCCCCTGGACTTCTCCTGCATAAGTTTCTTTCTGAAGAGTGTGCCTCCCAGGGCCTAAGGGAGATAGATTTTTCAAGGGGTGCAGAAGGGTATAAAAAGAGATTCTCCAACAATATAAGGCACAACTTCAGCATCAGTATACACCAAAATATGTTCCTATATATCCTAGACAATATTTCAAATATGGCAGAACAAAAGATAAAGCAGAACGAAAAGGTAAAGAACTTCTTTATGAAGTATGAGAAGAAACTAAGGCTCTTTTAAGGGATGCTCTGAGTAAAATGTGGAGATATGGGTATAGGGCCATGTGGGTGTATGATCCCAATGCAATGATTAAAAAAAGCCAGATGCCTAATGATTGATTTTTGCTTTGAAACTTTTACCTTCCAGTGAATAATTTATTTTATCTTAAGATGGTAGGAAAAAAATTTCTAGTCTCTATTATTTATTTTATAATTAATAAAAACATATAAAGGTTTTTGCTATACTTATTCTTAGGGAAAGTTGTTTGTGTTTTGTGTTTTTAATTTTTATTGTTTGCTTTGGAATGGGGGTGTTTAAGATAAAGAAGGTTGTTATACTCATACCCTGCTATAATGAGGAGCAGGGCGTGGGTAATGTTATAGATGCGGTTCCTAAAGAGAAACTCAGTAGCTTAGGCTATGATACTGAGGTCTTGGTTATTGATAATAATTCAATAGATAAGACGAGGGAGGTTGCAGAATCCCGGGGTGTTAGGGTAATTAGCGAAACAAGGAAAGGAAAGGGTTTTGCTATGATAACAGGTTTTAGGAATATTCCTAAGGATACTGATTTTGTCGTTATGATTGATGGAGATAATTCTTATGATATTGCGGAGCTTCCCAGGCTGCTGGAGCCACTAGATAATGATTTTGGCGAGGTTATTGTTGGAACCAGGTTGCATGGAAGATTATCGACAGATTCAATGACTAAGCTTAATAGATATGGCAACTGGTTTTTTACTTTTCTAGCAAGGGTAGGGTATAAGACCAACATAACAGATGTTTGCAGTGGTTTTTTTGCCTGGAAAAGACAGGTTATAGATGATTTAGCCGGCTGTCTGGAATCCAATGGTTTTTCCATTGAGATGGAGATGATTGCAAAGATGGCCAGGATGGATTATGACTGTTACTCAGTACCTATATCGTACACATCTAGGGAAGGGAAGTCCAGTTTAAGGCCAATAATGGACGGAAAGGCAATATTGCATGCCTGGCTGAGAAATCTTAACTGGAATCCAAGGAAATGTAAGGGTGTTTCTATTGTACTGCCATCTGAAGAGGGTATGCTGGCTAAAGGATCTTCAGAAACCTAACCTCATATGGATTTAAGCTTAATCTTTTTGTTATAGCTGGATAGTTTTGGATCTTTATTACTATATCCTCTTTTTGCAGGTTTCTTTTGTTGATGATTGTGATGTATTTTCCATTGCTGTTAGATACTGCAAGTATCTCAATATCTTCATCTTTGCTTTCGGCTCGATAGATTGTAGAACCCTTTGTGTTGTAGCGGATAAATTCTTTCTTCATGTGGTAGACAGGATATGGGATTATGGGGCTGTCTTCTTGGCCAATTGACCACATTGCAAATCCACCATCATGTAGATCTGTCGTTCCACTATAAAAGAATTCCTTAGTTATAAGTTCAGTCCTGATCATCCAGTGCAAAGCAGAGGCATACCAAGCAGCTACAAAGGGCTCATCCAGGTAGGGTTCGTATCTCCAATTCCAATTTGGCCCTAATTCAGATACTATTATCTCTGCTTTTTTGTTTTTCGAGTATCTTCCCATAAAGTCCTTTAACAAAATTATCTGATCAAGAAAGAGAAATTCGTTGTTGTCTAGCATCTCCTGCTCGTACTTTCTTTTGACCTCTTTACTTTCAAGATTCTCTATGTATACCTTGTCTTTTAAGCTAGATATTGGGTAATTGCCGTAGATATGGAGGGATATGAAATCCAGTCCATTAATACCAGTTAAGAACCTTTGTGTTCTTTCTTTGTCTTTTTTTGTCAAAACCTTCTGAGTATACCCGCCAACCTTGGTGTCTGATGAGATCTCTTTTATGGCAGAGTAGGCCTTGTTATAGACCTTGATATATTCGTCATCCTCCCACCAATGGTCCCAGTAGGGCTCGTTCCATATCTCCCAATACCATTCTTCTATATTACAGGCTCTTGTCTTGCAGAAATCCTTGTAATGCTGGACAATAGTAGCACAATAGGTTGCAAATTCGAAGTGGTTCTTAGGAGGATTTCCATTTACCTGCTGGGTATAGCTCTTGCTGAGTTCCTTAGGGGCGTGTGCAAATACAACAAAGGGTATTGCATCAGCCTTTAGGGTTGCGTCTATTATGCTGTCAAGCTTTTCGAAGTTGTATATCCCGTTTTCATATGGGATTGTGCTGTTTGACCTGTATGCAGGGTCATCAATCCACACCCTGATGTATTTAGACCCTACGTCCTTATGTAGCTGCTGGATTTCCTGCATGGATGCAAATTCCATCCAGTTGGCAGCTTCGTTTGCTCCGTAATACATATCTATGTTGCCTGTTTTTCTGCTGAAGTCTACCTGCAAGGTTGCGGTTTCTGATGGATCCGGGATAACCAATAATAAGGATGCGGCTATTATGAGTATCACTATTGGAATTGATGCTATCAAGAGAATTCTTTGGGTATCTGACATTGCGATTATTGAATAACATAAAGTTTATATATCTATCGCTATTCTAGAGTAGATAACTTCTTGTGGGGGAATGGTATGGCTGAGCATAATATGATAAGGAGGTTATTAGGTGTTTCTCTCTATAGGAATGCCTTTTTTCTCATAATGAACCAGGTTGTGCTGTCTGGTTTTGGCTTTCTTTTCTGGGCTATTGTTGTAAGGATCTATGCTGTAAGGGATGTAGGGTTAGCCTCTGCCTTGATATCCTCCCTGGAGTTCATATCCATGCTTTCTCTTATCGGTTTTGATATAGCACTGATAAAATACATGCCTAAGGCAGACAGGAAGAGTACACTTTCCAGTTCCTGTTTTTTTCTCTCTGCATTTATTGCTATCCTGATAAGCTCAATCTTTGTAATAGGCCTAGGATTATTTAGCAGGGAACTTATGTTCCTGCAGGATTCTGTAATCCTTAGTGCTTCATATATAATCCTTGTGTCATTCTATCCTATCTTTACCCTGGTAGATGGTGTCTTTATAGCCTTAAGAAAAGCGCAATTCGTCCTTTTGAAGAACATAATCTTTAGCTCCCTTAAGCTCGTGCTCCCTTTCTTACTGGTTTTTATGGGTTCCTTTGGAGTTTTTTCCTCTATGGGGCTTTCTGCCTTATTTGCACTTTTCTTTATCCTTATGTTTATGCCATTTAGGCTTAGGTTCAGATTTAGTCCGGATGTTATAAAGCGGATGTTCAGGTTTAGCTCTGGCAATTACCTTGCTAATATCTTCAGGTTTGCTCCTGGTATGCTGCTTCCAATAATCATAACAGATATCATCAATCCAGAGACTGCTGCATATTTCTATGTTGGGTTTATGGTCGCATACTTCTTATTTATCATACCTACCTCCATCTCACATTCTCTTCTGGCAGAGGGCTCTCATGATATCAACAGCGTTAAGATAAATATTAGAAGGGCTTATTCCTTTAGCTTCCTTGTCTTGATTCCTTTGGTGGTCCTGATATTCCTTTTCGGAGATTATCTCCTTCTGCTGTTCGGTACGGAGTACAGCAAGAATTCTTTTCCTCTTCTAAAGGTGTTATCTGTGTCTGCACTGCCCTTTGCACTTAATGCTATCTATGCTACTATAAAGAACATAAAACACGAGGTTAAGGTTGTTGTCACGATAAACTTTGTGACAGCCATAGGCATATTGTTGCTGAGCTTTATATTGAGGGATTTTGGCCTGATCGGAATTGGCTTTGCCTGGCTAATTGGACAGATTACCGGAAACCTTGTTGTCCTGTATTACTCTATTAGATCGAGGATGGCAATATGAAAAGCAAAGCTGGAATGCTGATCTTTTGCCTTCAGGTACTTTTTATCTTTATCCTTATGACCTATCTCAGGTACAAGCCAATAGGAGTCCCTGTTTTTGTCTTCTGGCCGATCTTCTGGACAATCATAGCTTTTTCCATATTAATAGTGCTGGTTTCCAACAGGAGGTATAAGGTTATGGCCCTAATAGCTTTGGAGATCTGCCTTTCCTTCATATATATCATGTCTGCCCCCCATCTCTTCCAGATGGATAGGGATGTCTATTTTGAAAACCAGTACGCATCAACAATTATTGAGGAAGGAAGATGGGATCCTGAATTAGGCATAGGCTTTGCTGAGAACTACTATGGATATAATCCTGCTTTGCATATCCTTCTGGCATTCTCATCCCTGGCCCTTAACCTGTCTATCCATGCCATCTCAAAATATCTTTACTTCATACTTTTTAGGGTATTCTTGGTTTTGCTGGTATTTCTTATAATCTCTGAGGTTGTGCGGAAGAAGGAGATAGTCTATCTGTCGACATTTCTTTTTATAGCCAGTTTTGGCATGGCTTTTATCCAGATCTCCAGGAGACTTATAGCAGTGATTTTCATGCTTCTATCTATCTATTGCATACTCAAAGGTATAGGGACAGGGAAACACCAGAGAACATGGAACCTTCTCTTCTATGTCTTTTCAGCCGGTGTTGTGATAGGGAACCACTCCATTAGCTACCTGTTGTTGTTATTCCTTTTTATAATGTGGGTATTCGGGATTATGATGAAGATAAAGGTATTTGCCAGGTATTTTGGAACAGAGAAGATGCCGAGGGTATTCCTTAAAATGGTCTACTTCTTTTTAATCCTGTTTATGTGGGAGGGTTTTGTTTCGGTATTCCTGCTGCAGAATGACATTCAATATATCCAGGAGATATGGGAATTTTTTATTGGGGGTTCTGGGCTCCAACTGCTGTTCAGCGAGGGAGGACAGCAGCCAGCCACTTTTGTATATCATGGATATGAGATGATCACCATATATGCTTACCATGCTTTCTTCCTGTTCCTTAGCATAATAGGATTTTTACTCTATACTGCAAGATTGCTGAAGTACAGTAGGGAGAAAAAGATTAGCAAAAAGTTATTTTTGTGGTATTATGGCTTTTTTTCCATTTTTTCCTATGGGGTCTCCTTTGTTTTGATAAGGACAGAGCTGGATTCTGCTTCATATACCTTCCTGTGGTTCTTCTGCATACCAATGAGCGTATTCATAGCATACCTCTTTTATGGGTCTGAGAAAAAATGGGGGAATATCTCGAAGCTAATCCTGATATTTATCACTCTTCTGTTCTACACAGGATATCTTTTCTCAGGTATATACACTCCGCGGATGATAAACAGACAGGCAAACGAGGATATTGTTGTCGGGATGGACATAAGATCACAGGTTCCGGAGCTGTATTATTCTGGCCATTGGCTGAGCAGGAATTCAGACCCTTCCAGCAGGGTTATAGGGGATATAAATGTCTTTGAGATCTACTCCGGACTTTTTGGATTTGAGGTAAGCACAGACGAGTACAGCCAGAGACAGATATATAACGGCAGCATGAGCGATCTTAACTACGTGCTTCTTGACGATACGGTCTATTTCGGAGCATACAGGCATACAGAGAAGTACGAGCCCATAGACTATCTCATAATCAACAGGGAGCTATTTGTCTATCCAAGCTATCTTTTCGGAAGATCTGTCGATCCAAGAAAGGCAGATAGATTCGATAATTCAAAGCTGCTTGACAGGATATATGACAACCAGGGCATCCTTATATATGAGAACCTTGGCCTAGAAGAATCTTAGCTTTTCCTCATATTTCTTAAAGAACCTTGTTAACCTTTCACTGCTTCTTATCTGGTTTTCTATCCTGTCTGAGATCCTGTTCAGGATATCTAATGTAAGGCTTCTATGTATATTTATCGTAAAGTTCTTTTTTATGGTGTTGGTAAACTTAAGCTTATATCCTTCATTCCCTCTCAGTAGGTCTACCTCTTTGTAATTGTTGTTGATACAGTCCTCCAGAAGGAACTTATGGAGTATCTTTCCTGGTGATCTCTGGGAATAGTCGGGATCATAGGAACAGGAGTACAGCATGCAGGTCTGTTTGTGCCTCAGGGCAATGTCGCAGGCAAGTGGCTGCTTGTTGTAGTCTAAGGTTAGTATAGATACCTTCCCTTGCGGCAGGAAGGCTTTTGTGATCTTTCTGAAAAATTCCTTATTATCTTCATCATTGAACATACTCTTTGTATCTGTGGAGTTCCATCTTTTCCTGTGCTGTTCGAAGTATATCTCCAGATGTTTCATGATCTCATCCTCTTTGTCATTATGCTTGGAGAACTCAAGGTTCCCTCTCTTGGACAGATAATTAATAGGCTTCCTGATATGCCTGTTGTTCATATCTTTTTTGAAGGATTCCCATTCATTATCCAGGATATAAGCCGGACATACACACGACATGGTCTTACTAACCCTGAGCTTTGGGTCTTGTGATTCCAGGTTCAGGGTGGATGAGGTTTGGGGAATATTGGAAAGCTTTATGAAATCCCATTCTTTCTTATGTTCATTAAGATAGTTGTAGATTCTTTTGAGTACCTCCTGCTTTCTCTCGGATATTATAAAATCAGAATAATCAGATAATGGGGACCCGATGAACTCAATCTTTTTCATACCTATCTTCTTTTTTGATATCATCAATGGGGCAATGCCTATTAGTTTTTCTTTGTCCTTGACTGTCAGCACATATAGCTGTTTGCCGTCCTTGAACTGCTCCCACCATATTGTTATCCATTCAAATGTAAGGAAGATGGTATCTGTCTGGCTTCTGTCCAGTAGGGGATTCCATTGTCTCTTTAGATTAAGCAGATCCTCATGGCTTTCAATTCTTTCTACTGTAAGCATAGTGTCCTCTTTAGATTTTTCTTAATTCTCTTTAGTAGGTAATATATATGGGCGGGGATAATATCAAGTCCGACCAGCTTGTTCTTGAACATGATCATGTCCTCTGAGTATTGAACAAATATGTTCTTGAGTTCGAACAGATCAGATCTGATGCTATTTCTACCAGCAATATATGTCAAGGCGCATTTGAACCCAGCTTTCTTTAATATTTTCTTTATATCTTTGTTGAAATCACTGTTCTCTCCATTTGGGTATGAGAAGAACCCCACTTCCTCTTTTATATTCTTCTCTATAATCCTCTTTGATTCCAGAATCTCTCTTTCTGCCATCTTTAGTGGTAGATGAGTTAGTATGGGGTGGGTTGATGTGTGCGCTCCAAAGGAGATGTTGTTCTTTCTCATCTCTCTTACCTGATTCCAGTCGAGGCATATGTCTTTATTCTTGATCTTGACTTTTAGTTTTTCTGAGAGCATTTCTATCATCAGATTTTTCTTATCCTCTGGAAGGCCTTTTAGTCTTGACTGTATCTTCTTGAGGGTCTTTTTCTTGTTCTTAAGGGAATATCTTCCAAAACCTTTCAATATGAGATTACTCTTCTTTGTCCTGTTTATGATGTATGCTGTTTTATCCCACCACAGCAGTTCCTTTTTCTCTATAGGCCTGGTGGTAAGGAATATCACTGCTGGCAGATTGTACTTTTTAAGGATGGGGTATGCGTTGGTATAGTTATCTTTATACCCGTCATCAAACCTTATTATAACTGAGTTCTTTGGAGGATTTTTCTTTTTGATACAGCAGTCTACAAATTCTCCCAGGGATATGGCATTATAGTTTCTTTTCAGATAATCCATCTGTCTTTCGAAATTTCTTATGGATGCATTCACCACAATAGGATCAAGCTCAAAGGACCTGCCTATATCTATAATCCTGTGGTATGTCAGGATAGTGGTCTTTCTTGTGCCTATAGCGTACAATATCGCCTGGATTCCAGAGTAGTATATCATACTGGATAATATCTTTCTTATTTTCTGTCTCATTTTTCCAACAGGCTCTTATACTTCTTCATAAACATATCCTGCGAATAGTTCTTGTTGAATATCTCTTTTATGGTTTCTGCAGGATACTTTTTCCTATCGAAGTTTTCGATTATGGTTTTTAGTTCCTGCACACTATCTTTTTTAAATACCAGACTGGGATCTATCTTCTTTACTATCTCAGGTATACCTCCGGTTTCTGAACCAATGACAGGGGTTCCGACTGACATTGCTTCAAGCGCAACCAAGGGATTGTTCTCAAGGCAGATTGATGGCAGTATTAATGCCTGTGAGGATGCTATCAAAGGAAGGAGCTCTTGATGCGATTTCCATCCTAGGAGTTCTATATTATCTGTTTTTTTCTTTCTTATCTCTGTTTCTAAGCTTCCTGTGCCAGCAAGAAGCAGCTTTTTTTCTGTTTTTGAGAAAGCCTTGATAAGGTTGAGGATCCCTTTGTGTCTCTCCAGTACACCAGCATATATGAAATAATCTTTTATTGCTGTTTTACCTATCCTGTTCTCAGTGATAAAATTTGGGATTATATTTACTTTACTAAATTCTCGTTTAAATACCTCTCCCATGAACCTGCTGGGTGTTATGATATGGCCTATATCCTCAAGGCTTTTCCTAAATTCTCTTGAGTTACGGAATATTTGATAGATCCTTTTTTCTTTTATGCAGCAGGACAGGCATTCTTTTTTATTGCATAAATCCATGTTTTTCAGCATGTCGTACTTATGACAGAGCAGCCAGTAGTCGTGGGCTGTGTAGATATTTTTATAGTCTCCTTGTTTTCTGAGTATGTTATAGCCTAATAGAGAGATGTTATGGTGATGTACTATGTCGAATCTGTGCTTTTGTACAATCCTCTTGAAGCTGTTCAATGTGTGTCTCTGGGTATTGAAGGAATAGTTGAGTATTGGCTCCAGTATTCCGATTGGTGATTTTAATGGATGTATTGTTATCCTGCTCTCGGGACTTTTCTTTATCTCTTTTCTCTTTAGGTTGTAGGCGTCAATGCTGTGCATTACATGAACTTCATGGCCCGTCTTATCCAGGGATTCGGCCAGGTTCTTTACATGGACTGCATCCCCCCCTATATGGAATGGGGGATAAAAAGAGGTTGTTAACAGGATCTTCATCTTTCTGCCTCTATTATATCTTCATAAAAATCCATGGTCTTTTTGGCCATTATCTTTGAGTTAAAATATTTTTCTACTTTTTTTCTCGCATTTCTTGATATATCTTTCCTTAGGTTCTTGTCCTCTATAAGCCTAAGGATGTTGCTGGTTAGCTGGGCTGGGCTACCAGGTGTTATCAACATACCATCGATGTTGTTGTCAATCATCTCTGGTATACCTCCTACAGTGGTGGAGATTACAGGGAGCTTAGAAGCCATAGCCTCTAGTATCGTGAGGGGGAAGGATTCTGTGTAGGATGGCAATGCGAATATATCTACTTCCTGGTATAATCTATTTATTTTCTCATATGGGACGTATCCCAGAAACCGGTAATTCTTCTTTGGGATATCTTTCAGTTGTTTTGTCCATCTTGGGATATCTCCTGGACCGGCAAATAAGAACATAGCGTCTTGTTTTTTAAGTACCTCTTTCATACTTTTTATAAGCGTATGTACTCCTTTGAGTGCCACAAGCCTTCCGGAAAATAGAATCTTTGGAACCTTGTTGTTTTGGTTTCCTGGTGAGAACCTTTCTGTGTCTATGCCGTTGTGTATAACACGGATATCCTCTTTTTTCACAAAGCGGGTTATCCAGTCAGAGACAGCTATAAAATTACTGGTTCTTCTTAGGTATATATTCTCCAGGAAGCTTATGTATGGATAATATATCTTTGTGAGTCTTTCAATTCTTGTCGTTTCTCTGAATGGCTTTTTTCCGTCTATATGTGATTGCGATCTTAGGGTGGTGTGTATGGTTGTGAGAGAGGGGATGTTCTGTTTCTGCAGCTTTAGATATATGTCTGGCATATTTACCAGGTTTGCAGCATGGATGAGGTCAAAGCCATATCTCTTGTTTAGCCTTTTGAAGTTTTTTAATAAGGAGAACTGGAATTTGTTGTTGTAGAAGAAGTTGTCATTTGCTGTAGAGAGATTATGTATGGTTATCCTGTTATTGAAATACTCCTCTATCCTTGATTTCCTATAATCATCCCCTCGCTTGGGTGTTATCACATGTATATCTATATCTCTAGAGAGATTCTTAATCAACTCTACCGAATAGGTGCCTACTCCCCCCCATGCTGGCAAAAACTCTGGTGCTAAAAATGCTAGTCTCAAGATTATACCCCCAATGTAACTATTCTAGAATAGATACTTATTTAAATACTTTGTTGCTATCCAATATACTAATGGGGGCTTTGAAGTGAAAGTAATCGTTACAGGGGGAGCAGGATTCATAGGGAGCCATGTGGTAGACCTGCTTATAGAGAAAGGGCATAATGTTATTGTCGTCGATAATCTTAGCCACGGGAGCAATGTTAATCCCAAGGCACGCCTTTTTGACTTGGATATAACCTCTGATGATCTTGGTGAGGTATTTAAGGAGGGAGCTGATGCGGTTGTGCATATGGCCGCCCATATAAACGCAAGAGCCAAGGAACCCATGCATGACGCTAATGTCAATATTATTGGTGCCCTGAGGTTGTTGGAGAGATGCAGGGAGCATAAGGTCAAGAGGTTTGTCTATGCATCTTCTGTTGCTGTTTATGGGGATGTTGAGTATCTCCCTTGTGATGAGAAACACCCTATAAATCCTATCAATTTCTATGGTGTCTCTAAGCATACTGTTGAGCACTATCTGAATGCTTATAGCAGGATGTATTCCATAGAGTATATTGCGCTAAGGTTCTCTAATGTGTATGGGCCCAGGCAGGATAATAAAGGAGAAGGAGGGGTTGTGTCTATATTTGTGAATAATATCCTTAATGGCATAGGTGTCAATATCTTTGGGGATGGGGAGCAGACCAGGGATTTTGTCTATGTAAAGGATGTTGCTAGTGCTGTCTTTTTAAGTGCTGTTTCTGAGAATAAGGATAAGATCCTTAATATAGGTACTGGAACCAAGGTCAGTGTAAACGAGCTTTTGGATAAGATACAGTTATTGATTGGAAAGAATGCTGAGAGAAAGGAAAGCGAAGCTGTTGCTGGAGATATAAGGCATATGGTGATTGATCCTTCACTTGCGAAGATGGAGATCTCTTGGCAGCCAAAGGTCAGTATGGAAGATGGATTGAAGGAGACTATCGAGTACTATCAGGGATTGTAAGGAAACTTTTTTAATAAGGCTTTTAGTTATTATCTTCATGGGATTTGGATTAGGATGCTGTTATAGTTTTGGCTAAAAGGCCTAAGGTTCTGAAGGCTTTCAGAGAGATCCCTATCAAATATAGCTCAGTTGAGGAGTTAGGCAGGGATACTCTAAAGCATATCTCTGAGAATGCCAGCAGGTTATCAGATTGGGATATTACAGAGAGCGATCTTGGTAAATTAGTCAAGTCCGGCTGAATATTTTTTTCAGCAATATTATCATTGTGAAAACAAGGGATAGGAGTATCATGCTTAGGAAGACCGTAAGTGAATTTATCGCTTTGACATCGAGTATGTTGGACACTAATGTTAGCAGGAATCCAAGAGTAACTATTATCGCAAAGGAAAGACCTATGGACATGCAACATCTTTCCAACGGCTCCTGTTTCTTGAAAAGGATGAGGTCTAGCAGATAGCCAGGAAGGAATAGGATTAATGTCCCAAGTATTGTTTGTATCATCTTATCCAAAAGTGTATCTGCTGATCTGTATCCAGCATTACTGTGATCTTTGCTTCTGTCTCTTTTTTTAATAAAAGGCTCTTCTTGATTATCTTTGCCTGGTTGTGCCTAAGGCCCAGAGATCCCTGGTTTATCTTCTTGTTGTTGGAGTATATGGAGTATTGGTAGCTCATGTCTTTATTCTCAAGGTTGCGCACTACAAAGGAGAAGTTTAATTCCCTGCCTGCTCTTTTTGGCGCATCCTTGAAGTAGAGCTCTGTAAATCCCTTGTCTTTGTATCTTACTATCAGGTTGAATGATATTAGGAATAGTATCAACAGGATTACAGCAGCAACAGCCAGGATGTGCAGAATGTTTTCTGGTTTCATTGGGGTATTGGGAATACTTGGAGGTATATATAATTATTTAATCTTAAATTATATGGCTATGATCATCTAATCAGCACAGGTCAGTCCAGCACAGTAGGGTTCTGGGATACCCCCTCTATGGACGATTACTGTGATGCAGTCACCTGGCCATATCTTGAATGGCTCGTTAGCTTTCCAGTCAGCCTGATCACAACTCCTGCCGCACCTATTCTGTTTTTTGCAGAATTGAACATTAGAGCATCCATCGTCATCTACCTCTTCCTCTGGCTTTGTGTCCGGACAGAGGTCATTATGGTTCCCCACAACATCATTGTCATCATCAGGCCCGCAAATATTGCTAGAATTCATTGGTGTAGGTGTCTGGTTGATGAAATCATTAGAGTTATTATCAGTATCTGTTACTTGACAATCAGCCAGTGCTATCCTTTCAACACTCATTCCATCTGGGGCAGAGCTTATTCTTATCCCTTCATAAAGCTCAGGATCAGATATAGTGCCCCACCCTGCAGCATCAATACTTTGGTTGAGAGCATCCTTCAAGACTATTCCGTCTTCTAAGTTGCTTAACAGGGATACATTACCTATAAAATCAGGATATAGGTTAGGGGGCAGGGTGTTGTCATCTCCAATCAGGAGATAGCTTTGTGATTTTATCTTTGTACCTAAAGGGAATTTTATTATCTTTGTTTGTCCTTTTTTCCAAAGAGACCATTGGCCTATGTCTATATCTTCTTTAGTCGGATTATAAAGCTCAATCCACTCTTTTCCCCATTCAATGCCCTGGGCATTGAACAACACCTCGTTTATAACCACATTAGCATAAGCAATAGGCATGGTAAGCAGAAATATTATTACAATTGTTTGTAATCTCATTTTCCAATATACCTTAGAATTCACTAAGGTGCTAAAAGCACCCCTTTTAAAGCTTCTAATTGAACTTATTATTTAAAGATTGTTTGAATGAGAAATATAGGTTATATACTTAATTTTATTTTATTACCCACTTAAAGTAAATAATCAAACATTAGAGATTCAAACTTCCCTTTCTTCTGAAGTATTTTACTATTGGTAGGGTGAATGCAATAAGGAATAATCCAGCAGGAATATCAATCTGTGGCTTGTAACTTTTGATCGTATCCTCTATCTCTCTAACTTCCAATCTTGGCATCTCGGTTTCGGTTAATAATGATATGTCTTGGGGGGTTGTCCAGAAAGTTTCCATATCTATACGGGTATGGGTTGTTTGGTCAAAGGGAGGAGGATCTGCCCAGGGAGTTTTAATCAGGTAGTTTTCAAGTTCTTCCATGGTTGAAGGGGTTATGTAAGGTGTTTGTTGAGAATAAGTCGGGTTAGAGAAGAATATCCTTGCTGCTTCAAATTCAGGATAAGTCAGATTAGCCTCTGCGTTGCTGGCAAATAAGCCTGGAAGCAGATATAATGGAAGTGTTCTCAGTAGCTTAGAAACAAGCCCTTTTTCTGGATCCCCATCGATTTTTCACACCCATTTTTAGGGAGAATACCTGAAATTAATAAATATTTATTGTGGATATTAGTAGTGAAAAATGCTATGTTATGTGAGGATCTGGCTTTGTTACATATGTGTCCAGTATCCATTTTAGTGTTTTTGACATAGGCCTGTGTTTCTCATAGTTCGTAGGTATGCTCCAGAATCCCTTTATAACATCTGGTCTTTTGGCTAAAGCTTCTATAGAATCTTGAGCAGTCTCAATTCCACTTATGTAATCCAGAGCGCCATCATGGTCTATTTCATTTCCTCTCCTCCCTCTTTTTCTTGGGTTAACGATCTTTCCATTTTCTATCCTTGCAATTATCCCATAGTCGTTTTCCAGGCCTTTAATGGGATGCTCATCTATCAGCAGGTAGGCTATCTCTTTTCTTGAATAGTGATTTGTCACTAAAGCATAGGCTAGTAGTGTCTTATCACTAAGGGTCTGTACAGACAGCTCTTTTACCTTTCCTAAGAAATCGCTCTGGTAAATTCCATCCTCGTCAAAGGCAGGCCTCCATGGATCCCTAACATCTTTCCAGAGAAACCTTGTAACCGGCCACTCTTTTTTTGCTGTTATATCTAATGTTATCTTCTCTGCATCTGGCTTATGATCATTGAACTTAGCAAAGAGGATCTCTATCCCATCCAGGACAGGAGAATCCTCTGCTGTTAGAACCTGCCTTACATCTATTGTTTCTCCAAAGTTTTTTGAAGACCAATCTATCTCTTTTTTTTGTTTTGGATAGTCCCTTCTTTCAATATCTAATCTTAAACTAGCATTTTTTCTGTTTATTTTACTTACGGTCCCATACAGAATTCTGCCTATATGGAATCCATTCCCATTCACACATGTTATTGCAACACCCATGTGGGTTGTGAATCTAATTTTTTATTTAAACATTTCTTTAGTTTTTTTTGGTTTGAAACCTCCAAGTATCTAGATTATTCAATCCTTCTAACAGATCTGCCAATCACCTGATAATCATTAGGGGTATAGGTTTTTAACAGGATCCTTCCTCTTTTCTGGGGCCGACCTCCTGCTACCCTTATGATAATACTATCATCTAATGCATTGCCAAAATAGCGAAGTTCAGTGTTAACTTGATTTATTATTGCTTGTGCTCTTCTTTCTTGAATCTTACCTATGACGATACTTATATCTGTATTGCCATTGGTAATCTTTAACCTTTCACCTTCTGTAACCATAGCAGTGCTTTGGTAATAAGGTGGGGTCTCAAATTCAAACCTATCCATATTATAGCCAGGAGCACAATAAGTCATCAGAACTGAAGGGAACACTCTTCCTGCTTTTATGGCTATGTTTGGATAAACCTCTGTCTCCATATTATATCTTAATGGTTTAAAACTTACATCATTTGCTTTTCTAACACTTACTTTAATTCCATCTGGTGTAAATCCCTCTATTCTTACAGAGACGGTTTCCTCTCCTTTTGTGAAATCCATCCCCTCCCCAAGTTCCTGAGTTCTTTTAAGATGCCCTCTTCCCATCAGCCTTTGCATCATATATAAAATGTCAATACCCCCTCTAGCAGCAGCGTCAAACTGTTCTTCGGCCTTTTGATACCTACCTTGAAATGCATAAGCTGCCCCAAGATAAAAACAGAGCATCTCTGGTTTAACAACAGAGGATCCAGTTCCGTCCTTGGTTATAGCATACTCTAATGCAGATATTGCATCTTTTAACTTCCCCACCCTGAGGGAGGAAATTCCATAAATAGAGAAGCAATCATAGCGATCCAGCTCTGTTTCTACAACTTTAGCAAACTGACCAGCAAAATTTAATGCTTCGGTGTGCCTATCTTTTTTAAAAGACCAGAGCACTTGTCTTCTTAGATTCTTTCGTCTTGGCATAATTTTATAATGGGAGGTTAATACAATATTTAAATTTTTACCGGAATCAGTTTAGACATTTCTTTAATTTTTTATTTGAGTGAAACTGATTTTTTTATTTTGAATAGTAAAAAATTGCCAAAATAATAGTCGCGAATTTTCGTGATGGGGCAGTTATTAAAAAACAAAGAAAACCTTGGTTTGTCGACTATAAAAAAAATCTGTTACCTTAAAGTGGTACTCAAAAAATTTCTAGTCTTTAAAATCTATGTTTAGAAATTCTATTTTTCTTATATATTTCATAACCTAAAAATGTATATAAATAAGTGCCACTTAGAAGATTTAAGTTTAATTAGTTATTTTTGAATAATTAAACTATTTTAGTATTTTAGAGTGGATACACACTGGGGGTTGAAATTGAATAAAGAGGATAAAAAGAGGAATACATTGGTCTTTATGTTATTTTCTATTGTAGCCAATCATCTATCCAATATCTTGAGTCATATATCACACTTTTCATGGTCATTTATTGACAAGGTAGACTGAGGAATTTGCTTACGGATTGCAAAATGGATCTTCAAGAAGGCCTATGAGGATTCATGCAATTTCCGTTAGTTGATAACGATGAGGTTTGCTAGGTGGCTGTAATATTGCCACACATTTGCCAACTGAAGCTTAGCAGATGTTGGTTAAAAAAACCTTAAAGGAGGAAAAAGAAAATGAAAAAATTGATAGCAATTTTGAGCGCAGTCTTGTTAGTTATGCCTCTTGCTTTGGCTGCTGGCGACGATGGAACAATCGGCGGTACAATCGGCGTTGAAGACTTTCCATTAAAGGTATGGCAGTGTGGCGGTAGAATCTTGCAAGATGAAGACGTACAGCCATGGAGATTCACTGGAGACGGTGAAATGCTTCTAGAAAGAAACAACAACTACTTGTTTGAAGGAGAGTCATACGAAGTAGATGTTCTTGTTATGGACAAGAACAAGATCGATGAAGTGAAGGTGGATGTTGTTTTAGAAGGTGCTGCAGACCTAAGTCTTAACTGTGTACCTAACATCGATACAAACATCTTGCCATGTAACGCAAGAATCGATGAAGAAGAGATAACAGCATTTGACCCATTAACAATGTCTATGTACACATGCAGGATCGAGATACCAGATACCTCACTTGCATATGGCATCCATGAGCTTACAGTAAAGGCAGAAGATCACACAGGAACACAGACAGCTGAGTACGACGAAACCTCAATGTGGTTCTTGAACCCATTAATAACTGTTGATGTAACTGGCCTATTGGACTTCTCAGGCGTTAGACCTGGAACTTCAGAGTACAGCAATGTACAGGTTAAGAACATGGCAGAAGGCGGAGTTGTTCTAGACATGTTTATCCTAGGAGAGGATTGGGATTCAACTGATCCAGCTCAGGGAAGATGTCTACAGGACGATGGTGTAACACTATTGAACCAGTTGCCACTAAGTGCATTCAGGTACTATGTAGAGAACGGAGCTTATAACTCCAGAGGAGACAGGCAGATTGATATGCAGAACTATGATGCAGCAATAACTAGGAACGCAGATGTAGAAGGTTATCTAAATATCCATAAGAACCTAAACGGTGGGTTTGATGAGGATATGTTCGCTGAAGCAGAGATACTTCAGGAGAACGAGATAGCTATGCCTGGTCTAGTACCTGGTGGTGAGATCTGGGCTGCTAACTGGCTATATCCAGGAAGCACAGGAATGACCTTAACATTCAGGTTAAGCCTACCAGAGCCATGCTATGGTAACTTCCAGAACCTAGACGGTTTCACCATAATCGGAGAAGCTATCTAAGCCTAGATTAATTTTTTATTTTTTTTATTTTTTATTTTACGGGGTATGAAAAATCATGAATAAAACTTTGGTATTTGCGGTTATAATCTTCATTTTCCTAGTTTCACCAACTGTTCTTGCTGATTATTATACATTTATGTGCTGGTCAGTGGGGCAGCAGATTGATTTTACTGAATGTAATGCAGCTGTTCCTATCAGAACATGCAATTCTGACCCTTACTGCAGGGCATGCGTTAAGGTTTTGAGTAATGGTACTGTGTGCCATTCATATGATAATAAATGTAATGTTGGAGGGGGAGGGTGTGTTTTTGCAGGTAATTCTACTCTGGATATCACTCCTCCAAATATCACTGTGAGTTCTCCTGTCAATGGCAGTATACTGGGATCAAGGTATGTGGATCTTGTCATCGGTCTTAGCGAGTACTCTACACTTAGTTATATTGATAACTCCTATATCTATCCAAGGAATATGCCCCTATGCAGTTCATGTGATTCATATGATAGGACAAGGACATTTAATGAGGGATATAATGACCTTCAGATAGTTGCCAGGGATGTTATCGGAAATGTTGCTGAGTCTAATCTGGTATTTACTATTGATAGTTATGCTCCAAGGATAAACCAGATATTGCCAATAAGGGGCTTTGCAGATGGAAATTTTATGGTGAAGTTTGTAGAGAAGAATCCTGCTGGGGTTATATTACATTATGGGCTATCTGGTGTATATAATGAAGAGCCTCTTGATATAGGGGCAGAGTGCTTGCTTGATAGGGGGAGTACAACATGCGAAACGTATGTTGATCTATCAGCTTATAATCCAGGCCAGGTAGAGTACTGGTTTGAGGTTATTGATATTGCAGGTACTAGTGTGGAGAGCATGAAAAAGATACTTGATGTTGATACTGTTGAGCCAAACATACTGAATCTTGAGGTCAATCCAAAAGGTGCTTATGCTAAGTTTGATGTAGAGATAGATGAACTTAACTTTTTGTCCGGGCAATATTATGATAATAACAGCCCATATCCAAGGTGGAATACCTTATGTTATAGGTTAACTGGAAATAAATGCAGCGGCAATATCAGATTCTATGATGGGGACCATAATGTTAAGATAAAGATAAGTGACAAGGCTGGGAATGATGCTACAATCACTGATATAATGTTCTTTACAGATAGTATACTTCCAAGAATATATTCCACAAAACCCAGCAGGGGTTTTGCAGATGGTAATTTTGAGGTTAGATTTATGGAGAAGAATCCTGTACTATTAGAGTTGCATTATGGCAATCTTGGGGTAGGCTATAATGTTAAACCACTAGACCTTGTCAATGATTGTGGGGTTGAGAGAGGAGTCAATGTATGCGATACCTATGTTGACCTTTCAGCATATGATCCTGGCAGTATTGAATACTGGTTTGAGCTTACTGACAAGGCGGGTGCGTCTGCTTCATCCAGGAAGATAACCCTTCAGGTAGATACTACTGATCCTGATATACTAAGCACAACTGTTGATCCACAGGGAGCTTATGTTGAATTTACACTTGAGGTGGAGGAGGAGAATTTCTTGACTGGAGAATATATTGATCACGAAAGTAGGACTCCAAGGTGGACCAGATTGTGTTATAGTCTAAGAAATGGGGAATGTAAAGGAAAACCAAGGTTCCTGGATGGAGACCATGATGTAGATATAAGGATTAAGGATAAGGCTGGGAATGAAAATACAGTTGAGGATATAACCTTCTTTACAGACAGCATCAAGCCAAGGATCTATTCCACAAGCCCAACATATGGGTATGCGGATGGAAGCTTTGAGGTTAAGTTCATAGAGAAGAATCCTACATCCTTGGTTTTGATATACGGCAATGATGTTGATGGATATAATGATGAACCTGTTGATCTTGTGAATGATTGCGTAACAGAGAGATATCTTGAGAAATGCAACCTTGATGTGGATATCTCTGGTTATCATGGTTCTAAGATCAAGTATTGGTTTGAGTTGGAGGACAGGGCAGGAGCTGTTGTTACTTCAAGACCTTATACCCTTTCTGTAGATACTCTGGATCCTGTAATTACCACGCCGCTTGAGGTTACACATAAGCATGGAAATTATTATATATTCACTATCGGTGCAGAGGATGATAACTTCAAGGATGTAAAGTACTATGATCATGACAGCAGCTATCCTAGATGGACCAACCTATGCTACAGGTTAGTTGATGGTGTCTGTACATCTACGAGATATTTTGCTGACGGTTTTCATACAATAGATGTTAGGGTCAATGATAAAGCAGGGAATTATGCAGAAGCCTGTGCATTCATTGATGTTTAGAAAAAAAGTGAGGTGTTTCAAATGAAAAAGGTGTTTCTTGGTATTTTGGTATTTGTTTTTTTTGTTGGAACAGTAAGTGCTAACTCTATAGACTCTTCAACCATATTTTTTGAAGGCACGTTGACTGATGATGGGGATGGAAGCTATAGTGGAACAGTCGATGCGGTTTCAGGAAGTTATTATATTCCTGGAGGTCCAGGCACTGTCTGGGACCCAGTAGATTTAAGGTATGAGACGCCAGACGGAAGGGAAGCAGTTGGAGGATGGGATGTATATGCAGAATATGGCGGGGATGCTTATTATGATGATCTTTTTCAGGGCGTGATAGGCTCTGATCATGATGCTTATTCTAGTTCTGGGGGCTGGGGAGCTTTCTGGGATCCGGATGTTCCTGATTGGGACCATTATCAGTTGACTTTTTCAGGGAATAACTGGTATCTGGAGTATAAGTCAATCCATCTTGGAACCCCTATGTCTGGTGATGTAGATTGGAGCGATATGTATGCTTATGAAACTGATGTTGGAAGTTATAGGGGGACTGTTCCTGCGGATCCTGATGCTAATGATGGGGATGCTGCTTTGAATGGAGGAGGAGCACAGGCGTGGGATATGGATTGGACATGGGGTTCAGAGGCTATCCCTTTAGAGTATCCTGGTTTTGATCTAGAGATCGATTATCTATATGCAGGCGTGTATAGTGTTATATTAACTCCTGCATCTGCTCCTGTATCACCACCACCTCCAGGGTCAAGCTCAACTATTGGAGGCACTGTTGGTGTTGAAGACTTTCCATTAAAGGTATGGCAGTGTGGTGACAGAATCTTAAAGGATGAGGATGTACAGCCATGGAGATATAGCAGGGATAGTGAGATGCTTATGGAGAGAAACAACAACTACCTGTTTGAGGGAGAGACCTATCAAGTGGATGTTCTTGTGATGGATAAGAATAAGATCGATGAGGTTAAGGTAGATGTGGTATTTGAGGGCGTGAATAATCTCAGCCTTAACTGTGTTCCTACTGGGAAACAGAACTTTCCCAATTGTAATGCTATGATTGATGAAGAGAGTGTAGATTGGGATGCAAACCTTATGGAGATGTATACCTGCATCATCGAAGTTCCTGACTCATCCATTGCATACGGAGAATATGAAGTAAAGGTTATAGCTTCTGATTATGGTGGAACTGCAGAGTATGATGAAACCTCGGTTATGTTCATAAATCCATTGATTTCTGTGGATGTTAGTGGTTTGTTGGATTTTAGCGGAGTTCGTCCTGGAACCTCTGAATACAGCAATGTACAGGTAACTAATCTTGCAGAAGGAGGAGTAATCCTGGATATGTTCATCCTGGGAGAGGATTGGGATTCAACTGATCCTGTTCAGGGAAGGTGCAACCAAGGCAATGGTATTCTGCTTAACCAGCTGCCATTGAGTGCATTCAGGTATTATGTTGAGAACGGTGCTTATAACTCCAGAGGAGACAGGCAGATTGACATGGATAACTACGATCCTGCAGTTGTAAGGAATGCAGATGCAGAAGGTTATCTAAATATCCATAGGAACCTTAATGGAGGGTTTGATGAGGATATGTTTGCAGAAGCAGAGATACTTCAGGAGAACGAGATTGCTGTTGCTGGTGTACCAGGAGGAGAGATCTGGGCTGCTAACTGGCTTTATCCGGGAAGCACAGGAATGACCTTGACATTCAGGTTGACCCTGCCAGAGCCGTGTTATGGCAATTATCAGAACCTTGATGGTTTTACTATAATAGGGGAAGCTATCTAAGGGTGGATAAATTTTTTTATTTTTTTATTTATTTACGATAAATCTTTTCTATTTGTCACTAGTAGTAAAAAAAATTCTAGTCTTTATTATAGATTTTAAATGTTGATAAAGAATTTAAAGGAGTTTATCTTGGGATAATTTAGTTTAAAAAAGAGGTCTTAAAATTTTTAAAAAAAAGGTGATTCAGAAAGAAGAGTATCCTGTTTCTTTGTTAGCTTTTTCTATGAGTTTTTATAAATTAAACGAGGTGAAAAAATGAATATAAAAAAACTAAG
>JANQNH010000023.1 GCA_028279655.1 Candidatus Nanoarchaeia archaeon | reverse complement strand
GGAAGTGAGTTTATAGACTGGGAAAAACACGGTCTTAAAGAACCAAATAGAAAAGCGTATGAAAGACAACCAACAGTTAAAAGTTAACGATAATCGTATGTTTCGTGAGTGATAAAATATGAATGTATTAGTAGCGTGTGAATTTAGCGGTATTGTACGTGATGCCTTTAGGAGAGAGGGTCATAATGCATGGTCATGTGATATTTTAGATAGTGAGGACGGTTTTTTATTCCATCTTAAGGACGATGTTAGAAAACATCTAAACAGAAGATGGGACTTAATGATAGCACACCCACCATGTACACATTTAGCGGTTAGTGGAGCACGTTGGTTTAAATACAAACAGAAAGAACAGAAACAAGCTCTGAATTTTGTAAAGGAACTTTTGGAAGCCCCGATACCCAAAATAGCTTTAGAGAATCCAATTAGTATAATTTCAAGCCGAATAAGGAAGCCAGACCAAATTATACAACCTTGGATGTTTGGACATGGAGAAACCAAAGCTACCTGTTTATGGTTAAAGAATTTACCTAAACTTAAATCTACTAAGATAGTTGAGGGTCGAAAAGCAAGAGTTCATAAAGAGCCACCGTCTAAAGACAGATGGAAAAATAGAAGCCGAACTTATAAGGGTATCGCAGAAGCTATGGCTAAACAATGGGGAGTTAACGAAAAGGAGGGGAATCGTTAATGTTTGGATTTACATTAAAAAGAACAGAAAAACCTTTAAAATGTCGTAAATGTGGACATGATAAAATATCTATATGTATAAACGGTCAATGTGTTCCCGAATGGATAAAGGCTAACGAAAAGCCGACTTTTCGGAAGTGATATTATGGAAATGGTGTGTATAAAGGAAATGGGATATGATGTAATATGTATATGTAATATTTGTTATCCGAAAAGTCTCGAGGTCGCAACCTCGCAGACTAATCGTTAAGGTGTGATATGATACCACTAAAATTCCAGATCATACTATACCTGATAGTCATGCTTGTGTGTTTGGTGGGCCTATTATATACTAGTGAGAGGGATAAATGATGTCTTTGGATATTGCCGGAATAGTCTCACTGGCTATATTATGCGCCCTTCTTACTGGGGTATTTATAGGCCAGAGGATTAGGTGATCTTATGTGGTATGCTATAGAGACACTTGGAAGGATCCTGGTAACTGCTGCCTCCATAACTACTGTCATGCCACATGTTGACAACGTGTTAGCCAGGCTTGTGTGGGCAGTCATTATGATAATATGGACCATAAGACCACTTGTAGAGGAGATCAGGAGTGGCTGATAGTATTGCTGTAGGGGTAGCTATCATATCTGTCATGGCATTTGTCTATATTCTAATAAAGGTCTATCTTGAGGAGAAAGATAGAAAATATTTAAATGAAAATTCCAATAGTATATAAATGGCCTTTATGCTCTCAGGGATGCCGTTGCCAGAGGGGTGGGAGAGAGGTTAGCTGTGCTTGTGGCCTAGCTCTGTTCTTCATTGACCTCTCTCCTTATGCTTATGCCTTCAAGAAAACTATGTCCTGGATGCAATATATTCAGGAAGATCCTTTTTAATAAGACCTTTTGTATAAATTGTGATGAAAAGAGGCAGACAGACCTCTCCAGATTCTGAGAGTGTTATTTTACATCCTCCTTTATAAACATAACCTATGGAATATATAAAGCTATGGAATCATAGTTCTATCAAGGTGATAAAACATGTATGAAGTGATAAGATACAAGACTCAATATGGTGAAACGGTCATCATAATGAGAGATGGTGACAAGGTCAAAGTTACCATCAGAAACGGCAAAGACATTAAGACCTATTGTAGCTATATTGAGGAGGATGAGTGATATGTCAAAATGCATAATATGTGAGCTGATAGGAAAGAGGGGAAAGAGGCAGAGAGTCTATAGCCACTTAGGATCAAAGATAGCTTTTGTCTGTAGCGACTGCAATAAAGGTGATTGATATGAGATGCCCAACTCTGTTAGATGTGCATGTGGATCTTAACACTGGAGAGATCTTCTTTTATGGGGCCTATCCTAGATCCAAAAGGATCTCTTTAGGCTTCATAGAAAATGAGATCCTTCCCAGACTAATAAAAAAGGCTGAAAAGCAATATGAATATCAGGAGAAGGAGGGTTATTGATGGAAGACATACAAAGGCCAAAGATGTCAAAGACAGAGAGAAATATACACATAGCTGTGGTGGCTTGTGGGGTATTGACTCTGCTTTGGAGATTCTACACATGGGGGTGGTTTTGATGGGAGACCTATTGATAATAGCCAGATACATTAGAGATAGTACTGTTAATACAATAGAATCCACAGGCCAGCTTATGGCACAGACCTTTTTGTTTGCTATGTTTGTACTGCCAATAGGATTTATAGCTTTCCAGGGTTTAAAACAAACTGTGTTATTGTGCATGGACAGGCTTGATATTAAGAGTAATGAAGATAATAAAATAGCTTTAAATGTTGGTAGTTTTATTGGAGCTGTTATAATGACGGTAATAATTACCAACTACATTGCTATGATATTGGGAGTGGTTTAAATATGGAGATACTGGAAAGATTAATAAAAATTTTAATGGGTGTGCATTTAGGTATTGGCATATCTATAATGGTGGGGATGTTATGAAAGAGCAGACAATACATGCAATGGAAGCTATTACTAACAGCATCATAGCTGCTGTGATTGTGGCTAGTGTCATAACATGGAATTTTAAATTAATACCCATGGCTGTAGGCTATGGAATAGGCAGCTATATTATTATCTATATATGGAAGAGGGGTGTTAAAGATGAGTCCTAAAAAGAAAAAAGTAGAGACGACTACAATAGAGATAGATGTGGACCTTAAAAAGTTCTTGGCACTAAGGAAGATCCACTATGGATTTAAGAACTATTCAGAGACCATAAGGTCACTTGTCAGGAAGGGTCAGGCAAAGTAGTGGTAGGTGTCTGGGTTATTCCCAGATCTGCCATTCTTTGATCCCAGTCAACTGTCCCAAAGTCCTCTATAGGATTTAGCTGCTCATTGAGCGCTAGGTTTATCTTTCTTAATGAAGTATTGTCCTCATAACATGCTTCCAGATCTGCCTTGGCTACCATAGCATATCCAAAGACCATGACAAACAAAAGAGCCACAGTCACAGCTGGGCCAGTCTTAAATTTCATATCTCCTCCATAAGATCATTGTAAAGCCTGAGTTTGAAATATATTATGCCAGAAGAGAGAAGAAATATCCCCTTCAAATATTCCATAAGATCATATTCATATATTGAGTAATGTCTGACTACTATTGTCGCTGTTATAAAAACCAGGAACATCAAGAAGTCTGCCACATACTTAAAGCTTTTTGAGCTCATAACACAATCTCATCCTCCAGCTCCTGTATCTTCTTCTCATCCTTGAGCCTTTGTAAATGGTCCTTTCTCTCCTGTTCTTCCATGTCCATCTCCTGTATTATCTCCCATGTGTTATATAGCTTAAAGATGGGCTCCACCTGGAAATAGTATGTATCAATGTGAGTCTCATCTGTCCAAAAATAAGGGTTATTATGATACAAGAAGACAGGGAGTGTGCATATTCCTGTCTGCTTGTCTACCAAAGGGACTGCTATCATATCAGTGACTCTCCTGACCCAGATGTCTATCTGATTCTCATGCTGTGTAGTCATTGCCAAGTCAATCCTCCTGTGCCGAGATTCAGCCAGGATCCCAGAGACAAACTTATTTCTTTTCTTCTGGGATTCTCTTGCATTGGCATACTTCCACACCTCATCAATAGCCACAAAAGCATCATCAATCTTCTGGAGATCCTCAAGCCTTCTGAGAGGCTTGAAGGGAAAGTTGAGCTTGTAGTTTGCATAAATGGGATAACGGTGGAAGTCCTTACATTTACAATTAGGACAGACACCATCCTCCTTAAGAAAATCAAAGCTCTCCCCACACCTGTCACAGCGCCTCATCACCAGAAAATGTTTTCTGGCCTGATATGTCATGCTCAGAGTCTTTCCAGCTCCTCTCCTTTGACCCTTGTAGATAATAATGGTACTCAATATCAGACACCCTTGACTTGAGTTTTTGATAAAACTTTTGGAGTCTGTGACGACGAAAAGTTTTTAGACCTCCACTTTTGGCCTATCCTATAGGCTGTGATCATATCAGGGATTACTGCTCCCACAAAGAAGCCCAGGATCATATAAAATGCCCTTGTCAGGTGGGGGTTAAGATTAAAGATTATCATAATATAAAGCACACTACAGGCAAAGGCAATCATCCAGACAAATGTCATCTCAAGCACTGGCTCTTCTTGTGTGTCTGTGGTCTTTTTAACTGTACTCATCTAAAACACCTCAGTGTTTTGGATGTCAAAAAATTTTAATTTTTGTATCATCTAAAACACCTCACTTGCCACACTCTCCACAGATCCAGGAGTCTGGAGCCAGACCACAATCATCACATTTTAAAGTCCTTATTATATAGCTTGTCACAATAACAGAAAGTCCTATGCCGTTTATTATTCCAATAGCTAAAACTCTTGATGCTGTGTTTTGAGGAGAAACAAATATCAATAAGACATTAGCTCCCAACACCATTAAAGCAGTCATCCAACTCATCAAAAACACCTCACTTCCCCTTAAGGAAATCAAACATTCCCCCTCTTCTCTCACTCTTTGCATCTGTCACTGCTGCAATAGCCACATCCTTGATCTCAATCCTCCCCTTCCTGTCTATTGAGATCTTCAGTTCTAAAGCAGTATCTAATATGGCTTCAAGCATATGGTTGTTTGTTAGTTTAGCCAGGGCATAAAGAGCTGTAAACTGGTTGGCCTCTTGCTTTGAGATGTCTGAGAGCGCCTTTAGCCTCTGAGACTCTGAGAGGACTGTGACACTCTTCCCCATTGCCTCCTCTAAGGACTCTGTCTTCTTCTCCTCAGTCCTTGCAGATCCAGAGCTTAGAGCCCTCATCTCTGAGAGCAGACTCTGATCAGGAGGCCTGTTATCATTGATCTCCTTGAGAGCCTCTTTGACTTCATTATCCTCATCTTTCTTCTTAGACATCTATACCCCCTGGGCCTGATAACCAGCCAAGAAATAACCAGCCACAAATGAGACTATTAACCATACTGTAGGTGGCATACCTGAAGCAGCAGAAGTGGCTCCTACAATCATATTACCTATGACCCTGTTATTGATGACAGTGTTGAGAAGTTCTGGATCCACTGGAGAAATGTCCTGTACTGTCTCAGGAAATCCTGACACTCCAAGCTCTCCATTGATGACATGATAAAAGGGAGAGACTCCCCTTGCAGTCTCAAGCATGGAAGGATTTACATCACCTATGGGCCATGATTGTGATCCAAAAGTCAAATTCTTCTTCTCATCAATCTTCATATCTACTATTGAGTATCTTATATTGTCTTTCCTGAATAACGCTTTGACAGTATTGTCACTTTTCTTGGAGCCTGAAAGGCTCCTTAGTATTCCCCTTAACATGGTAAACATCTACTTCTCCAATTTACCAGTTGATAAAACTTTAGTTTTATCATCATCTTCTGACCACCCCATTGTATCTGTTAGGAATCTTCCAAGATTCTCACTAGCAGTATGATATAAAAGTTTTGCATTTGAGCTGCACTGATCCCTTATCTTCTCAAAGTCCTTCTCATCCAAAGAGTATGAATATAAGTTCAAAGCTTGAAGCTCTCCTTTCAAAGTCAATATATAAAAATTCTCATTTTGGAATTTCTTTTTAGTCCTTACAAGACCCCACCTGATCAGGTCAGATATATTCCTATAGAAGTTGTTGCCCTGATAAATGCCCTGTGAGTCACTGGTTATCCTCTTCTTAATGAGGATGTGTTTTAACATCTCTTGCTGAGATTTCTTTAACAGTTAGTTCACCTATAGAACTATGACACCTTTAGTATAAATATGGTATGCTCTGGATACATAATGCAATAGAATATATGAGCTTCTTTTATATAACTCAATAATAAAGTATAAAGCATGGCTAGTGAAGATATGATCAGGACAATCCTGGTCTCCTTTGTAGCGCAAATTGTAGGACTGGCATTAGCGCCAACTGTCATAACCTTTGTAAATAACTTAGGCACAGTTGGACTAATAGGATCAGTGGCCCCATTGATAAGCTTAGCTTATATAATAGGGATCCTCTTTGGTGGAGTCAAGCTCCTTCAGAGAGCGTTTAAGAGTAAAAATGGTAAACAAGATGATGTTCAAAACACCATCCTTGCAGCTATTACCGTTGTAATTGCTCTTGCACTTGCTCCAACAGTTCAGACATTTGCTGAAGGAACTGGACCTACAGGACTGGCAAATGCTACATTTGCCGGAGCAGCTGTCGCTGCTATAGCTCCACTAATAACAGTGTTCTTTGTTTTGAGCACTGTGGGAGTAGCACTCTCAAATGTGGGCGCTATAAGAGAGAAATTTGGTAACTAAGATCTCTCTACCCCCTGTAGACAATATACAAATAAAGGGCCCAAAAAGCGTGATTCCTTAGGGATAGCGTAACACAGCCCTTTGATCCTTTTTATTTATATGCTATTAGACATATGATTATTATATGGTACTCTCAGAGCAGATGACTTCTGCCATCTCACAATCCAAAGATATTATAATAGTCCTTGTCTTCTTCCTGATAATAACTTCATTTGATTTTCTCCCTTCCTGGATCACTGAATTTCAGAAACTCTTTTTAGTGATAGGGGTCTTCTTTGTAGGCATCTCATTTCTAAGAAGTAACATGGAAGGGAAGATATGAAGGGACTAATAAGACAATATGTTAATTTTATGCTGGAGTCCCAGTGGAAAGAAGTTTTATTTGATGACGGCATAATAAGTGCCAACCACAAAGACAGCTATGGCAGTGAGAGTGCCCAGAGATCCCAGTCCTAAAACTGGACTCATCAAATTGACACCCCACGCCAGACCACTTATGATCAAAAACTTATAGGCCTTGTCTACCATTCCCATGTTTAAGATCCCTCCTGGTTATTATGGACAAAGTAAGCTATTATAAGAAGCACAATCAGGATCCCTCCCACCATTAAGTTACTTGTGACAGGATGTGGATTGCATTCCCCAACAGGCAGAGCATTATTGCTCACTGCTCCTGTGGTATTACCACATCCCCATCTGCATAACTCCCTTTCTAAATACTCAAATTCTTCAGGAGGTCCTGATCCATCATCTATTGAGAAAGTCTGATTTGTAAGCTGTGTATTGACATCTTCACAAAAGGTATTCTGTCCAAATGCCATAGATGGGATTAACATAACACATAGTAATAACACCCCCAACTTCATGTATATATTTTGATGTGGTCCCATAAATATCCTTAGTTATTTCTTGGTATGATATTCTGATCCTTGAACTCCTCTATGATCCTCCTCTCTCTGTAGATCTTCCTGGCATTGACATCATTTTCAAGGGTGACATTTATCTTGATATTCTCCTCAGTGGTATTGAGAGCATCCAGGATCACTCCCTCAGTAGTATTAATGGCATTTAGGATATCAGTATCATCAAAGATCACAGTCTCATTTGTGGTGTTGACTATCACCGTTGTGTTTTCTACAGTCTGGTTTATTATGATCTCATTTGTGACATTCAGGGAGCTGCCTATTATCTCAAAGGCATTCTGGGTCAGGTTGACCTGGAAGTCAAAGGCAGTCAGTGTCCTTGTCCCAAAGCTCCAGACATTTGAAGGTATGCTTATGATGTTTGCAGTGATATTATCAAGCTTTGTTATGACATCATCAAACCTTGTGTTGAGTGTGACATTGATTGAGAGGAGATCTGTATGAATATCGTTTTGTCCTGTTATCAGAGTATCAAGCTTGATGATCATACCAGCCAGGACTGAGTGAAGAGTAGAATTGGAATTTTTGACAGTATCATTTATGCTTATCTGATTTGCCAGGACTTGGGTAAGATCTACTGAGGCGTTTATATCTGCTAGAGAGTCAGTTATATTCTTTCTTAGTGGTGAGAGGTGGAAAGTCTTTGACTCATATGCATCTGTGGATCCTACAAAGCAGTGCATATTATAAGTATAGACTCCAAAGGGAGAATCTGGAGCATCAAAGGAAGTCTCATAAACACCCTGGTTGTTTATATTGAACATTGAGGTGTTTAAAAACTCAGTGTTGTTTGGATAGGTCACATTTACTTCACAGTTTGCAGTATTGAAGGGTGTCTCATCAAAGCCTGATATTGTGGAGAGCTGTATCTGTAGCTTCACAAGCTCGCCTTCAGAATACTCTGTCCCTGACACATCATTTATGACAAAGGATTCATTCTTATTAGCCCATATCTCCTGTATTGCCTCTTCTGTAAGATTGACATCTCCCACATCCACAGAAGCATTGACATCTCCCTTAAAGATATCCACATCATTTAAGGTCATGTGAGCAGAGCCTCCAATTGAAAAGTCCTGAGGATCCTCATATGATTTGACATCTATTGAGAAATTGGAGTTTGTAGATCCCCCTTGTCTTAATCTTATATCATAAGCTGTGGTATTTCTTGGAATAGCACAGGCCTCCACCTCTATTATATCTGTCTCTGAATCAAATACCCTCCCAACCTGAATAGTGCTGAAATCCACTAATACATCTGTAGGGGTCAGGACCACATCTGTAGCTTTTGATCCTCCTAGAAGAGCCTCTCCAAAAGGGCCCACCCTATAGAAGTTTAAGAACAGATCATACTCTCCAGCAGCAGAGCCACCTCCTCCTATATCGAACCAAACATCCACATTGAAGATCCTGTCTATGTATTTAGTGGTAGGCCAAGTATCGGCATCTTCTTGATTCCACCGTATTGGATGACAAAATTTAAGATCAAGACCATCCATTCCTAAAAGAACAGTCCCTCCAGAAGAAGCTGGAGTCTCATTTCTTAACTGACCATCTCCTCCAAACTTTTCAAAATATACAGGATATGAAAAGTCTGTAGTGTTCTCAAAGCATCTTACATTGCATTTATAGACTCCTGTGGCATTATCATCTGAAGTGAACTGGGCCTCATAATGACCCCATGATCCGTTAATATAAGGGAGATTGCCTGAAGTCATAAGAGAGGAGTTTGGCCTTATTACCATTGCACTACAGAAGGCATCATTTTCAGGAGCTCCCAGACCGTCATATACATCTGCTGAGCATGTGAAGCTTTGTTTTAGACTACCTTTGGAATCATACCAGTAAGCTGTAGCTCCTATGTCTGCCCTCCATTTCTTGTCAATTTTCTCAACTCTCTCCTCAACTATCTTATTGATCTGTGCTGTAGGAAATGAACAATTAAGATTTCCTCTCCCATCATTCATACACATAAAATGGGTAGAGTCTGGGCTCCTAACTGCCCCAGCCTTCTGACCTAAGACAGTAGGGGCAATAACACTCATCATTATAAAAGTGCTTAGTAGAGCTATGGCTATCAGGTCTTTTCTTTTTATTAGCAATTCCAATTTTAACCACCTTTATAATAGTAAAGCCACCAAAGCTATAAGGAAAGTGATCCCTACAGCCAAACCAGCTGCCACTCCAGTAATTGTATTTGAGAATATCCCTGATATTAGAGGAGGGACCACATCCTTAAACAATACATAGAGGAGTGATGCTGTCAGAGGGACATAGAAGAATCCCAGGACAGGGAGAGCTAGGGATATCTTGACCATGACTGCAATACTTGATAAAATAAAGGATATGACACCCAGTATAGTCCCTGTAAGCTCTGGAGTCTCCACCCCTTCAATCATAACAACTTGTGGCAGTATAAGAGTAGATAATAAAACAATAACTCCAGCAAAGCCTACAAAGTTGACATTGCCTTTACTCATACCAGGCTCAACTCCCCTCCTCTGACTGTGGAGCTGGGGCCACAGATGACTGTGGATATAAGAACTTGGCTACTCCAAAGATCCCACCTAATACGACTATAGCAGCCCATATGCCCTGAACCATTCCAATATCAGGATGGGCCCCTAAAACTAACACTATGTAAATAGCAGCCAAAGTGACCTTCTTCCCTCCTGTCCTGTCTTCCCCATAGGCCCTGTTGACTCCAAGCCCAGCAGCTATAGAGACTATTATCCATATGGCAAAGAGGAGACCTGGATTAAAGCTATCCCTCACATTCTGTATGAAATCTTCCAGACTGTCTCCAGTGCCAGCCAGGGATCCAGTACCTTCTGCTTCTTCTATGACATCTGTACAGCTCTCCTCATTTTGTATGACTGTCTCCTGGCAGATTCCTGTAGCTATCTGTGTAAAGACCTTGAGATCGTCATTGTCTCCGTCATTATCGTCATCAAAACAGAAGGAGGTGTCACACTCAGGTGTCTCAAAGGTCTCTTCTGACACTGTGAAGTTAACTTCAAGTGTAGCATTATAGTCAGGCATCCCCACCTCTGTATATTCAGAGTTTGCCGGAGATGTCCATGTGACTTGCATCTTATCTCCTATATCAAGACCACCAAAACCAGCTTCTGTCTCAGTGCCTGTCTGCTGGTTGTTTGTAAATGTTATGACATGTGTGTCAGAGAGTAGGAAGTTTCCTGTATTTCCGTCTTCTGCCCTAAATGTCACTGTGACTGTGGGAGGGCTTGAGGCATCTTGCATATAATTGAAATTGTGATAATCAAAAGACATGACTCCTGTCTCTGCATTGATCTCAAAGTTTCTCATTATCAATGGATAGAGATTGACCAGTGGGGATCCAGAGCCATCCAACCATCCTGACTGACCATTCTGGACTTCACCGTCATCTGTGATGGATGTGAAATGTCCAAGTCTTGTGTCCATCCATTCCTTATTCTCATTGACTGAGTCTGTAGTAGTCCCATCATCCAAGTCTCTTGGCTGGAATACATAAGCAATAGTGCCAGGAGGATCTATGTCAATATTATCAATCCATGTGGCATTAGGCATGGGGAAGATGTATTCTAATACACAGGTAGTGCATGATCCATCATTAGGATCAAGGCCTCCATGTGAAAGATTCATAACATGATTAGGTATCTGGAGCTGCTGACCATCAAGATAGTTTATGTCTATAAGAGGAAATCCTCCCACAGCAGAGCCACCATTTGTTATGACAGACTTTCCAAGAAGCACACCATCACTCCTCCTTGATGTTGAGAAAGAGTGTGACCCAGCTACAAAGTTTGAACCGTCTGGATCCTGACATGTGCCTGAACCAGCTCCATGACATGGAGCTCCTATGAACTGTACAGGATCTGACATGTTAGCCACATACCTATCAAACTCAGTGTCAGTGATATCCTCCTCAACTTCTGTGAGCTGGACCTCATCAATGACTACACAGGTGTTATTAGCCTCATTTTGGTATTTGGTCCCAAAGCCTATATTGACTATTATATCATTGTTTGCTGAAAATGTTGAGACTCCAAGATCCTCCATGTCTATGATATAACTGTAATTACTATACTGTGGGTTAGTGTCATTTGAGATCAGTTTGAAGATATTGTCAGATGGGAAAGAGACATTTACAATAAAACCTCCAGCCACAACATCATCAAGACTGCCACTGTATATCCTGGTCTTCCCAAGGACAGTGTCACCTAATATAAAGTTAGAAGTGGACTGGACCCCATCACAAGTCTTGGCGACAAAGTTTAGCTTGACCCTTTCGACTTCTGAAGTCCTCCATGTATTTGTAAGCTCATATCTCTGTGTGGTCCCTGACACTCCTGTTAAGTTTTCTACAGGCATACAGAATAAATCATCTGCTGAAGTGAGGCCTTGTGTGTAATTCATTTGACAGGCATTATTTACTGTAGGTGGATGTGACCATATCTTTATAGCTCCACCTATCCCATTGAAACTCTCATCTGTAGAGGATCTATAATAGTCAACAGTGCATGGTCTTGAAGCAGTACATGTGAAGTCACCTCCTCCAAAGACTCCAAGCTCTGTGACATCCACAGTGCCTGATTCTATCTTTGAGTTATTCCATACAGAGACTACTTGATGCTTTTCTATTGCCAGAGTACATCCATCATTAGAAGAGTCACCTATGTCAATAGACTCTTCCCTACAATAGACAATCTCAGAGAGAAAGAAATCATTACCATTTGCGTTTTCAGGTACTGTGGTTATATCTGCTATTGCTACACTACTCAAAAGTAATAAAGCCAGTGCAAAAATCCCCAGTCCCTTAGTTAACACATTAAAACTTATACACTTTGAGATTAATATAGGTTTATATCAAAGCAATTCCTACAGTTATTAAAGTCAAAATTATTATTAAGACTCCCCCAGCTTCCAATATCTCTCTGGGTCCTAAATCCTCTTTCCTAGCTATAACACTAAATATGAAAGCTATTCCAGCAATAGCCATTCCAAAGATAGCCACAATTACAAAATTTGCTGCCTGGCCTGTCAATCCCCCAGTAGGAGCTGCTGGAGGAGGCTCAAAACCTGTCTCATCACTTGATGCTTTTATAAAGTAATTCTCAAATGGTGAATCAAGTCCTACAATCACCTGGAAGGTCCCATCTCCATTGTCATGGACTCCTGTATCATTGAAAGTCCCTGAATCTATTGAGGTGTTTGTAGCAAAGATAGAAGGTGTCTCCCCATCACAGGTGTCTGAGTATGACCATACACCACTTGCGTTGATCAGACAAAGGAGGAGATCAGAAGTAGTGATAGATGAGTCAGATCCGTAAAAATAGAATTGAGTGACACCTGAATCATTGAAAGGGCCCACTTCAAAGTAGCCTCTTGTGACGTTCTCACTAAAGATGACCGTACTTGTGACCTCATCATCTGTTGGCGCACACTGTACAACATCCCCCTTATGATATTGACACTCCCCACTATCAGTAATTGTCTGAGTTACGTTAAATACACTCCAAAAGGAATAGCCCAGGTCTGAGTGGCCTGTAGATCCGTTGTGAACTAAGCCATGCCTTGAAGCAAAGGGCACATCTGGACTCAGGCCGGTGTCAGTGCATACACCATTGCAGCCAACTAAGTTGGCCTGGGCATCATTATTGTCTCCACCATAGAAGCCTATCCTGTCTCCTGATATGTGTGCTGGAGATCCGGCAGCTATATAAGAGATGTCGTTTGCCTCATCCCAAAGTGTCAACCATCTTTTATCAGTGGCCTTTGTATTCCACCCAGCTCCTCCCAGAGTCCTCTGGGAATCTTCTGAAAGGATTATCTGGTCTTGTGCATCACCATCAAAATCCTGGGCATTGATATAATCAATCCTTACAGCCTGATCAGAACAGTGATAGTCACTGTCAAAGTATGCTGATCCTGATCTCATTGTGTAAGTGATATTACAATTTCTACCATCATCTACTATAGTATATTGGACTTTGGCTGTCACTGGAGTGTTCATTATAACAGTCGTATTTGGATTTGAGATAGAACTCCCTCCACAGGAGACATCATCCCTTGAACAGAATCTAAATATTGGAGAAGCGGAAGTATTCTTTATGTTGTGAAGACCATTTCCAAGTGTGTTTATCCCAGCATTAGTGATCCAGTTATCACCCTCATCATCTACAAAAGTCCTGGGAGCTCCTTGTGCTGAGATGTTGACTTCCACAAGGCCATTACTCATTAAAGTAGATGTCGCTTCTATGACAGTGACTTCTGAAGAAGTGGATCCCCAGATAAAGGAGAACCTGTCTCTGCTTCTTGGATCATATTTCAAAGTAGCATTATAAGATTTTCCTGGAGTCAGGTCTCCCCTGTCTTTAACTTCAATGAACTGCTGATCCTTATTAAAATCCTGATTCCTTACACGATTGATACCATCAATAGAAAAGTCTTGTATCCTTAAAGTGTCAGAATTTTTATTCTTTATGTGCATCTGACCATCCACAGCTGCTGATTTGTTTGCAGATATGGAAGCTCTAAATTCTATCACACCTTCAGATGGATCAAAGCGCATGACTTCAATCTTATAAGGACCTTCCTGGTCAACATGTGCATAAGTTTCATAAGAAGACTGTGAGACTGATCCGATAACGGCAAAAATAACAAAGACTGCAAACAAAGATTTTATCACATCATCCACTCTTAATTTATACACACCCCAGTTTAAATATTGAAAGTGTCAGGGACACCATCATTATTTAAAAAGAAGTGTACATAAAATAAAGTTGTGAGAAATACCAAAGACCCATTTGACTTATTTGATGTCATTGAGTTAAGTTTAAATACACCTAAATCATCTTTATCCCTTGAAAGTGGAAAGAATCTGTTGTTACTGAAAAGATAATACATATACGAAAAGTGTAACTTTGAAGAAGT
>JANQNH010000022.1 GCA_028279655.1 Candidatus Nanoarchaeia archaeon | reverse complement strand
TGGTCTTTGCTATCTTATCTTTGACATTATCTATCCATCCAGTTTTCCATTGTTCTTCTAAACCCATTTTATCACCTCTTTTACTAACGTTAATGGCTAGTTTCGTTAATCCTCACTTTTTCCTCTAGTTTATATACTCTGATTATTAACCATATTATGATTAGAGCTTCTATTACAACCAAATTACCTAATCCCAAGTTTAACACCCTTTTCCATAGCTTGTAGACAACCAACACAATAATGATAAGCGTCTAATGTAGTTATCACTAGATTGGGTTCATTACATCTTTCACAAGTTCCCTCTTTAAAATTTTCCACATTTACCTCCAATTATTCGGACTTCCGAAAAGATTCTATTTCGTTAGTTTTTAATTTCTTACCTTCTCTTACCCACTCTACAAACTGTTTTGAGTTAATAGGTTTTTCACCATAAAGCTCCTCGGATATTTGAGCTAAGCCCTCTGTAAATCCACACATAACACACCCCATCCATGTACCACCACATTTATCACATCTCATATTACTCACGATATACTGTAATATTGTTAATCATCTTTCCTCTCTAATAGCATTAATCTATTATCTTGCGTTTTTACCATTCTATATTTTCCGTCTTTATGAAAGGGTATAAACTTTCCGTCTATAAGTTTTCCTATACCCCTAACATATTTTCTCTCTTTATCGGTGTATATGTCCACATGTATAGACCAACATAATCCATCGTGATTATTTCGACCTATTGTTACATCGACTGACGGTATTATTCTCCATTCTTTTTCCATTTTATACACAACCTCCTTACTTTATACACAAACTAACGATTATTCGCATTATCGTCAGTCTCATTCATTTCCTCTATTAGATACCATTTACAAATCCACTCCATTTAATCACCTCTATCGTTAACTCCTAAATTGTTTCTTATTCCACTCTTTAAGACACTCTTTTTGATATACATCGTAAACTTTAGACATCGCTTTATCTCCATCTATCTTACCTTCATTCCATTTAGTACATATCCTAACTATTTTATCTATCCTACTATAAGCCATTTTTACACCCCACGATTTTGGCTATTCTCTTTAGCTAATCTTCCAGTAGCATACCCAATTCCATAGAAATATCCTATTACTACTAGCCAGAAAAACAAGCTTTCCGTAACATCAATCATTAGTTATCCCTCCTGAAAAGTCCATTATAGCTATTTGTTCATTGTCTATTTCACATAATGTACAATATTTACCATAGTACATTTTATGTCCTCTTATACATCTCATCTATCCATCCTCCGAAAAGACCCTATTTCGTTAGTTCTTCAACTCCTACACTATAATCTAAGACTATCCTAACAGCCTTTTTACAGTGCGGACATTTATGTCCTATACATTTTATCTCCATTCCTCATACCTCACGATATACTGTATTTCCGTTAATCTCCAATCCATTCATGTTTTAATCGTCTCCTTTCATCGTCGGATATACCTTTAATATCTTCTAGCATACTAATTAGCCATTCTTTACAACATTGATTTATCATATTACACCTCATTGACGATTATTCGCATTATCGTCAGTTTCTTTCATTTCCTCTATTAGATACCATTTACAAATCCAATCCATTCAATCACCTTCTACAAAGACACTTATCAGAGTGGATGGCCCTTCCACCCACACTATAATAGGTGTGATCCTCAGGAATACCCAGCTTCTTTCTCAATCTTCTCTGTCTTTCCATTACATCCATAAAAGACACATAATGTTAGCGCTTCCTTTTTATATTTAAGGTCTTTCTTAGGACTTCACTAACATTATGTAGTCCATATTTTCTTTTCAGGCGCATTATCTCTCTATGGACATCCTCTGTCACAAATAGAGACTTCACACTGTCCACCTTTTTACATAGACCCTGGATCTTATGGAGTCCGGTGTTCTACCCAATTTCTTAGCTATTTTCTTAAACTTTTGTGTTTGGCTCATGTCCTCTGCCTTGTAATGGTTTATAAGAGTCCTGAGTTTCTTGTCTGCTTCAGAATCCCACGATCTCTTTACTTTTATCTTCTTCCAGGCTCTACCTTGTCGCCTGGTATACTTTCTTTTTGTATATTTCCTCACAGTTTCAGTGTCACTATCCTTTACAAGTATTGACACTGATCCTGAAGATATTGCACGTTCTAAAAACTCTTTGGAGTCTCTAGGCCCCAAAGTTACTGTCATTTCTAACTTCATGTTATCACCTTTTTTTATAATTAATTTATAGATAAACTATAAATATGTGTATTATAGTTAATTCTCAAATATGGCAAAGGAGGATACTCATCATCTTCCTCATCAAGATCATCCCAGGGTGGTAGGGGAGGCTCTGGCTCCCTGTCATATGGATCATCACTCAAAACATACTTCACACATCTCACCTCTAATCTTTGTAACAAAACAATTCCAGCACTCTTCTTTTATCTTCTCTTTATTGATCTTAATCTCCCTCCCCTTGATAGGTTATTCTTTTGTCATTTAATACCTTATCAATCTCCTCTGCTATAGTGACTCTGAGCATCTCAAGATTTTCTTTTCTCCTTGAGTCCTTTCTCTCTTTGTGTTTTGTATGGATAAAATCCCACCCTTTCACAGCTCCCACTCCTAATAAGAAAGATACTATGACAGTAGGGATAGAGATCAGGACCATGTCACACCTCAATGATCTGGAAGTTCTTATACATTTGTGGGTGGATCTTGTCTTCAAAATATTCTATTTTGTCCTGTCTGTGGGCCCAGTGATGCATCTTCAATGATCCCCAGATTAAGAGAGAGGAAGCTGTCAGCTGGGTGTAGACTGACAAGAAGGTATAAAACTCATTTGGAATCATTTGTCTCCTCCTTCTCCGCCCACGCTATTAAGTATAATATAAAAAGGATGGGGATGGCTATTAAAAGACCTATCCCTCTGGCAATCTTTCCTAATATCATACAAGATCCTCATCTTTTCTTGTGCCCATTGAAAAGATATAAGTCCTCTCCTCACAGGGATGGATGTCGTTTTCCTTCATAACATGTCCACAATCCTCAGGGCATGTGGCATAATATTCACCCAGATTCTCATCATACCTGGGCTTTATTCCCCTGATCCTCAGGCCTCCCACTGATCTTCTCTTCTTCATTAGCAGCAGCTCCTTCTGGAATACTGGCCCAGGCACTCCTCAGGAGTATCACCATAATATTTATTGTGAGGACAGGTGTGGACATAGACGGATCCAAAGAGCTTCTCTCTTATGTCATCAAGTGAGATCATAAGAGCCCTCCGTCTTTGACAGCTATCGTTTTTGATAAAACTTTTGGAGTCCGTGACGACGAAAAGTTTTTATTCATATTTGCTCATCCTCCTTCCCAACGTCTCTGAGGGCAGCATTATAATCTGAAGTTATTGAGTTAACCACTGTCGAAAAGCCAAAAGCTCCAAGAAGAGTCATCATCATTACTCCCATTGTGACATAGCTCAAAAAGCCCTGAAAAAATCCCATTAAATATAGGATAGTCATATAAATAGAGGGAATCGACATCCATACATAGATTACTACAAGCTTAGACCAGACTTTCTTAAGACTGTTCATAACCTGATCTCCCCTTCTTGTAACATTTGGTTAAATTGTCTCATTTCCTCATCCCTTTCTAACCGTCTCCTTTCCTTACAGGATGCGCATGGCATCCAGGACTGCTCATATATTGCCTTAAGGCAAATGCATGGGCTAATCATCTTTTCGTTTGAAGATCTTGTCAACTTCCTCAATCACACCACCAAAAAGATCTTTGACAGCTTCTGTGACATATCCAACCCTTTCCTCATAGTCAAAGTTAAATGAGTCTTTCAGGTCAGTTATGAAAGTCTCCACATCTTCCCTTATCTTCTTATAGTCAATGTCTTTCATTTGGATCTCCTCCCTTTCTTTTTATTTTCTTCTCTCTCATCTACTATATCATTGACCTTGTCTATCAATCTAGTGTCAATATATAGATAGAGTTTTCCACCATAAAAAATTATCACAAGGCCAAATATGAATATGGTTGAAAATACACCCATAATCTCAAAGAACTCAGATAAAAGGGTCATGGTCTCCAGGACCTCCTAACATAATAATAACCATTGACAGTCTTAAATTTTATGATCTTCTTCTCCCTACAAAGCCTGGAGATGGCTTTCTTCAAATAGGGACCGTAAATATTGGTATTCTTTGAGATCCGTGAATATGTTAGGGGTAGTGGAGACTTTTTGACCATTTCCATCACCCTTTTCTCATCATCCCTCTTCTTAATCATTTGCCAACACCCACACCAGCAGATCTATCTCCTTATCAAGCATGTACTGTATAAAGTCCTTTTCAATACGATTGAGATAATTGTCATTTGTCACCTTATTTCTCTCATCATACTTTTCTGTCAACCTGGCCCTTATAACATCAATAGGCTTCATAACCCATTATCCATCTTCCTTTTGAAGTGACAGCTTCCACACAATCCAACCACCTTCTCATCATCATTTAGTGAAGAATCACATGAACAGCATTTCAAAGTATCACATGCTTAATTAGACCACATAGCTATTTAAGCATTTTATCTCAGGATGTGATAACACTTATAAAGATTAGTTTTCTAAAATGTCTTAGCATCCTATACGCTTGAGATAGGATAAAAATAGAGGTGGAATATGGCAACCCAGACAACTACTCTGCCAGGGTGGGCAGACGGATTTGACCAGGAGAAAGTGATAAAGGCAGCAGAATCTAACATACTGCCAAAAGCAGCACTCCCTGAAGTGGGAAGTGTGATAACTGTAGTCTTTGACACAGATCCTGTGTTATTTGAGCATGAAAAGCTTCCAAACGGCAAAGCTTGGCAGTCAGAAGTATTTGTAGACGGCATGAAGATGTCTCTAATAGTGCCTGACAGCCTTAGATTCAGTCTACTGACACAGATACACAAACTTAACATAAACTCTGTGAAAGGGAAGACTGTGAAGGTCAGCGCTGTGATAGCAGACACAAAATTCCAGAAAGGAGCAAAGCTATACAACGCCCAGATCATAGAGGACTAGGCTTCCAAAAGAAAACCAGTTGATTCCATAACTGTGGGCCTCTGTCCCTGGAAGGACTCTTTACCTCAAGGAGTTTGGGGTAGAGGCCACCACACAGCCTTAACAGGAAATAGGAAGCTGTGCCGAGGTTTTTATTGCACGTTGACCTTTATCCCACTTCTTATTCCCTGGGGCATTTGTGCCACAGGAGTAGTGATAAGAAAATAAAGGAGAGATACAACTGAGTTATTTATTATATAGAATACAAGTGATGTATAATGGTTTTAAAGTTTGGTGTTATCCCCTCATCTTTTAAAAAAGCAAGAACTAGAAAAGGGGAAATAGCTCCCTTCTTGGAATTTAAAGACCCCAGGGATCTTCAGGACAAGTCATGGCCTTTCAGGAGAAGGGTCATAAGGGTGACATACAGGATCAAGGTCTTAGCCCTGGAAGACTATGCTGGTTTTTCCAGGGCAGAATCAGGAGACTTCTTTCTACATACTTTCTTTGTGACTTCATGGGCAGCCTATTCACGGTTTAGGAAAGCAAGTAACGGCCCTTTAAACTTTGCCCTCTCAGAATTTCAGCGCAAAATAAATACCTTTAGGGGAAAGGAATTTATGATCCTAAAACCTCTGACTATTGAAGAGGAGAGCATGAACCTGTCTAGGCCTGTAGGAAAGAGAAAGAAGACACGGTCAGTCTCCTTAAAGAGATCAGAAAACTTGAAAGGACTCTTTTCAGACATTGAAGGAAGGGGAAGTCCAAAGAGTATTAAGAAGACAAGAAAACTACAAAGGAGGGGGATATGATGGGATTTATATGGAATCATAGATGTAAAGAATGTGATAAATTTATGTGGACTACGCTAGTGTTTTTCTCTTCTATTCCTGTATATTTAGAGCTCTGTTATGACTGCTCTGAGGGTGGGGAGTATATGTGGTATAAAGGGCAAAAGACAAAGATGACAGAAAGGGAGAAAGATTTAATTATGAGGCAGTGTTTATGAGGTATCATTGGTGTGCGTTTTGTGGCTCTCCAGTCTTATGTGAAGCAATAGAGCCATCAAAATGTGATGCCCCTATTGATTTTTGCTCTTCAGACTGTGAGAAAGCTTTTGGAGATGGTGGAAATTCAGAAGAGTAGGGCAGATGATATCAGGATGACATCCTTTGTCCTGGATGGTATCAAGCCACTCAAGACAAAGTATGTGCATCCAGATATCTGGGGATATGATGTGGAGACTATAGAGGGAGATCTCTATACCCTACAAGCCTGGAATCCCCATGAATCACATTATGTTAAAGCTTCCCTTTATCCCACAGAGGTGGACAGGCTAAAATTCCTCCTATCCCTCTGTAAGAAGAATACTTTGACAATCCTGGCAGCTCACAATCTTGAGTTTGATCTAGGATCCACCTTTCCACAGATCTGCTCTGGACCCACAAGAAGGAAGATAAGAGGCCCAGATGGGAAGAGGGGAAGCATGACCATATTCTATAATAAACCTTCATACCTCAAAGTAAGATTTGACAAAAAGCATATGGTTATGATGGACACTGCTCCCTGGTTTAGGACCAGGCTAAAATATACGGCAAAGGCCCCACCACTTGAGGAGATCATTGAAGATCTAAAGGAGGATGGGATAGAGACTACCAAAAAGAACATTGAAGATGAGATAAAAAAATATATGGGAGTCCACAATATTGCAAAACTCAAGCAGCCCAGCTATCTGGGAAAGAGGGCCCCTGAGGCACATGAAAAGGAATATTTTAAGAAGTATGCCATGATGGATGCCCAGATGGCTTACAAGTTAATGGAGAGTGTCTGCACTTTCCACAAGTTCTATGATGTAAATCCCACTTTCACAGTCAGGCCATCCACACTCTCTGCCAAGATCTTCAAAAAGAAATTCCTCAACAGAAGCATACCATACCCACCAAAGCCTGTCTCAGACATGGCATTAAAATCATACTGGGGAGGGAGGACAGAAGCTTTTGGAGCTGGACACTTTGAGGATGTGGATGTCTATGATTATAATTCTTTCTATCCTTATGCAATGTCAAACATAGTCATGCCCATAGAGTTTGATAAGTGGAAGAGGGTCAAAAGTTTTGAAGGGGAGTTTGGATTTTATAATATATCTGGATCCCTCCCAGACATGAAAGTCTCCCCACTTCCATACTTTGATGGAAGACTCACTTTCCCTGTTGGGGAATATAGAAATATTACAGTGACAGGCTATGAGGCAGCAAGGATAAAGAAATACTCAACAGACTTTAGGGTCAATGACGGATATGTCTACACAGGAAAGAAGTCATACCAGCTCAAGGATTATATCTCCCATTTTTACAAGCAGAAGGCAGAGTCAAAGAGTCCTGTAATGAAAAACTTCTTTAAACTCCTCCTAAACTCCCTTTATGGAAAGTTTGTCCAAGTCACCCAGGAGAAGTTTATGAACTCCCCACTTATAGATCACTATGAGGACATAATGATTGCAAATAACATAAGCCAGTCAGGAGGCCTCTTCAATCCTGTGGTAGGATCCTGGATAACAGGTCTTTGTAGGGCCACCCTTTTTGATGCCATGAAATCTATGGAGAAGTATATAATCTACACAGACACTGACAGTCTTATTGTGAAGAGAGGGGCCTTCATAAAAAATGAAGGTGTCAAACTTGGAGAGTTAAAGCACGAACACTCAGGAAGTGTCATAATAATCAGGGAAAAACTTTATGTGCTATTAGACAAAGAAGGAGAATTTAAGAAGGCAGCAGTTCACGGTTTTTGGGGAAAGAAGAAAGAACTGCTTAACATGATAAAAGAGCAGAGGACTGATTATAAAGTAGACAGAATGATCAAACTCTTTGAAGCAAAGAGAAGAAATATGAAAGCCTTTAAGATGATGGAAGGAGATGAGGCACAAAAGAGGACTCTTGAAATGAACTCTTCATATAAAAGAAAGCCAACAGGCATGACAAACTTTATGACACCTGGAATCATACTAGATCCGTTAAACATACAGGAAATAAAGATAAGGATGCCACAAATAAACCCAATAAAGAAGATGACACCAACAGAGTGGTATGTTAACAACACAGAGAAGACTGTATTGACAATGAAAGAGAAGATGGAAATGATTGAACCTTCTAAAATATTTGAAATGGAGGAAGAGGATTAATGACTAATCTCACAACGGTATGTGATACCGTTTTCTTTTGGCAAAGGTTTTGGATGATGCTACCTTTAAGGTCGCATGAACCAAAAGCTTTAAATACACCTAAATCATCTTTATCCCTTGAAAGTGGAAAGAATCTGTTGTTACTGAAAAGATAATACATATACGAAAAGTGTAACTTTGAAGAAGT
>JANQNH010000028.1 GCA_028279655.1 Candidatus Nanoarchaeia archaeon | reverse complement strand
GAATCTGCCGCCTGATCTACTACCTCATCTATGTTCTGTGCAGAAGAAACAGGATGATAATCCTGTTCTCCCATCGCTTCTTCTTCTACATCTTCCTGTAAGCCAGTTTCATCCAGGTAGAGGTTAGTTGTATCCAGGATAGGCTCTTCCTCCAGCATCGTACTATTAGCATAATCAGCTTTCACAATATCCACAAGATCTGATCTTGGAGTATGTCCAGAATCTGGTGATAAAGTGTCTCTTGCATCTATTTCTGTTTGGTAGTCTATTCGGTTATCTGTTTGGTAGTCTATTCGGTTATCTGTTTGATAGTATGTTTGGTTATCTGTTTGATAGCCTTTTTTAAGGCCAATATCTCCTTGATCGAATAGAAGGTATGACTCTAGACTAATCATCGGTCCATCATAAACATTAGGAAAACCCCCTAAAGAGATATTAGATGACTCACCATCATATTGAACATTGATTATATTGGTTTGATTTCTGGCTTCATCAACCCAAACATCAAGGTTGTTAGGTAGATCTGGTGCATACGCTCCTGAAGTATATTCTTGAATTTTAGTTTCTATCGGAATTACAATAGTGGTTGTTGTAATGGCCATATCAGGTATTCTGGAATATTCCCAAACTACAGAATCACCCTTTACATTCTTAAGTTCTTCAATTAAATCCTTTCCTTGCTCAACCCAAATATGCGGAGTATCAGGAGACCCATACTCCAATACCATGCTATCCTCAACCATTAGAAGGCTATCATTCTCAAAACAACTATTATCTTGCATAGCTTCAGGTAAACGACCTATATCAATGTTGCGTGCTATATCTTCTCTTGTGTTAAGCTGATCCGCTATATTTATATCAGAATAATCCTGAATAGAGACTCTAACCTCTGGTAACCTTACTCCATCATTTATTCTTAAGTCTTGATTATAAACTTCTTGTACTCCATAAGAATCAATGTTTTTTGGTGTTGTATCTCTATTCTCAAACCCTGCAGCCAGCTCCTTTAATCCAGAAAAAATCCTATCTCTCAACAGGTTATCATCAAATCCAGGGTTTGAAGGCATGTTTATCATATTACCAGATGTTTTGTGTTCTACATCAACCCCATGGCCATAATCATACTCTGCTTTTGCTCCATGATCCATAGGAACGGCAGATTCGCTTGTTTTTGGTGGAGTAATCTGGATTGCCAGATTCCTAACACTTGGAAAAGAATCGTATGATTGCGAAGGAATAAAATCCTTACAAGTATTTATGTTGAGTTCTAAGGCTATAAATCCATTCCTTGTTAAAGGTAATTCCAATTCCTGAGTTGGATGGTCCAATTGGATATCTAATTTTGGGTCTGAACCAAGAGAATAGTTTGGTAGGTTAATGACAGCGTTGTTTAGGTTCTCATCTAGATTAGTTATCAACCCTGTTGCCTTATAAGAATCTCCATGCATAGGTAAAACAAAAGCCTCATTTTTACTCACTTCCACTATTGAATCCAAAAAAGACAACTCGCTTTTTATTGGAGGGTGTTGAATCTCAGGAGCAATATAATCTGCTTTGTTATCAATCTTCAGCTCCATATCTTGAATGCCTTTATAAGAAGGGATATCTTTTTTAAAGATCATGGACTGGGTATCAGAACCAATAGGTTTTATATCCTGATAAACCTCCAATTTTGGTTCTGTGGTATCTCTTACATAGACATTATCATTGGCCTTGCCATGATAACCAATTCTCTCAGAAAAGACTGGCATAAGAAAAATATTTTCATAAGGGAGCTTACCTTCCCTATAATAGACCCTCTCCTTTGCAATAGGCTTACCTTCATAAGGTTCATCAGAACCATAACCAAATTCAGGATCTGAAACTTCATAAGTTGAATATACAAGCAAGTTAGAATAAGAACCAGCGATCTCAGGCTGTCTTGTTAATGAGATCAATTTAGGTTCAGCAGCTATTCTAGGCCTTTCAACAATAGGATTAAAAGAAATATAAGAAAAAATGTCTGAAGGATTCCTCATACTGACATGGCTTTCCATCAACTTAGTTTCAGCATGAAGCATGCTCTTAGCAATCCCTTCAACTGGAGGATTGACTATGTGGGAAATGTCCCCCCTATGCTCAGGATAATCAAAAGTGAAAACCTCCTCCTCTACTTCAGGTTCCTCAATAATCGGCTTCTCAGGACCCTGACCATCACCATAAGAGACCGCTAGTCTAAAAGGAACAGGCATGATCATAAAGGAAAACCTACTCTCTTCATCAACCAGTCCAGTAAACCTACCTCTTTTTAAAGTAGCTAACATTTTTTATCTAACAGAGAAATCCTTTCGGACAACTCCACGATCCTTTTCTTAAAGTAAGCATTCCGACTTTACGGTTGCGGGTCAGTGATCGAATCAAACGATACTTTCCTTACTTCAAGATCAAGTAAAACCAGGTTATATAAAAAGTTTATGGATTGCATTAAAGAGATACAGGCCCTACAGAATAATTTTGCTGATATAATATAGATAACTACTTTAGAATAGTTACTTTTATAAAATCTGGTTCATTCATATCCTGTATGGCCAAGAAAGATATCAAAGAGAAAACAATATTAAATAATATAAAGGTAAGAAAACCCAACCTAGTAAAGTGGATCTCCAACGAAGCGCTTGATGGCAAGACTTCACCCCTAACACTTTCTCCTGAACATTACCAGTTCCTGAAAGATCAGACTGACGCATTAGGTGGTATTGATGCATTATTATCTATGGGGGAAGCTGAGGAAGTGCTTGGCATGGGATTAAGTAACGTAATAGATAAAGGTATAGAGACATACGCGTTGCCGGAAAAGAAGTATGAGTATCTAGAATATAGCTCTGGAAGAGTAAAATTCAAAGAAACGGAAAATCCAAAAGAGACAGGTATATACAAATATAGGCTACCAAAGACATCAAAATTTCCTGATGGGAAGGTAACAAGGGTAAAGGTAGTAAAGAAAAAAGCAGTAGATGAGTTAAACGATCTTCTTTCTTCAAGACAAGAGCTAGACAAAATGAGAAAAAAAAGAGAGGACAAAGGTTATTGTCCAATATTATTCTATAGAAGCCAAAAAGAGGGTAGCAGAGCAGCCAAAGGTGTAGCTGTTTATATAGAAAGGAGTCCTGGCATTCCAGAGAGTGTCGATGATAAAACCCATGATAGCTATGAGTTTGGAAAGATATCAGATACAGATAACCATACCAGAACAGGAATTGACAGAATAAAGATAGCAAGATTTGAGTCTGAGGGAATCTACTACAACGTTCTTATTGCCCATGTATTCAATCCAAATTCATTTAGGGAAGAAAAATATATTGATAATAGTTATGTTATTAAGGTCAATCAAAAAGACGAAAAGAATATAGTAAACCTGATTGCTGATGAGATTACAGCAGAGAGAAGGTCTTCACCATTAAAAGAAAAACCTCCGTGGTTTGATAAATTGATCAAAGCTTACAAACCACATAGAAAGTTATATAGATAGATATCTTCCTATCCAAAACTTTTAAATAGGAGCTTACTCAGAGATTAATCATGGTCATTATAGCTCTGTCACATGGTATGCACATAGCAAAAAAGCTAGCAGCCAGACTAAAAAAACCTTATTCAAAACTAGAAGTAACCCATTTCCCGGATTCTGAAATAAAGCTAAAGTTCAACACAAATATAAAAAACAAAGAAGTCATCCTGGTCCAGTCCTTCTACAACAACATAAACGATTGTGTTATAGAGACATTATTTGCAGCAGAGACAGCCAGAGACCTAAAGGCAAAAAAGATAATTCTTGTAGCGCCTTACTTCCCTTACCTTAGGCAGGACAAAAGGTTCAATCCAGGAGAATGCATCAGCCTGAGGACAATAGCAAAGAACATAGACGAAGACTTCGATAAGGTTCTAATAATAGATCCCCATCTGCACAGAGAAAAAACATTGAAGCACATCTTCAGGATAAGCTCAAAGAAACTTACAGCAAACCCATTGATCGAACAATACATAAAGAAGAACATAAAAAATCCAGTGATAATAGGCCCAGACTGGGAATCCTATAAATGGGCGCAGAAGATTGCAGAAAAGATAGGCTGTGATTTTGCAATTATGGAAAAAGAGCGCTATTCAGCTACAAAAGTAAAGGTAAAACTGAACAAGAAGATAGACATAAAATCCAAGAATCTTGTATTTATAGACGACATGATATCAACAGGAAACACCTTATTAGAAGCCATAAAAGCCATGAAAAAACTAGGAGCTAAAAAGGTAACATGCTTCGCAGTGCACGGAATAATGGTTAACAACGCACTAAACAGGCTGAAGAGAGCAGGTGCAACTGTGATAACAACAAACACCATACCTAACAAAGCAGCAAAGATTGATGTTACTGATCTTATTGCAAGTGCAATTTGATCCAAAAAAAGAAGCTTTTTAAGCAAAAACTAATTCTCATGTAAAATGATTATAGACTCAAACCAAGATTTAAAGATATGGGTTTTAACTTGCTCACCAGGAGTTGGAAGACCAATAACCGCAAAGATACATGTTAGATCAATGTCAGATTATACAAACGCTATTGTATTGGATATGTTAGATGATATATCAACCATTTTAGAAGCTAAAGGGAAAGAAACAAAAATCTGCAAATGTGATGGGACTATAGGTAGCAAAGGCAGGATCATAACTCCGAACAGATCTAGAAATACAATACTTCATGAAACTTGGCATAGGGAAATTAGAGACATGGGATTTGATCAGTTTTATGCATTAGGTCATTGCTTTGTTGACGAAAGTATGGCTTACTCGATAGGAGATAGCCAGTTCCCTGAGGCGGACGTTGAAAGAAGAGTTGAGGCAAGCGAATCTTTATTTGATTTCTATAGGAGAGCCATAGACTTATCTGCTAATGGAGGTCTTCAACAAGAGGATATCAAAACCATGACCAGTATAATAGATGGTTGTGGTTTCAAACCAAGCCATCATAATTGGGCAAGTTTTATCAGTTGTGTTGATTATCTAGGGGTATACTTTCTTTGTTATAGATTGATTAAGAAAAGAGGATTAGACAATGCAAAACAACTTTTCCTACAATCTTTGTTAATCATAGAAAAAGGAGGTGGTCTTATCCATGGCTTGGATTATCTAGCAAATGCTCTTGGAGATAGTAGCATAACCCTCGGTCCAAATATTCCTCTCCCAAGAGAACCAGGGGTAGGTGCCCCTAACTCAAATAAAATCAACCATAATTATGGTAAAGGTCAGTTTTATATAGGACTATGGACTACAGATACGCAAATAGAGAAGATTATAGGAAGAGCCTACAAAAATTACAAAACCAGACTAGACAATCATTTCTCAATCTAAGAACTAATATCCTTTCCCAAAATAAACACTGTATCTCGCCTGCTTCCCGCAATGCACGCACTTCCCAGTTACCAATTTCTGTCCAAAAGGGATGTTTCTGGAAGATGCCCCCCCTGTTTCGTCCTTGATAAGGTCCTCACATTCCTTCTTACCACAGAAAAGGGCCTTTACCATCTTCTTTGAATCGATAGCCTTCTTAAATTCAGCCATACTCTTTACCTCAACAACGCCTTCCTCAAATATCTTCTTCGATTTCTTATAGAGGTTATCATGTATGGATTCCAATGTCTTCTTTATCTTTGGAACGATATCCTTGACCTTAACAAACTCCTTTTTCATAGTATCCCGTCTAACCATGACGACATGACCTGCAGCAACATCCTTAGGCCCTATCTCTATACGGATAGGTACTCCCTTCATCTCATACTCATTGAACTTCCATCCTGCACTGTACTCTTCCCTATCATCCAGCTCAACAGCATAATCCTTAAGCTTCTCCTTTATCTCCCTGGCTTTCTTGATGACCTTCTCTTTGCTGTCCTTGAAGATTATTGGTACAATCGCTACAGTGATAGGTGCAAGTTTAGGAGGCAATACAAGCCCTTTATCATCCCCATGCATCATTATCATAACGCCGATCATCCTGGTTGTTATAGCCCATGTGTTCTGCCATGCATACTGCTCCTTCTCATTCTTATCCAGGAACTTTATCCCAAAAGCCTTGGCAAAGTTCTGGCCATCATGATGCGCATCAGGTCCTTGTATGGCCCTGCCGTTAGGCAGCAATAACTCTATAGACATTGTATACTCTGCACCTGCAAACTTCTCCTTCTCTGTCTTCTTTCCCTTCACACCATAAAGTGCAAAATGATCCCTTAGGACCGCATCATACATGTTCAATATATCGTTGCACTCCTTCTCTGCTTCAGCCTTGGTTGCAAAGACAGTATGGCCCTCGTTCCAAAGAAATTCTCTTGTTCTCAAAAAAGGGACAGGATGCTTAAACTCCCACCTTACTACATTATTCCACTGGTTCAGCTTCATAGGAAGGTCTCTCCAGCTCCTAACCCAGTTCTTATAGTTCTCATACATGATTGTCTCAGAAGTAGGCCTGATAGCTAATCTCTCATCAAGCTTGGTATCCCCTGCATGTGTAACCCATGCAACCTCAGGAGAAAATCCCTCTACATGAGCTTCTTCCTTCTGGAGTAACCTTTCTGGTATAAAAAGAGGAAAATAGACGTTCTTTACACCCATAGCCTTCAGCCTGTCATCTACAGTCTTCACGATCTTCTCCCATATAGCATAAGAATAAGGCTTAAATACTATGCACCCTGATACATCAGTATAATCAGCCATATTGGCTTTCTGAATAACCTCTGTATACCAGGTAGATATATCGTCTGCCTTCTTAACGCTAAGTGCCATGCTCTGTGTCTCTTTTGCCATAAGAAGTAGTTTTTATTACCTATTTTTTAAACTTATTGGTTTTTCTTTAGCAATATTTGAAAGATCATCATAAGGGCTTATTACCTTAATCATCTTCGGGCAAGCAGTATGCACATACACCATAGAAGTTTCAGGACTATTATGGCCCAACAAACCTTGAAGGGTCTGAAGACTATATTTATTTTCAATTATATGCGTTCCAAAACAATGCCTTAGTGTATGTGGATGAATGTTCTTACCAATATCTGATTCATTCCCTGCTTTTTTTACAATCTTCTGGATTGATTGTGTACTTAGGTTTCCATTTCTGCCTTTAAACATATATGAATCAGGATCCAGGTGCTTGATCCAGTCCTTTAGCTCATCTTTTAGATTTTCTGCGATTATAAAAATCCTGTCCTTATCGCCTTTGCCGTGCCTTACCCACCCATAACTATTCTCTAAATCCAGATCTCTTACCCTTAAGCTAGCAACCTCACTAACACGAAGCCCTGATGCATACATCATTGCAACAATAAGCCTGTGCTTACGGTTTTTAATGACATTTAACAAAGAAATTATCTCCTCTCGATTTAAAACAACAGGCAGTTTCTTTGGGGTCTTGGAGTATCTTATATTTAGTTTCCATCTTTTATTTAATACCCACTCAACCAGGAATTTTACAGAGTTCAAAGCAACATTAAGTGTATTACCAGATAGATTCCTATCAGAAAGATGTTCTATAAAGGTTTTTATATCTTTTTTAGTAATCTCAAAATGATCCTTTTTTGTAAACCTAAAGAACTTCTTAATCCAGTAAACATAAGAAGTGATAGTCCTACTGCTCAGTCTTCTTCTAAAACCTTCTCTTTTGACAGCATAAACAACATCTAAAATATTACCAACCCCTGTATACCCTATATTACTAGTGCGACTATCTACTTTAAATATACTGCGCCCACTTGGCAAGTGGCAAGTGGATGGTGAATTTTAGGCCTATAGAGTATATAGCCTTAAAATTATAAAGAATTAGTGTTGGCAAGTGACTCAAGAGCACCTCTAAATTTCTGATTTACCAGTGAATACGAAAAATCACCTTCCAGAACTCAAGATCTTGCCATTTCAAACCCCAAAACAACTAAATTTATCCAATTACTCATATAAAGGGTTAGTTATAATTTTTTGGAATTCTTCCATCTTGATTTGTAAAAGTAAACTTTGTAAAATCCTTTGTCGGCGGTGATGATGATAATGGCTTCGACGG
>JANQNH010000020.1 GCA_028279655.1 Candidatus Nanoarchaeia archaeon | reverse complement strand
AGACCCATACTATGGATTCCGGTTATACAGGAACACAGGCTCTGGCGACACACTGATAGCTTCGGATTACTCTTGGGATCCAGGACGTTACGTGTGGTACCAGATGAAAGCAGAGGTAGACGGGGATAGTGTCAAATGCTATTTTGACAAGGGATCCGGTCTGGAACTTATCTTTGATATCCCTATTGGAGGAGGACCTCAGACGGGCAAGGTTGGATTATACAGCTATTATGCATACAGGGCTGACTTTGACAATATCGATATAGACCTACAAGACTCATCAACAGGGATCTTATTATCTCCTGTTTATGATGCATCTACCACTGCATCCTGGAACGTCCTTGAATGGACACAAAACCTCAATACCTCGACCAATATCAGCATCAATATAAGAACTGGGAATACTCCAACTCCAGGAGCATCATGGAATAACTATGCCTTTAGCTCAGAGCCATATTCAAGAGCTTCCCAAGAGAACCAAACTGCAACAATTATTAAAAATATAACTCAAAGCAGCGGACGCTATCTTCAATGGAGGGCATTATTGTCAACAGCCAATATCAACCTAACTCCTAAACTCATGGATGTAACTGTTAACTACAGCATAGATTCAGAGACCAATTATGTTAAGATAACTGGATCAAACACCGGCGATTGTCTGGATGATAGCGGAGAACAAGACGACTGGGACCTTAAAGAAGTATCTATCAAGGTATGGGAATCAACATCCCAGATACAGAAGCAAACATTCTCTGATTCTACATCAGTTACTCTTGATGACGGATCAGAGACACAGACTACATCATTTGACACAGGAATCACACCTTCAGAAATAAAGTCAGCTTATCTCTCATTTGAAGCCATCGATGTCAATCCAAGCTACTATGACTGTGCATATGTAAATGATCATTACATAGGTAGGATTGACTATCAAAAATGGTCAGGGGATAATGAATGGCAGGAGATCTTGTTTGAGATACCCCCTATAGCTCTAGACAACGAGTCAATAGCAGTGACCCTGACCTCAGGAACAACCTATGGTTGCCTGCTAACCTCTGGAGACAACGACTACTGGAGATACAGAAACCTTAATGTTACAGTTAGGACAGATAATGAATCTGCCAACTATGACAGGTTCATGTCTATGTTGGTCATGAGTGATGGAGGTGCAAATACCAAGATTGGTACAAGGTATAATTATGATACTTCAGGGGCTAGGACTGAAGCAGTAACAGAAGCTTGTAATGCCCATAACAATCATGATGTCCATATATACTCTGTGGCATTTGGGGATGGTGCAGACCAGAGCCTTATGGAGGACATTGCATGTTGTGATGACTGTGAAAATTACTACAATGCAAATAACGCAGAAGAGTTGTTGGACATCTACAAGGAGATAGCAAGAGAGATAATCCAGTTGCAGTACGAAGCACAAATAGCTAATGTAACTGGAAATATTAGCACAATACTATTCCCAGACTCTTATATAGAGTTTAACTATACCCCCCAATTACCTCCAACCGAATATGGTAGGATACCTCTTACTGTGGAAACACCAAGATTTGATAACAATATCTCAGAAGGTACGTTCTATATCCCTGATAATGCACTAGTTTATGATGCAAAGATAACCTCCTACTCCAGCGATAAATGGACCGATAAGGCTTTAATAAACTATAATGGCAATTGGACAACCTTCTATAATCTTTCGAACTTTGGCAGCATCTATTATCTCTTGGGGGATCCATACATAGTAAATATTCCTACAGATCTGATTGAGAGCGGAAACAACCAGGTGAGGGTAGGAACCGGATTGAGTCCTTGGAATGCAACCGGCGGATCTGTTGATGACCGTGTTGTCTATACTATTGGTATGAACCTGAATGTTAATTATACAGGGGTCTTTGCAAAAGCAAAGGGTTGTGATTGGGATATAAAATTTGAGGATGGTACAGAGGCAATTATACCAATACCTGCAACCTACACCGGGGATGAGGATTGTATCTTTGATGAAACTACAAGTTGCAATGATTTCCCGTATAGCGATGATGCCATTAACAATGCTGTATGTTACCTGTTCAAACAGCTGGACTTCAACAATACAGGAAAACTATTCGTTAAGTTCGGTGCATCGGATCTGGATATAGAGACCTATTCAATTGGAAAGAGGATACCTTACATGTGGGGCCCCACTGTTTTTGAGGTAAGGGTATGGAAATGAAGAGGATAATAGATTACAGGATAAGGTCAAAAAAAGCTATGTACTTCACCATGATGACCCTTGCAGTCCTATCTATATTCATCTTTGTTTTCATGATACCTAATTATAAGAGACTTGGAGATAGGATGACAGTTGTAGAGATGAGGGTAAGCTCCATGAACGATTTTATAAAGGATCTAGAGAGAGATACAGAAAGAGGCCTGTACATATCTTCATTTAGGGCAATACTCTCTTTGGAGGAGTACATGATAATCAGCGGAGAGTTCCTTTCAGACACCCATAAGAACTTCAAAGAAGCACTGCTAAACGGGACCATTGAAGGTACAAACACAACCCTGATGAGACTCTCTACATTCCCCTTATGGATAGAGAAGATACAGGAAGAATCCCAGGAGTTCAACATAGAAACAAACATTACTCTTAACGATGTAACCCTTTATCAGGATGATCCCTGGTTTGTTGGTGTTAGCGCCAACCTATCCTTTGATATCAGGGACACTACAGGAATAGCATCATGGAAGATGACTAAGATTATTAATACCTCCATAAGCATAATATCTTTTGAGGATCCCCTTTATATAATTAACAGCGAGGGAAGGACAACAAACCTCATTAACAGCACACCTTTTGAAGGCAACTTCACATTCAAATCAGGTCAATGGAATGTAAGCAAACTCATTACACACACAGAAAACTCTTACTACATGTCCAGTACAAATGCTCCAAGTTTTCTTATGAGGCTTGAAAATGACCTTGGGCCATCCCCTCATGGGATTGAAAGCCTGGTAAGTATAAAAAGGTTAGAGGAACTGGATCTGGATTTGTGTTCTACTTGTTCTATCGTGGATTATCATTACTGGGATGATACCCAAAATGGAAACTATAGGATAAACTTTACTCCGGGCTGGTTCAAGCTGGATGCAGGTCACCTTGAACAATATAACGTAACAGGACTCAACTGTGAGATTGGAACACCTGGATGTGAGATATAACAATTATAATTTAATGATTTCATATATTCAATAACATTATATTCTATAAAAATAATATACAAATTTGTATACTAGTCTCTAAAATAGAAACATTTATATATAAGTTGCCCTAAAGAGTAACTATAGGTAGGCTACGGAATCCTACTACAAAAAACACAAAAAAGAGGTGAAATGAATGGTGAAAAAAGGACAAGCAGCCATGGAATTCTTGATGACCTATGGTTGGGCTATACTAGTTGTTCTTATTGCAATAGGAGCACTAGCATACTTTGGTGTGTTGAACCCATCTAGGTTCTTACCAGAGAGCTGTACCTTGATACCTGGTTTGGGATGTGATGACTTTGCGATTACAGCCGCTACAAACCAAGTGCAGTTAATAATAAGGAACGGTATGGGCGAATCTGTAGATATAGCAGGATTATACCTAGATGTTAATGGAGATGGCGCATATGCAGACGGTACAGACTGCGGAAGCGGAAACGCTGTTATTGATCCAGCTGCACTAGCAGATGCTCAGACTGCCACAATAACCTTTGATGACTGTCCAGCTATTACAGCAGGAAGCTCTTTCAAAGCAGATGTTAAAGGCACCTATACCAAGGGCACAAGTTCCCTAGTACATCAATTGAGCGGATCAATTGCTGGAAGAGGTTAAACAATTTTTTTTATTTTATCTTCTTTTTAAATAGGAGTAAAAATGGGACTTAGAAAACGAGCCATCGGAGACCTTTATCTTGCTGCGTCCATTATATTTATCTATCTGGCATTTCTTTACTTTGGTTTTAAAGGAAAAGGACTGGCCTTCTTTGTTATAGGTCTGGCACTTGCCCTCTTTGGGATAAGAACCAAGAACGTAATGACTACAAACGAAAGGATTGCAAAGCCAAAGCCAAGGGGTAAGAGATCCAAAAAGAAAGGATAGTCAGCTAATTATTTCTTTTTTATTGGTGAGCGTTAGCGAGCCATGGGGTTTAATACCCCGACCTTTAGGTCGCTTATTCTAGAAAGAAATTTATGCGGCTTCGCCGCAGAATATT
>JANQNH010000035.1 GCA_028279655.1 Candidatus Nanoarchaeia archaeon | reverse complement strand
GGGGATCACACTCTCCTCCGAAACCTAAACAGTAACAGATGCTAACAGTACAAATAGTATAAAGTATCAGTCTCTTTATAATTTTTGTACTGTTAGCATCTGTTACTGTTTAGGTTTCGGAGGAGAGTGTGATCCCCCTGGAAGCAGCGGGTGTTACTGAGGAGATCAGATCAAAAGACACAGAAAAAATGATAAAAAAGCTGAAGTCTGAGAAAGCAGAACTTGAGGTATAGTCATACATATGCACCATGTGTAAGCAAGGGCTTCAATTAGAGAGCAGACATGGTACATATGTATGACTATACCTCAAGTTCTGCTTTCTCAGACTTCAGCTTTTTTATCATTTTTTCTGCGTCTTTTGATCTGATCTCCTCAGTAACGCCCGCTGCTTCCAGGGGGATCACACTCTCCTCCGAAACCTAAACAGTAACAGATGCTAACAGTACAAATAGTATAAAGTATCATTCTCTTTATGATTTTTGCAACTCTAACCTCCCCTCAACAAGACATTTACAGGGGATATGTTAAGAGTGTTGGATATGTGAGAGACCCATGATAATCCAACTGAAGATTTAGTCTCTGAATTCTATATTTTGTCACTTAGTCTTAAATTAATCTGATTTTTTGAAATATGAAAAATATTTTCATCATAAGCAGATCAACCAACAAATTAACATATAAAATAAAATTAAACAGAATAAACCCTCAGTGGGATTATCTGTATCATTCACATCCAACCCTCGCGAGGGGTTGGGCATGATGACACAGGGTAATCCAACATGAAAAATCTGTATTCATTATAAGCAGACAAACTTTATCCCAAGCGATAAATTAATGTATAAAATAAAAATAAAGAGACTAAATCCTCAGTGGAATTACCCTGCGTCATCAGGCCCAACTCTCCCCACCCTCCCCCAAACAGGGGGTCAGCGTAAGATCTGGGAGTTGGATGTGATGACGCAGGGTAATCCAACTGAGGATTTAGTCTCTGATCCTATATTTTTGCCACTTGGTCTTAAATCAATCTGATT
>JANQNH010000016.1 GCA_028279655.1 Candidatus Nanoarchaeia archaeon | reverse complement strand
TCCACTAAAGTCATAAACACTGCTTCCATTATTCATAGGCATATTCAATACAGCCAAACTTTGACCATCCTTAATCCAGTTATACACTAAGCTTACATTCTCAGTGTCATTCACGTCATGCACATTAGCTGTTAAGTTCTGATGCTCAGTTGGACTTGAAGGACTAATATTCACACTTCCAATTGTAGGGGCAGTATTATTCTCACCAGAATAGTTGCTGAACTGTGTAACACTGAACACTAGATTACTTCCACTATACTCCATTAGATCACATATATTGCTTGGACAGACTTCATCATCTCTCAATATATGTGGATCAACAAGACTTACTCCATACAAGCTGATATTAGCGCTTGAATTCACACTCGAATCCAATGCGCTAGAATTCACATTTACTATATTGCTGCCGATAACAATATTTCCGTCAAAGTCAGCAGATGAAGCATTGATATTTCCAATCCATTCGATCTTTCCAAAGCTTGTATTCTCCAGAACAGCTCCAGACACATTCTCTATATTTATTACATTTCTGAAATCAGTTGTATCTCCATCAAATCCAGAATAAATAGGTCTCTTATCAGCATCAACAAGATATTCACAATAGCTTTTGTTCACTAATCCTCTGTTGTAATCAATTAATATCTCTTCTGCACTCAAGGTTCCGTTATATATTGCAACTTCATCTATCATTCCATCAAAATAAAATCCAGGATATTCTCCAGGTGCTCCTATTCTAAAGTCACCATCTTGAGCAGTTGGATTAGTGGAGGTTGTAGTTGACTCATCCAGCACACCATTTACATAGATCTTAAATTCCCAATCTCCACTAGTTCCACTCTTAGTAATACCTATATGATACCATTGTCCTGTCTGGAAATTAGAGGAAGAAGTATCGATAACAGTATCTGCCCACAGGGTTGTAACTTCATTATCAGTTATACCCATGCCTAAGGAATATTGATGTGATGCTCCATCAGCTCCATGGTCTCCAAACAACCAATTATTATTGACAACATCATCAAATTTATACCAGCCGAAGATAGAATAGTTGTCAGGAAGATTCAAAGATGGCTGTACTCCAACATCAACATAATCACCACTTCCATCAAATTCCATAGCCTTTCCAATCTTTCCATTATTATCCCAACTAGCATCTCCAGCTAATGTTCCTGGATTACTATCATACGAATCATAAGCAGTGCTTCCAACACCTTCCTCAAAGCTCCAGTACGAAACAACATCTGAAGGCGCATTACTATTATTACATCCATCAAAATTATCATGCAAACCATCATTATCACTATCATTATACACAGCACAATATCCTTCTGTGTAATATTCTGAATTGATATAATGCTCCTGTATCTCATCAGCGCTTAAGCTTCTGTTATATAGTATAACTTCATCAATAGTTCCGTTAAATCCTCTTGTGGCAGGATAATAATATTCAGAATGTCCAATCCATATTTTATCCACAACAGAAGGAGCTCCTGCACTCATACTGCTTACTTCTGAACCATCTATATATAGGTAGACATTTGAACTATCCCATTTAAGTGCTACATGATGCCAATCCCCTATACTGATCTGTTTAGATAGGTTTTTCCAGCTTCCAGGATAGATCCATGCACTAATTCTATCATATTCTAGGGCTATTCCAAAATAATCATTACTTTCACTAAACAAGTGATCTCCATCATTTGGATTTCCAGCACCTCCATCATCACCCTGCTCATAAGCTTTCACCCATAGCAAGATTGTTGCACTGTTCTTGATACCTGATGAAGTATAATCTCCGGCATATACATAATCATCAACACCATCAAACTCTAATGATCCTCCAACTTTTCCTGAAATATTCCACACAGATCCATTTATAGTTCCATCATTTCCATCATAACTATCATAAGCAGTGCTTCCACTTCCAGTCTCAAAGCTCCAATAGCTTACAACATCTGAAGGTGCATTACTATTATTACATCCATCAAAATTATCAGCTAATCCATCTCCATCACTATCAGCCAATATTGTAACATTATTGCTTGAACTTACAGTGCTTCCATTTAGTCCATATTGATCAATCGGTGTAACAGAAACATTCCAGACCTCCCCAACACTAGTCTCCTCAACAACTGTTATATTATTTCCATATCCAGCCAATCCTGCTTGATAGTTTGCTTGAATCTGTTCTGTCGAAAGTGTTATATTATAAACTCTCACTTCATCGATCATTCCATTCATTGGGAAGTTTGCTGTATCTTCTCTGGCTCCTATTGAGAAATTAACACTAGTTTGAATGCTGTTGCTTCCTAATGTATCATATAGAACAGTCCTATCTGTTACTTCAACACCATCTATATAAATCTTAGATCCAGCTGCTGTTCCAGTCCCATCAGTTGTAAAAGCCATATGATACCAAGTGTCAGCTGAGTATGTTGGATTAGTTTCAAGCAACATCTGGTTCCTTGGGCTTACTTGATTAGTCAATGTGCATCTTATTTTATTATTGTTTTGATGCCAGCACATCCATCCTCTGAAGGTTCCACCGCTTACTGCTTTTCCAAAGAAGAAATAATCCTGGTTATCTTGATCCCATTTTACCCATGCTTCTGCACTGAACTGATCATCCCAGTCAAAATTAAGATTTGCCTGACCATCCATCTCAATATAATCCCCGCTTCCATCAAACTCAAACGCTCCTCCAACTTTACCAGATAGACTATACCTCGCATCACCAGCTATAATTGGACCATGGTCTTGTCCACTATAATCCCAGATAGTGCTTCCATTATTCATAGGCATGTTCAGCACAGCTATACTCTGTCCATCTTTGATCCAGTTATACACTAAGCTTACATTATCACCATCAATATCACTATATTCAACATTAACAGTCAGATTATTATCTACAGTTGGACTTGATGGAGTTATATTGACTGAAGTGACATTAGGAGCATAATTGTCAACAGCTGAACAATGATTATAGCTGTTCAATCCTCTGTTATACTGCTTCCATATCTCTACAGCGCTTAAGTTTCTGTTATAGATTGCCATTTCATCCACCTTTCCTTTGAAATACCAGTCACTATTGTCTTTCCTGCCTATTCTATCGATATCCTGCATACCTCCAGAGACCGATATCGATCCCTTAGATACACCATCCTTATATAATTCAAAATTACTTGTACCTGTCTGCACCACACATAGATGG
>JANQNH010000021.1 GCA_028279655.1 Candidatus Nanoarchaeia archaeon | reverse complement strand
TAGTGGCGCTTGCTCATAATCGTAATAGGGGAGACATCTTGGACATTGCAGATAATCTAAGAAACAGACCCAAAAACCATTCAAAGAACTACCAATTCCACATCAATGATATTTATCTGCTGGACTATATAAGGAAAAACAAAAAACTTCAACAAAGACTCTTTAATCCTAATCATCCAGGATATATACAGGATATTAGCACTCTGGACCAATTAAGAAAGGAGATTCTAAAAGATAACCTGCAGAACTCATCTTTTATTGATGATGTTATGCGACTTCTACGAAAGAATATAGAAGAGGTAACCTATTCTGAGATTTCAGGAGGACTCTCTACTCATAGGGGCAGAATAGAATTAAAAGAAGATGTGATTGAAGATACTTCAAGATACTTTCAATATATAGATGATATATTGGCAAAGGGAGATTATTCACATGCACAGGAACTATATGATTTTTTGAAAAATAAGCAAAGGTCCTTACTTACAGAAGATATTGAGATTCTAAGAAAAATACTGGAAAATCCATTATATAAAATAAGCGAAGAAGATAAAAAGAACTCGCTTTTATGTTCCCCTATAGTAATTGAACAGCTTAAAAACTCAGCTGACCCTGATGATTACACCCTCCACTGCCTTTCCAGATTTCACCTGCATACCCTAGAAGATTCCGAATCAATGGGTAATCTAAGGTTCACAGGAGATAGTCAAACCGCATCCTACAGAGAATGTCCGGAAATAGTATTCGAGTATAAGAAAAGCAACGTGTTTGAAACATTCTACATAAATAGACAGGGTAGAGTTACTAGCCTAGGGATTTCATATACTAACAAGGCCCCTATCTGATTATATTACTCCAACATTACGAAAAATTTATTAACCTTACTTCATACCTATTCTTCGGGGGTTAAAAATTCAAGCTTCAATAATATTCCTAGGCACAGGACAAGGATCTTTTGTAGTTGGTAGAAATATCCTTTCTTCAGGAGGATTCGTTCTGCAGGTTAGTGATAATCAATTCCATATAGATCCTGGCCCTAACTCCTTGGAAAATGCAGCCAAAAACGGAATAAACCTCAGGGAAACCACAGCATTGCTAGTATCCCATTCCCATATAAACCATTCCAACGATATTAATGCAGTGATTGATGCAATGACATACTCTGGATTGGATAAAAAAGGAGTACTTGTAGCAAACAAAGAAACAATCAATAGCAATGAGAATCATCAATCACCCCTCAATCCTCACTTCAGGGACTTCTTGGAAAGGTTCATAGTTCTTGAAGCAGGACAGAGAGTAGGGATAAACGAGATAGAGATACTGGCATTGACAACAAGGCATTCAGAGAAAGCGATTGGGTTCAAGTTTTTCACACCCTACTTTACTTTATCCTATTCCTCAGACACCAAATATTCCCCAGAACTGATTGAACAATACAAGAATTCAAATATCCTGATTCTGAACGTACCTCATCTAAAAAAGGAAGACTCAAAGAATAACCTATGTGTAGAAGATGCAATAAAGATAATAAAAGAGGTAGCCCCTAGGCTGGCTATAGTTCAGCATTTTGGGATAGAGATGGTAAAAGCAGATTTGTTGTATCAGATAAGGGAGATGCAGAAGGCAACAGGAATTCAGACAATACTTGCAAAGGATGGCATGGTCATAAATCCACTATCCTACTCTGTTGATCAGGGTCAGAGAACCTTGCAATCCCTTCAGAAGCTTAAAGAGAAAGATCCAAACCACCCAATAGTAAAGGAACCACAAGCAACTGAACAACCTGCGGTAGAGGAACAGGAGATAGAACAACAACAGATAGAACAACCAGCTCAGGAAGAGGATAAAGAAATAACCGAAGAGATACCACAAGAAACCATAGAAGAACAAAAACCATTGGATCAAAAAGATGAAGGGCCAAAACAGGAAGCTACAGGGGCCATAGAAGAACCTAAGCCAATCATAGAAGAACAAAAACAAGAAGAGAACATACTAGAGAGCAAAGAAGCACTGAAAGACATTCTTAGAGAAGGTTCTTAATCTTTCATACCTACACTGTTTTTTTAAATCCCTCCCCTAAGTATGTCCCTCTTCTTTGGATCAATCCCTCTGCATTATAAACAAAGAAATCTGCAAATTTTAATCCTTCTTCTGAACCGTTTTTTTTAAAAAATGTGCCCTCAATACCTATCTGTCGCCCTTCTATGACCATATTCTTAATTTTATGTCTTCCCATCATTGTTCTCTGATTCCGATATAGATCCTCCAATTCTTTTCTTCCTTTAAACTCTCTCTCACACCTTTGATACACAGCATCCTCTGCAAATAAGTCTAGTAGTTGATCTAGTACTGATTCATCTACTTCTGATTCTGATATTCTATAGGAATCTACTAGCCCATAGTACTTCTTAGCTAGTTCAGCTAGATCCATTACTCTCACCAATCTTAATCAAATACATTTTCATTACTTTATGGTAGTTATATACCAATATATAAGAAATTCCACAGAATATTTAAACAAAAGAGTAAAATTAATAAACAAATCTCCATTATCATTGGAATATGACCTACAAACTGGATAAGATTGACAAAGCAATAATGTATGAACTAGACAAGAATGCAAGATTGAGCTATCAAGAAATTGCTAAAAAAATAAAGTCTAAGAAAGATATAGTCGCTTACCGGTTCAACAAACTATTGGACAACAGGGTGATAAATAAATTTGTTACAGTCTTTGCATTAGGTACAGTAAACATATTCAACTATAAGATCTACTTTCAGTTCCAAGGCCTAAGTGATGAAGAAGAGACGAAGATGCTTAATGACTTTGTAGAAGACCCGGATATAATCTGGGTTGCAAAATGTGAGGGAAGATGGGACCTGATGACAAGCCATTATGCAGTAGGAATCAGGGAATTTGCAAAGATAAAAAATTCTATCTTTGAGAAATATGGCAAGTATGTCCATGATTATTCTGTGCTAGTAAACGATGAAGCATACCTCTTCAATAGAGATTACCTAATTCCAGAAAAACAGACCCAAAGAAAATTTCTCTTCTACATAGGAAAGGTCCAGAATATTGAACTTAGCAAAAAAGATAAGAAACTTATCCATTTAATCTCAAATAATGCAAGATTCCGCCTATTAGACATAGCAAAGGATTTATCTGTGGATGTTAAAACAGTACAGAATAAGATAAAGAAATTTCATAAGATAGGCTTTATTGAAGGTTATACTACTTTCTTCAATCTTAACAAGATCGGATTAAAATACTTTAAGATATTTATCTATGTACAAGAGAGATCTAAGAAAGAATATGAATCATTGCTTAGCTTCTGCAAAAATAAGCCAAATGTTATACATCTGATGAAAACAATAGGTCCCTGGGAGCTGGAATTAGAGATAGAAGCAGAAGATCTAGAATATATCCATAAGCTTACCAAGGAATTAAGAAACAGGTTCCCAAACATAATAAAAAAGATAGAATCAGTTATAATCTCAAATGAGATGAAGTTAGACTTCTTCCCTCAAAACTTCTAGATAAGATTAATCAACAATAAAACACCATACCCAAAAAAACAACCAGCTGTCAAGACAGGCATAGCAGGATAGAACCTGTCCTTCTTTCCCTTTACAAACAACAAGAACAGAAAAGCACTGACAATAACCGGAATTATCAATGTCCTCAAGAATCCAGCAACCATACCATAATCGACCATCATCCCTTTCATTACAACACCAGAAAACAACAGTGGAAACCCAATATCCCCCCCTCCTAAAATTGCAGTCTTTACAACTTTCTTTACCATACCCTCTTTCTTTCCATTTCCGATCTTGCCTCTTTTGTAAGGGATCAGCAATCCTGCAAACATCTTTGATTTTGTCTGGAACTTAGCCATAGTCACCATGTGTTTTATCTTGAATACAGCAATAAAATCATAGATCGATATTAACATCAACAGGATAAAGACCGCAAACAGGTTCATTACAGGAACAAATATAGCAGCCAATCCCCCATATACAAAAACCTCGGTTATGTTATGTATATAGATATTCGGCTTGAATATCTTGAACACAGAAAGGATCAAGCTGAGCAAGAAGGCAATGTATGGATTAATGAAAGCAGAGAACGCTATGGATAATGACAATACAACAGCCAAAAAGAACCAGAGCCTCCATAACATTGTTTTCTTAAACCTTATCAAAAGCAAAACCAGGATGGTTCCAACCAGGATGGCTATAAATATGAAGATAAAAGAGCTCTTCTGCTCAACAGGAGGCCTGTCAATATCATACGGAAGCTCCTCAAACCTAATCTCTCCTGCTTCCCTAGCAGCCTCCTGATCCATATAACCAACAGTAACCAATAAACCAACAACCTGAGCTACAAAAAAAAGAGAAACCAAGAATAAAGTAACCTTCAAAGTATGTTTCATACCTAGATTTGAAGACCACTTGTATATAAAGTTAATTGAAAACTTCAAATCCAAAGAAGACATATTAATACAATTACAAAGAACCCAAACATCTAAATGAAATACAAAGTTTTATATCTCTCTAGATAAATGATTGGATAATATTCATACCCATTAAAATGTCAATAGATAGAATTCTGCTTATGAAAAATAAGGCTAAGAGTTCCTTAGTTGAGAGATTAGGCCATTTTGGTGATTTTTTTGGTCTAGCAAGAAAAAAACATCAAACTACGACAAGACAATTAAAATCAGTAGCATACAAAAGCTTAGTTGCCATAGCTCTATTGCTTGGAGCTAATAATCTGAAGGCAAATGATATACATGTCGATAGAAGTGCCCTTGGCTCTAATGATGGCTCTTCCTGGTTCAATGCATGTATTCATCTGCAGGATGCCTTGGCTTATGCTCAACCAGGCGATACAATAAAAATTGCCCAAGGCAAATACACTCCAGATTTAGGCAACAATAACAAACCTCATGACAAGGAAGCATCCTTCTCCCTTAAAAATGGAGTTGCTATCAAAGGAGGATATGCAGGGATTAACAATCCAGATCCTGATGCTAGGCATATGGTGTTATATGAAACAATCCTTAGTGGGGACCTAAATAATAATGATGTCCCAGTTGATTATCCCTTTAAAATGCTGGGAGATCCTTCTCGTGCTGACAATAGTATCCATGTAGTAATCTCCCAAGGAGATGATCCAACAGCGGTTTTGGATGGGGTTACAATAACTGGTGGTGAATCCTTTAATGCCATCTCAGGTGGAGATTATGACCATGATTCTGAACATGGTTCAGCAATCTTCATAAGAAACAGCAGCCCCACAATCAGAAACTGTAGAACCGAAAGGAATTCAGGATGCAGCGCAGTATATATCTATCTGAGCAACCCTCAATTTTCTAACTGCGATTTTACCTATAACCTAGGATTAGGAGGTGCAGTTCGCAACCTAGATAGCAACACCTATATGATAAACTGTAATCTCCTCAACAATCACGGAGAATATGGAGGGGCCATTACCAGCATAGACAGCAGTTTAACCATGACCGAATGCAATATGAAACACAATATGGCAGATTATGGGGGTGCAATGTACATAGTAACTCACTATCTAATCGCAGAAAACTGCAATGTCCTATCGAATTTTGCCCCAATTGGTGGGGGTTTATACTTGGAAAATAACCAAACCCAAGAAACATTGAATCTCCCTAGGATTGGTGATAATGGGGATGGTCAAGGATACAAGGTTCTCTTAGTAAACTGCGCTATAATCAATAACTCTGCAACATCTATTGGAGGAGGAATACTAAATAAGGGAACTGACTCAATAATTACGAACAGTATCTTTTACAATAATGGGCTTGAACAGATAATAGACCTAACCGATAAACCTAATATAACCTACAGTTGCGTGCAAGGTGGCTATCCGGGTGAAGGAAACATCAGTAATGATCCAATGTTCAAATATTTTGGGCATTTTGATGACAATGGGACACCGGGTGATAGAAGTGACGATATTTGGGTTGATGGAGATTATCATCTACTATCAAAAGGAGGTAGATTCAATCCAGAAACTGGAACTTGGGCTATAGATGATGTAACAAGTCCATGCATTGATGCTGGTGATCCTGCCTCACCAATAGGAGAGGAGCCCGAGCCAAATGGAAGAAGGATAAATATTGGTGCTTATGGAGGAACAAACCAGGCAAGCAGATCACCTTAAAAAAATCCATAACCATTAAATACTACCCAACCACAATAAAAAATACAATAAAAAATGAAAAGTGATTGTCCGTGGCTCGGAAAAAGGAATATTTGAGTTCTATATAGTTATAAAGATAGTTTTAAACCTTATATATAAAAAAGAAGCGATAAATACCTTTAAAAAGCTATTTAGAGCATTAATAAGCCTTATTCACTTTTCACTCCCTCGAACTAAAGAAAAAAGTTTATATAATATCACCTTTACCAGACTAATAAATATGTGGGGTGGACCAATTGGAACACTATCTAGATAAGGTAAAAAAAGCGAAATTAGGGCAGATAATCCCTATTTACAAAGTATTAGAGGGCCCAATAGATTCTATAGAGTTTTTTGCTAAGCTTTCAGACTATGGGAGGAAAAAAAACTCTCTTTTACTGGAATCAGCAGATATTGTCCCTAAATACGGAGAATTAAGCATTGGAAGCGTTTCCCCCTGTCTAAAACTAACAGGATCAAAGGAAGAATTTGAGATCAAGGCCTTAAATCAGTTAGGAAAAAAAATCCTTAAGCTAATCAAGAAAGACCTATCCTTCTGTGACAAATTGACACATAAGCAAGACTCAATAAAGGGAAAACTGATACCAAAAAGAAAAAACGTATCAGAAGATGAGCGACTAAAATTAAAGACCCACATAGACATTATCAGAACAGTTGCCATGAAGTTCAAGCCAACTGAAAAGCCATTCATCCCTTACTGCGGACTCTTCGGATCGATCTCTTACGATTTTATCGACCAATTCGAAGATCTTCCTGAAAACGAAGAAGACATTCTGAAGAATCCGGACTACGAATTATTCTTCCTTGATAATCTTTTCTTAATAGATCATAAGCAAGGTAAAACATACCTTATAGCCAATGCCCTTATAACAGACAGCAAGTCAAATGAGATATATAAAGATTGCATAAAAAAGATAGATACATATGAAAAGGCGCTTGTAAAAAAGCTGCCAAAACCAAAAAAGGCAAGGCCAAAAAAACAGGAGATAGAAACAGACACTCCACAAAAAGAATACGAAGACATAGTTGCAAAGATGAAGACCCACATACTTCAGGGAGATATATTCCAGGTTGTTCCTTCCAGGACAATAATTGCAGATTACAATGCAGAGCCCTTGGATATCTATCAGAAACTGAGGGAGCTTAATCCATCTCCATACATGTTCTTTATCAATCAGTCCAACGGTATATTGCTGGGAGCCTCCCCTGAGATGTCCCTGAGGGTGCAGGGAGACGAAGAAAAGACAGTAGAGATAAGGCCTATAGCAGGGACAAAGCCAAGAGGGATCATTAACGACCAGATAGACCCAGACCTGGACTCTAGATACGAGACCGAATTAAAGATAGATGAAAAAGAACTTGCAGAACACACAATGTTGATCGATCTTGCAAGAAACGACGTGGCAAAGGTCTCAGAGACAGGCACTAGATTCTGTAATGAACCGTTCATAGTTGAAAAATACTCTCATGTTCAACACCTAGTCTCAAATGTTAATGGGACACTTAAGAAAGGCCTTGATGCACTTCACGCTTACTTGGCAACAATGAACATGGGAACATTAACAGGAGCTCCGAAGGTTGAGGCTATGAAACTGATAAGGCAGCATGAAAAGACAAAAAGAGGGTTTTATGGTGGAGCCGTAGGCTATATAACCCCTAATGGAGACATGGACACAACAATCGTAATAAGGAGCATGTTCTTAAAAAACAATAAAGCATACGTAAGGGCAGGAGCAGGGATAGTATATGATTCCATTCCAAAAAACGAATTCTTAGAGACAGAGAAAAAAGCTAAGGCATGCCTAAAGGCAATTACCCTTGCCGGAGGGTTGAAATGAAAGTCCTATTCATAGACAACTTTGATTCATTTACCTATAACCTTGTAGATGAATTCCAAAAAAGAAACTGCGAAGTCTTGGTTTACAGGAACAACATAGATATGAAAATAATAGATCAGTCGATAAAGAAGTTTAAACCAGACCTGATAGTTATTTCACCAGGGCCTGGAAACCCAAAAGGAGCAGGAAACTCAAAAGAGATAATCGAGAACTATCATGAAAAGATTCCGATATTTGGAGTATGCCTAGGCCACCAGTGCATCATAGAATGCTTCGGAGGCAGGATCGACAAAGCAGTTGAAACAATCCATGGAAAACCATCCAAGGTTACCCATGATTCTCAGGGGATATTTAAGGACATTGAAAACCCATTCCAGGCAGGCAGATATCACAGCCTTGTAGGATATGACATACCTTATTGTTTTGAGATATCAGCAAGGACTATAAACAGAGACCTTGTAATGGCTGTTAGGCATAAGGAATTTCCAGTTATTGGAGTACAATTTCATCCAGAGTCTATACTAACTCCAGTTGGAGGACTGATAATAGAAAACATCATTAAGATGGTGGCAAAATGATTCAGGAAGCCATCTCCAAGCTGATTGAAAAGCAGGACCTGACATTACAAGAGGCAGAAGAAGTGATGAATGAGATAATGTCAGGTAATGCAACAGATGCTCAGATAGCAGGCTTTCTAGTATCTTTAAGGTTAAAAGGAGAGACAATAGATGAGATTACAGCTTGCGCTAAGGTTATGAGAGAAAAAGCTTCAAGGATCAAGCCAAGCAACCAACAAGAGCTTATCGATGTTGTTGGGACAGGGGGAGACAAGTCTGGCACATTCAATATCTCAACAGCAGCAGCATTTGTAACAGCAGGAGCAGGAATCCCTGTTGCAAAACATGGCAATAAGAGTGTATCGAGCAAGTCAGGATCAGCAGATGTTCTTGCATCTCTAGGTATAAAGATAGACCTGGATCCAAAACAGGTAGAGAAATGCATAGACGAAGTAGGAATTGGATATATGTTCGCTCCTAAATTCCACTCAGCAATGAAATATGCAATCGGCCCAAGAAAAGAACTTGCAGTAAGGACTGTTTTCAACATCCTTGGACCATTGACAAACCCGGCAGAAGCACCCTACGAACTGATGGGCGTTTTTGATGAATCCTTGGTTGAACCACTATCAGAAGTCTTAGGAAAACTTGGATGTAAACACGCCTTGGTTATCCACGGAAACGGATTAGATGAGATAAGCCTTAATGGCCCGACAAAAGTAGCAGAATACAAAGATGGGCACGTAGAAACATACGAGATAAAACCAACAGACTTCGGAATAAAACTGGCAGAACTAAAAGAAGTACAAGGAAATTCTCCAGAAGATAATGCAAAAATAATTCTAGATATACTAAACAATAAAGAAAAAGGACCAAAAAGAGACATAGTTGTACTTAACGCTGCAGCAGCCATATACGCAGCAGGCAAAGCAGCAAGCATAAAAGAAGGCATTGAGATAGCAAAAGACTCTATTGATTCTGGCAAAGCTTTAGAAAAGCTTAATAACCTGAAGGATTGGACAAATAAGTAGAATGTCCTCATTAATATTCTGGGGATTAGGAAAATGATACTAGATGAAATAATAAAAAATAAGGAAAGAGAAGTAAGAAGGAGGAAAAAGGTACTCCCTCTGGTTAGATTTAAATCCAGACTAAAAAGGTCAGATAGAAACTTCAAAAAAGCCATAAGCAGACCGCTTAGCTTAATCGCAGAGATCAAGAAAGGTTCTCCATCAAAAGGGATGATTAACAAGAACTTCAGTCTGGAAAAAACAGCAAGGATATACCAGAAGAACAGAAAGGTAAATGCAATATCCGTACTCACAGACCTTCACTTCTTCTTCACAGGCCCTCACGCATTGACAGAAGCGAGAAAACTGACAAAAAAACCCTTGCTTAGAAAAGACTTCATAATAGACGAATACCAGGTTTATGAAAGCAGAAGGGTTGGTGCAGATGCAATATTACTAATAGCATCAGTACTGACAAAACAAAAGATAGAATCATTCATAAAGATTGCAAAAAGATACAACATGGACTGTCTGGTAGAGATCCATAATGAAAAAGAGCTAAAAAAACTACCTACCAACGTGGAAATAATCGGAATCAACAACAGAAACCTCGACACACTAAAGATAGACCTGAACACAACATTAAACCTAATAAATAAGATTCCAAGGAACAAAATCACAGTGAGCGAAAGCGGTTTCAACACAAGCAAAGACATAAAAAAAGTAAAAAGTAAGGCCAACGCTGTTCTTATAGGAACATCAATAATGAAATCAAAAGACAAAAACAAAAAGATCAATGAGTTGATGAAATAATGAAGATTACAATCTTATGTGAGGAAGAAACAGTAAAGGAACCTGACTTTTTAGCAGAGCACGGTCTAAGCATACTTATCGAAGAAGATAAAAAAATCCTATTTGACGTTGGCCATAGCGACGTATTCCTAAAAAATGCAAAACAGCTAAAAAAAGACCTAAATGACATTGATATCCTAGTGCTTAGCCACGGCCATTGGGATCATGTGGATGGTTTGAAATATCTCAAAAAAAATAAGGTTCTTATCCATCCAGAAGCATTTGTCGATAGGCACAGAGCAACCGGAATGTATATTGGGATGCCTTACAAACTAGAAGAGATGAAAAAAAAGTTTAAATTAATAACATCCAAGGAGCCATACAAGATTACAGATAACATAACATTTCTTGGGGAGATCCCTAGAAGAAACAACTTTGAGGCGAAGAAAACCAAGTTTTATATGATGAAAGACAATAAGAAACAACCCGATTTCACCATTGATGATTCAGCATTGGCGATAAAAACAAAAAAAGGGTTAGTAGTGATCTCTGGTTGTGGGCATGCAGGAATATGCAACACAATAGAGCATGCAAAAGAGGTATGTAAATGTGAAGACATCCATATTGTTATAGGTGGTTTTCATCTGAAAGAAGACAAAGAAGTAGTTGAAAAGACAATAGATTACCTAAAAGAAAACAAGATCAAAAACATATACCCAATGCACTGTGTAAGTTTACCAGCATTATCAAGATTTTACCAGGAGTTCAAGATAAAAAAACTATGTGCAGGTGATACACTGGAAATATAATCAACAAAAGAAAAAACCAACATGGGTGAAAACATGAGTGTAGAGGAAAAATCAGCTACGAAGTTCTGATTTTTCCTTTACGAATAGGGCATTTGCGAAGCAAATGACCGTGTTTGAACCCTATGTTGTTGGTTTTTTCTCATCATAGAAAATAATCAAACCAACAAAATGACCAAAGTAAAGATCTGCGGAATAACGAACGAAGAAGATGCATTAAAGGCGGCCATACTTGGAGCCAACTACTTAGGTTTCCTTGTAGAGATAGGATTCGCAGAGGACAAAGTGACCAGAAAACAGGCAAAAGATATAATCAGAAAGCTGCCTTTAGAAACAACACCTGTTTTCGTAACATACCTGCAAAAAGCAGGACCAATAATAGAGATTGCAGAGGAGATAAATCCATCAATCATACAACTACACAACGACATCTCGATAGAGGAGATAGGAAAGATAAGAAAAGCACTTCCAAAGATAAAATTAACAAAATCAATCTCTGTAATCGATGAAAACTCAATTAATGAAGCAAAAAAATATGAGAAATACGTGGATTTCATACTATTAGACACAAAATCAGGCAAAAGAAAAGGTGGAACAGGAAAAACCCACAACTGGAGCATAAGTAGAAAAATAGTTAAATCAGTAAAAAATAAGGTATTCCTAGCAGGTGGCCTAAATCCAGGCAATGTGAAACAAGCAATAAAAGAAGTAAAGCCATACGCAGTAGACACGAACTCAGGGGTTAAGTCAAAACCGAGAAAAAAGGATTATAAAAAACTAGAATCATTCATACGTAAGGCAGGTGAGAAGAATGTTTAACGCAAGAAAAATCGGGAGCATAATAATAGGGATAGTTCTGTTGAACAACAGCCTATATCCAATAATCCCCCTTCCAGGGATAATAAGCCTGATAGCGATAGTGGGAGCAGCAGCATTGCTATTGATGGACTCAGCCAAAGGTGGGATCATGGGAAAAGCAAGCCTCGTCTTAGGAATAATCATAGGAATCTATGCTCTGGCAGCAGTCTTAAGCCTGATAGGGATCTCAATTCCTTTCGTATCATTCATCTACTCTGTACAGAAATATGCTTATATATTGGGTGGGATCTTGCTTATAATCTCCCCATTCACCAGTTTTTAGGATACAAAAATGAAAGACAAAGGACGTTTTGGAAGATACGGAGGCATCTACGTTCCAGAAACACTCATGCCTGCTGTTGAAGAACTGGAAAAGGCTTTCAATAGATACAAGAATAACAAAAAGTTCAAAAAAGAACTAGATCACCTGCTGAAAGAATATGTTGGAAGACCAACACCATTAACATTTTGTACTTCATTGTCAAAAAAACTAGGTTGCAAAATCTATCTAAAGAGAGAAGACCTGGCTCACACAGGAGCCCATAAGATAAACAACGCCCTGGGACAAGCACTGTTGGCAAAATACATCGGAAAAACCAGGATAATAGCAGAGACAGGAGCAGGACAGCATGGAGTTGCAACAGCAACAGCAGCAGCAAAACTAGGGATGGAATGCGAAATCTACATGGGAACTATAGATATAGAAAGACAAAAGCTTAATGTTTTCAGGATGCAGCTATTAGGGGCAAAAGTCAATCCAGTAAACACAGGGGGAAAGACACTGAAAGACGCTATTAACGATGCATTAAGGGATTGGACTGCAAATGTGCAGACAACACATTACTTACTGGGCAGCGTATTAGGCCCACATCCCTATCCAGAGATGGTAGCTCACTTCCAGTCAATAATAGGGAAAGAGACAAGGGAACAGATACTAAAGATAGAGAACAGGCTTCCAACTGCAATAGTAGCTTGTGTAGGGGGTGGCTCCAACGCAATAGGGATATTCCGAGAATTCCTTAAAGACAAGGAAGTTAATCTTATTGGAGTAGAGGCTGGCGGTTTAGGAATCAAAACAGGAAAACATGCAGCAAGGTTCGCAGATGAAAAACTAGGAAGGTTGGGCATCCTCCACGGAACAATGACTTATATACTCCAAGATAAGTTTGGACAGATCTATAATACCCATTCAATCTCAGCAGGTCTGGATTATAGTGCAATAGGACCTGAACACTCAAACCTGAGGGATCTTAAGAGAGCACAGTATGAGTTTGCAACAGACAAGGAAACAATGGAAGCAGTACAGCTACTAAGCCAGGAGGAAGGGATAATCCCTGCCTTAGAGTCAGCTCACGCTATTGCTCACACAATAAAATTATCAAAGAAGATGAAAAAGGAAGACATCGTGGTAATCAACCTATCAGGTAGAGGAGATAAGGATATGACGACAATTGCCAAGGAGCTGAAATTCAAATGACCTACGCAAAGACTTTCAGAAGACTAAGAAAAAACAAGGAAAAGGCATTAGTACCGTTTATAGTTATCGGAGATCCAGACTATCGTACAAGCTTGAAGATAATTAAGACAGTAGTTGAGTCAGGAGCCGACATACTTGAATTAGGGTTTCCCTTCTCAGATCCAATAGCAGACGGCCCCACTATCCAAGCAGCAGACGTAAGATCCTTAAAAAGCAAGATAGACACGGATAAATGTTTTAATTTCATAAAAGAAGTAAGAAAGATAACAGATATCCCAATAGGATTGCTGGTATATTACAACCTGATATACCAGAGGGGAACAAAGAAATTCTTCTATGACTGCAAACTGGCAGGCGTAACATCAGTATTGGCAGCAGACGTACCTGTTGAAGAATCAGAAGAGATAACTCAATCAGCAAGAAAACATAAGATAGATACAGTATTTTTAGTAAGTCCATTGACAGATAATAGAAGGCTTAAGCTAATCACCAAGAAGTGCAGGGGTTTCATCTACATCGTGTCAAGGTTAGGAGTTACTGGTGCAAAAGAAGACCTGAAAGAAAGCACATTAAAACTGATAAAAAGAGTAAAAAAACACACTCACCTTCCTTTATGCGTGGGATTTGGAATCTCAAGACCAGAACACATCCAGTCGGTGTGTAAGGCAGGAGCAGATGGAGCAATAGTGGGTTCTGCCATAGTAAAGATCATAGAACAGAATATAAATAATAAGAAACTGATGATAAACAAAATCAAAACATACGTTGAGTCCCTTAAGCAAGCTACAAAATGAGGAAGGAATTAATCCTAATAATGGCTATTCTTCTTTCTATTACGACCTATGCGGTTTGTGATATCTCCGACACCTTGGATGAAAAAGAGACCAAGCTGTATACTGCTGATGGCACTGACTACAATATATCCTTCGATTCCATAAAGAACGAATCAGGAGACATGTCTGTTAAGTTCACAGTGAATAAAGTGGCAACAACCTACCTGGAAACAACCATGAAATACGTATTCTCTGATCTTTCAGAGATAACTATCAATACTATAACCTTGGGTGTAGGAAACGCAAATGATACTGCTCAATTTTGCTTCAACTCAGGACTATCCTGTATTGGATGTGGTTCATGCACCACTAACTTAGATTGTAAAGATAACAATACATGCACCATAGATGAATGTGATGGGGATCCGTTGTTCTGTCACCACAAGCTCATCCTTTGGTGTAGGGACGATGATGGCTGCTGTCCTGAATCAAGATGCACAGAAGAAAACGACAATGACTGTGGAAAGCCGGTTCAGGTTGAATGTATAAACAATTCTGAATGTGATGATAACACATCAGCCACAATAGACGTCTGCAACAACAAGACTCATAGGTGTGAAAATACCATGACTTTAAAATGTATAGAAGGAGACGATTACTGTCCAAAAAATTGCACCATGGATACAGATGCAGACTGTGACGAATGCACAGAGCATGAAGACTGTAGTGATGATAATGCATGCACCTCTGATTCCTGCTCTGGATCCCCAAAAAGATGCGGACATAATACTACGCAAGGTTGTGATCTAGAAGGAAAATGTATCTCCATAGGGACAAGGACAGAAGAAAGTTTCTGCAACAAAGACAGCATAATGGAATCACTGAGGGCAAAGAAAGAATTCTGCGATTTTGATTACGAATGCCTAAATAACATATGTAAGAAAAATAAATGCAAGGGCATTGGTTTTTTTGGATGGATAAAGGGGCTATTCGGAAAATAAAACCCATTCCAATAACATTTATATACTAAAACCCCAATTCTCACACTATGACAAAGATAATAGACCCATACGGCTCAGAACTGGTGGAGGATTATGTAAAGATTATAAAGGATTTTGGTTTGGATAGTTTTAATCCTAAGAACTACCCTAATCCGAACAGATTGATGAGGAGAGGGGTAGTTTTTGCAGAAAGAGACATGAAACTGGTCCTTAAAGCAATGAAAGACAAAAAACCATTCTATGTTCTTTCAGGGATAATGCCAACAGCTAAGAAGGTTCATTTTGGAACAAAAATGGTTGTGGAGAACATTGCTTACTTCCAAAAGCAAGGTGCAAGAACCTTCTGCCTCATAGCAGACCTAGAGGCAGCTGCAGCAAGAAATATCTCATTAGAAGAAGCAAGAAAGAACGCATTGGAGTTCCAGATACCAGCTTATATCACACTAGGCCTGGATCCAAAAAAAACAATCTTCTATTTCCAGTCAGAGAACAAAGACGTGATAAAACTGGCATATCAGGCATCTAATAAGATCACACTCAACGAATTCAGAGCAGTTTATGGAAGTGCAGATCCTCCACGTATAATATCAGCCCTTACCCAGATAGGAGATATCCTTTACCCTCAATTGAAAGAGAGGATGCCTGGCGTAATACCTGTAGGTTCTGACCAAGATCCCCATATAAGGTTGACCAGGGACGCAGCAAGACGTATGAGGGACAAAAAGTTTTTCCTTCCATCAGGACTCTACCATAAATTTACGCCTTCACTGGATGGGCAGATAAAGATGTCAAAATCCAAGCCAGAATCCTGCATTGATCTGCCAGAAGACATAAAGAAAGTTACCAAGAAGATAATGAGGGCAAAAACAGGAGGAAGAAAGACAACAGAAGAGCAGAAGAAGCTTGGAGGGATTCCTGAAGACTGCATAATCTTTGAGCTCTATAAGCAGCACCTTATAGAAGATGATAAGGAGCTGCAGGATATTCACAACAAATGCAAGAAAGGGAAGATATTATGCGGAGAAGACAAACAGAACTGTTGTAAGTTGATGACAAAATTCATGGACAACCTGCACAAGGGTATAGAGAAGGCAAAAAAGGAAAAAATCAATTTAGTAAAATTTAAATGTCTCTGAGGGGTATAAAACTCCCAAAACATTTAAATAATCAAAATAAAATTACATAAGAGAGGTGATCGTATGCTATCAAAAGTAGTTCCTTTACATGGTTCTTTCATGGTTACATCTATGGTGGGGTTCATAATTTCTTTCCTGTATGTTTACAGGCAGCTTGATAACAGGACATGGGGATTCACATTTATGCTGTTCTTTATCCTGATGTTTATATCATCGATTATATCCATGACCTACTCCCCTCTGATGCCTGAATTGGATGAAAAACTAAAGAAAAAATAAATCATCTGTTAGAATCAAACTTCTCTTTACATTTCCTTTCTTTCCAATAAACAGTATGGGAGGCCCTTTTTTCAAACAATGGGATCGCTGCCTTCAGGATATCTTCCTTGAAACCCTTAAATCCCTTCTCTTCAATCAAAGTCTTAGCGTCATCAATACACTCCTTCATTATTTTTATGTTATCCTCTCTTGCCCTGAGCTCCATCTCTCTTTCTTCATCTTCACTTAAGAATATCTCTTCCCATCTGGGGTATGCACTTCCATCTACTGTCCTTGGAAACGACTTAGAGAATGCCATTTATCCCACCTCCCTCTTTACATATATAACCAGTCTTTAAATAATTTTCCCAATTTACTATCTTACTCCTGCTTGATCCAATACCTTTATTGCCCGCTCCAATCTAGGGATCTTATCCATATATATTCCCTGATATTTGTTGCATAATTCCAAAGCTTTTTCAAACCACTCTCTTGCCTTAGTATACTCCATTTTTTTCACGCAACATTCTCCAATCTGTGTAAGTATGTAAGGGTATTTGTTCATCATCGGGAGAGCAGCCATAAACTCTTCTCTGGCTTTTTCATAATTCCTCATCCTAAAGAATAAGCTTCCCAAATTCCAATGACCAATAGGAAAATCAGGATCTGTTTTAACCACCCATTCTAAAGCCCTTCTTGATTTCTGAATACAATCCTTAATCTTTTTCCCATCCCTTATCTTTTCAGCATCAAATAGTTCTCTATAGTAATGGGTGCCGATAGCATTATAAGCCAACAAAAGAAAACCATCCTTCTTTAAATCATAGAATGATAAGTCTGGAGCCTCTAAGCTGAATTCACCATCATAATTATCATCCCTTAATCTTTTCCCTACTAGTGGTTCAAATCTAAATCCATCCTCTCCATTAACTGTTAATACTGCATGAAAATATTTTAAAGCAGGGCTCATAGCCATAGAAGGCGTAATGTCCATTCCTCTATCTTCCCTAGCCACTGTTCCAATAAGGGCATTTACCTGATTACAACCTAGACATCTTTCTCTGAGAGCATCATAAAGAAAAAATACAGATTCTACTCTCCTATGAGATATCTCATACCCCCTTTCAAGCAGAGCGTTATGCATAAACTCCAACTGATGTTCTGAAGATCCGGCTTTGTCTCTAAGCATAGCATCCCTAATCTCGCTTAGTTCTCTTATATAATCCTCCAACTGGCTATCCGTAAGGCCCCTAAATTTAGCTTCAACTCTGGCTATCTCAAAAAGAGGATGGTCCAAAAAGGAATCTCCTAATTTATCCTCTCTGCAACTAGAAGAAACCAAAGCAGCTAAGCTAGCTCCTGAAGCCACCCTAATAAACTCCCTCCTGTTTAATCTAGGTTCATTCATAACCTATAAGAATGCAATTTTCTTTATAAACCTATTTTAAAAACCCTTCAAAAATCAAATACCTTCTTAGCTTTATGCATAGCTGATGGAGCCTCACCACCATGCCAGGTAAACCTGGGCCTCACCCTCATAGAGTACATCCTTTCATTAGTATCATCGAAAACTATTGCTGAACCTTTCAGCCTTGGCAAAACATTAAGTTGTTTATCTAATCCTTCTCTCATGTAGCTCTGCATCAACTGCCCCAGAGCCTCTATATCCACCCTTGCGGTTATCCTATGCGCAATAACGATATCTGACTGGGTCATAACATCCGTATGGATCCTTCCAGGCTGCTGAGAGGCCAGGATCAATGAAATCCCTGGTTGACGGCCCTCTCTAAGGATGATGACCAAAGGATGGGTAGCCACAGTCTCTCCTTCGTTAGGAAGAAACTCATGGGCCTCATCTATGACCAGCCACACCAACGGTTCCTTCTGTTTTCCTCCAGCCTGTCCACCCATGAAATGTGTGGTCTCCTTTATGGATTTCAACTCTTCATTCTTCCTTGCTATCATCCTCTGTACAAATAATTTCTCCGATACTAACCCTATGACCAAAGCCCTCAGACCTTGGGTTCCAGGAGTTGTTGCATAACAGCTTACATCCAAAACAGTAACCTGTCCACCCTTAACGAGATCGTTCAACGGAGTACCTTCTTTGCTGAATATCCCCCACCTCATACTGTCCAGGAACCTGTTTTCAATAGCATCCTTGGTTTCCTGTTTGCTCCTTTCATCCTTTTCTATTGTGCTGATAATATCTTCAACACTATAGTCATCACTCTTCTCCTTCAGCTCATTTATCATCCTTTCGATCATAACGCCTTCCGGACTTGTAACATCTATATTGAAAGTCATACACCAGTCAGAAGGGTCTAATTCAGAAGGTTTTATGGAAAACGGAAAATCAGTAGGCACCCCTTCTTCCTTATATTTTTTGTAATAACCGGCAGGAGTATAGATCTTCACATCAAGCCCCATACCTTCTAGGCCCCACTCCTTCAACAATCCTGCTTCCTTATCATTGGCATACTTCATCGTCCAGTATATCCCCATGGTATCAAGCATAACAACAGATATATTTCCTTTGATCTCTTCAGGCAGGTTGCTCATACCTTCAGCAATTACCCCCATGGTATATGACTTTCCAGACCCCCTTTTGCCGCAAACAAAGACAACATGGCTTCTTGTAACATCCATAAAAATCTCATTAGACAAAGATGTTGTCTGCCCCATCTTTACATAATGTTTTCCTAGAAAAATAGTCCCTTCTTTTCCATACTTACCTCTATCTTTTTCATTTCTTCCGATTACAATATCATACATCTGACATCAATATACGCCGGAATTAATATAAATGTTTATCAAAACTAATAGGTGGTGAACTTTTAAGAATTATGATTAACGTCAAATCAAAAGGTTTAAATAAGATACATTATTTTATATTTCAAAAGAGGTTCTGAATAGGTTACTTTAATCATATAAATACCCAGGGTGATTTAAAATGCCAGAAAAAAATGAGGAGAAGAATAAAAAGGATCAAGATAGTTCTAAGGATTCCAAAAAGAAAAAGTCCAAAAAGGTTAAGAAGAGCATAATAAAAAAGATAACTACTATAATCATTCTGATTGCCATACTGGCTGTTGTCTTGTATTTCGCATTCAGGACCTTAAGGCCAGAGCAGACAGTAGCAACAGTCAATGACGAGGTTATCACGAACCAGGAGTTGGATCAGAAATACAGCCAGCTTCCAGACCAATATAAACTTTTTATAACCAAAGACGCCTTCCTTGACCAGATCATAAATGTAAAACTGCTTTTGCAGGAAGCCAAAAAACAAGGTATTGCAGTTTCAGAAATAGAGATTGAATCAGAAGTTAACTTGATAAGAGAGAGCTCACCTACAGACGAGGCTTTCGAGGAAGCGTTAAAACAACAGAACATCAACCTAGAACAATTAAAAGAGCAGCTGAGAGAGCAACTGATGATTAACAAGCTGCTTAACATAACTGTAATCTCAAAGATAGAGATATCAGAATCCCAGATAAAGAGCTACTATCAGACAAACGAGGAATACTTCAAAGAGAACGATATCTCTTATATTGCCGCAAAAGATCAGATCAAACAGATATTGCTCAGCGATATATCAGGCAATTCAATAGAACTGTACATCAATCAGCTTAAGTCCAATGCAGTTATAACCAAGAAAGGAGACACTCCAGAGGAGAAAGAAGAGACAGTGGAGCCAAAGGATGTTGATACTTTTGAGGAAAAAGAAGGTCCGATATGTAAAAAAGACGGAAAGGTAATTGTAAGGTTCTTTTCAACTACAAGCAATTCAGCATCAAACTGGATTAGTGATACATTTGATGATTTAGCAGCTCAATATGGCAGGGATATTGTCGCCTACCATTGGCAGCTAGACACAGGAGACAACACATTGACAAGCACAGTAGAGAAAGGAATTCCTAGGGAGGAAGTAGAGATATTCCAGGAATATAATCCAAAAAATACAGTGCCCACCTATGTGTTCGGATGTAAATATGTACGAATAGGAAACGCCTATGATTCCTTGGAGGATGAAGAGGCAGAATTCAAAAGAGTTATTGAACAACTAGTGGTTTAAAATGGATGAACAACAAAAAGAAAGACTAGAGCAAGAACTAAAATTCCTAGAGGAAAGCCTCGAGGCAGAGGTTATATCTAAGGATGAATTTGAGCGAGGCAAGGAGAGGATAGAAAGAAAGATCAGGGAACTAGAGGAGGTACCTGAAGAAGAAACACCAACAGAGGAGATTAAGGAAGAACCAAGAGAGGCAGAAACACCAGAACCTCAGACAGAAGAGCAGCCAAAAGAAGAAGCCCCTCAGGAAGAAGTGCAGGAGCAGCAAGAGCCACAGATAGAGATAAAGGAAATAAAGGAACAACCGACAAAGATCATTGGTGCTGAAGAGACCACAGAGCCCCAAGAAAAGGCACCAGATACACAGATAGAAAAGACAGAAGAGAAAGAGAAAAAACCAATAGGGCAGCAGATACCAGAAGAAACAGAGAAAAAACCAGAAGATACACAAAAACCACAGCAAGAAGGGAAACAAGAGGAGCAAAAAGAGGAATCTATTGAACCACAAGAAGAATCAATATCCAAGTGGGTATATGGGATCATGATTATTATCCTAGCACTAATACTGTTTTTCTACATAAGGGGGTGTGACAACACAGAAGATATGCCTTCTGAAGAGACCTTATTAGAGGAAATTACCCCTGTTTGTTCTTCGGATTCAGATTGTGAACAGGAAGGGGCTTTTGGTACGTGTTCTAATCCAGACACTAAAGAATCAGTGTGCGAATTCCAAAAGGATGTAGAAACAAACCTTTTAGTAATCAACGACAAGAACTGTAAATCCTGTGATTCAACTACCACAAAAACAATTGTTAAAGCAATCTTCCCGAATATAGATATCAAAGAGATTGATTTCAGTACAAAAGAGGCAAAAAACCTTACAGAGAAACTGAAGATAGACGCTCTGCCAGCATACATCTTTGATTCAAACATAAAAGATGCAATAAACTTTGTTAACTTCAATAGTGCTCTTTCGCAAAGAGGAGATAATTATGTTATGACCAACACAGCTTCAGGAGCCATATACTATTTTAGAAGACCGATGATTAAGAATAAGATGGATATATATCTTCTTCCGGATTCATCTCAGCAGCTAGAGCCGCACCTGAAGGAAGTTTCAGACCTATTCAACGGCAAGATAACCTTTGATAAGCATCTGGTTACTGAGAGACAAAAGAAGGTGTTGGAAGAAGAGATGGACATCAATACATATCCTACTTTCCTTCTTAACAACCAGGTAAAGTTTCGAGGTATCCTTCCTGCAAACCTAATAAAGGAAAAGATCTGTGAAGTAAACACCTTTGAAGAATGTAAGGAAGAGCTTTCTAGGATATAATGGTCAGCTTAAGTAACAATGCTGCCCAGCGAAGTCCATGCTTATAACTTTGCCTTGCGAAAGTACTTGGCTGCATAAGACAATGCCTAACTCGCACGGAGCGCAGCATTGTTAATATAAGTCCTAAGTTTGCCTAATAAAATATAAGAAAAGAAACAAAAAATAATTACAATTCATTAACAGTCAGCATCCGAATATTGGTTTCGTCTGCTTTGATCTTAAGGTCCATCCCAATAAGGAATGTAATATTAGCCCTTTCTGCTGTCTTAACGAGGTCCTTGTCAATACTGCCATCAAACACAATAGCATATACGCCTGAAGACAAACTCTTGATAGTAGTCTGAAGCTCAGAGATAGGCACCTTTCCAAGTATATTCAGCTTATCATCCAGTATATGTGCCCCCCTTGTTCCGACAAGATTCTCAAGCATCTCTTTGAAGACCTTCTTCTCTTCTGTAGTAGCGTTCTTCTTTGAGGAGGCCCTGCTTGGAGGAGCAGAAGACCTTGGTGTGAATGATCTCTGAGGTCTGTTGTAACCCTGTTGAGGCTGCCTTCTTGATTCATACATCTGTGGCTTATCTATCCTCTCCACTTCCTTGCCGAGCTCTAACTTCACCTGTTCTACAGAAACCCTGCCTCTCAAGGACTTATGGATCTCTTTCTTAGTTATCTCTTCTACCTCTTTACCATCTGGGGCCATAGCCACATAGTCGATCTCAGCTCTGTTTGTAAGCTCTTTTATTATTAATCTCCCTCCTCTGTCACCATCGACAAAAGCGGTTATTACTTTCTTCTTGCTTAATTCTATAATTGTATCTGGGACAGAAGTGCCATTAAGGGATATGACATTCTTAAAACCATGTTTCAACAGGTTTAGAACATCTGCTCTTCCCTCTACTACGATAATCTCATCACTTTCATCTATTGCCGGACCTGCAGATAACCTATCATTTCCATATTCCTGAACTTCCATAACCCTTACAGAATATGCAACCTCATCTGCTAGCTCCTGTGAATCTGGAATAACTCCTTCCATCATAGTCTTAAGCAATTCCTTTGCTCTCTCTATCACAAAGCTTCTCTTTGTTACTCTGACATCTTCGATATTCTGGACCTTTATCTTAGCATTACAAGGGCCTATTCTTTGGATGATCTCCAAAGCTGCAGCAACTATTGAAGTTTCTGCTTTGTCCAGGCTAGAGGGTATGGTTATTGTTCCGCTAGTCTTTCCGCTTCTTGTATCTACATTAACCTCTATCCTTCCGATCCTTCCGGATCTTTGAAGCTCTCTAAGCTCCAGATCTGCTCCCAACAGACCCTCTGTTTGGCCAAAAATTGCACCTATAACATCCGGTCTGTCAACAATCCCATCTATCTCTATAGATGAATTTACAATATACTTTGATGAAACTGGACTTATCTTTCCCATTTTTATCACTCCATAACTTTAATTACTATCTACAGAAGGAGTTACCTACTATCAAACTTCTACCATTGATTGAAGTGATGATAATGATTTTGATCTTCTCCTTCTGTATAATCTTCTAAATTATAGAACAAGTCTAGCCTAAATTAAGCTCTTTCTTTCCTTCTTTAAGTGAAATAACGGAAATAAATGAATATTAAGCACAAACTTGCTCTATTTTTACTTTTCTAACCGTATTAAGCCTGTAAATATAATTGTAGCCCGTAACACTAACTCCCAAGCTCATTGCTTGCATTTAGCGTAAGCTCCATTGAGTACTCTCGTGACGGGCTCACATAGCTTGATTAAAGCTATATTAATCGTAATGATTAACTACTATTTAAATGTGTAGGTATAATCATAAAACCCTAACAAGAATCTCTTGCGAGACCCTTGCTAGGGAAAAAGAGGTGATTATGATCTCTTTTTGATGTTTAAAACCCAAGCAAGCGCTCTTTTGGAGCGTTTGCAAGGGAAAAGAGGTGTTTAGACAATATTAGTTGTAATATTGGCATTTAATAGTAAATTTAAGAGGATTCTACCACCCCTCTCACTGTTACTATTCAATAGTAGAACTACTATATAAACCTTTCTATTTTGTAACCATTTTAAAGTAGTATACAACAAAAGATTAATAAACACCCATAAGTTTTTCAAAGGAATAATGGGCTCAGATCTATTAATTCTACCTAAAAACATTGAAGAACATTTCACAAATAAATGGAGGGAGGAAGACACCCCTAAAATTGGGATTACTTTGGCAGATACATTGGAATGTGGTATATGTTGTATTCAATCTACTATTCTTGGAAAGATAGAAGGCGATAGACCACGTGCCGCTGCCAGAACTAGGGAAACAATTGAAGGATCCCTAAAACTAAAAGAAACCTATCCATCTATAGAAATACTACCTACCTGCTTCATACCACGCACAGATTACGATATTAAATCAGATTGTGAATGCTTGCTTGAATATGGTGATTTAGGTCTGAACTATTTTATTATTATAACCCCCTCAGAGATAAGTGCTTATAAAGCAGATCAAGAACCAACTAAACTACCGATAGAGGTTATAGGTTTGGCAAGAATCCCAGAAAAATATCTTAGCATTATAGCCTCTTATGAATTACTTCTTAGAGAACAAAAATAACTGGAAAACCATCATAAATAGCTTTTTCTTTAACTATATGTAAGAACTTGCTAACCCATAACTTCCAGCTACAGCACCGACTAAAGCAGGCAGTTTTCTCTCTCCAGATGGAAGGATCTTACCTAATCCGTCTTTTGCCATATACCTTATTCCATCAAGACTTAGCATCTCTTCACTTTTCATTATAGCATTATACATGTACTTGATTCCCTTAAAAATACCATATGGGATTAAATAAGCAAGCCCTACAGAACCATAAGAAGCTCCAGATACCACTGCCTTAATTACAGATGAAGCGCCAACAGCAGCACCAGAAGCATCCATTAGCTTTTCAAAAAGGCCTTCATCTACTCCAAGCTCTCTTACATCCTTTTCTTCTTTATTATCAAGTTTATTGTCAATTGTTTTCTCAACCATTCTATCAACCTCAATTATAAAACCATAGATTAGATATATAAAGATTAAGCCCCCCAATAGGGGTACTTATAACAAAGTTTATATAGTTAAACCCACATAACCATATCATGAATACAGAATTTTTTAGAAATATAGGCCTGACAGATTCAGAAACCAAGGTTTACCTTGCTTTGTTAGATCTAGGATCAACAACAAAAGGGCCAATAGTAGATAAGTCTGGGGTAGCTTCTAGTAAAATATATGAGCTTCTTGAAAAGCTTATACAAAAAGGCCTAGTATCTTATGTTATCAAATCAGGAGTTAAATATTTCGAGTCTGCCCCTCCTTCCAGAATACTGGATTATATGCAGGAAAAAGAAGCAAAACTAAAACAACAAAAAGGACAAATAGAAAAACTACTGCCTGAGTTAGAACTGAAAAGAAGCATGGCAGGGATAGGTTCAGAGACAATAGTCTATAAAGGGATGAAAGGAGCAGAGACAAGCTTTGACGATATTCTTAAAACCTTAAACAAGGGAGAGGAATACTATGTTCTTGGGATCTCTAAATTTACACCACACTTTGAAAGATTTGTTGTTAATTTCCATAAAAAAAGAGCAAAACAGGGTATCAAGTGTAAAATTATAGTAAATGAGCTGGCAGAAGAGATTGGAAATAAATTAGCGCCTATTTCATTGACAAAAATAAAATATCTCCAAAAAGAACTATTCACTCCTGTTGTCTTCATAATATACAAAGACAAAACATTGATCTCTATTGGTTTAGATGAGTTATTTATTCAGATAAAATCAAAAAACCTATCAGAAGGTTTAAAAGCATATGCTGATTATATGTGGTCTATAGGAAACTAAAATGCCAAACAAGTCTAAAGAAAAATTCAAGACCATGCACAATGTATTTGACGAATTCACAAATAGGACTCTATTCAAACTAATATCAGAGGGATATTTTGAAGGCCTTGAATCACCCATAAGCATTGGAAAAGAGGCAAACATCTTCTCAGCAAAGACAAAGGACAAAAGCAGGGTCATGGTCAAGATTTACAGGCTGGAATCATGCGACTTTAACAAGATGTACGATTACATCAAGGAAGATCCAAGATATGCAGATATTAAAGGAAAAAAAAGAAAGATAATCTTCTTCTGGGTACAGAGAGAATATCGAAATCTGATAAAAGCAAGGGAAGCAGAGGTTAATGTTCCAACCCCAATCACATTCAAGAACAACATCTTGGTGCTGGAGTTTATAGGAAGCAAAGACCTCATAGCACATAGGTTGGCTGTAGACAAGCCAAAGGATCCAAAACAGTTCTTCAATAAAATAATCAACAACATAAAAAGATTATACAAGGCAGGCCTTGTCCATGCAGATCTTTCTCCATTTAACATCTTAAACAGCAGCCAACAGCCGGTCTTTATAGATTTCTCACAAGCAACCCCAATAAAAACCTCAAGATCCCTAGAATATCTAAAAAGAGATATTAAAAACATATCAACATTCTTCAAAAAAACAGGTATGAAACCAGACGAAACAAAAGTTTTAAAAAAGATACAAGAATCTTAAGAAATAAAAGAAAACAATCGCCTCCAAAATGACTGAATATCTATACGAACTAAGGATACCTAAGGATAGGATTGCTGTCTTTATAGGAAAAGAAGGGAAGATAAAGAAAGAAATAGAACTTGAGACAAAAACAAAGATAAAAGTAGACAGCAAAGAAGGAGATGTTTTTATTTCTGGTGAGGATGCCCTGGGATTATACTCATGTAGGGAAGTTATCCGGGCCGTAGGCAGAGGATTCAATCCAGATATAGCAAAACTATTGCTCAAATCAGATTACTGTTTCGAGTTGATAGACCTAAAGGAATGGGCAGGCAAATCAAAAGATACATTATTAAGGATTAAAGGAAGAGTAATTGGGGCAGAAGGAAAATCAAGAAGATTGATAGAAGAATTGACTGAAGCCCACATCTGCGTATATGGAAAGACAATTGGCATCATAGGGTTGCCAGAATCATCATCAGTAGCGAGAGAAGCTGTTGAGAAATTACTGAAAGGATCCCCCCATTCAGGAGTTTACAGGTTCTTGGAGAAAAAAAGAAGAGAGATGAAGCGGGCAAGATTGATGGGGGAAGATCTAAAAACAGATAAGATATCATAAGTTTCACTAAATCAAAAGGTTTAATAATAAGTGGCTTCAATTTTTTAAGAAAACAAATAAAATTTCACAAAAAATGGCAGAAGATGTACCAATAGCACTGGAACTGGCAAAAAAACAGAGGGAAATCGGAGTAGCTGAGTTCTTCGCTAGGAACAGGCACCTCCTTGGTTTTGATAATAAGAGAAAAGCACTTATGACAACAATCAAGGAAGCGGTGGACAATTCCTTAGATGCTTGTGAAGAAGGAAACATCCTTCCAGAGATAGGTGTTGAGTTGATTGACATGGGTGGTGACCGTTTTAGGGTCATCATAGAGGACAACGGGCCAGGGATAGTGAAAAAACAGATCCCCCATATATTTGCGAGATTGCTATATGGTTCAAAATTCTTCAAGCTTTCGCAATCTAGGGGCCAGCAGGGCATTGGAATATCTGCTTCTGTCCTTTATTCACAGCTAACAACAGGAAAACCCGCTAAAATCACTTCTAGGATATCTGGAAAACATGATGCTCACTATTATGAGTTAAAGATAGATTCCCAGAAGAATAAACCCCATATAATAAAGGAAGAAATCCTAGAATGGAAAAAGGATCATGGTACCAAAGTTGAACTTGAGTTGGAGGGTAGCTATCAGGGAGGCTCCCAGTCTATTGATCAATACCTAAAACAGACTGCAATCACAAACCCTCATGTCACAATAATATACACGAATCCAAAAGCAGAACAGTTCATATTTGCCAGGGCAACCGATAAACTGCCCCATAAACCGGTTGAGATAAAGCCTCATCCTTATGGCGTAGAGCTTGGGGTCCTGATTAGCATGCTTAAGATTTCCGAATCAAGAACCCTTCAGTCCTTTTTGATGAATGAATTTTCAAGAGTAGGATCTGGTACTGCTAAAGATATCTGCGAGAATGCAGCCCTTCTACCAGCTACCAAACCAAGAAACATAAATAGAGAGATGGCAGAGAAACTGCTGGAGGGCATCAACAAAACAAAGATTATTGCCCCTCCAACAAACTGTATAAGCCCCATAGGAGAAGAACTGCTTGAAAAGGGACTTAGAAAAGAGATAAATGCAGAGTTCTACTGTGCAGCAACAAGACCCCCTGCAGTATATAGGGGCAACCCCTTTGTAGTTGAAGCAGGAATTGCATATGGGGGAGAACAGGATCCAGAAGGCTCTGTGAAAGCGCTAAGGTACGCAAACAGGGTACCTTTGTTATTCCAGCAAGGGGCATGTGCTATAACAAAATCTACTATTAATACTGCCTGGAGAAACTATGGGTTAAGCCAGAGCAAAGGAGCATTACCCATAGGCCCAGCAACAATCGTTATTTCAATAAATTCCGTATGGGTCCCATTCACATCAGAAAGCAAAGAGGCAATTGCCCATTATCCTGAGATAATCAAGGAGTTGAAATTAGCCCTTCAGGAATGTGGAAGAAAACTTTCCATATTTATACATAAGAAGAAACGGATCCAGATGGAAGGGGCAAAAAGAAGCTACATAGAAACATACATACCCCATGTTGCAGAGGCATTAAAGGATCTGGTTGGTTATAATAAGACCGATGAAGAGAAGGTAAAGACCATATTGGAACAGATCCTAGAGCATAAAAGAGGAGGCAAGTTGGAGAAGATTGAGATAAATAATCCTGATTATGATGAGGAATTGGCAAATATGGGTAAAAAAGAAGAACCAAATGAAGATAACAAAGAAAAAATCAAAGAAGGAAAAGAAAAATCAAAAAAATCAGCAAAAAAGCCAGAGCAACAAACAAAACTAAAATAAAAGAACTAAAATGAAAAACAAAGTATTGGATGGAATAAAGGAAAAAGCAACTAACGTATATAAAAAAATCCTAAAAAAGAAAGCCCCAGAGCTAGACCTCCCTTTAAGATCCCTATCAAACGTAAAATACAATGAAAAAGATGGATATTTTGAGATTCTTGGAAAGAAAAAGGAAAGAACACTGACAGTAGGGACAATTAAGACATTTGCACAGACACTTAGAATGATGGGCCTTTCCAAGCAGCTGATTGAGCAGGACGACATAGCATCAAAAAGAGAAGCATATTACATCTCCAAGAATTGGAAGGAAGCCATGTTCAAGCAGCAACCGGATTCCGATGCTGTGATGGATGATGTAGAAGCAATGCTCATGGTAAATAGGGAACAGCTTGGATTTATACCTGAAGAAAAGGGGGGAGAGATTGCAGGACAATTGGTTGTGATAGATAGGGATCCAGAAACAAAGAAGGATCTTAGGATAGATTGTACAAAGTTCGGTTCAGGTGCATACTCAATTCCAATCTCAGTAGAACACCTTAAGTTTGAGACAAAGGCCAAGTTTATCCTTGCAATAGAGACAGCAGGTATGTTTCAAAGATTAGTTAAGCATAAATATTGGAAAAAGGCAAACTGCATATTGGTCTCTATGGGAGGAGTACCAACAAGAGCCTGTAGGAGATTCATAAGACGACTGGCAGATGCAAGGAAATTACCTGTTTATGTATTCACAGATGGAGACCCTTACGGTTATTTTAATATATACAGGACCCTTAAGGTTGGATCAGGCAATGCAGCCCACATAAATGAATATTTCTGTGTACCTCAGGCTAAGTTCCTTGGAGTCACCCCCCAGGATATTGAGGATTACAAGCTTCCAACACACCCATTGAAAGATGTAGATATAAAAAGAGCAAAGGATGCAATTAAGAACGATCCTTTTGTACAGCACCATAGACAGTGGCAGAAAGCAATAAAGAAGCAGGTAGGAATGAAAGTAAGGGCAGAGCAGCAGGCATTGGCCAAATGGGGTCTTAACTATGTTATAGACAAATATCTCCCAAACAAGCTAAAGGATTCCAAAACCTGGTTACCTTGATTTTTCAAAAAATATATATACTACTTCTATCTACATATTCAGAATGGCAATTCCAAAATGTTGTGAAGACTGCTTGAAATGGGATCAGTTCGGGAAGAAGTGCTGGGTATTCTGGGAAGAGAAGAAGGAATGCACTCAAAAAGCTGAAAGTGCCGACCAGATGATACCTTTGCAGTAATTTAATAACATTTATAAATGAAATACTCATTCTAATGGTTTATGGGCCTGTAGCTCAGCTTGGATAGAGCGGTAAAGATATTCTCCGTAAGCCTTCTAAGCTAAAGGTCGAGGGTTCAAATCCTTCCAGGCCCATTTTATTTAAAATGACACCAAAACTACTCGTAACACCAGAAGGAAAATCATTCTACATTAAAGACATCTCTAAAGACTTTCACTGCCAGTTCGGACTTATCAAGGCAAAAGACCTGAAGAAAAAGGATGGTTCAATCATAAAGACAAACACAAAGAAAGAATTGACATTATTCACACCTTTTTTTATAGACACCTACAAAAAGATAAAGAGAGCACCACAGATAATAACAAGAAAGGATGCAGCAATGATTATAGCAGAGACAGGTATAAACAAAGACTCCAAGGTTGTTGATGCAGGAGCAGGATCAGGAGCCCTGGCCATATTATTAGCAAACATATGCAAGGAAGTTACAACATACGAGATAAGAAAAGACTTCATAAAAATAGTAAAGAAAAACAAGGAACTACTGCATCTAAAAAACCTGACTATAAAGAACAAAGACTTATACAAAGGAATAGATGAAAAAAACATCGATTTAATCACATTAGACTTGCCAGAGCCATGGAAGGCAATAGAAAAAGCAAAGAAAGCACTAAAACCAGGAGGGTTTCTGGTTAATTACTCACCAACAATACCTCAAGTTATGGATTTTGTAAATAAGATAAACAAGGACAAACACCTCATCCATATTAAAACAATAGAGTTGATCCAAAGGGAATGGGAGATTGAAGATAGAAAGGTAAGACCAAAGACAACCCAGACAGTACATACTGGTTTCTTAAGCTTTGTTAGAAAAATATGATAGGAATAAGAGAACCAAAAAAAGAAGAACTCGATTCTTACTATCAGCTTAGGTGGGAACTTCTTAGAAAACCATGGAATCAGCCAAAAGGCTCTGAAAAAGACGAGCTAGAAGAAGAAGCCTATCACATAGCCGCCTTTGATAATGATAAATTAGTGGGGGTTGGTAGGTTGCATAAGAATAGCGATGAAGAAGGTCAGATAAGATTCATGGCAGTATCTCAAGATTACAGGAAACAAGGGATTGGAAAAACAATATTATCCAAAATACATGAGAAAGCAAGAGAATTAAAACTTAATAAGATAGTACTGAATGCAAGAAAAGAAGCAGTTCCATTCTACAAAAAACTAGGATACAAAAAAACAGCAAAATCCCATACATTATTTGGAAAGATAGAACACTTTAGGATGGAATATCCTTTTAATTAAGAGGACTTCTATGTGTTTTTATAGGAAGATTTGAATTCTTTAGTAGATATTCCCCCATTGGAAAGAAATTAGTCTTATAATTTTCAAATAACTGGATTGGGTCATAACCTTTAATAATTTCAGAAAAAGCATTCTTCATTTCCATGATGACATTATGGAATTCAACACTATTTCTGACATCAATATTGATTTCCATGTCCCAATTACCAATACAATGGATCACATCACATACATTTTTATTATGATTTAAGTAGTTTAAAAACAATTGTTCTTTCTCTTTACTTATGAATTTAGTTTTCAGTAGTATTTTGTAAGATTCAAAACCCAATTTTGCATTATTAATCTCAACTCTAGATCCTTGAATCAGTCCATTATTCTTCATTTTCTTTAGACGATTCTTTATAACATCAATAGAAAGGTCAGTCTTTCCCATGATATCGACTATATTCTGCTTTGGATTTTCACAAAGCTGGATAAGAATCTTAATCTCTTCTTTACCCAACTTTACTTTTTCAGGTTCTCCCCCAAAATAAGGTGTTTTTTTAAGTGAAGATTTTTCTCCCCATATATATTTCTTCTTAAAGTGATAGACACCAAGTTCTATAATGAAATTTGTTTCCCTCATATATTTATTGTACCTAGCAAAAAAGTAGCTAGTAATCTCTTTAAAATGGGTGGGGGACAAAACAAAAAGGACAATGATTAAATCCCATCTACCAGTGCAGGTCTGTATCCATACACAATATGGGTGTTTTTTGAACTCATTGATTATTTCCCTAAGTTTGCTATCATCAACATTCTCAAACTGGATATACCATTTGAATGAACTATAACCTGCTTTTTTTGTATTTAAGATTGTTACATACCTGTCTATAACACCTAATCTCTCCAGACGCTTAATTCTATAGTTAACAACTTCCCTGGAGAGTCCAACTTTCTTTGATATACTGCTATAACTTTGCATGGCATCTAACTCTAACTGGTAGAGTATCTTCTTATCCTTTACATCAATTTTTACCATTATTATTTACATAAAATGGAATTACTATATAAATATTACCCTTTTAGTAAAAATTTTATAAAAATATTTTATATATACTTCATTAACTTATAAAACTAATGGCTTTAGAAGAAATAGTAAAAAAAACATTTAGAGTAATGAAAAGAACAGCATTACTATCAGCACTAACTTTTGCTTCCATAGGTTTAATGGGACTTACAGCTGAAGCAGTTAGAGACCATGCTGTCCTGACTGGTTCGCTGGTTGCTTCAAAGATGGTAAAGGAAAAGAATGAAGCAAAAAAAGAGAATAGAAACCCAAGATATCTTGATGAAGTAGTCAAGGGAATGTACTTTGGTGCTTTAGTGAGCCCGTATATCCACTATAGTTATGGACTTATGAACAAGTATTTTCCTGTTGATACTATCCCAAAGACAATTTCTACAGGAACACTTGATGTTGATAAAATAACAAGCAGAGCATTGGTTAACGGAGCAATTTATCCTGCAGTTAGTAGTGCATATGTTGCTCCAACTGATCACTTATCCACAAAACAAACTACAAAGGGGATATACAGGTCATTTAGGTCAATACTTCAGATAATGAAAGGAATGTATCTTACAGCACCCCTTATGCTACTCAATGTTTTCTTTGCTAGTCCGGTATTGCACGTACCAATTGCAGCCGTAATAGGTTTTCTTGTAGATTATGTGGGTCTAAGAAGGGCAAAGAAGGATGTTCCAAATGAATCTTACTCTACTCAACAAACGAATCAATATTCGCCACAACTACAGGCAGCATAGTTCAGAAGAATAGACTAAACACAAACTCGTCTTTTCCTTTATAATAATGGTTCTTTAGGGTAGTCTCATGCTTACAGCCCATCTTTTTATAGAATGCCTGAGCTATCTTATTGTCAGCATGGGTCAATATATACAACTTACGCAACCTAAAACCCTGTTTCTTATACGCCTCTGATGCAGCCTTCACCAAAGCCCTAAACAAAGCCTTCCCTAGGTCTTTCCCCCTATATTCTTTCAAAACCGCAATTCTATCCAGCTCACAAAGTCCATGCTTTGGAAGGCCATGCATCTGCCATGTTGTAAGTCCAGCTATACGTCCATCATCATCCGCAACAATAAAGTTATACCTTTTAGAAACCTCTTCCTCAAAAACCTTAACTCCTTCCTGTATAGAATAAATATTATAACATTCCTTAAGTACAGTAGCAATCCCGACAGCATCCTTCCCTTTAGCTTTTCTGAATTTCATTCTAATCCTTCGATAATAGGAATTCCTTTAAATCTTTTTGTGTTTTTTTCCCAAATTCTGTTAAATTCCCCTTACCATTTAAAATCCCATAATCATTTAATTGCCCAATCAACCAATTAGATGTTCTTTTAGACTCACCTAGTAAAAACCTAGCACAACCAGTTTGAGCTAATCTTTCTTTCAGTATTCTTCTTCTTTTTGGATAATATTTGAATAGTCTGTCTTTTAGGATTGAGATGTTCCTAATTACTTCTAGAGACCCGATTCTTATATATCCCTTATTTTTGTCTTCCATATAAAACCCATAATTAATATTTGCAATTTTAAATAAATCTTCAAGAATCTTTAACTCTTTAAAGTTAGATGTGATTATTATATGCCCTTTCTTTTTTGCATTTACAGAACCATCCCCTTCTAATACACCTAAAATAAAATCTAGGGCAATTCTTTTGTCATTGTCTTTTTTAATTTTATAAAACAAAAAGGATAATAACATCACATAATATATTCTTATTAATTCCCTGTTTTCTTTAAAAATTAATGAGCCATATGGATTCCTATTTCCGGCATTTTCATATTTGGTGGAGATTATTCTAACACTTATTCCTTTTAACTTAATATTAGTATTCCTTTCCCATCTATTAATAATATCCACTTTAAGAGCATCTTGTTCTATATTTTTAGGATCACAATAAGTTATACTAAAAACTATCCTTGAATCTCCGATTAATCTTTCATGCATTTTTTTAAAGTATATTGCCTGTTCAAAAGTAGAGGCACAGATTCCCCAATGAGTTCCTCTTTTAGTACCATCTGCAAAATAACAACCAAGATAATAAGCAATTTTATCAATATCTATCTTAGAATTAATGATAATGGGCACCCTATTGCCGTAATAATTGATTATTCTTTCATTATCAATCTCAGCAAAATTAAAGTTTTTTAAAATATCTTTCAGGAAATGAGTATTCTGTAACTTCTTAGGTAATTTTCTAAGTAATTTGAAGATTCCTTTTTGATTAGGTATTTTGAGATCAAACATACACCTATATTCTCTAGTCTTTCCTCTTTCCCTAAGATGGATAAGACAGTATCTTTTAATCTTTTCATTATTTATCTTAGATTCTATTTCTACTATATCTCCAGATTTCAAAAAGTATTTTTCAGCTATGTTCTGGGGAATATAGATTCCACCCCTATTTCCAATAGTTGTAAAAAACCCATCAATTTTTTCCACTTCTACATCAACATCTTTATCCAATAATTTATTTTTAATCATAATTTTATAAGGAACATAGAATCCCTTAGTGCCATGAAATTTCACTCTGGAGAAAAATTCAATTCTTGAGTTTACAATTATCTTTATTTGATCATTTATAGAAAAAAGATTTCTTTTTTCGAGCGGTATAGAGATAAAACCAACTCCTTTATTATTTCCTTTCTTTACAATCGATTTGAATTTTGTTGTTTTCATAAGAATGCCCTATTATTGGAAAACAACTAAAATATTTAAATCTTTCTATTGTAACAGAAATAATAAGATTTATTGGTTACTCCACACTTACCGCTTTAGCGAGGTTGCGGGGATTATCGACGCTACATCCTTTTAGATCAGCGATATAATAAGCCAACAATTGCAGAGGAATCACAGCCAATATTGGTGTCAATATATATGAATTCTCAGGAATATAAAAATTATGGTCGACTATTTTCTTAACATCGTCATCCCCTTTGCTTTCGATGGCAATTACCTCCCCCCCTCTGGACTTGACCTCCTCGATATTGCTTAGGACCTTCTTATATGTTCTGTCGTCCTTGGTGGCAATAAATACAACAGGCATATCCTTATCTATAAGGGCAATAGGACCATGTTTCATCTCAGCAGCAGGATACCCCTCAGCATGTATATAAGAGATCTCCTTTAGCTTCAGGGCACCCTCCAGAGCAATAGGGTAGTTAATCCCTCTCCCCAAATACAATGCATTTTTCCTCTGATAGAACTTTTCAGCATGCAGCTTAATGTAATCCTTCTCCTCTAAAACAGACTGCATCTGCAGAGGCAGCTTCCTAAGGTCCCTAACCCTGTTTCTTACCTGTTCCTCAGGCAGCAACCCCTTTAGTTTTCCAAAATATACAGTGATGAGGTACAAAACGACCAACTGTGAAGTGAATGCCTTTGTAGAAGCAACACCTATCTCAGGACCAGCATATGTATAGATAACGCTGTCAGATTCCCTGTCTATAGAGCTTCCTTTGACGTTGACAATAGAAACTACCTTAGCTCCTTTTTTCTTCGCTTCCCTTAAGGCAGCCAAGGTATCGGCAGTTTCTCCACTTTGTGAGATTGCGATTACAAGCGTATTTTCATCAACAATAGGGTCCCTATACCTAAATTCAGATGCATACTCAACTTCAACAGGTATATCCACCAATTCCTCAAGCATAAACTCCCCAACCAGGCCAGCGTGCCACGAGGTTCCACAAGCAACGATTATTATCCTGTTAATCTTCTTAATCTGCTCTTCACTAAGGCCAATCTCATCCTTTATCATTATGTTAGAATCCTCCACCCTGCCTTTTATGGCTTCGGTAACAGCTTGAGGCTGCTCAAAGATCTCCTTTAGCATAAAATGTTTATATCCTTGTTTCTCTGCCTGCGTAGAATCCCAATCTACCTCATGGACCTCCTTCTCTCTTTTATTGCCATCAAGACCAAACACCTCTAATCCATCTTTTTTCAGGACTGCAACTTCCTCGTTATCAAGATAGATGACCTTCTTTGTATGGTCTAAAATAGCAGGGACGTCAGAAGCGATAAAGTTCTCTCCATCTCCAACACCAATGATCAAAGGGCTATCATTCCTGGCAGCTACCAGTTCATTATGATCAGAATGGATAACACCCAGCGCATAAGATCCTTCCAGCTTCTTCAAAGCCACCAATACAGCTTCCTTGAGATCTCCCTTGTAATTATCTTCAATAAGGTGTACAATCACCTCTGTATCAGTTTCAGAAACAAACCTATGTCCTTTCTCAGCCAACTCTTCATGTAGTTCAGAGTGGTTCTCGATGATTCCATTATGGATGATCGCAATCTTTCCACCGCAGCCAGTATGTGGGTGGGCATTATCTTTAGTTACCTTCCCGCAAGTAGCCCATCTCGTATGTGCAATGCCGATATCACCTTTTAATTCGGAAAAATTCACTTTTTTATCTACTTCGTCTATCTTTCCAATATCCTTTTTAAGGAGAATCTTGCCTCCAATAGTGGTCGCTATACCAGCTGAATCATACCCTCTATACTCTAATCTTTTGATTGAGTTTAATAAAATTCCACTGGCTTGCCTACCCCCAATATACCCAACAATACCACACATTTTATATAGAGGAATCGATAATGTCTTTATAAGCATTATGAATTAAAATGGTATTAGCTAGAATCACAGGGATAGTGCTTATCCTCTTCGGTATCTTTATAGGTCTGACCTATTTTGAGATAATCCCAGATACCTTTCTAGATTATAACCTAGTGGTAATAGGCATAGTTATTTTCATTGCACATGAAGCATTCGCCATTGTAGGAAATATAACAGGAGGGACAAATAAGATAATAGGAATAGGTGTACCTCTGATATTCATTATAATAGCAGCATTATACTTCGTAAAAACATTTCTCCCAGAAGCAGTTTCCTCAACCGCCCCTTTAGTTACAGCTGCTCTAATGGTTGCAGAAGGCCTCTACAGGCTTCATTAATCTTAAAATGTACAAAAAAGAGATACGTACAATAGGAATTGACGATTCTCCATTCAAGAAGTTCAAAAAAGGAAACGTTATAGTCATAGGGACAGTCTTTAGGGGTGGAACCTTATTGGACGGGATACTAACAACAAAAGTATCTATAGATGGCAACAACTCAACAAAAAAACTCATAGAGATGATCAACAAGAGCAAATACAAAGTACAATTAAGATGCATACTTATTAACGGAATTGCCTTGGCAGGATTCAACGTAATAGATATACATGAACTAAACAAACAAACCAAGATCCCAGTAATGGTTGTAATAAGAAAATATCCAAACTTCAAGAAGATAGAAGATACCCTAAAGAAACTAAAAAAACAAAGCAAATTCAAACTGATGCAAAAAGCAGGACCAGTTGAAAAAATAAACCAGATCTATATCCAAAGAAAAGGCATAACAAAAAAGAAAGCAAAAGAGATTCTAAAGCTAACCTGCACGAGATCACTAATACCCGAGCCAATTAGAGTATCTCATCTCATAGCAGGTGGAGTCGTAACAGGAGAATCTAAAGGTCAAGCATAACACAAAACAGATTAATTCTATATGTAACTATCAGTAAGTAGCAAAAATAGAAAGATTAATAAGTACATTTAGACTACCTATAACCAGAATGTTAGAGATGATATTAAAACAGGGAGATTGGGAGGCTCTTGAAGGAAGAGCCGTAGTTTATTCTATATTTCAGCCTGAAGTAACAGCAGACCCAATAATAATTGCCGCATATACTTCATGTAACACAGAAGATTTTCTAAGAAAAGTAAATATGTCTGTGGAGGAACTGCATACTGCAAGGACTATCATAATGGGGAGACAGACCAAAGAACAAAAGAGAGCCCCTCAAAAATTTCATCATGCTTTTCTTCATAATATCTCCCATGAGAATGCCTTACCTAAAGAATGTGATATCCTCTATGTTCCAAACGAATTTTCTAGTCCTGATAGATGTAAACATGCAATTCTTTTGGCCTCACAATATTATGCTCTGCGTTATTTAGACCAGCAAGACGGTAACCGTAAGGTCCTACCAGAAGATACAAGAAAGAGAACATATAAAGACTACTCAGATGCAGATCTCAAGCGCTATATCTTAAGAGAATACTTGATACCCCTAATGCGTGCAAGAGGAAAACCAAGAGAGTTCCAGGTCCTTGCTGACGATTTACATAGATTTAGCGGGGGTTCACGCTTTGCAGACTACTCTAGTAATTTATGTAGTGAGATACTCGGAGGAACTGTAAAAGGAAGAACACTCCGCAAACATACTGATGTGATGATTGCATTAAAGGGAGAAGATTACATAACCGCTGCACAAATAAGAAAGACAATTCCCACAACCTGATCATTCATACTCGATTGTTCCTGGTGGCTTCTGAGTGATATCATAGACAACCCTATTTACTCCCTTGACCTCATTAACAATCCTGGAAGAAATACGCTCAAGAACATCATTGGGTATCTTTGCCCAGTCAGCAGTCATAGCATCAACAGAAGTAACAGCACGAAGACTTATGACATATTCATAAGTACGGGCATCTCCCATGACCCCCACTGCCTTGACAGGAAATAAAGCAGCAAGTGTCTGCCATACTTTATTATAATATCCAGACGACCGCAATTCTTCTATAAATATATTATCTGCTTCCCTAAGTATGTCTAATCTATCTGAAGTAACCTCTCCTAATATCCTTATTCCTAGCCCTGGTCCAGGAAAAGGATGTCTGTTCAAAAGTTCATCATCAACTCCTAACTCCTTACCTAGCTTTCTTACACCATCCTTATACAGGTCCTTTAAAGGCTCAATCACCTTTAGATGCATCTTCTCAGGCAAAGTAAGGTTATGATGGGATTTGATCTTTGAAGCCTGCTTCGAAGGCTGGGCAGATTCAATCCTATCCGGATAAATAGTTCCCTGGCCCAAAAACCTGATTTTGGGGTTGGATTTTTCAAGCTCCTTGGCCTTTTTCTCAAAAACCTCTATAAATGTATGCCCTATTATCTTCCTCTTCTCTTCAGGATCAATAACTCCTTTTAGCTTCTTTAAAAATAATGAAGAGGCATCAACAGAATAGAAATTCTCAAATCGAAAATGCTTCTTAAAAGAATTTTCTACCTCTTCTCTTTCATTCTTCCTCACAAGCCCATGATCGATGAATATGCAATGTAATCTGTCTCCGATAGCCTTATGAAGCAATACAGCAGCAACAGTGCTGTCTACTCCTCCGGAAGTCCCCATCAAAACAGAATCCTCTCCAACTGTCTCTTTTATCTCTTCAATAAGCTTCTTTGCCATATCCTTGATGTTAAAATCCTTCTTTGCTTTGCATATATCAAAGATAAAGTTCTTAATGATATGGTTTCCTTTTAATGTATGCACAACCTCTGGATGGAACTGGACACCATAGATCTTCTTTTCATTATTCTCGGCAGCAGCAACCTTGCAGAAACCAGTATCTGCAAGAATATCAAATCCAGGAAGAGCAGTTATAGAATCACCATGGCTCATCCATACCTGTTCTTTCTTTGAAAGCCCATTCAATAGCTTACCATTTTTATTAACTTCAATGATCTTTTTTCCATACTCTTTTATCTGGTGCTCTTCTACCTTCCCAAACACCTTTCCGATAAGCTGAAGCCCATAACATATGCCAAGAACAGGGATACCTAATTCAAATATCTTCTCATCAATCAAAGGAGCCCCTTTCTCATGCACAGATGAAGGCCCGCCAGATAATATAATCCCAGAAGGGCCCATCTCCTTTATCTTATCAGCAGAAATGTCATAAGGAACAATTTCAGAATAAACGCCCAGGTCTCTCACTCTTCTTGCTATCAAATGGGCCAGTTGAGAACCGAAATTAATAACCACCAGCATATAGAAGGAAATGCCGTTCTCTTTTTAAATATTTTGTTATTGGTAATAATTGAAAAATTATGGAATTATTAAGAATTAAGCTGCAACATTACTAATTCCATTTGGTTTTTCAGGTTTATAATCCTGCATGATCTTTTTTGTTAAAGGCGAAGCATCTTTGCCATTATAAATGCTTCTTATTATATCATCATTTATCCTTAGGGATAAATCTGGATTTGGATCAAATATATCTGGACAAAACTCAAAAGCATCTTTTCTTTCTGCTATCCCCCACATCAGTTGCATAATGTCCTTACTGGCATTGTTTACAAAATTTTCAAATTCTGAAGGCTCGGCTTCACCACTATCCTCAACAAGATACCATGTATTGGGTGAGAAAATCACAGTCAAATCCCTTGTTATTCTAGTTCCTGTTTCCCTGGCATGATCCACTTCTCTCTGCCTTAAACCCATTACCTCTTCCAAGGTATGTAATCCATACCTAGAATAGATAGGTACAACCATTGAGTTAGCAACCCAGGCAGAATAATCCTTTTCCCTCACAGGATAATGCTCCCCATGTATTTCCCCAATTTGAGAAAAAGCAACATGAGAGGGATCATTCTCTACTGGTTCGGCTCCATACTTAGAATGCAATAATTCTATAATCTGTGCCTTGAGAAAGGAAGTTAATTCATTATAGTCTCTTACCAGACTATGTTTTAAATAACCGATTATTTGATTCCTTAAACCCTTTATGAGATCATCCATAAGTAAGGGAATATTATCAAATATTAAAATATTTCTATTGTTTAGTAGTCATATACAGAAAGCCCTACAAAACCTCAATATCCTGATAGTTCTCGTTAAACAGCAATTTTGAAGCAATCTCTTTGGCAATATCCAAAGAATCAACATATAAAGACCACAAAACCCCTTTCTCCATACTCTTTATCTCGCTAAGCCCCAACTTATGCAATGTCTTCAACAATCCAGAACATTTATCATCACTCTCTTTGACCAATATGTAAAAAACACCTTCTTCCTTATCCAACTTAAGAGAAAACTTGTTCTTATTTGCATTCACCAAAACATCAATCTTACTCACCTTATCAGAAAACCTGGAAGCATCCCCCTCAATATCAAACCTATAGTAGATCTCCCTCTTAACCTTATTAACCCCAATACCCATTCTTTCAATAGTGTGAAAAGTAGTTATAGCTGTTGTATCAGGGATCTTTAATCCAACAAACAATTCTACATTGGTCATTTTAGATACTCCTTAATTGACTTAAATATCTTCATCCCAGGACCAAACTCTTCTCCTTTAATGTGCATCCCAGGAACCTGGTGCATCCATGTTGCTCTTTCAGGATGAGGCATCATAGCAGCTACATTCCCTTTCTTGTTGCAAATTCCTGCAATATTGATTAGTGAACCATTTGGATTAACAGGAAACTTATCAGCAATATTCCCCATATCATCACAATATCTGAACAACAATTGATCATTAGAGATCAACTGCCCCATCAGATCATTATCCTTAGTTGCAAATCTTCCTTCTCCATGTGCAATAGGAATAGGAATGGTCTCATCTTCATCCATAGTAATGTTAAAGGCCGTAGTTCTTTTACAGCTATTCTTGATCCTGATCCAGGTACAATAATAACCATTGATAAAAGGGTTGATGTTTGGAGCAAGAGCCATCTGTATCTTATCCTTTAGCCCAGGTATAATCCCAGACTCTACCAGTATTTGGCAACCGTTGCATATACCCAGAACCACCTTCCCAGAATCCACTTCTCTCTTAATAACCTCCATCACAGGATCCTTGGCAGATATCACTCCTGCCCTTATCCTATCCTCATAGCTCCATCCACCTGGAAGCACATAACCATCATAATCAGAAAGACCAGTAGTTTCATTCCATCTTACAACCTTTGCTTTCATCCCAGCATCTATTATAGCTCTAGCTGTCTCATTCTCACAATTGTTCCCTGGAAACATTATCACAGCGATTTTTTTCATTTTACATACTTCATAAACTTAGCATCTCTCTTGCCACTTGCCTTAGCAATGCAATCTCTACTGGTTTAGCTACATAAAAATTACCAGTAACTCCAATATATCCTGCTGGTGGACTTCTTGATGTTATTAGTAATCCAGGTAAATCACTCACCCTATCTCGTGCATGCTCAATAATCTTTATCCCATCTATTCCATCTATAGCAGAGGTTACACCTAAATCCGTAACAACACCACATATATCATTTGAATGAGAATCAATCAATTCTAATGCACTTTTCCCATCATAAGCTTTTAAAAATTTTATTCCCATGTTCATTATTGCTTCCACTCTTTCTAAACAACCTTCCCAGGCATCAACCTCATTCTCCCTATCGTCAACTAATAACAGATAAAGGCTCATTCTAATGCCTCCACCAGACCATTTGTCCAGGCTTCTTTAAGTTCATCAATTGATAGATCTACTATCTTTTTATCATTATTATTGATTATTAACGATTTATTTTTAGTGGTTTTTCCTATATTGATTATCTCCAGACCATACTCATTAAATATGGACTTTATTTTATTGATATTTTTTTCATTGGCCTCAAAAACAAACCCAGACGACTCTGAAAACAATAACTTATCAGCTCTTAAAGATGAATCAAGATTAACAGAAGCCCCAATCACACCGTCTGCTTCCCCTCCTAATATCATCTCCGAAACACAAGCAAAAAAACCACCATCAGATATATCATGACAGCTCAACAAAAGCCCTTTATCGATACAATCAATAACACCATAGATCATATTCTTCTCTTTAGAGAAATCAACCTTAGGGACATTCGCACCGATCTCACCATTAACCTCATAATAGACCGAACCACCAAGCTCATCCTTCCTATCTCCAGCTAAAAAAAGCGAAGAACCCTCTTCCTTTAGCTTCATAGTGATAGCCTTTCTATAATCATCCATATAACCCATACAGGCAATAACAGGAGATGGATCGACCTGCTTCCCAGTAACACTTTCGTTATAGAAACTTACATTTCCAGACACAAAAGGGACTGCACTTTTACCATCACCCTTCCAGCATATCTTTGTTGCAGCATCCCTAAGCCCTTCAACACTCAACACAAAATCATTAAACGCTTCAGCTACCTCAGGATTTCCAAAATTCAGACAGTCAGTCATCCCATAAGGGATTGCGCCGACAGCAGCAACATTCCTCATAGCTTCAGCAACACCGTTGACAGCACCCATATAAGGATCAATACGGGAATATTTGGGATTATGATCAACAGAAAGGGCATATCCTGCTTTACATCCAGGGATTGGTGCTTGTATACCAGCATCTGCTTCCCCAGGACGGATAACAGCGAGGCCCTGAACCTCAGTATCATAATGTTTGTAGATCTTGGCCTTAGAAGCGATATTCGGATGGTTTAAGATCCTCAAACCAATCTTACTATAATCAGAAGGCTCCTTAAGACTTGGTTCCTTAAAGCCCCTCTTATTCTCCTTCTTCTCTCTATCATACAGTATACCTTTAGTGAGTACATTAACATCAACATTGCATACGATCTCTCCATCACACCTCAATATGTAGTCAGTGGACTTTGTTACCTGGCCAATGATCTTTGCCTGCGCTCCTTCAGCCACCATAGGCAGCTCAAAGTCCTTATTGTATATCTTCAGGATTGTTGGAGTAAATGAAGGGGGGCTGATCCATGTAAACCTTTCCTGTGTCTCCCCGCATGCAATAACATACGGAGGAAGATCCTTCATAGATATATGTATCTTATCAACATCAATATCAGCACCGAACCCACCAGATTCACACAATTCAGAGCTGGCACACATAATACCACCAGCACCCATGTCCTTAAAACCCAATTTGATTCCTTTCTCTCTAGCAACCCTAAAGACTTCCTCAGTTGCCCTGAACAATATATTCTTCAAAAAAGGATCAGGAACCTGGACAGCACCTTTGTTATACTCCTCTTCTTCCTCATCCAAAACAAGCGAAGCAAAAGCAGCTCCCCCAAAACCAGAGTTATCAGTTGCTTTTCCTACAACGATAATATCATATCCTTCTGCATCAGAAGGAGCAGCTGAATGTATGATCTCCTTCTCCTTTATCAGCCCTAAACTAACAACATTCACCAGACAATTATCATCAAAGCTTGAATTAAAATAAACATCCCCTGCAATATTTGGAACGCCTAATGGATTACCATAACCAGCAATACCATCAACAACAGCATTTGCCACATATTTCACATAGTTCTTCTTTTTCCCACTAACATCACCAAAACGCAAAGGGTCAGCAGTTGCTATAACCCTAGCCCCCATGCAAAGAACATCCCTTACAATACCTCCTACTCCAGTAGCCGCACCTTCATAGGGGACAACCTGTGATGGATGATTGTGGCTTTCATGAGCAATTACAATCCCATACTGCTCCCCATCAACCTTAGCGAATTTAATTATCCCTGCATCCTCCTTAGGCCCTTGGATTACAGTGGGCCCAGAAGTAGGCAACATCTTAAGGACCTCTCTGCTTGACTTATAGCTGCAGTGCTCGCTCCACTCAATATTGAACATATGTAGCTCAGTAAGCGTAGGATCTCTGCCGATAAGCTCAGTAATCTTCCTGCATTCATCAACCTTTAATGCAAGAGAATTCTTCTTTATGAACGCAGAGATATCTTTATCAGACATAGAAATAATTGGAATTGTCTTAACATCAACGCCACCCATTTTTCTCAATTTAGAAGGATTTGGGTGTATATATAAAGTTTGTGGAACATTGTACCGATAAAAAAGGATTCTTTACTATAACGGCCGTTGTCCTACTGGTTGAGGTACCTTTCTTGAAAAAAACGGAATTCTCTTTCTTCCAACAATAACCTCTCCATTATCTGCAATATGTGGTTGGCCCATATCACCAGGCAGAATAATATAAGGATTATGCAAAGGTTTGTCACGAGGTACCTCAGGTCTTGACATCTCATACCTTATCCCATTTCTTCTATTGACAATCAACCTATAGTACTCTTTAGGGCTACCTCTAAAGAGACCCACCAAATCACGCCATCTAAGACCCATCTTTCTACTCCTTTTTACATGGTGTATAGACATATAAGCATCTCCGTTGGGACTGATTCGATAATCTAAACCTCCGTTACTAGTGCTCTTGTGACGGGTAACAAAATTCTTCCGCATGTCATAATGCCCATCTACCATTCTTGGATCAAAAACAACATAATTGGATTTAAAACGGCTATTACTTCCCGGAACACTATCACGCCTAAAGATAGCTACTTGTTTATCTTCACTAAGCGCCTCCAAAACACCATACCCTCCTGGAACAAGAGAACCATCATTTGTATTAAAATAAAGTACATGTCCATCAGGCATGATTCTAGCTAATTCCCCATCCGAAGAGATCCAAAAATTGCTAAAATCCCATTCTACACCTTGATCCTCTTGAAAAAAAGGCTGGATCCTCCCATTTGGAAGGTCTGCAAAAACTCCTGCAATAGGTTCCTCTGGTTTGCCTCTAGGATGCAAAACATACGAACAAATGCCATTATCACTCACACCAAGAACCTTAATATCAATAGGTCCACTATACCCTCTCTCTTCAAGTTCAGGCAAGAACTTAGGAAGTAAGAATATCTTTTCTGCATTCGAGTCAATCAGGCAATATGTTTCAATGATGCCCTCTCTCCATGCCTCTATGCTATTATCATGCTCATGGAGTAATCTTAATACAGGTTCATTATCATTATAAGTAGTCCTAATCCACTTTGTAGCAAAGTATGAGCCATTACTGCTTATAACAGCATCATGATGGTGCCTGTCAACATACCTTTCTGGCTTAAAATTAACATCTGTTCCTTTTAGTAGTGCTTCCAATTCTTTTAATCTTTCAGTAATGATGGAGGTTATATCTTCCAATTCCACAGACCCATCATCTAATACCTTCTCCAGCGTCCACTGCTTGTAAGGATTTATCCCGGGTGGTTCTGGATTAAATTCAGCTTTCTCAGGCCTGACATATTTTTCAGTTGGGGTGTTAAATAGAGTATAACCTACACCCAAACCAATACTAGCCCCAAAACCCACTTTAACTGAATCTATACCTAACTTCAATAATTGGCGTCTGTTTATATGCTTCATTCTTCTTCCAACCACACTCTTACCTTTAAACTATCTAGCAATCAATCTCTGTCTAAACACCTAAGAAAATATCTAATATCTCTAAGTATTATTAATTATATAGTAGTGAATACTTTAGCATTTATAAATCTTTACCTTATATATTATTAAATTCCTTGTAATACTCTTCCAAAGAATTAACAGAAATCTTATCATTAGTCAATGCCTTTATTGCCCTGATGGCAGCTTTTGTTGAGCTCATCCTGGTTATACATGGAATATCCAGCTCAACACAAGCCCTCCTTATAGTAGAAGAATCGCTCTTAGGATGGCTTCCTCTATGGATATTTATCACTAATTGTATTTCCTTTTTCTTCATCATCTCCAGAACCAGAGGATCATCCCTTATCTTAGGGACCTTCACAGACTCAACACCATTTTCCTTGAAGATATCTGCAGTACTCCTTGTACAATAAAGCTTGAATCCCATCTCGATAATCTCCTTAGCCAGAGGTATTGCTTCTATCTTATGTTTGTCCTTGCCGATAGCCATAAGAACATTACCTTTTGAAGGAAGTTCAACACCTGCAGCAGCCTGCGCCTTAAAAAAAGCCCTGTCAAAGTTGGAATCAATACCCATTACCTCTCCGGTAGATTTCATCTCTGGCCCTAACTCTGGAATCACTCCCTGCAGCTTCAAGAAAGGAAACACGACCTCTTTAACAGATGCAAACTTAGGCTCCTTATACTCCTTAAGCCCCAGCTCAGAGAGTTTCTTTCCTAGCATGATCTTTGTAGCCATCTTAGCCAGAGGAACACCTACAGATTTACTCACATAAGGCACAGTTCTGGAAGCCCTGGGATTTGCCTCAAGAATATAGACTACATCATCCTTTACAGCCATCTGCATATTTATCAGCCCAACAGTACCTAGCTCAACAGCCAATTTCTTAGTGTATTCAATTACCTTATCTTTGATAGAATCAGAAATATTCTGGGGAGGTATTACGCAGGCACTATCTCCAGAGTGAACCCCTGCCTCCTCGATATGTTCCATTATCGCAGCAACAAAGACCGAATCCCCATCACAAAGAGCATCTACATCAAGTTCAATAGCATTCGCAAGATACTTATCAATCAAAACAGGATGTTCAGGACTGACATTAACAGCCTCCTTCATATAACCTTTTAATTCCTCATCATTATCCACAATCTGCATTGCTCTTCCACCCAAAACATAAGATGGCCTAACCAAAACAGGGTAGCCAATCTTGTTTGCTGTTTTTAGAGCCTCTTCAAACGAAAAAGCAGTCCCCCAATCAGCAGAGGGAATACCTAATCTGTCAAGGATTGCACCAAACTTATTCCTGTTCTCTGCAGTATCTATGCTTGAAGGCTGTGTTCCCAATATATTAACCCCTGCTTCTTCTAGTTTCATAGCCATATTGATAGGGGTCTGTCCTCCAAACTGCAATATCACACCATAAGGCTTCTCCCTCTCGATGATATTAAGAACATCCTCATACGTTAAAGGCTCAAAATATAATTTATCAGATGTATCAAAATCAGTCGAAACCGTTTCAGGATTATTATTTATTATCAAGGCCTCATATCCAAGTTCCCTCAAAGCAAAGACCGAATGTACACAAGCATAGTCAAACTCAATCCCTTGCCCTATTCTAATAGGCCCCCCACCAACAATAATAACCTTTTTATCATTGTCAGTAGGATTTGATTCATCCTCTCTCTCGTAAGTTGAATACATATAGGGGGTATATGCCTTAAACTCAGCAGCACATGTATCCACCATCTTATAAGTTGGTATTACTCCATTTGAAATCCTAAACTGCCTCACTTCTTTCTCACTCTTCCCTACAACAGTACCAATCTGAACATCAGAAAATCCGTTCCTTTTAGCCAAAAGAATAGATTCCTTGGTTAACTCTATCTTCTCTCCGATATCATAGATATTTTTTACCTTCTCCAGAAACCATTGGTTTATTCCGCTTATCTCATGTATCTCAGAAGGGCTGATCCCACACTTTATTGCATCCCGGACATACATCATCCTTTTATGCGTAGCAACCTTCAAATTACTGATGATCTCTTCATTATCTGAACATACCTTATCCTTAGGGTCATGCCCTAATCCAAATCTACCTACCTCCAGGCTTCTGATAGCCTTCTGCAAAGACTCTTCAAAGGTTCTGCCGATAGCCATAGTCTCCCCTGTAGATTTCATCTGTGTTCCAATTCTTTTGTCTGCAGTTTCAAACTTGTCAAAAGGCCATCTGGGTATCTTCACAACCACATAGTCGATTGTTGGCTCAAAACAAGCTTTCGTTTCTTTAGTTACATCATTGGGTATCTCATCAAGTGTCATACCTATAGCTATCTTTGCAGCTATCCTGGCAATAGGATAACCAGTAGCTTTGGATGCAAGTGCAGATGATCTGCTCACTCTCGGATTGACCTCGATTATCACATACTCTCCAGTGTTATAATTAAGAGCAAACTGGATATTGCATCCCCCTTTGACCTTTAATGCCCTGATAATCTTGATAGCAGAGGTACGTAAGGTCTGAAAATCATGATCATTTAATGTCTGCGTTGGAGCAGTCACTATGCTCTCTCCAGTATGTATACCCATAGGATCAAAATTCTCCATAGGACAGATTATGATACAATTGTCGTTCTTATCCCTCATAACCTCTAACTCAAACTCCCCCCATCCTGCTGTCCCTAATATTGCCTGTTCTATTAACACCTGTGTTATAGGACTTAGATTAAGTCCATGCTGTGTAATCTTTTCAAGCTCAGCATCAGTAAAAGCAATCCCCCCTCCTGTTCCGCCTAAAGTGTAAGCTGGCCTTATCACAGCCGGCAGCCCGATCTGTTTGACAAACTCCTTAGCCTCAGAAACAGTATTCACAGTCTTGCTCTTAGGGATAGGTTCCTTAATCTCTATCATCAGCTTCTTAAAAAGCTCTCTATCTTCTCCTTCCTCGATAGATTCTATAGATGTCCCTAAAACCTCAACATTGCATTCCTCCAATACTCCTGTTTTAGCAACAGCAACCGCCAGATTTAATCCTGTCTGCCCTCCGATTGTAGGCAAAAGACCATCAGGCCTCTCCTTACGGATAATCTCACATAGGATCTCAGGATTTAAAGGCTCGATATATATTGCATCAGCCATATCAGGATCAGTCATTATTGTTGCAGGATTAGAATTGACTAAAACTACTTTATATCCTTCTTCTCTTAAGGCTTTGCAGGCCTGAGTACCGGAATAGTCGACTCTGATAAAGCTTATTGCTTATATTCAGCGGCTTGTCCGATAATAATTGGCCCACTACCTATTACCATTATTTTTTCAATATCTTTGCGTTTTGGGATTTGTTTTCACCTCCTCAAAATTCTTTGAGTACTCTTTCCTATCTAAGACCCTCTTCAAATTTTCTTTCTTCTCAGAATGATAGAAATTTATTCTATTAGAAAAGTTTTCCATACTCTTCCAATCAGTTATTATTATATAATTAACGTTTCTCCTTTTTCCATCTACACTATAAGTTCTGGATAAATAAGGGCCATGTACTCTGATATTGAAGTCTTTTAGCATACCAGCTACAGATTTAAGAAAATCTTTCGAGTAAGAATTATATTCACATAAAACAGTTTGATGAAGATTAATATTCTTATTTTTTCCTGAAGAAGACACAGAACCATCGTCATCAAATAATGCTCTTAAGAACCTAGATTTTATTTTATCGCTTCCAGCTTTAATCCAATTAGGTAATTCAACATTCAATTTCAGCTTATGGCCTCTATGTGCACCAAAGTGGTGAAGAATTTCTCCAATTAGTGAGGAATAAGCTATTGTAGTTTTAGTCTTACCAATATTTGGACTTTTAAATTGTTTTTCAATAATTGATTCTACTTCATCCAGAGAATATTGGTTAAAGTTACAAAACTTAAATTGTGGTTTTTTAGTAAAAATACTTCCATCACCAAAGCAATGTCCTATTAGTGAAGATAAATTCTCATCGCCAACTAATGGAAATTTGAATCTTGAAACCCCTCCACGAGTAGAATTAATATATTCAATGTTTTTTTCAATGACATTTAAATCCTCATCTAAAAGCATAGATATCTTAACTAATTGAGAAGGTTTAATTGAGTATCTTTGATTTTTTAAGTGGTAAAAATGTGATCTAGATACACCTAATTTCTTGGAGATTAGTTTTGAATTAAATTTAATTAGTAACCTACTAAATAACTTCTTAGAGTAGACACTATTTAATCTAATTTTGATTGTATCTGGTAACTCCCAAAAATGCACTTTCATTTCAATTTTATTTGATTTTTGTTTATTATTCATAAAATCACTCTTTTCTGGAATGATAAGCTTTTGAAAATCATAATCAAATGATGAATGCCCTGTATTTTTCGGAGTAGTAGCTATCATTTCAACTCCCTAACAAAGTCATCAAACGTATGCTCAGTATCCCACGGACCAGGATTACTCTCCGGATGGTGCTGAACACATTGTATCGGCAATCTTTCATGCTTCAATCCCTCAACCGAACCATCATTAAGATTAATGTGTGAAACATTAAGCCCTGTTCCATCTAAACTGTCTTTATCAACAGCAAATCCGTGGTTCTGTGATGTAATATATACTTTATTCTCAGAAATATTCTTTACGGGCTGATTAGTCCCTCTATGCCCGAACTTTAGCTTATAGGTTTTCCCTCCCAGGGCAAGCCCAATAATCTGGTTCCCAAAACAGATTCCTGTTATGGGTAATTCAGACTGCAATTCTCTTACAGCATTTATAGCATCAACAGCCCTTTCAGGATCACCAGGACCATTAGCAACAAACAAACCATTAACCTTTAGGTCCTTAATCTCATCCGGCTTCACATTATATGGCAGCCTATAAACATTAACCCCTCTTTTGATAAAATTACGGACAATGCTTAATTTAACACCAGTATCGATCATCGCTATTGTCTTATCAGTTCGAGCTTTGCTTGAACTATTGGGCACAATACCCTTAGCATCGATAAACTCCTTCTCTTTAACAGAAACCTTCGGCAATAGGTCAAAACTGGAATAATCCTCCAGCTTCTTTGCCTTCTCAACAACAGACTCAACATCGATCTTATCCTTAGAAGTTACCAAAGAGCCATTTATCACACCATGCTCTCTTATCTTCTTTGTAAGCATCCTTGTATCGATCCCGGATATCCCTGGGATATCAAAATCCTTAAGAAAATCACTAACACCCTTAACAGCACCACGATGTGAATAGAAATCCTGGTGCTCCCTTACCACAAAACCCTCTACCTGGATCCCATCAGACTCAAAACTATCCTTCCTTACTCCATAATTCCCAATCAAAGGATAAGTCAGAGTCAAAATCTGCCCTTTATAGCTGGGATCAGTAAGGCTCTCTTCATAACCAACCAAAGAGGTATTAAAAACCACCTCCCCTCCTATCTCTTTCTCTGCTCCAAATCCCTTTCCGGAAAACACCGTTCCATCTTTTAGCGCCAGTACTGCTTTCATTTTGAACAAAACAAGATTGACTTACAAAAGAAGAATTTTGCAATCTTGATATTATACTTCATGTCAAGAATCATAGATTCTTGAACATGCTCAGAAATTTTATTTCTGACCATATCAAGAATTATATATGATACCAACCTATTAATATACTTTTCTATACTCAAGAAGTCATTTCACGACGGTAGAGAAAGGGTTCCCCCTAAGAAGATGATTTTTAACTGGATACTAAAGTTAGGATGATTAACCTATTTATAAATGTTATGGTAAATATTTTTTCACAAAGAATTTATCTACTTTTGGGCTTTGGCTTAACACTTAAATAAACTGTATATTGTTTACTTCTTCTACCAGGACCCCTACCTGCATCAAATTGAACACCTAGACTATTAGGATAATCTGATTGGTCAATTGACCCTCTTTGAAATTGACTTAAACCTTCCCTTTCAAGCAGCAATCCCAGATTTTTTGCATTAAAATATCTCCTCTGAATTCTTGCTTGTAAAGGAAGTTGGGAATTATAACTATCGTTAATATCAGGAATCCGTACTCCTTGTTCATTTGGTAAAGAAGCAACTACTTCAAGACTACCTGGAACTAACTTATTTATATTAGAGATCGCTGCTGCTATCTCCTTTTGTCTTTCCGTAAATCCAAGACCTGCATAAAGAAGATCAACTATATGTTGTCTTGTTGTTTTATTTGTTCTAGGTATAGCCATTTTCACCTAAGAAATCCTACAGGGTATTTAAACTTAACTATATTATCTACTCTATAATGAGAACTATATTATCCATAATAATACTTCCCTTTACTCTTCTGCTCCCTGTCCTTAACACTCCCAGGCTTATTAATCCTTGGCCTTCCGGAAGCATCATCACGTCTCAAAGAAATCTCAACATCAGTAAGAAGAGAATTCATCCCTTCCTCCATTGTAAAAGGCCCCTTCTCAACACCATTTATGGCAGGTTCACCCTCAAAGACAATCAACCTATCAGATAGATAGTCAATAAACAAAAGATCATGATCAACAACCATAACAGAAAGCCCGCTGTGCTCAGCAACATTCTTAATGACCTTGCTCACAAGCAAACGCTGCTCAACATCCAGATAAGCTGAAGGTTCATCTAGTAAACATAATTTACATTTCTTAGACAAAGCGAGGGCAATAGAAACCCGTTGTAGCTCCCCTCCGCTTAACTCGCTCAATTTCTTCATATATAGGTCCTTAATATTCAAAGGATTGATTATATCCTTGGTGTGCTTCTTTATTGCATCACTCAAGACATTAACAACCAACTCATCAGAATCTGCTTCCAGTTTCTGCGGTTTATATGAAACCTCTACCTTATCATCCACTTCGCCAGAATCAGCCTTCTCCACTCCAGCAAGTAACTTAACAAAAGACGTTTTTCCTATACCATTCTCTCCAATTATCCCAATAGTTTCATGCTTATTAACACTTCCAGAATCAACAGTTAACTTAAATTTCCCTAATTTCTTCTTCATCTCAGGCCATTCTGTCAACATATACTCTTTTCCTTTCTTAACAGCAGGCTTAGTTTCAAATTTGATCTTATGATCCCTAAACCTGATGTTATCCTCCTTGATAAAACCCTCAAGATACGCGTTGATCCCAGCCTTTGCAGCCTTTAATTGACTTACAATACCATAACATCCTTCCTTACCATACATTATATGCACAAGATCAGCCATATAATCCATCACGATCAGATCATGCTCAATCACCACGATTGAGGTCTTATCATCCGCTAGATTCTTGATAAACTTAGCAATACGAAGCCTCTGTTTAATATCCAGATACGAACTTGGCTCATCAAAGATATACAGGTCCGCTTTCTTCAGAACAGCAGCTGCAATAGCAACCCTCTGCAGCTCCCCTCCAGAGATCTTACCGATATCATTATCCAGTATATTCTCAATCTGTAGCTCCTTAACAACCTCCTTTAGCTTCTTCTTCTCATCAACCTTCTTAAGCAGCTCTTTCACCTTACCTTTAACCTGCTTAGGTATAAGGTCAACATGCTGTGGTTTGTAACTAATCTTAATCTTCTTATCCCTTACCTTCTCAAAAAAAACCTGAGCCTCAGTTCCCTTAAAATAATTAATCAGTTCCTTATAGTCTAGATTCCCATCTAATTTCCCCAAATTCGGTTCTAATACACCAGCTAATATCTTTATAGCAGTCGATTTACCAATACCATTAACCCCAACAACCCCCACAACCTTTCCAAAAATGGGTGTAGGCAGGCTATAGAGATGAAAACCATTCTTGCCATACTGATGGATAGGTGGTTTGTCCAATTCTTCAGGTAATTTAATTATCGATATAGCTCCAAAAGGACATCTATTCTGACATATGCCGCATCCTGTGCATACCTCCTCATTTATCTTAGGCTTCTTGTCATCATCTTCTACTATGCACTCCTCTCCCATCTTATTGACAGGGCACACCCTAATACAAAGATATCCTCCACACCCCATAGGGTTACATTTCTCCTTTTGGATAACGGCTATTCTTGACATTTTATAACATCAATAAAACAGGGATTATTGATCTATTTCCTTTCTCCTTTATAATTTCTTTTATTTTATCCAATCTTTCAATATTTAGATAATATTTCCAGCCATGTTCCTTTTTCTTTTTTAAACAGATTTTTTGTTTTGTTAAGGCCTCTAAAATTTTCTTGCCAATCCCTTTATCATATAATCCTTTCAAAACATTATCCTCATACATTGATCCAGCACCATAGCACGTTGTTTTATGAAGCTTTTTTACTATGAACCTGCTGTATTTGATATACTCGCCTTTATGGATTTTCATACTTGCTGTTAATACAACTCTTTTTAAATACCTTTCCTTTTTAGGTATACAAATATATCCCTTATGGTATAAATAGAAATCTTTAAATATAACTAGGTTTTTCTATAAATTACAATGGAAAAATCAGTGTTTTTAAAGAAAGAAGGTTTTACACCAAAGAATAAAGTACTTGATTTTTTAATAGTTGCACAAGACTTTGATTATTCACTTAAGGATATTGCTAAATACTCAGAGATAAGCTACCCTTGCATGAAACAGCTAAAAAAAGAATTAATCAGGGATAAATGGATAATTCTAACGAGAAAAGTAGGAAAGGCACAGATGTATAAACTAAATCTGAAAAGCAAAAAAGTACAGAAATTTATTGATTTTTTTTGGTCTGTTGTCAACGAAGAAGTTGATAAGCACCTAGGAATCAAAGAAGAAAAAACAGATTATTCAGGTTCTGCTCCAGTCGCTATGCCTGCTTCTGCTAGAGGTATCTAAAATGAAATGCGCAATCTGCAGCAACAAGATAGAAACAACCTTTCTTGGAAAGATCCTAGGTACCTATGTAGGAAAAAAACCAGTCTGCCCAGAATGCCAAAAGAAATACACGACCAAAGAAGAGCTATTGAAAAATCTTAAATAGCTCCACTGTTTCTCTCTTAATACGCCTCCGTAGCATAGTAGCTATTGCGGCAGACTCGTATCCTAAGGCAGGAGATCTGCAGGTCGGGAGTGCAACTCTCCCCGGGGGCTTTTTTTTAAGATGAAATCAACCCAATTCGAGCGAGCAATATTCATTAGCTGGTACTGCTCAAAAAGAGACTGCAAGTTCTGTTACTTAAGTAGCAGAAAGAACACAAAACAAGATCCGATAAAAGACAGACGCTCCTTACCATCAATACTAGCAGAAGCAATAATCTGCAAAGCCTGCAGCTGGAAGGTAGAATTCATCTCCGGAGGATGCGACACCTACACAGACAAAGAACTTCTAAACATAATAAAACACATTCATAATATAACCAGGCAGAAACAATGGCTTAACCTAGGAATACTGAATGAAAAACAACTAAAACTTTTCAAACCATACACAGAAGGCATATGCGGAACAGTAGAATGCATAACACCAAGACTAAGAGACAAGATATGCCCAAGTAAGCCGCTAAAAGAAATCGAAGACATGTTCAAAACAGCAACCAAACTTAATCTTAAGAAAACAATAACATTAATCCTGGGCCTAGGAGAAACAATACAGGACTTCAAATACCTAAAATCCTTCATAAAGAAACACAACCTACAAAGAATAACATTCTACAGATTAAAACCACAAAAAAATACATTCTTTGAAAAAAAGAAACCAATAGCATCAAAATACTACAGAGAATGGATCAATCTTACAAGAAAAGAGTTCCCAAAAATAAAGATAGTCGTAGGCTCATGGTTAACGCATCTAGACGAGATACACCTGCTTCTTAACGCAGGGGCAGACACAATCACAAAATTCCCATCAATAAGAAAGTTCAACACAAAATACGCAAAAACCATTGAAAAAGAAGCAAAATTAGCAAACAGGAAATTCATAGGAACACTAACAAAGGTTCCGAAGATAAATACTAAGGACCTAGATAAAAAAATAAAAATCCAGCTAGAAAAATATCTGAAAAGGATGAAAAATAATTAACCAACAACCATCTCCATCCTAGCATGCTTCTTCTTCCACCCGCCTTTCCTAAACCAGATCAAACCAACAATAGATGAGATAATGCTAGAGAAACTGATAGCCCACCACACCCCTTTCAAACCCCAGCCTAAAGAAAAGGCAAATACCAGGGCAAGAGGGATAGACAGGATAATCACCCTAAGCAGAGTCAACATTAGAGCAGGAAAAGCATCTCCAGCTCCTAAAAAAGCACCGCTCATAGAAATCCCGATGCCAGCAAAAAGATAGCTCAACCCAACAATCCTAAGGTACAAAGCTCCACTCCTTAGAACCTCTGGCTGGCTGTTAAAAAGAGAGACAAAAAACGAAGGGAACAGGATAAAAATAAGGCCAACAAAGCCTGTAAAAGCAGCAGCTAGTACAGCAGCAGCATATGCGCTCTTCTCAGCCCTTTCAATCTTCTTGGCCCCGATATTCTGTCCGACAATAGGTATCAAAGCCATCATTAATCCCAACGTAGGAAGGATAGCAATAGAATCCAGCCTGAAACCAATTCCAAAAGCAGCGATAGCATAAGGTCCGAATGTAGCAACTATCCTTGTAAGCACAAACAAGCTTACAGACATGCTAACCTGCGACAAAGAAGAAGGAACACCGATCTGGAAAATCTTCTTCACAATACCAGGATCAAACCTAAAACATTTAGGCCTTATCTTCACAGAAGACTTGCCAATAACAAAACCCAATACTACAGCAACACATCCGATAGAATTGGATATGATTGTTGCAATAGCAGCACCCCTGACCCCCATCCCAAGTACAAAGATAAATATTGGATCCAGTATTATGTTGACAATCGTAGCAACAGTCATGAATACCATGGGTGTCTTCATATCTCCCTCTCCTCTAAAGATATTGTTCCCAACGACGAATATCATCATAAATACAGTTCCTAGAAAGATTACATTCAGGTAACTCAAGGCCAGATCAACCAAAGAATCAGCACCCATTAACATCAACAGCCCCCTTCCAAATACCAGCCCCAAAACAGTTAACAAAAGCCCTAAAACAACACCTATCAATAAAGCATGCTCAGCAACATTATCTGCCTTTTCAATCTCCTTAGCGCCAACATATCTGGAAATCAAAGAAGTTGCCCCAACACCAACCCCTCCAGCAAGAGCATACACAAAGAACATTATAGGAAATGCCAGTGAAACAGCAGCAATAGCCTCTGCACTGATACGACCTACATAAATTGCATCAACAATATTGAATCCGGTATGCAATAGAAGAGCAAATACCATAGGCATAGCTGTAACCAATATGGTTTTCGTTATCCCACCAATAGTCAGATCCTTTCTCATAAAAAAGAAAGAGGATAGCATCCATTTATTAAGTTAATGGAAAAACCACCAACAATGGTACCGACGAGGTGGGGGTTGCCCCCTTCGGGGTGCCGAGTAGGACAAAGCGAAGCTTTGTCCGTAGGTGCCTATGTTGGTGGTGGTTTATTCTTTAAAATTAAATATACTACTCATACCTCAATGCATCCACAGGCTTCTGCTTTGAAGCTCTGATAGCAGGCAAGGTCCCTGAAAGAGCACCAATCAAAAAAGCAAACAATAAGCTACCAATAGTCAACCATAGTGGGAAATGGGGCTTAAGGAAAGTTAGGCCAGCAGCCCTTGCAGCAGCTTGTCCCATCTTTGCGATACTATACCCTAATAAGATACCCAAACCACCACCAACCAGTCCAAGAATTCCAGATTCTACCAAAAAAACATTCAGTATCTGCCTGTTTCTTGAACCGATAGCCTTCATTATCCCAATCTCCTTTGTCCTTTCAAGTACAGATGTATACATTGTGTTCATTATATTGACAGCAGCAACAACAAGAGATATAAGCGCGATCATAACCAAAACCCCGTTAAGGATCATTATCATATTTGTGAATGTTGCCATAACATCCTCAAATGTCTGTATAGTGAAATCCTCTTCCCCTTCTTTCTGTCCCCTTCTTTTTCTGAACCTCTCCTTTACCCTTTCAGCAATATCAGAGGGATCCTCACCAGGAGCGACCCTCATGTAGATATATTCAAACTCCTCTGTATCAAATATCTCTTTAAAGCCTTCTTGAGATAAGTAGATATTTGAATCATCCCCGGGGTTCCCAATCTCTTCATAAAACCCAATCACCTCAACCTTTACATCGTTTATCTCTATCTTATCCCCCACAGACATAGCCTTCTTGAACATCCTGTTGGGTATGGTATAAGAGTAGCCTACAGCTGCTTTCAGCACATCCCCTTTCTTTAAACCTCTCCCTTCCATAACCCCTATTCCGCCAAACATCTCTTCTATAAGTCTCTTCTCACCGCTTTCTGTAGAAAGCCCCATCACATAAGGGTATTTCTCTCTGAAATCCTTGAACTCCACCTTCCCAAAGTCGATCATCATCGCCGTTGTTTCACTGATACCTCTGCTTTTGCTGATGAAATCCAGATCATCCTCTGAAAACATTATATTGCTGGTTCCAGGAGCGTTTGAAAGCCCCCCTCCAGGCATCAGGAATACCTTATCCGAGCCCATCTCCTGCGCAAAATCCTCCATATATTTGTTGATACCCTGTCCAAAGCTTATCAATGCATATATGGAAGTTATCCCTATGAGTATAGAAAGTATTGTAAGGAAACTTCTCATCTTCCTGCTCCACAGGTTTGATACCGAGTATTTCAATAGGTCTAGTTTCATTTCGTGTACCTTAAGGCATCAACAGGATTAAGCTTTGAAGCCTGCAAAGCAGGCAATGTTCCGAAAAAAGAACCGATTATAAATGAGAATGCCAAAGATCCAAATATCAGGCCAAAACCGATATCTGCAGATATCAGGTCAGAACCCAGTGCTAATTTTCCGATAAAAGCCACACCTTTTGCTAATAAAAAACCAAGCGTTGCTCCTATAGCTCCCCCTACAGATCCCAATAATCCAGACTCGACAAAAAATAGGGTAAAAATAGCAGAGTTCCTGGCCCCTATAGATTTCATTATCCCAATCTCTTTTGTCCTCTCTACAACAGAGGTATACATAGTGTTCATTATCCCGATCCCCCCTACCAAAAGGGAGATTCCTGCGATTATATACACAAATATCTGAACAGCAAGTATGGTTGAATTTACTGTTTCCAGAACCTGCTCAGGAGTCTGTACAGAAAAATCCTCCTCTCCTTCGTCAACATCCCTTATCTTCCTAAGTTTCTTCTCGATATCACTCTTTACTCTTGCAACATCAGCATCCTCATTAAACCTTACACCAATAACATCATAATCATCTCCAGGCCTATCCACCAGCCCCCTGAGATCATCCTCATTCATAAGAACAATACCATCCAGCTGGAAATTTCCTTTCTTCTCCATTATCCCGACAACCTTGAACTCCTCATCTAATACCTCGACCTTGGTTCCTGGAAGGATAGGCTTCCCAAAAGGATTGTCCTCTTCTATAAAGGAATACCCCAAAAATACAGACCCGCTCTCTCCATCCTGCAAAGGCCTCCCCCTCTCAGCCTTCAGGTTAAAGATATGCTCCATAAGATCCCTATCATCACCATCAGGCATGCTTGCAGCATAACCAAAAGCAACCTTATTGTTAAAAGCCAGCTTTCCAGATTCAAGTATCCTCCCTGCAGATTCCTCGATCCCAGGAATATTCTCTATAGCCTTTATCTCCTCATCAGTCAAGGGATCAACAACACCCGTTCCCGGAGGTCCAAAACCCCCAGAAGCAGTAACACTGATTATATCCGAACCGAGAAAACCAAATTGTGCATTGATAGCATTCCTAAGCCCTTCTCCCAGGCCGATAAGAGCAACAACTGAAGCTATACCTATAAATATACCTAACATAGTCAGCCAGCTTCTTAATTTCCTGGACTTCAGATTATTAAAAGAGAAAAGGAAATAATCCTTTAGCATATTGCCTCCTTACTTCAAGCCTGTTCTATTTCTTCCCTAAGAAAGGGACTTTAGTACCAAATCCGTCCATCTTTTGTCCCTTTTTCTTCTTCCTCCACCTTCTATAGATAAAGAACCCACCTACAACAATAATCAACACAATTACTATTCCCACAGTGCTGTTTCCTTTTTTAACTCCTATTGCTTTGGCATCTGATGACGAATAAAGCTTCAACGGTAATCTGATCTCTTCCTTGTATTCGTTGTTATTAGCATCCTTATACTCTAAAATAAGAGGCAATGCAACCTCTTCTGTCTTTAATTTATCCAGCTTCAGATTAAAATCTGCAGTCTCATAATCATCAGAATCAATATTCCCTACATACACCTCTTCCGGAGAGAGGATGGTATACTCCCCATCCAGCAACATTAAATTCACGAACTTGATGTCAGTGACTCCTTTGTTAGTTAATTTTATCGAGACTTCCCCAGTACCTCCACTGTTATAGATCTCAGAGTCATCAATTATCACGCTCAGGTCAGGTTCTGCCCCAACTATCAATCCAACAATCTCTGTCTTATTATATTTTACACCCAACCTGTCGTTATACTCAAGTTCAATAGGAACCTTGTATAATTGTGATTCTGCATCCGGTTCAGCCATTATGTTAAAGCTCACCATAGCCGTAGAATCTGCTTCTATCTGCTTTATTATCTTCCTGTTTGTGGAACCTATTGTAGCAAAGGGTATATCATCTATATTTAGTTTTACCTTCACCTCCTTTAGGAAACTCAAGGCAAGATTCTCAAGATTAATATCGATCCTGCTAACCTCACCAGGATTAATCATGCTTGGTGATTCCACACTGGCTATGCTTAGGATTATATCATGAGGGTTAACCTCAATATCAAAAGGCTCTAATTTGATCCAAGATCCACCGTCAATGTTGTACCTTAACTCAATCTCATTATCCCCTTCAATAGCATTCTCATCGATCCTTAGCCTATAATCCTCAATAACCCCCGTATCTCCAATCTGTCTGCTTCTAACAGAACCTATGCTCTTGATTGCACTCTCCCCAGGATCCAGGGAAAAAGGATACTTAGGCAATATCTCAAGGACTATATCCTTGGCAGTCTCCGCCCCTGTATTCTCAACCTTAAACCTTACAGTGACATACCTGCCAGCCTCCGCAGGATCAGGATCATGATTTACCATAGTTACATCTACATCATGAAAATACAGTTGTGTCCTCCCAGTTGCAGAAGTTGATGCTCCAAAAACACCAGAACTGCAAACTATCATGCTCAAAACCAAAATTCCGATTAATATTTTTTTGTTCATTTAAAACACCTCGTTAAAATCTTTTTCTTCCTCTGACAATTTGTCCATCATGCAGGTATTCAGTCCTCCCAGCAAATTTTGCTATATCTTCATCATGAGTGACCATAACGATTGTTTTCTTCTCTTTTTTATGAAGATCCTGAAGAAAATCAATTACCTTATGCCCTGATTCTGAATCAAGGTTCCCTGTAGGTTCGTCTGCAAGTATGACTTCAGGATCATTTATCAATGATCTGGCTATCGCAACCCTCTGTTGCTGCCCGCCGCTCATCTCTCCTGGTTTATGATCTATCCTTTCTCTTAATCCGACCATCTCCAAAAGCTTTAGCGCCCTCTCGACCCTTTCATCTTTGGGCATATTCTGGAATATCATGGGTAATGTAACATTCTCCAGTGCACTTAAAGTGGATATCAGGTTGAATTGCTGGAAGATAAATCCTATTGTTTTTCCCCTTATCTGAGCCAGGTCTGACTCAGACAGCTTTGAGATATCCTGTCCCTTCAGGGATATCTTCCCTCTGGTAGGTATATCCAATACCCCAATCATATTCATTGCAGTACTTTTACCGCTTCCAGATGGACCCATCACAGCCAGAAACTCCCCTTGCTTTACCTCAAGGTTTATCCCTTTCAATGCAGGGACCTCCACCTCACCCATCTTATAGATCTTCCATACATTATCCAGTTTTATCGTTACATCCTTCATTGTACCTTTTCAAGTTCTTTGATGATCTTCTTCAACACTCCTTCAAATTTCAATATCTGGTTATAGTATTCCTCTATTATCTTGAGTTTCTTCTTGTCAATATCAGACTTTACCTTACCCCTATATTCTTTTACTATAGGGGGCAGCTTCTCTTTTAATCTGCTTATGACATGTTCTTCCTTCTTGATCAAAGCATCCTTCCATATCTTAAGGATGTCTTTCTCCATATACAAGAAAAGTTTCTTTGATCCTGGCTTCCTAATCCTCTTTACCTGCCACATTGGGCCAAACATCTTAACCTTGTTGCTTACAGAAGCCAGACTATAGCCTGTTTCCTTAGCTAGGTCATCCATTGCAACAGGTTCAGGAGCGATATATAGTTTGGCAAACAAGGTCATCATCAGCTGATCCTGCATTCCCTGACCTTTACCCATCTCATAAAAGAGTTCTATGATCTTTTTTTCAAAACCTTCCATTTCAATCACATTTTGTTTTTCACAACTTTTAATATTTATTAAAAGTTATAAAATCAACTTATATTTAAAGTTTACGCTCCTTCTTAATCATGATCTCCCCGTTATTATCGATAATGAATTCCAGTTTATCCCCTTGTTTCCAGCCTTTAGCCAAAACCAAACCCTTAGGTATAGTGACTATGAACTGTTGCTTGTTAGGAAATTGAAGGATTGACTTATTAGACATTATAATTAGAATTACCTATAACATATATTTAAATATTACTATTTAAATATATATCAATTTATATATAAATTAATATATACAAATAAAAAAACCAACCAGAATGAAGAAAAACCTTTATATATTAACTATTAAATCAATAAGATATGAGAAAGGAAAAAAAATCAAAGTTCGGAGCATTTGTTGTTTTCTTCATAGTTTTCATTTTTGTAAGCTCAATAGTGGGCTTCATATATAGTGGGGAGACAGATTCCTTTAAATACAAAGACTTCAAGTTTACAAGAACACAGACCCAATGGTTTACTACAATAAACAACCAGCGGCTAAGCTTTGACTATTTCCCTTCAGAGGTAGAACAGATAGAACTAAGCGAAGAGACAAAAACAATCTTGCTTAACAAACCAGAGATAGATATAACTTCAGATACTGATGATATCTATATAGAGGATATATCTTTGGCGCAATACAATATGGGTATTTCTCTAAGTACACTAAACATCTATGTTAGAAGTGGTTTTACAACAAACAATACCTATGATATGCCGATAATCACATGCATGGATGCAACACTGGCAGTACCCATAATCTACTTCCAACATTCTAATCAGACAAAAGTCACACTGCAGGATAACTGCATAATTGCAGAAGCAAGAAATAATATGGACATACTTAGAATAAAAGACCGAATACTATATTCTATATTTGGTATAATGGAATAAGGTGGATCTATTTGGAAGATATCAAGGAGATTAAACCTGAAGAAGTAAACGAAGAGATAAAAGAGACTGAGATAGAGCCAGAATCAGAAAAAAAGAACTCTGATAAGGCATTGATGGTGGCAATAGCAGCGATAATAATAGCCATTGTAATTATATTCGGATTCAGGTTCTTTCAGGCAGAAGAAGCACCAAAAACAATAGAGGACCTGCACTCACTAAACCTTAGAGGGAAGCTAAACCCAGAGGAGGGTTACATATATGGAGGATATTCCTTTGTTTATGCAAACGGTTTATGGTACACCCAAGTGCAGACTATTTCAGGAACATCCATATTTAATATACCCTTGCATTACGGTCCAAAAGCAGTTGAAGACATACCTATAATTGGAGATTTCAATGCAGATATATTCAATGCTAACAAGGAAATATTTGTAACCTTTGATCCGTTAGGCCAAAACCTTAACTATGTTGCCTTAGCAGTAGGTGAATTTGATCAGAGCATTATAAAGGCTTTCAACAAGTTTCCAGTTGCAGCCTGCGACAAAAACCAGACAAAAGCTTGTTCTACAAGGCCGATAATCACCTGCAACAGCACATCTAAAGCTGTTCTATACCTGCAGCAAGAGCCAGAGCCAAAAGTTATTTTTAAGGACAACTGCATGATTGTGCAGGGGATAGGGCCAGACATAGTAAGATCCACAAATAGGTTGCTTCTAAGACTATATGGTATAATGGAATGACAGAACACTATTACTCTGAAAAACAAACATCCAAGTTAAGAATCACAGAGCTAAACTGTGAACTAAGAGGAAATAAACTTAAGCTTTATACTGGATCTGGAGTTTTTTCTATAAAAAGGATAGATCCAGGGACACACCTGCTGATAGAAAACTGCATAATTAAGGAAAACTGGGAGATACTTGATCTGGGATGTGGCTACGGCCCTATAGGAATCGCAATTGCAAAAGCATTCCCCTCTACAAAGGTGTTGATGACAGATATAAATGAAAGAGCGGTTAAATTAGCCAGAAATAACACCGAACTAAACAGTATAACCAACGCCAAAACAAGAAAATCAGACCTATATAAAGGAATAAAGGAAACCTTCAACACAATAATAACAAACCCGCCCCAGACAGCAGGAAAAGAGGTGTGCTTCCAGATAATCCAACAGGCAAAACCCCATCTAAAAAAAGGAGGCCTATTACAATTAGTAGCAAGACACAACAAAGGGGGCAAAGAGCTGGAAAAAAAGATGAATGAAATCTTCAATAACGTAGAATCGATAGCAAAGAAATCAGGATACAGGATATATCTGTCTAGATTACCTTAACTCCTTCTCTGGTCAATGCAACCAACCTAATCCCTAATCCCAAAGATAACAAAGCAGATATAATTGCCATATGTTCCTTGCCTTCTCCTGAAACAATGTTAAGGCCAACCTCCAGATCAGAGATTTTTCCAGAAAGAGCCTTCTTTATCTCATCAGACATCTCGCTTATTGTCTTGTTCTTATCAACAATAATAAGCTCCGCTTCCTTAGAACAATTGAACTTATCCTTGAACATACCATCACTTATAAGGAAAATCTTGCCCCACTCCATTCCTTCTATAACCCTCTCGACATGCACTATAGTCCCTTTTCCAGTTGATAAACAAGCGATTAAATCAGTCATAAAACTCGAGAATTCAGCAAAATTTATATAGTTTTGCGTTAAACAAAAGAACCAGAGGTGGTTTTTATGAAACTAAAGATATATCTTATTGTATTAGTTCTTGTTTTACTAGTTAGCTGCACAACACAGCAAAACCAAGAAATCCAGCAACAGGAAATTCCTGCAAAACCAGAGACTACGGGCACAACTGCTCCTGCCCCCCCAGAAGAACCAGAAGAAGAATTAAAAGAGGAACCTCAAGAAGAAGAGATAATCAAAATACCAAACGACATCAGGGAAATCCTTGAAAAAGGAAAGACAAAACTAAAAAGTTATTCCTACAACTACAAAAATCCTGAAAGCGATCTAGCCTACAAGATATCTGTGAAAGACAAAAACATCAGGATAACCTTACCTGAAGCAAACACAGATGATAAAGATAAAAGATACAATACAATCTACCTCGACACGGAAACGAAAACAGCTCAAGCCCACTGTATTGGTTATTCCGATTGTGAAGGAACTGTAGGTAAAGTAAAAGACCTAGACTATGAAAGCGCATACATAGATACACCACTGGATTGGCTTGAAAAAGTGACCAGTGCAGAAGTGATAGATGAAAGGCAGGTTGAAGGAAGAGAGGCGTTTTATCTGAATACAAATATTGGTAAGATAACAGTAGAATCATATTACGGTTTCCTTTACAAGTTAGAAGAAAGAAAAAAGGTTTGGGAATTCACAGACGCATCCTTCAACTCTGTAAAAGATTCTGATGTGATTCCATCCTAATTTTAGATTTAGTTGTGCTATGCATAATCTAAATGTAGGGGTGGGAAAAGCAACTTTAGTCGGGGTATTATGGGGAGGAAAAAAGTGTTGAGCATAAGCGAAACACTTACTCAAATCAACAAACTTTAAATAAACTCCTTCCAACAATAAAAAAAGGTGATAAAATGAGATACAAATATGTTGCATTATGCATTTTAATTCTGTTCGTGGTTGGCTGCACATCTGAAGAGATAGCCTTAGAACCTTCACAACCAGTTCAACCACCTCCATCACAACCTGAAGCACCAGCCACAGAGCCACCAGAAGAGACACAACCAGAGGAAACGATAGAAGATCCAGTAGAAGAACCAGAAGAGGAGATACACTATGATGATGAAGAGGACATTGGAGCAGAATTAGGTGATGATGGAGCAGAAGAGATCGTTCCTGAAGTTGAACAACCCCTTCTAAGCGAAGAGGAAGAGATACAAAAGATCCTGGGTCTGGCAGAAAAAAAGATACATAGCTACTATTACAAATACAAGACACCTTTAGGAAAAATGTATAACATCTATGTAAAAGATAACAAAATTAGAATTGGGTCCTTATCAGATGATAATAAGATATATATTGACACAGAAAAACAGACTGCAGAGGAATGGTGCATCTCTCACTCAAGATGCGGCAGGGAGACTGGAAAGATAGGTGATTTGGATTACAATGAGGCATATTTGGATACCCCTATTGATTGGCTTGCCAGAATAACTGATTCAAGTAAGATAGATGAGGGATTCTATTATGGGAAGCAGTCATGGAAACTTGACACTAATATAGGGGAGGTCGTTATAGACTCTAACTTTGGATTTATCTACAGCATAAAGTCAGGAGAGAAAGATTATACATTCTCAGACGCCTCCTTCAACACAGTAAAGGATGATGATGTTAATGTACCTGAGTATCTTATAGAAGATTAACTAAAGAAAATCTTTATAAATACCCTACTACTATCGATTACTATGTTTAGGTCAATCTTTTTCCCGTTCGGCTTTTTTTTCGTAATCCCAATTTTTTTTATATTATCCATAGTATTCTGGATATGGGCTTTAGTAAGTTGCATACGGTCCAACCTTAAAGATCCAGACAAACTCTTATGGATACTGGTTATTTTCTTTTTTAACTTCATTGGAGCATTGCTTTACCTGATTTTCGTAAGGCTAAATAAAAACTATAGGGGGCTTAACATAAAAATGGCAACAAATAAGAATATAAAAAGGCTTTATAGGAGCAAGAAGGACAGAGTCATCGCAGGAGTCTGCGGAGGAATAGGAGAATATTTTAATACAGATCCAACATTGATCAGATTACTGTGGGTAATCTTCGTTCTAGCAGGAGGCTCTGGAATATTAGCATACATAATAGCTTGGATTATAATACCTGAGAAATAAGATGATCTCAATAGGAGAGATAATTGACATAGTTATAATGACCTTTGCAATAGGTTATATATTCTCAGATTTCTTCAAAAGAGAACCCTTGGAAGGCTATGATCCATTAAAATACTACCAAAGGCCGCCTTTATGGGAAAACATAAAACATGCAGCTATGATAACAGCACCTGCTGTGGTCCTGCACGAACTGGCCCATAAGTTTGTGGCTATGTCCTTTGGAGCGCAAGCAACATTGCATGCACCCTATACAATGTATGCAATTGTTATCCTTCTAAAACTGATGAGATTCCCATTATTGTTCTTTATAGGGGGCTACGTCTCTCACACCCCCCTCCCAGCGTTGCAATCAGCCTTTGTTTCAATTGCAGGCCCATTAACAAACCTCTTATTATGGCTAGCAGCCCTGGCAGTAGTCAAATACAAGCTAGTAGACAGAAAATACTATAAGATAATAGTTCCCATGGGAAAGATTAACATGTTCCTATGCATATTCAATATGCTCCCTATTCCAGGATTTGACGGATATAATTTCTTTGCAGCTTTGTTTAGTGTTTTTTTCTGATTATCTACAAATCCATATTTGGTGAAGAAGTTAATCTGGAAGAAGAGCTCCTAAAAAATATCTACAATCTCTACCTAACTCTACACGGTATTGTGGTTTTCGATCAGGAAAGTTATATAAATCCAAAATATGTCTACCCTTAGGGTCCAAAATCTCTTCAGAATTAAATGGATTCCATGGGTCTGTACAATCTGGATCTCCTCTTTTTTGTAAAATGAGGTCATCTATTGAAAGTAGTTTTTCGATTATTTTATCTGGATCAACCCCAGGTGGAAGCTCATAAAATGTGATGTCAATTCCATCTTTAAAAATATCTTTCATTTCAAACATACTAAGAAAGGATTATATTTTTATTTATAAACATATTCTGCCTCTAATAGTTAAATATATTATAAAATATATTAAATAATAGAAAGTATTATAAACTACATATTCTAATATAAAACTAAAGATGGGTAAACGACCAATCTCAGCAACAATCGATGAAGAGCTCATTGTATGGATAAACAACAAGCTAAAGGACAAAACAAGGTTCAGGAATAAATCACATCTCATCGAGATCGCTTTAGAAAAATTGAAGGGAGAAGATAAATAACGATTAGATAATGAAAATTTTAATAACAATGGCGAGGATGAGGCAGGGGTTGCCCCCATCGGGGTGCCGAATAGGTCGAGCAAAGCGAGACCGTCCGAAGCCGTTATTGTTATTAAAATTTTCTAGACAGATTAAATAACATAATAGAAAAAGAGGAGATAGATAATGGCTTTATTCGACAAAAAACCATTCTCATATGACATAGTTAGGGAAGGAGAAGAGATAATTCTGCAGGTTAACTGCGAAACATATACTAGGGTTCCATCCTTAGAAGGAGACCCTATAACAATGTCTAAGACCATAGATATCCTGAACGAGGCAGGGACAGTTACTAAGGTAGTTTATTTCCAAAGAAGAAATATTGAATATGATTATTCTCAGACAGTTTTCCTAAAGGAGCTGGCAGACCTTTATAAAAAATTGGTTAGACAGAGGGATATCCTTAGCTATAATGCATTTGTCTATGATAAGTCCTGCACCAAATGCATAACAAAATGGTACTCAGAGATAAAAAACATAATATCAAACATGCTAAGGTCAGATCCAATAGGAGCCTACGTGGAATTAAAGCGAATACTTAGGGAAGAACACATAAAAGCCCAAAAAGCAACTGATGATAGGTGCAAGCACTGCGAACAAAAGTATATCTCCTTAGTCACACACCTGACCGACATGTTAGATAAAACTCAGATAATAACAACAGCAAAACCACATTTAGCAGGCTACAAGGTAGGGTCAAGGGATCTTTATAGGATGATTTTCAAGCCATTGATAAAGCCGGATTTCCTCTTCACAAAACTGATGTCAAAATTCCCAGAAGAAGGAGAAGAACTGGACTCCTATGAGGTCAACAACACAGAAGTTACGATCTTTAACGTTCCAGATACAATCCAATATCTCTATCACATAAATCCTCCTGAATTCAGGCTTAGTGAAGATAAGTATGAAATCTTAGATTCAGCCAGAAAGATAATGACCGAGCACAAGCCAAAGGAATCAGAGTTTGTTGATCCTGAAAGGATGAGGGCTGTTTTCTACAATATAGGCCACGATCTGATTGAAGAACTGACGCAGTTCAAGAAAATAAAGCTTAGCGACAAGGAGATTGACGAATTGACCAATATCCTGGTGAGGTACACAGTAGGATTCGGTCTGATAGAAGTCCTTCTACAAGATGAAAAAATACAGGACATAACAATAAACTCTCCGATGGGAGAAATCCCAATTTTCATAGTTCATGCAGACTTTGGAGACTGTAGAACCAATATAATCCCGACAACAACAGAGGCAGATTCATGGGCTTCTAAACTGAGGATGATCTCAGGAAGACCCTTGGATGAGGCAAACCCTATCCTTGACACAGAACTAATCCTGCCAGGAGCTAGATCAAGGGTTGCAGTGATAAGTTCTCCTCTTGATCCTACTGGATTAGCATATGCCTTCAGAAGACACAGAGACAAGCCATGGACACTTCCTTTATTCATTCATAACAAAATGTTGAATCCATTAGGAGCAGGAATAATCAGCTTCCTGGTAGACGGATCAAGGACAATGCTTGTAGCAGGTACAAGGTCAGCAGGTAAAACCTCCTTGCTAGGTGCAATCCTAACAGAAATAATGCGAAAATATAGGATAATAACTATAGAAGATACCCTGGAACTCCCAGGTGAAGGATTAAGAAAACTAGGCTATAATATCCAGCAGATGAAGGTAGCAGCAGCAATGACAAAGGCAACATCAGAGGTATCTGCAGAGGAAGGTATAAGGACCACCTTACGTTTGGGAGACTCTTGCCTAATTGTAGGAGAAGTAAGAAGCACGGAGGCAAAATCCCTTTATGAAGCCATGCGTGTAGGAGCACTGGCAAACGTTGTAGCAGGAACTATCCATGGAGACTCCCCTTACGGCGTCTTTGACAGGGTTGTTAATGATCTTGGAGTTCCAAGAACAAGCTTTAAGGCAACGGATTTCGTAGTGGTGGCTAATCCGATAAAATCAGCAGACGGCATGCACAAATGGAGAAGGGTAACTCAGATAACAGAGATAAGAAAACAATGGGACAAGGACCCTCTGCTGGAAAACGGATTCTCAGATCTTATGAAGTATGATAGCAAGACAGACGAACTTGTACCCTCTCAAGACCTAATTAACGGAGAATCTGAAATACTTAAGTCAATAGCAGGATCAATCAAAGAGTGGGCAGGTAATTGGGATGCAGTATGGGATAACATACAATTAAGGGCAAAGATCAAAGAAACCTTGGTTGATTTTGCTGTTAAACATAAGGATCTTTCCCTGATAGAAGCTCAATTTGTTATTCAAAGCAACGACGAATATCATAGGATATCAGATAAGATAAAAGATGAGGTTGGTTCCTTAGATTCAAAAAGGATTTTCTTTGAATGGAACGAATGGCTTAAAAGGAGTATAAAAAAGAGAAAAGTACAATAAAATGCCAGAAGAAGAGATGAGGGATCTGATTGATAGGTACAAAAAGAAGATAGAATCAGAACTAGGTCCTACAGTAGAGAAAGGGATAGAGAATTTTGAAGAAAAGACAATGACCAAAGAGTATCTTGAATTTAAGGATGAATATATCCCAGGCCATATGACCCTTTATGAAAAGGCATGTAACATCTCTGAGGGTCTTGTTAAGGTAACTCCGGATAAGAAGAAAGAAGAGGAGTTAAAGGAATCTATCAATATCTGCCATCTTAATATTACTCCGACAGGAGCAACATCCTTTGCTATGGTCTTTCCGCTTTTCCTCATTGTCGTAACCTCTATAATATCAATACTGTTCTTCAAATCCTTCTTTGTTGTCCTCTTTTTCATAATCCTGGGGATATCCATAATAGGCCCCCTTGGTAAACTGCCAATATTCCTGGCAAACACCTGGCGTCTGAAAGCTTCTAATCAGATGGTTCTTTGTGTTTTCTATGTGGTAACATATATGAGGCATACCTCTAATCTTGAATTGGCATTAAGGTTTGCTTCTGATCATATTGCACCCCCATTGAATCTGGACCTTAAGAAGATTGTATGGAATGTAGAGACAGAACACTATTCTACTATCAAAGAGTCCTTAGAGGCATACCTGCAGACATGGAGGAAATGGAATCTGGAATTCATAGAGTCCTTCCATCTTATAGAAGCCTCCCTATACGAAGGAGAGGAAAAGACAAGGGTAGCTACCCTGGATAAGGCGCTCGACGTTATACTTACAGAAACATACGAAAGGATGTTGCATTACGCCCAAAACCTCAAGAGTCCAATTACCATGCTCCATATGTTGGGTATAATACTTCCCATCCTAGGCTTGGTCATAATGCCATTGATCGTAAGCTTCCTGAGCAATGTTAAATGGTATTATATATCCCTGCTCTATAACATAGGATTGCCTGTTCTTGTCTTCTATCTGGGTAAGACCATACTCTCAAAAAGGCCAACAGGCTATGGCAACACAGATATAAGCGAACTACCGGAATACCAGAAATACAAAGGTCTTACCCTAAAAGCAGGAAAAACAGAGATAAAGATAAGACCAATACACCTTAGCGTTACGATTGCTATCTTATTCTTGATTATTGGATTAAGCCCATTGATTTTACATATGTTTATTGAAGATGAGTCCAACCTGGGTTTTGGAGATGATGATGAATCATCAACATGCCTTAGGGCCTTCTGTCTTCTGGATTACAGGACTACAGAAACCGATAAGACTATAGGTCCTTTCGGGTTAGGAGCCTCTCTTTTAAGTCTCTTCATCACCATCAGTGCTGGATTCTCTCTGGGTTACTACTTCAAGTTACGCTCAAGTAAAGTAATAGAGATAAGGAAAAAGACAGAGGAACTGGAGCAGGAATTTGCTTCTGGTCTTTTCCAGCTTGGGAATAGGTTAGGAGATGGCCTTCCTGCAGAAACCGCGTTTGGAAAGGTTGCCACAGCAATGCAAGGAACCACCTCTGGCTCTTTCTTCCAGATGGTTTCATTAAACATAAGAAGGCTGGGCATGGGTGTTGCTGAAGCTATATTCAATCCAAAGCATGGGGCTGTCGTATATTTTCCTTCAAATCTCATCCAAAGCTCCATGAAAGTGCTTATAGAATCAGTGAAGAAAGGCCCAAAAGTAGCAGCCATGGCGCTGATGAACATCTCCAGATACATAAAGGAGATTCACAAGGTTAACGAACGCCTTAAAGACCTCATGGCAGAGGTAATATCTTCAATGAACTCACAGATAAAGTTCCTTACGCCAGTCATCGCAGGGATAGTGATAGGTATAACCTCTATGGTCACAACAATATTAGGAAAGCTAGCCTTACAGATGAAACAGCTCACCGAAGGATCCGAAGGAGGCATGGGAGGAGCCATTGCATCAGGGTTCTTCGGCCAAGGAGTACCAACTTATTATTTCCAGCTGGTCGTAGGCATATACGTAGTACAGATAACCTATATCCTGACCATACTATCCAATGGCATCCAGAACGGCTCTGATAAGCTGAATGAAAGATACCTTCTTGGAAACAACCTCATAAGGTCCACCATACTATACACAGTCGTAGCAGGAGCGATAATGCTTATCTTCAACTTCATAGCAAACAAGATAATGGCCACTAGTTTGTTAGGTGCGGCATAGTTCTATAAGAAATTAGAAAAGAAAAAAATGGGGCCTGCGGAATTTGAATCCGCGACACCTAGATCTCCGATAATCATCCTGCATGAGCAGTCATCAGATCTGAGTTCTCAGCAAGGAATCTTCAGTATCACCTTGCTTGAAAGCAAACTAGTGCTCTCCCAGGCTGAGCTAAGGTTCTGGTCTTAAGAGAGTTACTCTTAAAATCCCCATTGTGCTCAACCTTTATACTACAGAACTAATACTCACTTTATAAACTTTATTATTGTTCTAAGAACTATTCACACACTCAACAGCTCAAATCCAGTCTCCTCATCCACCTTCCTAGAAGCATCATTCCCAGTAAGCTCAAATATTATTACTTCACCGATATGCCATATATCCACCCCTTCCCTTACACACCCAGTAATCGTATCATCACTTCGACCACACGATGCATGCATATGCAGCTTAGGATTCCCTTCAACATCTGGAAATATAGTCCCTACAGCAGCAATCTCATGAACTCCTTCCAGCACCTTAACCATGGGCTCAATCTTCTCTGCCCTTCCCTCTTTAGGCCCTACAACCAGCTTGCTTCCTTTATCTGCACCGCCTATAGCAATAACAGCAGCACGTTCTATCTTCTCTTTCTTTGCAAGCTCTTCAACACAAACATGAAGGGTATCCTTATCCTCTAATCGCACTACAAGAATCCTGCCAAGATTTGCCTGGCTGTATTTCATTATTTTATCTCCTCTTCGTCCTTAACAATATCTTCCTCTAGCTGCTCATCCTTTGTAAGAATGTTCTCTCCTTCATCTGTTGACATCTCTTTCTTATTCAGAACCTCAGCCTCTTCTGCCTCATCGACACTCTCATCACCTTCACCGACAACCTCTAGCTGCCCAAACTTTCCAGTGCTGAGCTGCTTCTCCCCCTGCCATTCTGAGACCCAGCCATTGATGATATGGACCTTCTGACCAACCTTAACAGTATCGATCTGTTCATTCCACAAGGTGAGGGTCATCTCACCTGTAGCATCCTTTATCTTTGCATTACACACCCTTCCTTGCTTTCCGAATTTCTCGAACTCACGGACGTCTCCCTTTTCAGTAACCTCTACAATTATATCAACCTGACCTTGTCTTGCCTGTAAATCTTTTATTGCCATTTTTCACCTCACTTGCTTAGTTTCAAAACATCTTCAAACTTAACCTTACCATTCAATAATCCGTTTAGAACATTAGCCAGATCATCAATCTTGATCCTAACCTGTTTAGTGCTATCTCTATCTCTTATAGTACAAGCCCCATCCTTCAGGCTGTCAAAATCAACAGTAACACAATAAGGTACTCCGATCTCATCTGCCCTAGCATAGCGACGACCTACACTCCCTCCTTTGTCATATGTACAGCTGAATTCCTTCTTCAAAACATCAAATATCTCCTTAGCCTTATCGTTTAGCTTATTCACCAGAGGAAATACCCCAACCTTGACAGGAGCTAGTCTATTATCCAACCTTAATACAATATTCCCTCTTTTCTTATCATCCTTATAAGCATCAAAGATAAATGCTAGAAATGCCCTGTCGATACCTTGAGAAGGCTCAGATGCAACATAAGGTATCACCTTCTCTTTGCTCTCCTCATCAAAATACTCCATATTTGTACCGGAAAACTCCATATGTTGTTTTAGATCAAACTGCCCTCTATCTGCATTACCATGTATCTCCTTCCATCCAAAAGGAAATTTATATTCAATATCAAAACAAGCAGATGCATAATGAGCAAGCTCATCCTTGAGATGCTCCCTTAGTCTAAGGTTCTCTCCGTCAATTCCCATATCCAGGAAGAACTTATAGTATTGGGCAAGCCAATAGGCATGCCACTGGCCGCATACTTTCTTCTCAAAAAGATCCTTTATACTCATAACAATATGTTCCTTCCCCTTCTCTTGGTTCTCAGCACTTATGATATTAACCTTCATAGTCTCAACTTCCTTGATAAAAGGACAGGAATTAAATTTCTTAGGATGGACAAAAAACTCTATCTCAAACTGCTCGAACTCCCTACTCCTAAAAAGAAAATCCCTTGGAGATATCTCATTCCTGAACGCCTTTCCTGTTTGGGCAATCCCAAAAGGCAGTTTTTGTCTGGCACCTTCCTGCACCAGCCTATAATTGGTAAATATCACCTGTGCAGTCTCAGGTCTAAGGTAAGAGGTATTTCCTTTTACAGGCCCAACATTTGATTCAAACATCAGGTTGAATTTGCCCTCATTATTCATGTCTATATCACACTTAGGACACCTCATGCCCTTATCATCATCTCCCTTGATTACTGTTTTGCACTTGTTACATCTATAGATATAGTCAGTAAAAGAATCAACATGTCCCGAAGCCTTCCATACCTTGGGGTGGGTGATTATTGTGCCATCTATCCCAACAACATCCTCTCTCTGAGTCACAAATCTTCTCCAGAACTCCTTCTTTACATTATTCTTCATCTCTACTCCCAAAGGCCCATAATCAAAAAAACCAGCAAAACCCCCATAGATCTCACTATTAGGATAAACAAATCCCTTCTTCTTGCAAAAAACCGAAATATCCTCTATTGTTAATGCCATAACAAACCGGAAATCAAAGGCATATATAAATATTTACCTTAGGTGATTGCATTTCATGTTCACAAACATTTAAATACTAGGGTAGTTACCTAAGAGACAAAAAGAGGTGGGTTCATGAAAAATAAAAAGAGTATAAAAAAGTCAGATAATTCTAAAATCATCATCTTAATTGCTGTTGTGGCAATAATCATTCTCTTTGTATATATGCAAAAATCAAATGAAAAAGCACCAGAAGAAACATCAACAGAGACAACACCTACACAACCAACCCCTCAAGAGCCAATTGTCGAAGAGCCAATAGCAGAAGAAACCGTTAAAGAGGAGCCAATTGTCGAAGAACCAGAACCAGTGACAGAACCAAATGAACCTATAGAAGAACCAGAAGAAAAAGAAGAATGCACTCTTGGCTTCAAATGCTTGGATAAAGACAGGGTAGGTTACCAATCATCAAACTGCATGTTCAGCCAGGTTGTTAAATGTGATTATGGTTGTAAGGATGGGGAGTGTATTAAAGAGGCGCCAGATGAAGAAGAGTCAGAAGAAAAATATGCCATGACAAAAGGAACGCTAATAATGAACAAAACAGGTTGGAGATACAGCGACTTTGATGAAGGAGAGTTCTTTCAGATAGACATCAATGATTACGACTTCAAATTGAAGCTATATTCTCCAGCTGTAGGACGTGATTATTTAAGGGCTGAAAGCTCAGGGTCAAGTATATGGGCTATTGACAAAGGAGTAGAAGAAGCTACAAGATCAGATTGCGTGGAAAGATCAATCAATGCAAATGCCTACGTTAACCTTAAGACATCTCAAACATTATGTGTTGAGACAAGGGAGAAAGACATAGCCTTGGTTGGAGGTAACTGGGACGGATCACCAAAAGAAGACACAGAGATAACCTGGAGATACTATTCTTAACCCTTTTCTCTTTCTTTTTACCTTATTCTAATTCTATAATCCATTAAACCATAGGCTGCCTTTCAATATAAATTAGGAAGCCAGATATCTCCATCCTTTAGGATTGGAGGTGAATGGCTTCATTTAGGCTTCCTAATTTCCTAAAAATTTAGTCAATCCCGATCAATCCTCGCCCTTTAGGGTTGAGGTAGGGACTGACTCAAAATTTTTTTGAACCAACAAATAATGTAACTACTTTTACATAGTAAAAATAGATAGATTTAAATAAGGGTAGTACGTTCTACTACCTTTATGAAGAGCAAAATCAGCGTTACAGTTGACGAGAAAAGCCTTTTCAAGATAAGGGAATCAATGACTATTAACAGGCACAAAAACAAGAGCCAGGCTGTTGAATTCTTCCTAAAGAGCCTTCTAGAGAAAAGGTAAGTTGAAAACAAAACTAAGCATATCTATAGATAGAGAACTCCTCCAAAAAATAGACAACTTAGTAGATGCAGGCATATTCCGAAACAGGTCTCATGCAGTAGATTTCTCTATAAACTTCTTCAAAGGAGGTGCTAAAGATGGCAGATGACAATCTGGAACAAAGACTAGCATCTCCTAAGGGAGGGTCAGATTTAGAAAACAAAGTTGAAGAAAGTGACTGGAAATTAAAGAATATATTATGGGATACTACAAAATACCTTCCATTTGCGGGATTGGCATATCTAATTGGAGGTCCAGCTAGTCTTTTGGCTCCAATAGGTTTGGGATTTGGTAAATATTTGGCTAACAGAAAGAAAAAGAAAAAAACAACATGGAAAGATATGAGAAGGACATTGGCAGTGGCGAATTTTGGTGGTGCTTTGGCATATTGGGCATATGCTATCCCTGATTTCATAATAGGCTCTCCAGTAAGTCTGGCAGGAAAGATTATGAAAACCCTTGCATTTAATCCGTTAATGACAGCTCCTTGGATAGGTTGGTATAGGGCGACAACCTATATAACCCAGAAGTATGGTGGCTGGGGATTAGTTAAAAGTCTGTTTAATGGAAAAATCTTTAGCTACTTAAAAGAGGCCTACAATGAAGATCTTAAGAAGAAATACATATCAAGCGTAGCTGAGGCATTCTTAACGCTATCTCCAATACATTTCTATAGTATGAACTATCTCGCTAATCCAACTTCTAGGGTGGCTCTTGCAACATTTAATGATGTATTATTCTCATTGATTGCAGGAGAAGAAGGGCTGTTAAAAACATTAAAGAGAAAATTTATAGGGGATAAAAAAGAAACCAACCCAGCCTACAATCCTTCGTTGCCTGGAACTCAACCTGCCTACACCCCAGCCTACAGATAAAAACCTATTTCCTCAACCAAGCAATCTCTTCTTTCTCTAAATCTAGATACTCAGAAATCTCTCTGGCCATCTCCTTGTCCTTCTTAAAGATAACCTTAAAGTATTCAATATCCTTAACCACTTCTCTAACAGAACTATGCGTCTTCTCAGCGATCTTAACAGCAATCGCTTTCTTCTTCATAGATTTCTGATTTGCCCACCACAATTTCAATAATCTTCCAGTGGGCTTGTACTGAACATACTTTTTATACTTCTCATCCTTGGAGGTAGCAACTCCAGCTGTGATAAGGGCATTTATATATACCAGAAATCTCCAATGCTGCCATCTTCTTATACGCCTGTTAAAAACATCTGCTTTACTCAGCTTGTCATAAGCCCTGGCCAGATCAGCAGGCTTGTCATATTCATAAGGTAGGTTCTCCTCAACCCAAAACACCCTTTGTTCCATATCCTCCTTGACATTATCAAAAGCACCTATCGCTATTCTAGGATCCGTGGTCTTAAACACCTTTAGTAGAGCATTAGGCATGCTTTCCTCTTTACTCCTCTGTTCCAGCTCCTCAAGACTATCCTTGCTCAACTCATTAGTAAGCTCAGTCAAACTTTGCAGATCATTAACAGCAGCCCTGCAATCTCCTCCTACCCTCCTTGCCAATGACTTCAAAACATCAATCTCATACTTTATCTTCTCCTTAGAACAGATTCCAACCAGCACTTCACCAATATCCATATAGTTCAATGCATCTAACTCGATAAGATTACACTTACGCCGAAGCTTATTAAACTTATAATCCCAGGGATTTGTTGCAGTAAGCACAACAGGAAACCCGGTCTTCTCAATTATCCTTATCAGGGCAGCCATCCCTCCTCTATCCTCCCTTCCGGCTAACCCATCGATCTCATCAACAAGCACGATCTTTCCCTTAGAGAATAAACTCTGTTGAAAAACAGCCCCGCCCAGTTTCTGCTCGATCTGGTCCTTGTTCCTGGTATCAGAAGCATTAACCTCGATAAGCTCATAGTTAAGCTCATTAGCTAAAGCATACACCAATGAGGTCTTCCCGCACCCAGAAGGCCCATAGATCCACACAGCCTTTTTCTTCTGCTCCTTAAAAGAAGAAACCCACTCCTTAAACTCCTTGATAGCATTATCCTGCCCTTTAATATCCTTAAGAGTATTTGGAGAATATTTTTTTGTAAACGGAATCATAGCAAAGGGGTATCTTTTTAGATTTATTAAAGTATTGATTTTCAATGAATAATAAACTAAACAAAGAATTTTACGAATCCTAGTATATCTTTATACCATTTATTAATTGTTTATACCTGCTTCATTTAACTACTTCCTTTCCTCTTTGACGATTTACGTAAGTCACGCTTCTTGGGTATTTTATTTTTTGATTTTCTTAAAACTTTAACTAGAACAATGATAGATGTTAGGGCCATAACCGCCAGACTGATTGTCAATGTCCTATTTTTCACTAATGGGGCAAGGTATTCAAATTTACTGCCTACCAAGGTGAATAGCTTCTCTATTTCAACCCTCTCATTTCCATAGCTTACTGCCACCCTTATTATGTACTTTCCTGGATCTAGATCTGTAATCTCTTCCCTTAATTTTATTGGTTCTTTAATCATAACCTCCTTGGTTTTCTTCCAGACGACTTCTCCTTCCTTAATCAGTTTCTCATCTATGCTGAAAGGATAGGCCCTATCCTTATTATGGCCTATATCAACCATGAAAATTACATTCATATCGTCTTTGATCAATTCTATTGATCCCATATCAGGGATCGGTGGTAATACATACATGATCTTTATTGGTTGATGGGCTGTAGCACTATATTCACCAAGGCGGAATCTGATATAAAAGTCATAATCTCCTATAATCTCTTTGCCGATCTGCAAACCCGATTGTCTTACCTCTTTCTTAAAATCTTTATAGACAACATCTCTTCCTGAAATGAGTTTTTTTCCATCCTTTTCTATCCAATAATCTACAACCAGATCTTCCGATATATCAGTAATGGCCTCTACAGAATATGTGAAATCAAAGTGCTGGCCAGCCTCAAGTATGGAGTCACTCATTGTAATCTCTACATCAAATGGTTTTATATCCCCTTCTTCCATACTTATTGGGACAGCTACAGCCCCTCCTCCGCCACTACCCCCCCCTCCTCCGCCACCAACAGCACCACCGCTCTCTGGTTCCTCCTCTTCATCCTCATCTTCCACTTCTTCTACAGTCAACTTTACACTATTACTATCAGTAGAACTATCCCCATCCGATGCTTTAAAGACAACATTTTCAGCACCACTCCAATCATCTGTAGGATCAAATGAAACAACATTAGCAGAATCTATAGTAATAACAATATTGGTATTTCCACTGACAGTATAACTCATTATGTCTCCATTATCGTCTGAGAAGTAGGAATCCAAATCAAACGAATCATTCAATTGCGTATTTTCGTCCCATGTTTGATCTGGGATATCCAAGATCTGTCTTGGGGCATAGTTTGCTATTAAAAATGATCCACTCGTCTCTACAACAACATGAGAGGTAGGTTTAATCTCCAATGACTTCAGATTATAAAAAATGGATCCTACAATAAGTAATAGAAAAATCATACCTATCTTAATTAAGAGTTTCACATTCATCTTCTCAATCAACCAAATACATTAGCAAAAAAACTGCTAATCAGCCTAAAAAAGGAATTTTCTCTAAAATTCAATGCATCAATAACAACAAATCCAGTAGGAGTTACCGCAGTATCATTTATCGATTCCTTGGTAAAACGAAAATCTTTATGGGTAGTAACAACACCAAATCCATCACTAACCTGTACCTTTATTCTGTAATCTCCATCCTCATCATTGTTTATCATATCAAAATAAGAGGTATAGCTTGCACTTGTACCTGAGCCTTCCTTGAATTCAGCACCCATATATTCTCTAAATCTAAAATCTTCCTCATTATTATCTTCCATTTTGACAACCTTAAACCTAACACTTTGTGCCTCTTCATAACCATTTAGGTCATTAACCAGGATTTTTACAAAAATCCTCATCACTGGATCATCTCCCATAACGAAATTGTTTTCAGCATTATCATAGTCATCAGATAGATATGTGGATATAGTCTCAATCTCCGGATCAGAGTTAGGAAGTATAAAAGAGCCAGTGACCTGTTTTACAGCAGACATAGAGCTGGGTACCATGACTAAAATAAGTAAAATATAGATTAAGAAATGTATTTTGTTCATTTCCGGCGCTTCCGGCGCGTTGGCTTTGGTTTCCGTCTTCTATAAACATAAACATAGCTAGCAATTATTGCTATTACCACAATAATTAAGCTTACTATTATAATCCCAGGTACTGGGAGCTCAGGTGCTGGCAAAGGTTTTGGTGGAACATACATATTATCTCGGGTTCTTTGGCTAACTACTCGAACCGTAATAGGCAGATCACAAGTATTTATCTGGACAGAGGCACCTGCAATCCCGTCAGCACTGCCACATGAAACACAAAAATTTTCTTCAAAAACCATATATCCTTGTGTATCAAATGAAATCTTCTGCTCAATATTCTCAGGAACAGTAACCGTACCATAAACATATTTCTTTGTATTCGCTTCAACTAATACCTCATCATCATCAAATTCAACTATCAATGGAGAATCCCCTTCCAAAGAATAAGTGCATAATATGCTGGAAGGATTTGTTATGGTCTGAATCTGAAACTTAAATCTGCCGCTCTCTGTTTTCATTAGTTCTAGCTCCGTAGGCTGTGGATTAGTAACTCCAGCACTTACAAACTGTACAACAAACAAAGCCACCAAACCATAAAATATAATTTTCTTCATTTTTTATTTTAAATTATACATATTTATTAACCTTTTCATTTCTCACCCAATGTCATAGTAATAGTCGTATTATACGTTCCAGCCTTCAAACCACGTGGTGGTGATATGTGGTAGAACGTATTCAGAGTTTCATTCAGAGTAGCATCATCACAATCATATCCGCTACAGACCTCAAGTCCAGTTGAATGATTGAAATATTTCTCAGTATTATTCAGATAAACCAGAGTTAGATTTCCAG
>JANQNH010000002.1 GCA_028279655.1 Candidatus Nanoarchaeia archaeon | reverse complement strand
GTTAATAGGAGTTCCAACCTGAGCAGAGGAAGTACTGTTGGATATAGGTGGTATGCTAATGATTCTGCTGGCAATTGGAACAGCAGTTTGTTGAGGTTGTTTACTGTCTTTAATAATCCTCCTTCGGCTCCGATAATCATCTATCCATCTGATAGCTCTAGCTATAGGAATGTATCCTATATCAACTATAGCTCTACTGATGCTGATGGAGATTCTCTAACTTATAATGTGTATATCAATGGAAGTTTGAATATTTCTGGAATTTCCTGGAATGTCACAGAATGGAATGCTTCTGATGGTTACTATAATATAACTGTAACTGCTTATGACGGTGTTGATAGTGGTGGTAATAGTAGTGTTGTGGAGTTTATGTTAGACAGTACTGCTCCAATTGTTTCGGTTATTAAGCCTGTAAATAATTCCAGGTTCAATATAAGTTCTGTTGACTTTAATGTATCAACTAACGAAGAGGTTGAGTGGTGTGGATTGAGTATTGGTGGTGGAGCTAATGTAACGATGACTTTAAATGACAGCAATACTAGTGCTAATTATACTAATTCTTCTATCGATGATGGATGGCATACTTTTGTTGCATATTGTAATGATAGTGCTGGGAATATAGGCAGCTCCAGTGTTTATGGATTCTTAGTAGATACTGTATACCCGGGCATCAACTTTACTGATCCTACACCTGCTAATAGCAGTTCGCAGGCTGATAGCTATGCGTTTGTGAATGTTTCTGCAAGTGATAGTCTAACTAATGTAAGTGTTTTTGTTGACTCTGATGATAGCTTAGTATCCTGGTGGGGGATGGATGATATTAATTCCACTGGGGGGCTTGTTGATTATATGGGTAGATATAATGGTACGTTGTTTGGGAATACCTCTCAGACAGATGCTGGATACTTTGGCAAGGGAATGAGATTTGAGGCAAACGGGAGCTATATCAGGACATCGCAGGTAATCGACGTTTGGGAAGAGATCACAATGAGTTTCTGGTTTAGGGTTGATGATTTTATGCAGAGCGAGCAGTATATGGTAAGCCAAAGTTACTTCTTCTGTCTAGTACCTGGTGGTTCTTCACAAACAATTGCATGCAAAAACAGCTGGGGTTCTTTTGTCTGGGCCAATATCAGCAATGATGTCTGGTATCATGCTGTTGTAACTTTTGATGATTCTGAAAATAACCTATCTCTCTATATAAATGGGGAATTCAATGATAGTATATCAGAAACAAACTCGCTTCCACCAGGTATCTTTACTATGGGAGATGCATCCCATAATTTAGGTGCTGCTCCATTTAATGGCACATTGGATGATGTGATGATATTTAACAGGAGCTTATCTTCTGATGAAATCAGAGGATTGTATGCAAATAAGAGCTCTAGATATTTGGAGGCAAACTTCACTGGTTTAGATGAAGGGGATCATGAGTTTATTGGTTATGTGCAGGACCTTGGAGGTAATATGAATGCTACAGACATCAGGGTAGTTACAGTAGATACAACTGCTCCTTCTTGGAGCGATAATTCGACCAATGCTACATTAGTAGGAATTAATGGGAATGCTACGTTTAACATCAATGTATCTGATAGTGGTGCTGGTATGTCATACTATATCTTTTCATGGAATGGTACAGGAAGCTGGGATAATCTCACTAATGGTAGTATTTCGGGTGAGAGTGTTAGGCTTGTGGTCAATAGGTCTACGAATCTACCTCAAGGGAATGCTGTTGGGTATAGGTGGTATGCTAATGATAGCTTAGGTAACTGGAATATGAGCTTATTAAGGACTTTTGTTGTTGTTAATAGTGTTCCTGAGACTCCTGTTGTAAGCTATCCTACTGAGGGTAATTATACAGATATTCCTTATATAAACTATAGCAGCAGTGATGCGGATGGAGACTCACTTACGTATGAGATCTATATAAACGGTTCTTTGAATGTAACTCTTGTTGATGTCAATCTAACAGACTGGAATGCATCTGATGGGTACTATAATCTCACAGTGGTTGCTAATGATGGTGTTGATAGTAGCGCTAATAGTGGTGTTGTGGAGTTTATGATAGATAGTACTGCACCTTATTGGAGTGGTAATGAGACAAACGCTTCTTCAAGCAAGGTAGATGGAAATTCTACGTTTAATATTACTGTAAGTGACTATGGTAGTGGGTTAAGTGCTTATGTGTTTAGCTGGAATGGCACTGGGGGTTGGGATAATTATACTAATGGAAGTATATCGGGCAGTAGTGTTAAATTGGTTGTTAATAAGAGTTCCAACCTGAGCAGAGGAAGTACTGTTGGATATAGGTGGTATACTAATGATAGCTTAGGTAATTGGAATATGAGCTTATTGAGGACATTTGTTGTTGTGAATAGTGTTCCTGAAAGACCTGGGGTGGACTATCCTATGAATTTGAGTAATTATAAGAGTATAGATTATATCAACTACAGTAGTGGTGATGTGGATGGAGATTCACTTACGTATGAGATCTATGTAAACGGTTCTTTGAATGTAACTCTTGTTGATGTCAATCTAACAGACTGGAATGCATCTGATGGGTACTATAATCTGACTGTGGTTGCTAATGATGGTGTTGATAGCAGTGGTAATAGTAGTGTTGTTGAATTTAGGATAGATAATGTTGGTCCGTCATTCTCTGAAAATAGAACTAATGCTTCATCAAATACCTTTGATGATACGGAAGTACAGTTAAACCTAACAATAACTGGTGATGTTGGATTAGGGTCTTATATATTGAGCCATAATGATACTGCTGATGGGAACTGGACAAACGAGAGTTCAGTAGATATAAGTGGTGCTAGTGTTGTAGCTATAGTGAATTATTCTATTTCTAACTTCCCTGATAGAGGAGGGATATTTGGATGGAAGATATGGGTAAATGATACTCTTGGGAATGCTAACATTAGTGATGTGTATACCTTACCTGTGGAAAACAAGTCTGTGCCTCCTGTAATAACAGATACATATCCTTCTGGTGTAGTAAGAACCTGGACATTCAGTATGAATGCAACGACAGATGAGCCTGCAGAATGCAGGTATGTTCCAAGCACAGAAGGAAATATCACTACTGTGTATGCTGATATGCCGTATAACTTCTCTGGTGCAGGATTAGACCATAATGTAACCCTAACTCTAACGAATGGAAACTATACCTATCATGTGAGATGTATGAACTCATTCGGTACTGTTATGACAGAATCAACAAATATATCATTCAGGGTTGATGTTGAGACAATAACTGTTTCTGTTCCAGGTGCTGCTGGGGGAGGCGGAGGAGGAGGCAGTGTCAGGGTAGATGTTGAGAAAAATATAATTTTGGAGATTGATGTTCCTTCCAGCTCTATCTTAGCATCCGGTGGTGATAGGAAGATCAAAGTACGCTTCAGGAATTTTGGGGATGTTATACTTAATGATATACAGATTGGTGCCAAAACCAATGCACCAAACGTAGATCTCAGCCTGGAGAATAAGGCTATTGGAAGATTAGGCCTAAATCAGCAGTACGAGACATTCCTAACTATCAAGTCCCTGGAAGAGGAGAAGGCTCACATCGGAATTAATAGGTATATAATAACTGTGTATGCTGATGTATTGCTTTATGATCACAGGGAAGAGATGACCTTCTTCCTTGATGTAAAGGAGAATGACTATGAAAGGAGGATAGAAACATTGAAAGAGATAAACTTTGTTACTGACCTCTTTGAGGAGAACCCTGAATGTATGCAGTTTAGTGGGATTCTTGCAGATGCCAGGGATGCTTATGAGAAGTCTGATTATGATAAATCCTTGTCCTTGGTTGACTCTGCTATAGAAGGGTGCAAGGATGAGGTAACTTCGGAAGAGGAAGAGGTAATAGAGGAACCTGCTCCTGAGAAGAAGAGCAAGAATATGTTGTTTGTTATATTGTTGTTGATCATTTTGGTATTACTTGGTGCAATGTTCTACTACTTTAGGAACAAAGGAGGTAAAGGGAGAGAGGGGAAAGAAAGTGGCCTGGATTCAATGTTTGATTCCTTGTTTGACCGAACACAGAGATCTATAAGAAAGAATGACCTGGCTAATGCACAGAAAGGATATCTTGCAGCCTATAATATCTACAAAAGGGTTGTCGCTTCTGCGCTTCCTAATCCTGTAAAAGCCAGGTGTTATCGCAGATTATCTTTAATGCATCTGAAACTTGCAAAGGCTATAAAAAGAAAATAGTACCTTATGCTCCAAGTCCGATAAAAATAACCCCAATTATAACCAATAGAATCCCTATCCACTTTTGTTTATTCATCTTCTCCTTCAGGAGCTTTATTGACCATATAGACACCCATATGTAGGTTGTGGCAACTAATGGGTATAATACTGACAATTCCCCTCCCTTGAGTGCAGGTATGAACAGGATTGTCCCTAAGGCATAGAATATGAAACCGCTAATTAGGTAATAGTTCTTAAGGATGTCCTTAAGCTTAAATGATTTTGTATGGGCCTTTTTTAGCATTATAGGTCCGAAGGAGCCTATGATGCAGGCTGATAGTACAAGAGTTACTGCCCAAAGTTGTGTTTGCATTATGCCACCTCAGTATTAGTTGCAGTTTCTTTTGATCCTAAACTTATGGAGATTATACCTGCAATTATTATGAATATTCCTGTCCATCTTAATAGGTTTAGATTTTCATTGAAGAGGTAGGCGGAAAGGAGGCTAACCCATATGTAGCTCGTGGCTATTATGGGGTATAGTGTTGATACTTCCCCTCCTTTGAAGGCTGTTATCATCAGTATTGCTCCTATTACGTATAGGACCATGCCTGTAATTAGAGGGAGGTTTGTTATTATGCTGATTATGTTAAATTGCAGTCGTTCTGCCCCCAGTTTGTAGAAGATCTGAGCTACAGAGGTGAAGATTGTGGTAACAATCATTACACCAATAGCCCATGATTTAGTTGACATTTTAGATAAAGATAAATGTGGTTGTTTTTAAAGGTTTTGTACAATATATAAAGATATAAAGAAGTTTTGATAAATGATCTGAACTAATCCTTCAATAGGATCTCAATCACATTAGCGTATGCTGGTCTTGTTATGAATACTCCAATAGAAACACCGATTATTGTTATTATGGCAAATCCTTTTAGAAGCCCTGCTCCTGCAAAGATTAGCGGGATCATAGCGAAGGTGGTTGTCAGGTAGGCACCCATTATTATGAAGAAAGCTCCTTTTATTCGTTCTCTCCAGTTGAAGATCTGTCTTATCTCTCCCTTCAGGGTTTCGTCTGTTATTAGGATCTTATGATCCACCCCTGTTCCTACTGCTATTATGATGCCAGCAATTGCTGCCAGATCGAGATTCCATCCGATCAATGCTGCTACTCCCAAAAGGATTATCACTTCTGAGGTGGAGGCAAGTATAATTGGTATGGATACCTGCCACTTCCTGTACCTTATGAATATGATAACTGCTACTGTAAGTATGGCCAATACGCCTATCAATAATGCATTCCTTACAAATTCCTCCCCCAATACAGGTGATATTGTGTCTGTCTTAACGATATCGAGCTTGAATGGGAGGGAGCCTGTGATCAATATTGTCTGGAGTTTTTTCATATTCTGAAGGGCATCTACTGCCGCTTCCTGTTGTGATACCCCCACACCTGAGCCTGAAATCTGTATGTTTGTCTCTGCTTTTCCCTTAAGCTCTGAGCCTATCCTTAGCTCGTCTACCTGCTTGTCATCCAGGAATAAGGTCAGTTTTTCACTCAGGAACTGCTGTTTGTCTTCTGTAATAACCTCAAGGTCCCTAGTAAGATCTGCCTGCCTTTGAGCTGCCTCAGGTGATAGAGAAATTGAAAACCTAAACCTGCAGAAATGTTCGTTCCCGCTCTGCCCACAGCCCTGCAATGGATCTATCCCTGCACAGTCAGCAGACCTGCAGACATAAGTGATATCATTACCTCCCTTAAAGGTGGTCCCTTCTCCGATCTTTGCCTCGAACTTCCCCTGTTTTGCCAATAGGTTTCTTACCTCTTCTTCAGTAGCTCCTGCTATCTCAACAAGGATATATTGGTTGCCTGATAGATCGCCTGCTTCTCTTATTATCAGGTCTGACAAACCATATACATTTAGACGCTCTTTCATAACAGCAATTGTATTCTCAATATCGTTTTGAGTTATCTTTTCCTCTGGTTGTAAAAGGACTCTTGTTCCACCCTGTAAGTCAAGGCCTTTCCTTATGTTAGTCGTAGGTGCTTCGTAGATCCTTAATCCGATATCCTGAGGGCCTAAGCTGATTGTCTCTGTTTTTGGAACCAATGTCCTATTGGTTATAGTCTTGTTTTTAGTTACTATTGTACCATTGATGGTCTCATTGACTTCAATCGTCTCACTGACTATTTTCCATACTGTTTCGTTCAGCTCTCTTGTCTCCAGCTCCTCCTTTACCATCAACCTATAGGTATCCTTGTTTGTCTTTATCTGGATACTTGCATTTGGTTTGAGATTTTCTGTAGCCTTTGAGTAATCTTCGATATCATTGATTATCTTGTTGTTGATTGCAGTTATGGATTCTCTCCTCATAGGAGCTAGATTTGGCTTTGGGCTTTGTATGCCTGCAAGATTGGCAGAGGAGTTGCTAATAACATTTCTGATAGCTACCCCTTTGTTGTATGGGTTTGGATGGATTGCTACTATGGCTAATACTAAGAATATCAATAAGATTATTACTCGTGTGTTTGTGAATATCTTCTTTAGTTTTCTATTCATTTTTTTGTTTTTTCTCTATGTATATCCTTAATATCCCTACGTTCTGTATCCATGTGTTTATGGTATCTACGAAAAGCCCGATCAGGACAATGATCATAATCTGTTTTATTATTGCTGATTGGACAAATATTATGCCTACGATAAGGGCTCCTGCTGTGGTGACTGTCATCATCAAACCAGTTTTGACTGCACCCATGATCCTGTCAAATACATGGCCTTCGGTCCTTTTCAGTACTCTCGTATTTAACAGTACATTTGTATCTACAGAGTAACCTATCAACATCAGGAAGGCTGCTATCCCTCCTGTGCTTAGTTTCATTCCTGCCAGATCAACTATAGCCAGTGTTATTATAATGTCTGAGAATGCTGCCAGGATAACTCCCAAACTTGGGATAAATGACCTAAAATATATCAATATAACAATGCTCATCAGTACAAAGGCTGCCAGCAATGCCAATAATGTCTCTTTAAAGAAGCTTGTACCCAGTGAGGAACCCATCACTTCTATACTATAATCCTCTTCTGTGAGTTCAAATCCTATATTTGACTCGATACTTTCAATGAATGAGTTAAGCTGCTGCTTGTTAGTACCATCAATATCTGCCACAATGATAACGCCTATCTGTTTGCCCCCCTTATTTATGGACCTTACTGATATGTCGTTATCTGTAAATTCCTGCTCCATAGACCTCTCTAATTCCAAGATATCTATGTTGTTTTCACGGGTAATTGTAAGTGTAGCTCCCCCTTTTAGAGAAACGTCCTTATGGATAAAGGAGCCTGTTGTTGCTGTCTGTATCCCAATAACAAGGATTGCTATTATTAGTAATATAATAGGGATTATCATCAATTTCTTGTACTGTTTGTCATAGAAATCCAGGACTCTCTTTTTTAATGGTTTCTTTGGTTCTTTGGACTCTTGCTCTCTTTCTTTATGTTCTTCCTCCTTGTTTTCAGTGAGAGTCTCCTGTTTTTGTTCTTTGGCTGGTTCTTCGGTTTTTGGTTTGATTATCTCCTGCTCTGTAATTGGAGCTTCCTTTTCCTCATAGACTTCTAGCTTTTCTTTATTACCTTCATTATCCACTAGGTCTATCTCAGGTTGTTTATTCTCTTCTTTAGGTTTGTTTTCTTCCAAATTACCACACCATCTACTCTTGAGAAATATGTTCAGTTTAAAAAGACTTCGGTTTTTTATATTGTAATATGATTATTGAAAACCCAACAACAGCAATGGCGGCAGACGGTCAAAACCTCGCTTAGCTCGTTTTTGCCCTATGAGCCACCCCGGATGGGGCGTCCCCCGGCTCATCTGCGCCATTGTTGTTGGGTTTATTGGTTTATATGCTGCCTATCTTTTAATGGAATCTCTCCAAATGCGCAGGTCTTGCAGGTCCAGTCTAAATATATATAGTCATCAATCTTGTATCTTTTTAAGGCGTTGTCCAGCCTAATCTTCAGGAATACGTGGTTTGGGATGAAAACAAGGTCATAGTCTATGCCTATTGCTCCTAGAAGTGAAGATAGCAGGATGACGCCAGACTCGCAATCGCCTCCTTTTGTTGTTAATAGTTCTTTTGGGTCTTCCCAATATTCGGTGCCTAACGGGTCTGCTACGTATTCTATATTATCTCTGACGAAGTAATAGATAGCCTTTGCCTGACATACCTGGCTTCCATCACAGCTTGTTGTTGCTATCTTGTTTGCTATCTGTTTTATTATGGGGTCATTTGGCGTAATGTGCTGTTGGATGTTTTTTGTAGGGGTTGTTTGATTGTTCAGCTGGAATGTTGGTGGGAGAACTTCCTCTATTGTCGGGATCCTGGCTGGTTCTGAATCCAACTTGATGGACTCTTTAGGAAAGTACCACATAACTATCAATAATAGTATGAAGGTCATCATTATGTATTTTATTGGGCCTTTGTACCATGGCTCTGGAGGTTCCTGTTCTAGTTTCTCTAGGTTTTCTATCTTTTCCATATCTTCTTTCATCTCCATACTAATCGTTTAATTAATAATCTTTATAAATATTGGTATAATTCTCTAGACGATGGGGGATATATGGAAGAGGCGAATACTCACTTTTTGGACATGATTGAAAGCCCTAGGGACCTGAAGGTTTTGAATAGCTATCAGCTTAAGCTGCTTGCTTCTGAGATAAGGAATAAGATAATCACAACTGTTGCAAAGACAGGTGGACATCTGGCCCCTTCTTTGGGAGTGGTTGAACTTACAATAGCTCTTCATCACGTGTTCAATTGTCCTTCGGATAAGATTGTATGGGATGTTGGACATCAGAGCTATGCACATAAGATATTGACAGGAAGGGTAAAGAGATTCCATACCCTAAGGCAGTATAAGGGTATAAGCGGATTCCCAAGAATAAAGGAGAGTGAGTATGATTCATTTGGAACTGGACACAGTAGTACTGCGATTTCTGCAGCATTGGGCATTGCCAAGGCTAGAGACATGAAGAGGGATAGATATAAGGTTATTGCGGTTGTAGGGGATGGTGCTTTGACTGGAGGAATGGCTTTTGAGGGATTGAACCAGGCTGGGCACCTAAAGAGCGACCTGATTGTTGTGCTGAATGACAACAAGATGTCTATAGATCCTAATGTCGGTGCTTTGTCCTCTTATCTTCGCAAGATGGTCACCCATCCTAAGTATAAGATAACGAAGAAGAAGGTTGAGAAGATCCTTAAGAGATGGAGCAAGAAAGCAGCTGAGAGGGCTTTTGCCCTAGAAGATACTATCCGTGCTATGAGCGGACCTGGATTATTGTTTAAGGAGATGGGATTTAGGTATTTTGGCCCTGTTAATGGGCATGATGTTGATTCTCTCGTTAGGTTGTTCAATAATATCAAGGATGTTAAAGGGCCTGTTTTGGTTCATCTTATTACACAGAAGGGCAAGGGCTATGCCTATGCTGAGGAAGAGGTAACTAAGTTTCATGGAATAGGAAGATTCAATGTTGAGAATGGCAAGAAAGAAGGTGGTGGTGGGCATATAAGCTATACCAGTGCTTTTTCCAATGCTTTGATAAAATTGGGCAGAGAGGACCCAAGAATAGTCGGGATCACTGCTGCAATGGCTCCTGGAACAGGACTGGATAAATTTGCTAGGGAATTTCCTGAAAGGTTTTTTGATGTAGGTATTGCTGAGCAGCATGCTGTTACTTTCGCTTCTGGTCTTGCCTCTCAGGGATTCAAGCCAGTCGTTGCTATTTATTCTACTTTTCTACAGAGAGCCTATGACCAGATTGTCCATGATGTCTGCCTTCAAGAATTGCCTGTGGTATTTGCAGTGGACAGGGCAGGGATTGTTGGAGAGGATGGAGCTACACATAACGGAGTATTTGATATTAGCTTTCTGCGTAATATACCCAATCTGACAATAATGGCCCCTAAGGATGAGAATGAGGTTGGGCATATGCTTAAGAGTGCTTTGGATTTGCATGGACCTGTTGCGCTAAGGTATCCTAGGGGGAGCGGGGTTGGGATTGGGGTCGAGAACCCTCTTGAAAACATAGAGATAGGCAAATCAGAGATAATGAAGGAAGGGAAGGATGTATTGGTTTTGGCGGTTGGGCCTTTGGTATATGATGCGCTTGAGGCTGCAAAGGAGCTAAGGAAGATTAATGTATGTGTTGTCAATTCCAGGTTTGTGAAGCCTCTTGATGAAAAGTTGATTGTAGATCTGGCTAAAAGGATAAAAAGGATTGTTACAGTGGAAGAGAACACTATTGAAGGGGGTTTTGGAAGTTCTATCCTGGAGCTGCTTGAGAGAAATGGAATAAAGGCCCAGGTTAAGAGGATAGGCATACCTGACAGATTCATCGAGCATGGAAATCAGGAGCAACTTCGTAAAGATGTTGGTCTTAGTAAGGGTAATATAATCAAGGCAATCAGGGGTCTAAAATGAAAACCAAGGTAATTGATGTTGGAGGAGTTAAGATTGGTGGAGGCAATCCAATCGTGATACAATCAATGACAAATACCTTGACTTCAGATGTGGATAAGACAATCGCGCAGATACATAGATTAGAGGAGGCTGGATGTGAGATTATACGTGTCGGTGTGCCAGATAAAGCCTCTGTCAATGCTCTGGAGGAGATCAAAAAGAATATCTCTATCCCTTTAGTAGCGGATATCCATTTTGACCATAGGTTGGCTGTTTCAGCTGCCAGGTATGTTGATAAGCTAAGGATCAATCCTGGGAATATCGGTGGAGAAGATAAGGTTAAAGAGGTTGTTAAGGCTGCCAAGGATTATTCAATACCAATCCGAGTTGGAGTTAATCTTGGGAGCATGGAGAAGGATATTGAGGCAAGGTTTGGATTGAGTGCTAAAGGTCTAGTGGAAAGCGCCTTGAAGAATGTTAAGCTACTAGAGGATAATGATTTCTATGATATTGCTGTCAGCCTTAAGGCATCAGACGTTATGAAGACTATTGAGGCTTATAGGATGATATCTAAGCTAACCGAGTATCCTTTGCATGTTGGGGTTACGGAATCAGGATCTTTGTTTACCGGAACAATAAAGAGTTCTATCGGTATAGGGGCTTTGTTGGCAGATGGTATTGGAGATACCATTAGGGTGTCCCTTTCGGATGATCCTGTTGAAGAGATTAAGGTGGGCAAGGCAATATTACAGAGTTTAGGATTAAGAAGGTTTGGGATTATGGTTACAGCCTGTCCTACCTGTGCAAGGGCTGGTTATGATGTGTCATCTATCGCTAAAGAGATTGAGGAAAGGACCTTTAATTCTAAGAAACCATTAAGTATCGCTGTTATGGGTTGCGGGGTTAATGGTCCTGGTGAGGCTAAAGAAGCAGATATCGGTGTTGTTGGAGGAAAGGGTGGTTGTCTACTTTATAGAAAAGGGGAAGTAGTATGTAGAGTAGATAAGGAAAAGGTTGTTGATAGAATCATGGAGGAGGTAGAAGATGGAGAATAAATTTCTGTCTTTATTGCTTTTCTTTATAGCAATTGGCTTAATTTGGCGGTCCTCGTATGTATCTGAATATTTACCTTCAGAAGAGAATGATTTCCAATTTTTTATAAATCCAGTGAATCCTTCAGAGAATATTAAATTCAATAGGTTTAATTTAACATATGATTTCACAAAAAATAAAGGAACCCTTTCATTTTATATAGTTAATGAACACTATCTTAACGATATTACAGTATATTTTCCTAAAAAGATAATTAATTCTAATGTAGAACTAAGAAAATGTGAAGGGCATAGATGTGTGGAAGAATCTAGTATAAATTTTAAAAATGAAAGTAAAAAAAATACATTAACTATAGCTCATTTTTCAGAAAAAATTGATGATAATCTTTTTTTAATTACTTTTGGGATGGACATAAAGCCAAATGGATTATTTGATTTTATATATAGTAAAAACAACATTAACGGTGAAGGAATACATTTTATTCTTGGAAGAAAATATAGTTGTACTTCTAATTGCATATCTCAGTTAGAGAACTCTAGAATTCATCGTTACAATGATTTAAAAAATATCAGGATTAGATTGGAAGGGGGAGATGATAGTATTCATAGTAGATTTGTTTTAAACACTATAGATAATGATAAGCTGTTATTTAAGAACCTACTATTCGGATTGGGTGTCTCTTTTATGGCTTCTAGTATAATTCTATTTTTTGGGAAAAAAGGAAGAAATGAGAAAGGTGAGAAAAAAATGAAAGAGAAAAAAGAATTTATGCAGGAAGTTTTAAGATTTTTAAAGTTATTAGAGGATAATTTTGGTAAGTCTATTTCTATTCGAAAATTAAAAGAAGAGTTTAAGGAGGACTATAATAGAATTGTAGAATACTTAACTATCAAAAGAAGAGGAAATGGTTTAATAGTGAGAAGAGGAAACTCCTATAGACTTAATGTGGATAACTTGGAACAAACAAGAAAGTTCATATCTGACTTGAGCATGGAAAAATTAAAAGAGACAGGAATAAAGACTAATGCCCTCTTATATTATGCATTGTTTGCTGTGGCAGTAATAAGTGCTCTTACAGCAACCATGGAGTTATACATATCAATAAATTCAAATTTATCACTTCAAATTTCTTTAGTTGTGATCTGGATTGTGGTTCTCGTCTTTGTGTGGAGGTTTGCTAAGAATTTATAGAAAATGAACAATAGAACTAAAACCCTATCAATTTTAGGAAGTACTGGAAGTATTGGAACCCAGACATTGGATATTGTCAGGAGGTTCCCAGATAGGTTTAAGGTAGCTGGATTGACTTGTCATTCAAATATTGAGCTGCTTAAGAAGCAGATCGAGGAGTTTAATCCTTCTGTTGTTGCTGTGTATGATGAGGAGAAGGCTGATTTGCTCTCTGTTGACATTCCGGTATTTAAGGGAATGGAAGGATTGTTGAAGGTCGCTTCATTTGGGGAAACCCACACTGTGGTTAATTCTCTTGTCGGTTCTATAGGTGTTTTGCCCACTATAAAGGCTATTGAGAATCTTAAGAACATTGCTTTGGCAAATAAGGAGACTTTGGTAACTGCTGGGGAGATTGTTATGAAGAAGAAGGAATTCCACAAGATTAAGCTATTGCCGATTGACTCTGAGCATAGTGCGATACTGCAATGTCTGCAAGGTTCGAGGATCTCAGATGTCAATAAGGTTACTATAACATGTTCTGGTGGTGCTTTCAGGGATAAGAGTAAGGAAGAGTTGTTAAATGTCATGGCTGCTGATGCCTTAAAACATCCAACCTGGAATATGGGGTCAAAGATAACTATTGATTGTGCTACGCTGATGAATAAGGGATTTGAGGTAATTGAAGCTCATTGGCTATATGGCTTACCTTATAGCAATATTGATGTTGTTATACACCCCCAGAGTATAATCCATAGTCTGGTTGAATTTAAGGATAGGTCTGTAATCGCCCAGTTAGGGGTGCCTGATATGAGGATCCCTATACAGTATGCACTTGCTTATACTGAAAGATTGGAGAACAGCGATATGCCTCAGTTGAATCTGAATGATGTTGGCAGTATGACTTTTGGGGAGCCTGACCTGGAGAGATTTCCTTGTTTAGCGATGGCTTATGATGCTGGAATCAAAGGAGGGACTATGCCTGCGGTTATGAATGCTGCTAATGAAGTTGCTGTTAAGTATTTCTTACAGGATAAGGTAAAGTTTATGGACATACCTAGGCTTATAATGGATATGGTCAGTGCACATAAGATAACGAAGAACCCCTCTTTAGACCAGATTATGGAGGTAGATGAGAAGGTTAAGAGGGAGACTGAGAGATTAATCAATAGTGAGGGAGCAAAAGCATGAACTATGCAATCATTGTGGCTGCTGGCAAAGGGAAAAGGATGGACAGCAAGGTAAACAAGATCCTTATGCTGTTAGATGATAAGCCTTTGTTGTATCATTCTATAAGACCATTTGAGGAATCTGCACTTATCGATAAGATTTATCTGATAGGGAATAAGGACGATATCCTTGATCTTAATTCTGTGATTAACCAGAATGAATTTAAAAAGGTAGAGATGATTGAAGGTGGGGAGGAAAGGCAGGATAGTGTATATAATGGAATAAGGCTTCTGGATGCTAAGGATGATGATATTATCCTTATACACAATGGAGCTAATCCTTTCATCTCTTCTGAGCTTATCGAACAGGTTGTTAATAATGCAAAGGTTGAGGGAGCATGCGCAGTTGCCTATAGGGCTAAGGATACTGTAAAGGAGGTTGATGAGGAAGGTTTTGTCTTGAAGACCCTGGATAGAAGGAGACTATGGCAGATGCAGACCCCCCAGGCAGCCAAGTATAAGCTGCTAGTACGGGCATTTGTAAAAGCCTACAACGATGATTATTATGGAACAGATGATGTTGAGTTGATCGAAAGAACCGGAGAGAGGGTTAAGATAATTGAGTGTGGAAGGGAGAATTTTAAGATTACTACTCCATGGGATCTTAAGCATGCAAGGTCGTTGTTTAATGCTGATAGAGTAGGCATAGGTCTGGATTCACACAGGTTTACCAATGAGGTTAAGAGGCTTATATTGGGCGGCGTTGAGATTCCAGAGGAGAAAGGCCTGGAGGCTAATTCCGATGGGGATGTTATCCTGCATAGTCTTTTTAATGCTTTGTCTTCTGCTGTTGGAGGTAAAAGCCTAGGTTTTTATGCTGATCCTTTGTGCAACAAGGGAATCAAGGATAGCTCTATATACCTAAAGGTTGTATTGGATATGGTAAAGGAGAAGGGTTTTAAGATAAATAACATCGGGATAATGGTTGAGGGGAAGAAACCAAGACTTGAGAGGCATGAGGAGTTGATAAAGGAGAAGATTGCGGTTATATGTGGCATTGATAGCTCTAAGATTGGTCTTACGGTCACTTCAGGAGAAGGTCTAAGTTCCTTTGGAAGAGGAGAAGGGATACAGGTTTATTCTATAGTTAGCTTGAGGAGAGAAGATGGAGCTTAAGGCTTATGCTAAGATTAACCTTAGTCTGGATGTTCTGGATAAGAGGCCGGATGGATACCATGATTTAAATTCTGTCATGGTGCAGATTGATTTGTTTGATACACTGAGTTTTGAAGAGAGTGAGGATGTAATCCTAGAAGGTGGTGTTAAGGGGGATATTATACTAAAGACTGTTAATAAGATCAAGAATCTCTTTAAGGTTGATAAAGGAGTTAAGATCTCTTTGAAGAAGAATATACCTATGGGCTATGGTTTTGGGGGTGGGAGTGCTGATGCTGCTGCTACACTAAAGGCCCTAAATGATTTGTGGGGGCTGAACATTGGTATTGAGGAGTTGATAAAGATTGGAATAGAGATTGGCAGCGATGTTCCATTTTGCCTTGTTGGGGGAGCATGTTTTGTTTCTGGGAAAGGGGATATTGTTGAGAAGATTGAAATCCCAGAGATGGATTTTGTTTGTGTTAATCCTGGGTATTCCATCTCTACAAAGGATGCCTATCAGGAGTTGGATGGTTTTGATTATGATAGAATATCAACTAGCTTGAATATGAAGGAAGGAGGTGATGTTAAGGCAATTGCTGATGGAATCCATAATGATTTTATCCGCATACAGAAGGATGATGTTAAGGAATTAGTTATAGAGATCGTTGGTTTAGGTGCTCTGAACGCTTCGATAACCGGGAAGGGTCCTACTGTTTTTGGGATTTTTAAAGACAGGGGAAATGCTATGGTGGCTTATGAGAAGCTTAAGGATAGTAATAATTTTGTGCATATAGGTAAAACGATAAAATGAAGGTTAGGTTAGCTGAAGAGAGTGGGTTTTGTTTTGGAGTGAAGAAGGCATTAGATAGAATAAGGGATATCTCTAAGGATGATGTTTATGTTTTAGGGAAGCTCATACACAATCCCCAGGTTATTGAGGAACTGAAGAAGAGCGGAGTCAGATTTGTGGAGGATATAGATGAAGTTAATTCTGGAACATTGGTAATATCTGCCCATGGTGTTTCTGATGATGTTATCGTAAAGGCTAAAGAGAAAGGTTTGGAGGTTATAGATACTACCTGTCCTTTGGTTAAGAATGTCCATAACATTACCAAGAGATTGGATGATGAAGGGTATAGAGTAATCATCTTTGGAGATAAAAAACATACAGAGGTAAAAGGGATTAAAGGGAATCTGAAGGATCCTGTGATAATCAGCGACTATTCTGAGATCAAGGAATTACCCGATGGGAAGTATGCTCTAGTATCCCAGACTACACAAGATGTTGGTAAGTTTATCTGGATCAGCGAAGAGTTGAAGAAAAGATTTGGGGATCTTGTAGTTAGCGACACTATATGTTCTGCTACTAAGTTAAGGCAGGAGAGTGCTGAAAGGTTGGCAAAAGAGGTCGAGCTTATGATTGTAATTGGAGGCTACAACAGCGCTAATACAAAAAGGCTTGCTGATATATGCAAAGGTATTGTGGAAACTAAACATATCGAGAAGGAGGACGAACTTAAAAAAGAATGGTTCTCTGATAAGGAGAACATTGGTGTAACTGCAGGAGCTAGCACACCTGAAAGTGTAATAAAAAAAGTTATAGATAAAATAAATAAAAAATAAGATTATTCTGTAAACATACCTGCTCGTTTTGGATCATACTTCCATTCTGAAGGCAGTTTTCCTGTTTTCTTGTAATATCTAATCATCGCACGAATCTTTGATTCTGTCAGGATCAAGCCCCTCTTTGCTGTTTCGTCTTTCTTGTTTGACTCCAGGTGTTTGTTAACAGCAATGCTTTTTCGAATCAATGCCAACAGGTCCTCTGGGATCTCTGAGGCAAGCTTTTTTTCTTTTAATATAGAGCTTATCTGTTTTTTTGTTATCAATCTTGAGTTTGGAATCCCGTAGGTGTCTCTGAGGATCAAACCTATCTGGGAACCACTCTTTCCTTCTTTAGCCAGTTTGGTTATAAGCAATTCTATCTCTTTGTCTTTGTATCTTACCCATGAAGGGGTAGATGGTTGTGAAGGCTTATGTGAGCCTGCTTTACCTTTTCTTCTTGAATACATTCGTGCCATAGTTTTCACCCTTATTCCTTGTTTATTATTGGAAACAAATGAGAATTCACTTTGTCTCCAGTATAGTCGAGCTTTTGACCAGACTATCTCTTGATATAGTACAGGGTTGTTACTTGGTTTAAAAAACCTTCGGTTTTGAATAGGATATAGCAAATAAAAGATATTTTTTATAAGGGGGAATAGACGATTACTTTCTCTTTATATGTTAGCAATGTTCCCCACCCCCTTGCAATCTCTTTTATTCAAAGAGTTAACATATCTCTTCTCCTTCTAAGGCTCTGTTTCTTAGCTTGAACCTTAGTTTCCAGTCTTCGTCTTCGTCATAGCCGTGGAATTCCCTCTTTTTCTCGTAGAATTCGTTTGTTGTGATCCATTCTTTTTCGTCATCATCAAATACCTTTTCATAGGATCTCTTATAATATACTCTTTTCCAGTTTTTTGTTTTTTGTCTTATGCACTTTTCTATCTCTTCATCTCTTAGCTCATATTCTTGGTTTCTTTTTCTTGCGGCTTTTGTGTCTTTGTACATCTGGATCAAGAGGTCCCTTCCTGATGGTTCCTGCCCTACTGTATATGTCTGGATCTTGTGATCATTATTTTTTATTGTTGGTGTTTCTGTATAATTCGGGATGTAGCTTATGGCTATATAAGCAGATAGAAGTACTAGTATCAGTATGATTATTAGGTAGACTAATTTTTTCATGTTTCCCCCAAAGGTAGAAGAATGAAATGGTGTTTATAAATCTAACTGGAAGTTATATAAGTTCTGCCTACATTCTGATATTATCTTATCGGGGTCCTCTAATAGATGGTATGTAAAAAAAGGCATTAAAAAGGTATTATTTGAAGGAATATCAAGCTGTTTTTGGAGTTCTGTACTTAGGATAGGTAATTTGATTCCTACTATCCCTTCCAGTTCTTCATCTCTAACCCTTTCTTCTCCGAAATCCAGACAATCTCCTGGTCCGGTATGTAATACTTGTCTGCAAACAGCAGGCCTTAATCCATATATAGTACATAGATCGTCCCCTAAAAAAGTGCAATCTGCATTGTCATAGGCATTTTGTATCTCTAACCATGGCGTGTCCCTAGTTTCGTCTCTGATAATCTCTCTCAAAGCCCTGGTATATGTAGGAAGATCTACTTTTTTACTCCAAGTAAGATAATCTTGTTTAAACTGTTCTAACCTATCATGATCCATCTTAAGATATTCTGCAATCAAAATGGCTTCATTAAGATCTGTATTAACTGGATTGGTGCAACATTTGGTGCATCTCTCTTTGCATACCACTGGTGTGCCTGCATATTCAAGATCTTGTCTTACCCTTTTGACTACCTTATCCATTTCCTCGTAGAAAGCCTGCATTGCAATAGCAATATTATAGGTTATTTCTGATATCCCTCCTTCGGGTTTTGGTGGCAATACTAGTTCAGAGGATCCACTAATAAAATCATGGACTGCTGTTGCTGTTTTCCTATTTGTATCTGTCTTTAGTTCAAGCGATTGCATATTGCTCAAGAATGAAAATCCATTTAAAAAGCTAACTTTTAATTAAGAGGGAGAATAGGCCCAGGCATATTAGAAATTAAAATTATCCCCTTGTTGGGTGTATCTCCAGCCTGTCTCTTTCTTTCATCTCAATTTTCAATGCAAATTTCATCAATTCCACAAAAAATATAATGGTTGAAGAGACAATTGTTATTAATGTCCAATCAAATGTATTTAGTGCTACTGTACCAAAGATACCCTGAAGTTGGGGTAAGTAGATTACTGCAATAGTTAATGCAAAAGCTAGCAGTACACCACCTATTATGAATTTGTTTGAAAAGATTCTTTTGTTAATTATTGAATCGTTCCAGCTTTTTGCATTAAATGCATGGAAAAGTTCAAACATAATTATTGTTGCAAAGACTATCGTCTGTGCTTTTGCAAGATTGGTGCTTTTAAACATCTCCCATATATACAAAGATAAAGCTCCCAATATTATTATTGGTACTGTTTCGATTGTTCTCATAATCACAAAATTACTTAAAATTCCTTCCTTGGGATCTCTGGGTCTTTGTTTCATAATAATTTTTGTTGATTTTTCAACACTTAGCCCTAATGCCGGAAATTCGCTTGTAACTAGATTAATGAAAAGAATCATAAGGGCTGTTAATGGAAGGTTGATCCCAACAATTACCGCAAGCATGATTAGCAATACCTCAGATAAGCTGCCAACTAATAAGTAGTAGATAAATTTTCGGATATTTTCATAAATTGTTCGTCCACTTTCCACAGCTTTGGCTATTGTTGTAAAATTGTCGTCTTTAAGAATGAGTTCAGATGATGCTTTGGCTACTTCAGTCCCGCTTTCACCCATGGCAATCCCAATATCGGCTTTTTTTAAAGCAGGTGAATCGTTTACTCCGTCTCCTGTCATCGCAACAATATGGCCTATCTTATGGAATGTTTCAATGATTCTTAGTTTTTGTGAAGGTGTTGCCCTAGAATAAACAGCTACATTCTCAATTATTTTTTCGAAATCAACATCTGATAATTTATCAAGTTTTTCGCTGGTTAATAGTGTGCCTTTCTTTGTTAGAATGCCCAGTTCTGTAGCTATAGATTTTGCAGTTGTTTCATTATCGCCTGTTATCATAACTACCTTAATGCCTGCTTCTTGGCAATCTTTTATTGATTCTTTGATATTTATGTGGGGTGGATCCCTGATAGACACAAGCCCAACAAAAACTAGCTTATCTTCAACATTTTCAATGTTGTGAGAACCAGAATGTTCTTTAAAAGCAAGGCCTAAAACACTCAAACCAGAAGAAGCATATTCTTTATTCTTTTCAAGAAATTTATTCATTGTCTTTTTGTCTAATGGCAAAATATTCCCATTATGAAGATAATAATGGGTCTTTTTTAATAACATTTCTGGAGCGCCCTTTGAATGAACAAATTCCTTTCCTCTGTAGGTATGGACTGTACTCATCAATTTTCTATCTGGATCAAAAGGATGCTCAGTTTTTCTTGTAAATCTCTCACTATACTCTATTTTTTCCATCCCCGCTTTTTTAGCCAGAACAATCAGCGCACCTTCTACAGGCTCCCCATCAATACACCACATATGTTTATCTTTTTTTAAGTTACTGTTATTACATAACATACCTATTTCCAAGATTTTTGAAATTGTTTTGTGTTTTTTAACATCAATCACATCTTTCTCCTTAAAGAAGAGACCTTTAGGATTGTATCCTTCACCAGTAACATTAACTTCTGTATCAGAAGTAAAAATGTTTTCAATTACCATCTTGTTTTGGGTGATGGTTCCTGTTTTATCGGTACAAATAACAGAGCAAGTTCCAAGAGTTTCAACTGCAGGAATTCTTTTTACTATTGCATTTTCATCTGCCATTTTTTTAACTCCAGAAGCAAGCGTAACAGCAACCACAGTCGGCAGGCTTTCAGGAATTCCAGAGACAATTATTGCCATTGAAAAAATTAGCATATCCCCCCACTTCACACCATGAATTAATCCTACAAAAAATGAAACAAATGACAGAATTATGGCAAATATTGCTATTTGTTTTGTAAGCTTATCTAGTCTTTTTTGTAGTGGTGTAGTTTCATGTTTAATTCCTTTTATTAACTTACTTACTTTACCAAACTCGGTGTTTTCCCCAGTGCTCACAATTACCGAGATGCCATGTCCATTAGTAATGTGTGTTCCTGCAAAAACAATATTTTCCTGCTCAGCTAAAGGCTTATCTTCAGTTAGGGTAATTGAACTCTTATGGGCAGAAACAGATTCTCCTGTAAGGGTTGATTCATCAACCTTTAATCCATTGCACTCAATTACCCTGGCATCTGCTCCAACAGCATCGCCCCTCTCCAAAAAAAGTATATCTCCTGGAACTAATTCATTTGAGGAAACTTCAATCTTTTTACCTCTTCTTATAACTATTGAGCGCTTTGGTGTAAGTTTAATAAGGGCATCTATATCCTTGGAAGCTTTGTACTCCATAAAAAAGCTCAATAACAAGATAAATAGGATAATAATTACAATTACAAAAAATTCAATATGATGTGATAAACTAAAAGATATTACTGCTGTTGCAGCAAGCACCCATATCACAAAAGCTTTAAACTGACGCAAAAATATCTTAAATACTGAATCTCTTTTCTCTGACTTAATCTCATTATAGCCATAATGTTTAATGCGTTTTTCAACTTCCTTGGAGGATAGACCGTTTCTTGAGGTTGAAAGCTCCTTTAATATGATTTCAACGTCTTCCTGATAATATTTTTTCATTTTCCAAAAGTTATTATTTTTGCATATTTTTCATTTTCTTAACTATCTTATCATAAACATCAAATAATTCTCTAATTTCTTTAATTTTTAGATAATAGAACTTTTCTGGATGTTTGGATTCAAAATCTATAAATCCAAGATAATATAAGAGTTTTAGGTTTTTTGAAGCTGAAGACTCAGTTATGCCCAGCGTCTTTGAAATCTCATGTACGCTGACTTTATCCTTTTGGTATAGCATATGCAGAATATCTCTCCTTACCCTTGAATGGATGGCTTTTGCTAATTTTTCATCAGGCATTTTAATAGAGTACTCCTTACAAATAAACCAAAATTAAAAATACTAGTATTTAAATGTTTCCATGTTGCCCAACTTGGAAACATCTTAACTTGACATTTTAACAATTATTTTTAAATTGGTTACTTTATTAAAACTTGATGTCTCTGTCGTTTTCACATTTTTGAATTTTGGAAAAAAATTAGAAAATAGCCCCAGGCAGATTCCCACGTAAGGGTTTCACCCGATACCCCCCTGTGTACTATTAGTCCTATTTCACTTTGTTCAATAGGACGAATGGGCCTTCTGAGAATTAATATTGAGAATAGCCCCAGGCAGATTCGAACTGCCGTCCCAGGCACCAAAAGCCTGGATGATTGGCCACTACACTATGGGGCTCTCTTGTTATAAAGAAAGATTGTCTATATTTAAATTTAATGCATTTTAGAAAAATATTTATAGAGAGCTGTCTGAAGCCTTCATAAGATGAAAAAGCTATTTATAATTAGCTTATTGGTTTTTAGCCTTGTTCTTGCTGGTTGTAAAGAGGATGTAGTGACTGGAAAAGCTGTTGTTGATTTTGAGATAGGGACTTGTGAAGACAGTGACGGAGGGATAGATAAAAGCAACAAAGGTACGGTGTCGGTTGAAGGTGAATCTTTTACTGACCAGTGTATTGCTGGATTAATTATTGAGTACTATTGCGACAACGGCAAGGCCCTTAACCAGAACATGAGATGTAGCAATGGATGCAGAGATGGCAGATGTACCTAAGCCCATTTATTAATGGCCTCTTCTTCCATGAAGTGCAGTTTTGAAGCCACTATCATACATTGAGGGTATTTGGAGAATCTCTTTTTTTGCAGGTCTTTTGCTTTTCCTGCCTTGATTGTCGGATCCTTTCCACCAATACCTGCACACCCTATACAGAATTGGGTTTGTGGAAGCCCTAGTTTTAAAAGGTAATCCAGGGCCTGGTTAACAGTCATGTATTTTTTATGTGAAGGATCCAGATCCAAAAGAACCAGGGTATGTAGGTTGTTTTTTAGATTATTTTTTATTACCTCGTAAGGAGAGGTTATGTTCTTATTATCGAAAGGTATGGTTGTTGTACGTCCGAATTTGTACAAGTCTATCCCAGTTATTCCAATTGCATTTATTATAGAGGTATTTGGTATTATCTCGGTCTTAATCTTCAAAGCATCTGCTCTAAGTTTAAGATCAACATGGGTTGTGGCTGAGAAAGGATCTCCGATTATAAGGAAGGCTACGTTGGTTTTCTTGGCATCTTTCAGGATTGTGTCGTCTGCCTTATTTTCCACCAGATCCCTCGTTGCAGAGATAATCCTTTTTCCGTAGAATTTTTCCAGGTCCTTTCTAGTTGATCTCACTAATTTTGAAGTGTATTCCTCTAAATAAAGCTTGTTACATTTCTTGATTGTCTCCAGGCCTTTTAGAGTGATATCTTTTTCATCTCCTAGACCAAGTCCAATGAAATAAAGGGTCATACTAACCAGGGGATGGTTTTTATATATAAAATTTAGTATTTTCAACCAGTGAGTGGTCTTATTGGATTACTAGGAGATAACAGAGAAAAGAATTTTTACGTTCGGTTACTTTAGGTTAAGTTCGGTGGTCTACTTTGTTACCGTTAAATTCAACAACCTCTCCTTTCTGATTGACTTTGATAACTATATCATTCTTTTTTGTTTCATTGTCCATTTTTGCTTCTACATGCATATTAACTACCCATACTTTTCCTTCCTGGTAGCTATTTATAGTAGTATCGAACTCTGTAAGGTCTGTATCTGAGTCAGCTTCTGCTGAAAAGAATTTCACTCTCTGCTCTACGAATTTCCTTGCAATATACTCTGCGTGACTCTGGTCTATGCTTGAACATGCCTGCAACAAAATAAGCGATATTAAGAATATAATCATAAGTATCCTTTTCATTTTTTCACCCTAGATAATAGCTGGAGGAAAGTCTTTTTAATCTTTTCCATTTTATTAAGCAAAAATTCTTTCTGTTTTTGTCTCTTTACACATCTGTCGTACATTACTTCATACTTCTTTCTCAGTAATTTCAGCTCTCGCTTATATTTTTCCTCTGCTCCTTCCTTTTTTTTGTTGTTGCCGCGTTCTTCTAGATACCTACTTAGGGCCAGATCTTTCTGCTCATCATACCAAGAATCAACGTCGTCTTCATCCATTTTTATTTACAAAAGCAAGTACAATTGTTGCATCCCCGTGGATTTTCATAAAACTCCACTTTACGGAACCTTAAGTCCTTAACATTACATTGTGACAGACATTTGGACCTGCATACAGACTCATCCTTAATAGAGTGAGATATCATGTTCATTATTGGACCGCACCTATCGTCCAGTTCAAAGGAAACCCTTTTTCTTGTTGAACCTATAAAGAACAGTGCCAGGATGATTGCAAGCAGCACTATTATGATTGCCAGTTTAAAGTTAATTATTCTTTTTGGTATTCTTAGTTTCATTTTTCGAATTAGACCCCTTTTTTCTCGTTAGTAACTCAAAATAATTCCTTTTCTCTATCATATCAGTTGTTATCCCAAGCCTGTCTCTCAGTTCTGATATTTCAGATTCAACCTTGCGCTTGTCTTTTTCAGTGCATTTTTTCTCTATTTCAATAAAATAACCTAACTCCTGGATAGATACCATCTGGATTTCTATTCCATTAAACTTATAAAAATAAGATTTCTTATGTTTCATAGCTGCAACCGTAATGCCCATGTTATCGAACATTTCTACAAGATCAACTGGATTTTCTACTATAAAACTGTACTCCTTATTCTCTTCGACACCCCCTTTAAAATAATTCAGTTTTAGCTTAATCTCTCTCTTATCCCCTTTTTTTCTCAAACGCAGCTCTGTCCTATCAAACTTGAAATTGCCCTTGAAATAGTAGTCTATCTTGTCTTGCTCCTCTATAGATTTGGCAAATCCTTCAATCTTCTTCTTTACACCCAGAAAGTCCTTGACTCTGGCTTTAACCTGGATTTGGATGTTCATTTTTCCCCGTTTACCTTCTTGCCAACTTTCTTTCTAAGAATAGGGTAACACACATACTTAAATATATTCTTATTATAATCTGCCCCCCTATTCAGTAGATGTGTTAGGATTATAATCTGGACTCCTCTCCTATCATCAACCTTTTGAAGTTCTTTTGCCAAATTCTGTTCTTTCAATATATCACTAATCCATCTTAACAAGTCTTTTTTTCTTCCATTAACCAACTGCCTGAATTTTGTGTTGCTCATATCATGCAGCTCATCCACTAATTCATATAGGTCCTTCACCGGGGTCTTTTCGTTTATCCAAAACTGTTTTTCCGGCTCACGGGATGCCTCTGAAACTCTATCCTCTGCAAATAAACCTCCTTTCTGCTTCATGTAGTTTATGGAGAGCTTGAGTACCCCATAAACCATTATAACAAATCCGCATGCTACCAAAAGATAGGTGATGCTTTCTGATACCCCTAATACCTCCAAATCCTTTGATGGGAGAATTAATGCAAATCCGAATATAAGATAGGCGATGTTTGTGGTAAATGCCCCTCCAGTGAGAAAAAAGATCAATCCTACGGCAATAGGAAACAATGTGCCGGCGATAGTGATTATATCATCGTTATAATAACCGCTGCACACCATCTCTGTATGTGCAGACCCGGTGATATCATAGATCACTGCTTTGCTCCTTTCACACCCGTAGTACTGTGCTGTCAAGGAATGGCCCATCTCATGGATAGCTATAGTGCTAAGCAAGATGAATAAGGTTACTGAGGATAAGAAAATTATGAACTTAAGAAAAAGTAGAGAGAGAATGGCTTTCCTGATTTTGGGAGGATACCCTCTGTACTGGTCTATCTCGCTATGCTTTACAGCCAATATAAAAAGAACCAGTATTAAAAAGAGGAGGATGTTTGGAACGAACCACCATATATTCAGGATATTTTTTTCAAAAAAAACAAATATAAGAAGGAAGATAGACAAGGTTGAATAGGTCAAGGACAGAATGCCCACTCTTTTTAGATACCTGTTTGGCAATAGAAAAAGATCAAAGGAAGCTATGGACATAATGGCGTAAGAAGCCAGGGATACAACCAAGAAAAAGGTGTTTATGCTGAATAGAATTGCAAGGGTAGTGAGTAGGAAAAGAAACAGGAAATACAATAGGTTTTTGTTTCTTATCATATAATATATTAGTATAACAAAAAGGATTGCCTTGAATACGTTAAATATTCCCACTATAAGGGGGAAATCGCTGCCTATCGGATTGATTACCTCAAGACTCCATAACAATACCAAAGAGGAATAGACAATATAGCATAAACCGGTTACACCAATTGTTTTTTTTATCTTGGCTAATTGCTGATTTTTACTCCAGACAAAGAAACAGTAGAAAGACAAGAAGGATATTGCAACCAGACTTATTCCATTCAAGAACCAAATTAAGTGAAAAACCATTGCATAACCTCTTTTTTGACTTGACTGTTAACTTGATTATATCTGTATTTTATTTTTCCTATAGCATAGTATAGGTATATCCTATAGATAGACCTACTTATTTAACTTTCCCTTAATTTTACTAAACAAACCTTCTTTAGCCTCTCCAGCAATCTTTTCATCCTCACCAGGAGTCTTGATCTTCTCAACCTTGACCTTATCCTTGGATGCTTTTTTTGCCTCCTCTTCAAGCAGATTAAAATACTTATCAAGATCAGGAGTCTTTGCAGCCAAGGTTTCAAAACCTTTGGTGAGTTTAGTTGCCTTATCCATCTTTTCGTTGAACTTCTCATCAAAGTCCTTTTCAAAATTAGTTATCTTCTTGTTCAGTGCTGAAACAACCTGATTTGTATATTTTTCAAAATTCTCAAACTTCACTATCAGATCCTGAATCTCCTTTTTATCCGAAAAACTGGTAATCTTCACCTTTATAGAATCCACCTCTGAAGCCATCTGCTTAACGGATTTGTCAAGATCATCTACAACGCTTGTAAATTTCTCGAATCCGCTAAACTTTTTCCACATCTCTGAGTAGATAGTCTCAACTTTTGAGGAATGCTTTGTTATGTTTGCGCTAATCTTCTTATTTTCGAGCCATTCCTTCTTGACTTCCTCGCTAAGCTTTATTGCCTCTTCAATCCCACTAAATGCATTCATTTTTGTACGCATCTCTTTAAGCTCTGCGATAGTATTATTTATGACAACCTCATTAGTCTCTGCATGAGATTTCATCATCTCAACCTTATTGTCCATCTTTTTCAGTTCAACCATCAGCTTGTCAGGCTGTACAGATTGTACAAGGTCAATTGCCTGTGTGGCTTTGGCCTCTATTAGTTTCCCATCCTTATCCCGCTCAAGGATCATTGACCTAAGTTCCCCTATCTGTTCGTTAACCCTTGTGAACCTCTCATTAGAAGCTTTCTGCACTTCGTAGAAAGTGTCAAATTTAGCCTTTAGTTTTTCAAGCCCGGCTGTCAGCTCACCCAAGGACTGTTCTCCTACAGGTTCTTTTGGAGTTGCTTCCTTTGGTTCCAGGTCCTCCATAGAATCTTCAGCTTCATCGTCCTCGCTCTTCTTTTTTTTAAAAAACATTTTTATTGTTTACCTTATTTCCTGATTTTTTAAATGTTTCTAAAGTTTCCAATATTTTGAATATATCTGTTGATTTAACCTGGCATAGAGAGTTACACAAGCTGCAAATACCTCCTTCTTGGAGTTTTGGGGTATGTCCTTGTATAACGAGATTATCCTCCGGTATGCATCCATTGCCCCTTCATGGTTCTTGGAACGGAGGCTATCGTTAGCTGTTAAGAGTAATTCATTAATCTCTATCAGCATATCCCTGCCTGCGTTGGCTCTTAATCTTTCTCTTTTTTTCTTTGCCTGCTTTTCTTTCTCTAGTTTCTCCTTTGCTTTTTCCTTCTCTGTTTCTTTGGTCTTTTCTTCCCCTGTCTTCTCTTCTTCTCTCTTCTCTGAAAGATCCTTCTTTTTATCTTGTTTAGGCTCTTTTTTCTCTTCTTCAGGTTTCTTTTCTTTATCTGTTTCTTCCGGCTTTTCTTTTTTGGCATCTTCATTCTTTTTTTTGGCATCTTCCAGTTCTTCCTGGAGTTCCTTCTCACTAGCTAGCTTAATCTCCCTCTTTTTTGGGGCTTTTCCAATTTTATCCCAATGCTTTTTTACCCTGGGGGTCAATCCGGCCAGATAGATACTAACCATGTTAAATCCACCGGAGTTCATCTTCTGTTTTGCGAGCTTTAATTCAAGTTCCAGGTCAAAAACATCAATCTTCTCTTCTTTCAGTTGTTCCAGCTGATACTCCAGATCATCTATTATTGAGTTGTATTTTTCATAATTGTTAAGGTCATCGTCGCTTAGTCTTTTCAGGCTGTGCAGGGGTGGCCTAAAAGATACAAAATAGGGCTGGCCCTTGTTGTAAGCAGAATTCTCAATCATTGAAGTTCCGGCTGTGGCCTTAACTACGGATTTCAGAATATTCTCTCCATACTCTTCCTTGACCCTGTTCAGGTCTCCCTCATCCCTTGTACGTAATTGCAGTTCGGTGTTGATATTAGCCAAAACTTCAGTAGGAAAATCGCTAAGTACCTGGCTTATCAGGATCAAACCAACTCCCCACTTCCTAAATTCCCTGGTGGCTCTTTCGATCTGAACAAATACTCTACCAGAACCCCCAAACTTAGGGAGAAGGGTATGGACGCTGTCATAAACAAGGAGATACTTAAGCTCAGGGCTTTCAGGAAGGTTGGAATGGAATACTTCCTTGATCGTGTTAGCAACGAACAGTTCAGTATTTTTGGTATCCAACTTGTCTGTTACAAAGACTGTTATCTCTCCAGGATGCATGTACTTCTTAAAATCAATGATTTCCCTGCCATCTTTTACCCTATGGATATTACCATTGAATGCCTTGGCATCTTTTTTCTTCAATCCAAACTTAGGGTATAATTCTAAGATCTTCTTATCCTCATTTCTCCTTAAGAATCCTGTCCACTGTGCGGTTGGATCAAAAACAATCACTGATACTCCCTTTTCCATGGCCTCTTCAACGAGTATCTCAGATACTACTGTTTTTCCACTTCCACTTGATCCTGCAACCAAGGTATGTATCTGAAACTTGTCAAGATCCAAGTAGGCCTTTGTATTGGTCTCTGCTATCTTTCCTATACTGGCAGATCTTTCTCCTGCACCTGGCAGGTTCCTTGTATCTAACTTTGCCTGGTATCTCTGTTTTGCCTTTTTCCTCTTTGTGTAAACCGTTGCTGTAAAGGTGGAAGTACCCAGGAATAGGACAACAGCCAAGAGCAACCATACAGGGATGCCTAAGAAGGCTTGTCTATGAATGGGGATTGCTACCTCAAACAATGCACTTTGCCTTGCAACTGCTTCCAGGTAATTGGCTTCAACACTCAACACATATTCTCCGGTCTCAAATGACTCTGGTATCTCAAAGTTTTTTAGGAGCGAAAAAGAGGTCTGGATGATTGCCTCATCACTATCGATTATGAATTCTTCACCATCATCTTTACTAACCTTATAGGTTAGGGAGATATGATATTCTTCTTCCTGCAATAGGTTTTGGAGATCGATCCGGTACCTTAACTTACCTCCCACATATACCTTGCTCTGTATGAGATTCAGTTCCAGCATAAGTCCCTCTATTGGCAGTTTTTCCTTGCTGTATACCAGGATACTAACAGGTATCTTTTCATCTACATCCCCAGACAACACAATATTCCCTTCATATATCCCTGGTTCAACATTTCCCAAAAGTGTTACCCTAAACTCACCATCCATTCCTGGATCAATACTAAGAGCTGATTTGTCTATCCTTGTTAATGTTCCTATGTCTCCCTCAAGGGAGATATCTATGTCCATTATCTCTGACCTGTAGTTTGATATTACTATAGGAACGTTGAGGAACGATCCTACCCTCAGTTTTCTTAGTATCTTTTTGATCGATAGCTCGTATTCAACCTGCTCTTCCATTCGTTGAGCTGAAAGACGTGCTGCTACATCCTCATCTGCATCTGAAACATCATCCTTGGTTCCTTTTGCGTCAACCCCTGGCCCTGTAGCTGCTACCTGGGTGGTATTCATTGTTATATTATGGTGTGTTGTAGTACTGGCGTTGATTCTAACTTCAGCGACATAATTCTCATAACCAAATCTTGTAGCTATAATGGTATGTGTCCCTTCATTAACAGTGATATTATATTCTCCTGATGAGTTGGATAATGATGTTTTTCCTGCAATAGAAATAGCTGCTCCTCCTATTAAGGATCCAGTAGAGGTCATTACAACTCCCTTTATTGTTCCATTTTCACTTATCTTTGGAATATAGGGGGCCAGGGATATGTTATGCTCGGTTATGCTATTTTCACTAAGATTGACATTTGCCATGTAGTTTTCATAACCTTCCTTCACTGCAATTATAGTATGGGCACCTTCTGTTGTGGTAATGTTGTATGTACCATTTATATTAGTCACATTGGTCTTTCCTCCTACTGTAATTGTAACATTAGACAAAGTTGCATTAGTTGAGTTGTCTCTAACAGTACCTATAATTGTCCCATTTAGAAGCCCTTCTGGTGTCTCAAATGAAAGGTTAATATCGTGTTCTAGGGTTTCTCCCTCTGTTATTGTTACATTTGAGGTGTAGATTTGATATTCTGATTTGGTTGCAATAAGATTGTGGTTTCCTTCCTGAACAGATATGGAATATCCTCCTGAGGAATTTGTCAGGATTACTACTCCTGCTATGCTTATGGATACGTTTTCCAGATTGGATCCTGTTGTGTTTCTAACTGTTCCGGTTATGGTTCCATTAGAGACCCTTGTTTCATATATCCTCATACTAATATTTAGGATTGTCACTTCATTTTCTGTTACATTGACCTCTCCAACGAAGCTTTCGTATCCGTCTTTAACTGCAACAATGCTATGAACCCCTTCAATCAGGGATATATTATAGATTCCTGAGGAGTCTGTGAGGTCAGTCAATCCCTCTATGGTAACAGAAACATTTTCCAAGGTTGCATTAGTGGAATTGTCGATTACAGTTCCTGTTACAGTACCATTCTGGAATATTGTACCTGAAGGAAGTACGGTTGTTTTGTTGAGGGTGATATTGTATCTGATGTCGCTTCCTGCTCCAATAGTAATATTTTCAGCAAAATTATCAAATCCATTTTTAGTCGCAACTATGAAATTATCTCCTTTCCGGACTGCAATGGTATACTGGCCACTGGAATTTGAGGTTGTAGTCTGATCGGCAATGCTAACCTGGACATTTGCAATTGGATCATCCGTGGTATTCATCACAACACCACTTACTGTTCCAGTAGTCGGATCCATAGAGAAATTGAAGGTAGTTGTATTATCTCCACTAATATTTGTTGTAATAATAAATGTATCGTAATTTGCCTTGCTAGCTACTAGTACACTTGACCCTTCATAGGTGGTCAGGTTGTAGAGCCCATTTCCATCTGAAATGTTTGTTGCTCCTGCAAAGGATACTATAACCCCACTCAAGGCAAGGTTGCTCCTGTTGTCCCTTATTGTTCCTTGCAGGGTTCCATTTCTAAGCTGAGTAGTTCCTGCCTGCAAACCTACAAAGGAGTTCATGGAGAAATTATATTCGTGATGTGTATACAGGGTTACGTTTAAGAGTGCAACGTGGGTATAGTAATCTGGTTTTATCCCAACAACATATTGATATCCAACAGGAACAGTCATATTATAAAATCCGTTTGAATCTGTTGTGTTTATTACTCCCCCGAATCCGATCGTTACATTAGCTAAGGAGGTATTGGTGACATTGTCCAGAACATATCCATGTACATAGCCATCTCCATAATAACCTGTACCAAATCCCTCTGGACAATCATCATTAGGATCAACAAAGAAATAATATAATGTTGAATTTGGCGATGGTAACATCAACTGATAATTAATCTTCTCATTATTAAAGCCAGATTGTACATCTGTTATCTGTGTAAAAAAGACAGGTATCCCGCTTACGTTGAGAATCCCAATATTAAATGCAGTACTGTTTGAAAGCCCGGATTGCATTGTGTATGCCATGGAAATGTTTGTGATATTAGTCGATCCAAGCACAACATGCCCCAAGGAGGTAAATGTTTTAGATGCAGAATCCCACTCGTTAGATGTAAGATTATAATATTCATCAATCCATTCCGCTGTCCCTGCGGTAACGCTGCTCCAATCAAGATCATCGGGATGCTCGTTGGACGCGTATATCTCATGGACAATGTTTGGCTCAAGGCATGGAAAAACAAGATGTTTATTGTCAATAGCTCCTGGAGTGGTATTGTCGAACTGGGTTTCATTATATTCTGATACCATCAAACCTAAACCATAATATCCTTGCCAGTAGACAGAATCAGCAGCATACCCAATAACTAACTCAGTTATTGTGCCTGCTTCAGCCTCGTACGAAACATATCCAATGTAGGTCTTAACTACCAATGCTAAGAAGACAGACATACCTACAAGAATCATTATGAATAAGAGGAACACTGCCTGATTTTCCATAATGTCTTTTTTCTTCATCCTTTCTTTACCTTAATGAGCTCTATACCTCCATTCTTTCCTGGAATAAATGTAACGATAGAACCTTTCTTCACATCTAGAATATCTGCCCACATATTAGGGAGTGTTAGGATAAACTGTTCATTCTTAAGCTGCTGAACCTTAATCTGGTTCTGCTTAAGCCTTCTTCCTGTTTTCTGCTCCCTGTTGATGCTTTTATTCATTTTATTATTAATATTAATCTAATATATAAGTCTATATATAAACCTTTTGATTTCTGGTCTCCTAGAAAGCCAAGAGGGAGAGAGGGGTCCTCAATAGAAAAGTATAAATATGGCTACTATTATTTAACAGATAAAAAGAGGGATAGATGTGGTTAGGGATGAAAAACTTATTTCGGAGGTAGCACCAGCTAATTTTCTAGTTCTTGTAGATAAAAGAAAAATCAGAAGTCCTGTTGAACTAGCGGATGCTCTTAAGACTATGCCTGACTATGTGTTTGGATATCATGTTAGTTTTCAGAAGAATGACTTTAGCGATTGGATCATGGCTACAATCAAAGATAAGCAACTTGCAGAAGATATCTCAAAAGCTGAAAGTAAGTATGAGATGGCCAGGCTTATTGAAAGCCGGATATCCGGAATTAAGAATCGAGATGGTGTGATCGAAAAGGTTATGAGGGAGAAGGAAAGGATATTAAGAGGGATACAAGAAGAGAATGAAAAAGATCAGATGGAGGAGAAATCTGGTCAAGAGGATAAAGAAGAGGAAGAGAAGAGAAGGTTGGAAGAAGATAGGAGGAAACAAGAGGAAGACAGAAGGCTGCAGGAAGAGGCAAGTAATAAGGAGAAAGAAAGGCTTGAAGAAGAGAGAAGGAGACAACTGGAGGAAGAGAAGAAGTTGAGGGAGGAGGAAAGGAATAAGGAGAGAGAAAGACTGGAAGAAGAGAGGAGGAGACAAGAGGAGGAGAGGGTACGACAAGAAGAAGAGAAGAGAAAAAAAGAAGGAAGAAGGCTGCAGAAAGAGGAAAAATCAAGAGAAAGATTGAAACTGGAGAAAGAGAGGAGACAGCTGGAGGAGGAAAGAAATCTAGAGAAGGAAAGACAAGAGGAAGATAGGAGACAACTTGAGGAAGAGAAAAGGAAATTTAGAGAAGAAAAAAAGGCCAGAGAGAGGGAAAGGAAAATAGAAGAGAAGAAACGGTTAGAGGAAGATAGGAAGAACAGAAAAGAGGAAAGATTAAGACTTGCAGAAGAGAGGAAGAAGAAAAAGGAAGAAGAGAAGAGAATAAAGAAGGAGATTAAGGCAGCTAAAAAACAATTGTCAAAAGGTAAAGGAAAGAAGAATAGTAAAACCAGGAAGGAGCTAAGCGCTATACTGGAAAAAGAAAGTGAGATATTGGAGAAGGAAAAAGAGATAGATTTCAGGGAGAAGAAGATCCTGGAGATAGAAGAGAATATTGAAGAAAGACTAGAGAAAGCATCTAAAGGAGATAGTTCTTTCTTTTCTAAGGATTTTATCCAGGGAATAATTGTTGGGATTTTGATAATAACCTTAGGAATTGTGGTTTATTGGAAGTTCTTTCTTTATTGAATGAGGGGAGAGAGCTTGAGATGGGGGTTTTTAGATATGGGTAACATGCAAAATTTTTGGATTATGGGGGCTTAAATGCCCAAATTTGTGAATTCTTGGAATCGATGTTGTCTTTACTTTAAGGTGAAAAGAAAAGTATAAAAAACCATATTTGTATGGATTAGTATAGCCAAATAGGCTTATTTATAGAAATTGGGTAAAATCTATCCAATACGTTGGGGGTAAGTATGGTAAAAAGGAAAATATCTATGACTATAGATTCTGAAGTATATAATAATTTCAAAGAGTACTGCAAAAGGAACGGGATGAAGGTTTCTACCAAGGTCGAGTTATTGATGAAGAATAGTATGGTAAATAGCAGTCTAAAAGAATTTGTCAAGTAATCACATCTTACAATTACATAATCAATTGGGGCGCAATGCGCAAATGCGATGAAATTAGATTGTAGAGAAGGAAGACTAGTAGTCTTCACTTTGGAAATAATTATTTTAGTAGCTTTCGCTAGTTTTGATAGTTTGGCTCTTATGTCTAAGGAAACTTATAGCCTTGGAGAGGATGTTGTATTCAATACCAGCAGCCTAGTTAACTCAACTTCTGAGATCCTGATATTTTATGATAATATAACATATGAGATACGGGATATAAAGGAAAAAAGCTTAATATTTTCACCTCCTGAGATAGGGAAGTATGAGATTAAGATAATAAACCCATCTGATATAGGGGGAGATAAGGTAATCAGGGAAATTAATTTCTCTGTAAGGATCAACATAAGCGAAGGAATCTTTATCCTTAACAGGGAAGTCTACTCATACGGGGAGGAGGTTATGATCTCAATTACTGACCCTAAAAGGATAAAAGAGATCAGTATAAGGGGAACAGACAAATCGTACAAATTTATGGGGATTGAGGATAGTTCACTAAGATTCAATCCTCCGTCCGGAGGGAACTATACGGTTGTTGCTGCCCTAAATGATGGAAGAAATATAGAAAAGAAGTTTTATGTTTCTGGGGGTGAGAAGGAAGTTCAACTAATAGACATTTCAACTGACAAGGCCATATACTCATTGGGAGATGTTGTCAGTATCCAGCTTAATATAACCGGGAAGGAAGGGCATATCTTCTCAGTAATATCAAGGAACAGCATATATCACTTCCTTGATGTTCCTGAAGAAAGATTGGAATTCGTCCCAAAGGAAGCAGGAAGATATTATGTGCAGCTCAGTGAAGGGGGTAAGGTAGTCGGTAGTTCTTTCTTTGATGTCGTGGATGAGGTGATAGTTACTGCTACAGACATCATTTATACTGATAAAAAGGAGTATGAATTAGGGGAATCAGTAAATATATATTTGGCTAATGATACTTCAGAATTCAGCATCATATTCGGCAAGGAATCCTTCAATTTTATTGGGATGATGCAGAACACAACTTTTACTCCTAAGAATCCTGGAAGATATGAGATCCGAACCGAGATAATAGAGGGAGACCAGAGCAGAATCGTAAGCTATTTCTTCTTTGTTGAGATTGTTAGGGAGAGATATGACCATATCTTTGAAGTTGGGGAAGATGTTATCATTGATTTTGACTTTTCTGAGCAGATTAATGCCAGAGAAACTGTTTTTGACGGGCTCTTTAACACCCTGCTTATAGAGCAGGTAACAGCTTATGTAAAAAACCATAGCCAAAATAGGAATTTCAGACTTAACCTTGAAAGACTAAGCGATGAAAGTTTTCGTGTTATTGTACAGAAAAACGAGGATATTGATCCTGGCATTTATACACTTGTAGTGGATGTCATTGTCAAAGGTGAACATATCATCCAGGAAAAGACATTCAAATGGTTCTTGGAAGAGGAGACCGAGATTATAGAGAAGGAAGCAATCAATATGAGTGAAATTAAGAAGTATATCCCATACTACTTTGACATTGAAGAGGAACCGGTTTTTGAGGTTGATTTCAGTGATAGGGTAAATAAGGAGAGGAATATCCTTGAAGCTGCATTGAAAACAGCCTCTGTTGAGAAAATAAGCACCTATGTTCAAGGTGAGGAGGAGAATCCTGACTTTATAGTCCATATAGAACACATGGAATATGATAGGTTCAAGCTAACATTAGGCAATAATAGGAACATTGAACCTGATGTCTACAATGTAGTATCTGTTGTGAAAATTGGGCATGAATTCTTTGCTGAACAAAGGCTTTTTAGCTGGGGAATCTCTAATATCTCTGTTTTACAGGAGAGGATTAATGTTAAAGGAGAAGAGGTTGACTTAGATGAGATATTAAGGATCACCAGGATTAATGTAACTGAAGAGATTGTTGTTGAGAATATCACAGACGTCATCCTGGATAATCTAACAAACACAACTAATGCCTCTTTTGAAAATGATACGAATATCACTTATGAAAATGTTACATATACCTCCCCATCGAATATATCCAAAAAGACAAACATCTCTATAAATGAAACAGGTTTATTACCAACTAATGAATCTATGAATGAATCACTTGTTGGTCTGGGTGAAGGATTAATCTTGGGTTCTTTGTTTACGGATAAGAGGGAATATTCTTTAGGAGAAGAGGTGATAATCTCTTCGGAAGCTGATATCACTCAACTTCACATATACCTAGGCAATGATACTTATTTCTTTACAGAAACATTTGCGAAAAATATGTCTTTTGCGCCCCAAACAGCAGGAGTATATTTTTTGGAAGCTACAGCAATGATAGCTGGTTCAATGGAGATATTGGCCTTGAATTTCTCAGTTGTTTCTAATATTTCGGCCAATATTTCATTGATTCCACCCAATACAACAGGAATCCTGAGTTTAACTGCAAGTGATCCAGGGTTGACTGTAAAGGTATATCGGGAGCAGGCAGACGGAGTTGGATTCAATAGAAAAATGTCAGTTAATCTGATAGTTTGGAATGATAATAAGGTAAATGTATCAAATATCTCTGTTACTGATACTTTTGAACAAGGGTGGATTGTTAGCAGCAGACCAGACAATTCAATTCTCAAATATAATGAGATAGAGATACCTATATCGATGCTTGAGCCGGATGCGTTGGTTGTAATCAACTATACAATAGTTTCAATTTCTTATCCAGCAAAAAGCAGGTTTCAAGCTCATGTAGCGTATCCTGGCTATGTACATAATGATTCGTTATTTGAGGTAGAGGTAAACGCTTCTAAGGCTTTCTTTGAGGTTCAATTGGAGCTTTATCCTGGGGATATAACCAGAACTATGGCCAACAATACTAAATACCCAGTTAACTTTAAGATAAGGAATATAGGGAATAAATCGGTGACGGAATATGAAACTTTCTATACCTGGAGATTCAATGATTCCATATGGGATATTGATGTTGGAGGTATTGGAGGGGGCTGTGATCACAAGAGAATAATAGATTTTGAAGGGATGAAGGCAGTAAGATGTTATTGGCAGCCATTTTATGAGAATGAAATCAAGGAATTTACAGTAGAGATTGCAGGCCGTTATCCTGGTATAGAAGAACTAACTAAATCCAATACAACATATGATCCTCCTGTAAAGGGAGAGGGGGGAGAAGAGGGAGTTGGAGAAGATGGAGAAAGTTCTGGAATAGGTAATTTCTTTGAGGTTATTTTTGATAAGATGCAAGGATTCTTCAGATATGTATGGGGCGAGATTGTCGGTCTAGGCATTACCGGAAGGGCTGTGATTACACTGGAGCCTGGGCCTGAGGAGGAAACCGAGGTTGTGGACCCACAGGAAGAAATCCCTAAGCCTGAAGAGGCTGTAAATATGACAATTCCAGAAACGCCAAGAAGAGGGGTTACCCCATCTGCTTATCCTTCAGTACAAGAAGCCCCTGTTGCTTCAGAAGAGCAAGAGCAGGAATCCAAATCATATATCCTTAAACGAAAAGAAGGATCCAGAGGGGGAGGCAATGGAGGAGGAGGTAGTGGATCTAGTGGAGGATCAGGTGAAGGAGAGGGTGGAGAGGATGTTGGAGAAGGTGGTGGAGAAAGTATGGCTCCTACTCCTTCGGAAGAAAAGATATGGTTTACTACCCTACAAAACCATTTTATCAGAGTGAGAGATATTGAGATTCCTGAAAGTATAGTTCTAAAAAATGATATTGTAATCAAGGATTCGTTAGATAAGGTTGTTTCATATAAGAAGAAATTCAAAAAGATCGATGAAGAAACCTTTGATCTGGAGTTTGATTTTGATGATAAAAAGATAATAAGGATCAAGTTCAATAAGGTCAGGTTAAAAGAGAATGAGAGTTTTGAGCTTAAGATAGAGGATGTCCCTAAAGAGAAGGTAGGTCTTTCTAGGAATATCCTAAGTTCTTATGCAGTTGATCCGACAGCCCTAAATTTTACAAATGCCACTATGACTGTCCAGGCACAAGGTACTGAGCTTTGGAAATGCAAGGAATGGAACTTTTCCACACAGACCTGTTTTGGTCAATGGAAGAAGGTAATGGACATCAATCCTGGAGAGGAGTATAGCATCATCTTGACTGCAGACGATCCTGGATTTGCAGAAACAGGGGTGGCCTCTATCAATACTAAAAAATCAATATACCCTCCTGAGGAAGTAGCTGAGATAATTGTTGTTGTATTGGATACTTCAGGACATCTGGTTTCTGGTGCTTCTGTAAATGTGACTATAACTGATCCTGATGATGAGATATACATCTATTCAACTGAAGATGGCGAGATTACTGAAACTGAAAGGGGAATTTATGAAGTGAGTCATCCATCAACTTCACTGGAAGGAAATTATACTATGGTTGTTAATGCTGTTGGAAGTGATGTCAATAGCACTATGATATCTTTTTTCACTGTTAAAGACTATTATGAATTTGATATTATCAGGGATACGCCGGTGACTACAGACCCCTGGAAAGGAGCATTTAGCTCTACAGTGAATCTGGTTTCTTATTCTGGGGATCTTACTTTTGATTATAGCGAGGTTTTGCCGGTTAATTTTACCATAACAGATAATGGAGGAGGAGCAGAATCTGTGGATAATATTAATAATAAAAGAGTATTAACATGGGAGAACCTGATAAATGATTCTATTGTCACTTATTCAGCTATACCTCCGCTTGTTACCCCTGACTTGTATGAGATTGGTCCGTCTTATGTTGATTATGATTCTGGAAGATTTAATGAAGCACGACCATGGTATTTGGCTGTGGATCCTTTTTTAGAAGAAGAGCCGTCTGATTTTACTGGTACATTTAATGACACTCTCTTGAATTCAACTGGAGGGTATATATATTTGAATTGGAGTGATGCTACAAATAACACGTATGTATCCATGGGACATTATACATCAGAGGTACTGGAAGCAACATATACTGCATCTTGGAAAAACATAAGCTGGGGGGAAGGACCTGCATGGAAAGGCCAGGAACTGCCTGATAATCAAGTTACAGGTTCGGATGGATTGAATATGAGCGGCAATGTCCTGCTATTGCACCTAAACAATGATTCCAGTTATGGGGAAAGCAATACGCATATTTATGATTTTTCTGGAAGCGAGAATAATGGAACAGATATCTATGGGGCAGTCCCCAATTCAACAGGAAAGTTTAAAGGAGGATTTAAGTTTGATGGGAGTAATGACAAGATTAGTGTAACTGAACAGAATTCTCTTGCTTTGACATCTGCAATCAGTTATGGTGCCTGGTTTAAGGCGGATAGCTGGAACCCTTCTGGGTGGGCAGGCATCATTTCAAGGATGAGATCCTGGGGAAGCGGGTATAATCTACAAGTGGGTACGTCCCAAAGGATTGCCTGTGGGTTTGGGGTATACACCAACTCTAATGATATGCCAGATTTGGATACATGGTATCATGCAATCTGTGTTTATGATGGATCAGATATGAGGCTTTATGTAAATGGAGTAGTTCAAGATGATATTGATACAAGGGCCATGGGTACAGGGGTAGATGACCTTCAGCTAGGGGTGTTCTATACAAGAGCTGGTTCAGGTATATCTTTACCATTCCACGGGATAATAGATGAGGTACATGTATGGAACAGATCCTTAGCTGCACATGAGGTTATGGACCTTTACAAGAGAGGTGCTGCACTTAGGATAAACCTGACTGTAAGAAGTTGTGATGATGATGAATGTGAAGATGATCCATGGAACGAGACATTAGCTAATGCAACACTTAGTACGCTGAATGTCGCTAATAATACCTACTTCCAGTACAAAGCAAGTTTTTATTCGGATGACATTAACTATACTCCTAAGCTTTATAATGTTACAGTCGGCTATGAAGAGGCTGGGAATACTGCTGCAGATGTAAATTTAAACTATCCTGTAGACAATAATAACTCTGTCGATTTCTCAAATGTTACATTCAACTGTTCAGCTGGTGATGATGATGGATTATCCAACGTATCCCTCTATCATGATTCCTTTGGATGGAAAAAGGGTGAGACAAAAAATTTAACTGGATTGAATGACTCAGAGGTTTTTTCAGTAGACCTATACGAAAACTCTACTTTTAAGGATAAAACCTTTAAATGGAACTGTCTCGTATATGATAGTTATCCTGTGGAAGCCTGGGCTAGCAGCAATTACAGTATTTCAGGATGGGACTTAGGAACATACAATAGTACAAGGTATAATTCAACAAACAAGAATATTGAGCTTAACTGGACTGGATCAGCTTATAGCTCTAATGGGACTTATCTATCCAGGGTATTTGATGCAGGCACAACAGCTGACTGGAAGAATATCAGTTGGGGGGTTGGCCCTTGCTGGTTTGATGAACTTCCGAATAATAACTATGATGAGAGGGATACGTGCTCAGATGGAGCAAACATGACTGGTAATGTGCTCATGATGCACTTTAATAATGACTCTGGTTATGGTGAAAGCAGCACTAATGTTTATGATTTTTCTGGAAGCGGGAATAACGGGACTGCTAACTCAAATGCATATCCCTCTTCTTCTGGGAAGTTCGGTGGATCTTTCAGGTTCGATGGAGGTGCTACTGATTATATCGTTCTGCCACCATCCAATACGGTGATTACTGGATCTGCAGGAACGTTGGCTGCATGGGTAAAAGCAGATTCAGATTATGCATTAAATAACCCTAATGCAAGGATTCTTACAATCCATAGAGGTGCTGGCTGCGGTTCTGGATTCAATATTGTAATAAACTCTGGCAATTGGGCAAGCTATGCCAGTGATGGATCAGGTGCCTACATTAGTAGTGGAGTTGCGGTAGATACTGATTGGCATTTTATAGCTGCAACGAATGATGGAACTACCCATACTATATATGTGGATGGAAAATACAGAAACAGCCAGAGCCAGGGTTTTGTAGCAGGAAGTAGAGATGCATATGTGGGCCATTTCTGTGGATCAGATGACCAGTATGCATGGAAAGGGTATATTGATGAAGCAACAATGTGGAACAGGAGCTTGTCTGCTGATGAGATAAGTGACATCTATAGGAGGAGCATCTTAACATTAAATATTTCTGCACATAGCTGTGATGATGAAGCGTGTGTGGGTGAGGAAGATACCTGGGAAAAGAATTGTTCAGTGAGTCCTTGTGATATAAGTTCGGATGTGTCTAGCAACCAATATATCCAGTATAAGGCTATCTTCTCTACTGAGAATGCTTCCTATACACCTGAACTTCATAATGTCACAATTAAATATGAAACAGATCCTCCGGATGTTACTTTAAACAATCCAACCTCTGATGATAATTCAGTTTCACTAACCAATATAACCTTTGATTGTGATGCAACTGCAAATGTGGCAGAAGGGATGTCTTCATTAGTTTTATATCATGATTTGAACGGAAGCTGGCAAACGAATGGAACAGAAATCTGTTCTGGCAGTACATGCTCATTAGAATATACTGTAAGTTTCTCAGATTTTATCGGCAATAAGATCCAAGATAGATCAGTAAGATGGAACTGTTTGGCTAAAGATAATAAAGATGTCAGCGGGTGGGCAAATTCAGACTATAGATTTAGTGAATGGGATTCTGGCAGCCATACAAGAACAGTATTCAACAGTTCAGACCTGTACATTCAGCTATCTGGAACAAATTCTAATGGAACATATCTGTCTTCTGTAAAACAGATCAATATTATGGCAGACTGGAAAAATATCAGCTGGGGAGAAGAATTCCAGTATGGGAACGAATTAGCGAGCGACAAGGGAAGCGATCCTCAAGCAGATATGACAAAAAATATTGTCTTATATCATTTTAACAATGAAAGCGATCATGGAGAGAATAACACATATGCATATGACTTTTCAGGCAGCGGGAACAATGCAAGCTGTTCTGACGACTCTTGTCCAACCTTGGCTTCAGGTAAATTAGGATATGCCTATAATTTTGATGGGGATGATTATTTTAATTCTTCAGCAACAAACTCCCTGGGGCTTGGACAGGATGTTACCCTAATGACCTGGTTCAAATGTTCAACAGGGGAGCATGGTACAGTTAGCAGTGTAACAGCAGGAAGGATGGTGAATCTGCACAGGGCAACACCTGGGACGACTATTGCGATAATAGTCGGAAGTGATGGTCTTGGATATTATAACAGCGGAATGGGCTCCTTTAACACGGATGGTAACGATCCATGTGATGATAAGTGGCACCTTGGTGCACTAACCCAGAACAGTGCTGGTAGGGTAATATTGTACAAGGATGGGATATTACTAAGAAATGACTCAGGCGGTAGTACTGAGTATTCTGCATATCCTTTGCATATAGCATCTTACGATGGCAGCACCAGGTTTTTCAATGGAAGTCTGGATGAGGTAGCAATCTGGAACAGGACCTTATCAAAGGATGAGATCCTAGACATCTACAAAAGAGGAGCTATACAGCTAAATATCTCTGTCCATGATTGTGATGACATGGCATGTTCAGGAGAGGAGAATGAATGGGATATCGTCTGTACAAATTCCAGCAACTGTAATATCAGCTCTTATCTTGGGTATAGCAGGTATTTTCAGTACAAGGTTGACTTTTCTACTGATAATATAAATTATACTCCGAAACTGTATAACGTTACTGTAGAATTCGATCCAGCTCCACCAACTGTCTCTCTGAACAGTCCAACAAACGATGATAATTCGGTCAGTTTAACTACAGTTACGCTTAATTGTTCTGCAGCATCAGACTATCCAAATGGAGTAGATAACCTAACATTGTACTATAATTTAAACGGCACCTGGATCAGGAATATGACCCAAAGCTGCTCGGGGACGTTCTGTTCTTTACAAACCAGCAGGTATATCCCTGATTTCACAGGGTATGAAAATTATGATGGATCATTTATCTGGAACTGCCTAGCTTATGATAATATCTCCAGACCTAACTGGGCTATAGTAAACAGTACTTTTTCAAATTGGGACCTTGGATCTCACTCTAATACATTGGTAAACACTTCTACAGATTTTGTACACACGGATATGGTTGGCGGTGTTTATGTCAACGGAACCTACACCTCAAAGGTTTTTGATTCTGCAGATTATTCTTCCTGGAAGAATATTAGCTGGAGTGAAAGCTATGTTTATGGAGAAAACCTGCCTGATCTGAAATTTGTGGAAAATATTACCAATGGTGCCAATATGACCAGAAATGTCCTGTTGCTGCATTTGGATGATGGATTAGGTGCAACTAAATTTAATGATACTTCAGGAGAGGGTAATAATGGTTCGTGCATCAACTGTCCTTCGCACTCGACAGGAGGTATATTTTCCAGTTCTTTTGATTTTGATGGGGATAATGATTACATCTATGGTAACAACACAGGGGGTCTGTCAAGCCTATATAGTTCACCAATAACAATAGAAGCGTGGGTTAATCCGGATAATTATGATGTGGATCCATATCCTCCTACTCTTTTTGCCATGTCAGATGGGTCTGGTGCAGATCCAAACAATGCTATACTTGTCCAATTCAAGGAAGAGCTAGCGATAAAGGTAAAAAGCGGCGGTTCTACAAGGACTGAAAGGAGGATCACAGGCAGTAATGTTGAGTTGAATAGATGGAGCCACATAGCATTAACATTGGATGGGAGTGATAGCCTCTCTGTATATGTTAACGGAGAGTTAAAGTCTACAGTCGGAACAAGCATATCGTTGGATTTTACACCTGAAGACCTATGGCTCATCGGCGTTCATAGAACAAATATGGAAAGGGGATCTTTTGATGGTTCAGTAGATGAGATTGCAGTATATAACAGGACACTCTCAGCAAGAGAGATCCTGAATAATTATCAAAGAGGCAACCTAGATCTAAGATTTAAGATAAGAACCTGCGATGATCCTGTCTGTGATGGAGAAAACTGGCAGCAGAACTTCACTTATTCTGTATACAACAACATATCATCATTGCTTGCTAACAGATATGTCCAGTACGAAGCTGATTTTTATACCAGAGATGGAAATTACACACCAGAGCTACAGAATGTAAAGATCGGATTTATAAATGTATCAAACAATCCACCTACTGTAAGCCTTAATTATCCCACTGATAACAACAATTCTGTAAATTACTCTAATGCTATATTTAATTGTTCGGCAATCGATGATTATGGCTTATTCAATTTGTCTCTTTTCCATAATTCTTTTGAGTGGCAGGAAATTGAAATGGAAAGCATATCAGGATTGAGTGATTCAAAAGAGTTTTCAAAGAACCTATATGAAGGGGGTATTTTCAAGGATATAACCCTTAAATGGAACTGTCTTGCATATGATACTTATCTGGATCTTGATTGGGGTGATACAAATAACAGTTTTTCAGGCTGGGATCTTGGAACCTATAACAATACCAGATACAATTCCACAAACAAGAATATTGAGCTTAATATTAGTGGTTCTACATATAGCTCTAATGGCAGCTATATATCAAAGATATTTGATGCAGGTTCAACAGCTTACTGGAAAAACATCAGTTGGGGGGAGTGGATAGAATGGGGGGATAAGGAATTGCCTAATGACCAAACTACGGACGAGTGGGGTGCAAACATGACTGGGAACCTGCTGTTGTTGCACTTTAATAATGATTCCAGTTATGGAGAGAGTGATTCGTTGGTCTATGATTTTTCCGGAAGCGGCAACAATGGGACAGATATATATGGGGCAGTTCCCAATTCATCAGGAAAGTTTGATGGGGCCTTTTTGTTTCAGGGAAGCAATAAGATAAGCATTACCGAGGCAACACCCCTAAGTCTAACAAACAGCATCAGTTATGGTGCTTGGTTTAAAGCAGATAGCTTCACAACCTGGGCAGGTATCATGTCAAGGATGAGATCCTGGGGAAGCGGGTATAACCTTCAAGTTGGAAATACTCAAAGGATTGCATGTGGTTTTGGTACATATACTAATTCTAACGATATGCCTGAACTAGATACATGGTATCATGCAATCTGTGTTTATGATGGATCTCAAATGAGGCTTTATGTAAATGGGGTAGTTCAAGATGATGTTGATACAAGGGCCATGGGCACAGGGGTGGATGATTTGCAGGTAGGTGTCTTCTATACCGCTGCTGGTTCATCAGCTTCGCTTCCATTCGATGGATTGATAGATGAAGTTGCAGTATGGAACAGGACATTAAGTGGAGATGAGATTCTAAATTTGTATGAGCGTGGTGCTGCACTTAGACTAAATATTACGGTCAGAAGCTGCGATGATGGGGCATGTGAAGATGATGTGTGGGATGAAACATTAACAAACGCAAGCTTTAATTCTCTTGCTGTTGACAACAATAGGTTTTTCCAGTATAAGGCGAACTTCTATACGGAAGCTACGAGCTATACACCAAAGCTCTATAATGTAACAATAGGATATTATGCTGATCCTGTTTTGCCTTCGATTTACCTTGAAAATCCATCTAATAATACAATAAACCAAACCTCTACTCAACCTGACTTTTGGTTTAATGCCACTGACGATAAGGCTACAATCTTGAACTGTACGCTGTGGCTGAATAACAGTTTCGGTGTGGTTAAAGCCTACGGAACAAATACATCTGTAAGCAACGGAACATCAACCAAGATAACAGCCAATGCAAGCCTGGTGGATGACCACTACTGGTGGTGGATCAACTGTTCTGATAGTATGAATACAAATGTTAGCGAGAAATGGAATATCTCAATCGATACATACAACGTGGCTCCAAACATAACCTTGATATCTCCTTTAAATAATTCTGAGTGGAATACCAGCAGTAACGTCACATTTACATATAGTGTTATAGATGCCGGAAGCTCTATTATTAATTGCTCTTTGTATATAAATGGTGTATGGAATAAGTCAAACCAAACACCCATAATCCAGGATACGAACCAGACATTCAACCTGGTCTTGGGAGACTCTGTGTATAACTGGAGTATCGGTTGTTTTGATAATCTAGAGCTTGGAGGGAACAGCAGCTGGTGGCTGGTGGATGTGAAGGGGCCACCTGTTGTAACGCTGAACACTCCAGCAAATATGAGCACAACTGTAAATCTGGACAGTGCAATTATCTTTAATTGCTCAGCAACAGACAATACAAACCTGACAAACATCACCTTGTATCATAATCTGAATAAAACCTGGAAGAAGGATAATTTTACTGATGTAACCGGAGTATATGGTTCTACAAGCTTCTCTATCAACCTGGATGACTATATTGGCAATTATATCGTTGATGATGATTTCACATGGAATTGTCTTGCTTTTGATAAAAATGGGCAAAGTGATTGGGGAGATGGTAATTTCACATTTACCGGCTGGGATCTGGGTAATTATACGAATACAAGCATAAAGGATAATAAGTTAGGGGTACAATTGACCCTAACAAATACAACAGGCACTTACACCTCTTCTGTTAAGACAACCGGGGCCATCGTAGCATGGAAAAACATCAGCTGGGTAGAAGGACCTTCCTGGAAAGGCAAAGAGCTCCCAGACAATGGGGCTGCGGAAGAAGGGGGGACAAATATGAGCGGCAATGTTCTGCTATTGCACCTAAACAATGATTCCAGTTATGGAGAAAGCAATACCCATGTTTATGATTTTTCTGGAAACGGGAATAATGGGACAGACATCTATGGTGCAATCCCTAATTCAGAAGGCAAGTTTAAGGGAGGGTTTAAGTTTGATGGGATCAATGATAAGATCAGCATAACTGAGGAGACGTCTCTTGCATTGACAGATGCTTTCAGTTACGGTGCGTGGTTCAAGGCGGATGGATGGAACCCTTCTGGGTGGGCGGGGATCATGTCAAGAATGAGAACCTGGGATTTTGGTTATAATCTACAGGTGGGTACTACCCAAAGGATTGCCTGTGGTTTTGGGGCATACACCAACTCTGATGATATGCCTGAGCTAGATACATGGTATCATGCTATTTGTGTTTATGATGGATCTCAAATGAGGCTTTATGTTAATGGAGTAGTGCAAAGCGATGTTGATACAAGATCCATGGAAACCGGGAATGATGACCTGCAGCTGGGGGTTTTCTATACACGAACTGGATCAGGAATATCTTTGCCATTCAACGGGACAATAGATGATGCTGCAGTATGGAACAGGTCCCTAGATGAAGATGAGATTTTGGACCTATACAAACGAGGAGCTAAACTTAGGATAAATATGACTGTAAGAAGCTGTAACGATGATGCATGTACAGATGATCCATGGAACGAGACGGTTGCGAATGCTACTGTGAGTGATTTTAACGTCAGCGATGCCAAATATTTCCAATATAGGGCTAATTTCTATACTGAAAACGGTAATTTTGGTCCTGAGCTTCTGAATGTTACAATAGGCTATGATATAGTCGATAATCCACCCACAATAACATTGAATCACCCAATTGAGAATTATAACACTACAGAAACCGTGATAAATTTCAACTGGACAGGCAATGATGACTATAGCCCAAATGTAACATGTAATATCACAATTGACGGAAGTGTGAATGCAAGCGATCTTAATTCATCGGTTGGAGCACCCAACAACTGGACCACTACACTTGACCTTGGAACCCACTATTGGAATGTCACTTGTTGGGATAATGCCAGCAATGCAGATACAAGTGCAACCTATCGGTTTGATATATTCTCAAACTATAGTTCACTAAATGTTACACTTTTAACCCCCCTTCCTGCCCAGACAAACAATAGAAACAGAAATGACTTTTTCTGGGTAAATGCGTCTGTAGAATGTTTGGGAAATCCTGTCCAAACATGTGGGAACATAACAGGAGCTGCTAGAAGAAACTATACATCTACGTGGTGGGATAAGTCTTGGGAGAGGAGGAGAAAACTGGTTATTGACAACACAAACAGAAATGAAGATCTAAACAACTTCACCATTATGGTTAAACTAAACCTATCGAGGTTTAACTACTCTTTTGCCAAATCGGATGGTTCGGATATAAGATTTGTTGAAGATGATGATTCTACATTATTAAATTATCACTTTGAGGTCTATAATACAACTGGGGAAAGCATTATCTGGGTAAAAGTAGATAATATCGATGCAAACAGCAATACGGACCACATATGGATGTACTACAATAATTCTGGGGCTTTGGATGTACAGGACATGACAGGCACCTATGATGACTATTACAAAGCGGTTTGGCATCTTAATGAAACCGGCAGCAATCCAACTGCTATAGATTCCACCATCAATGGCAATACGGGAACAGGCACCGGGGGGGTTATCGGTACTAATGGAACGATAGATGGTGGCTATTGGTTTGATGGATTGAACGACTATGTTGATGCAAGTGGTGGATTTGCCAATACATTTAGAGACTTCAATAACTTTACCATAACAGCTTGGGTAAACCCAGGCAGCTTACCTGGATCAGGCAATAATAACTGTTCAACATTTGTAGGGCAGAGATGGGGGGATACGATGGTATTTGGGATGGTCTCAACCTCAAGATTGGTTCTAAACATGGATGATACAAGACAAAACAGCCCTAAGTCATCCGGAACGTTATCACTAAATGAATGGCAGCATGTTGCTGTTACTTTCACAGGTCCTACAAACAATACTAGGTTCTATATAAACGGAGCAGCAGATAGTTTGAATCCCCAGTATGGTGTAGATGCAAACGGTGTCGGTAACCAAAATTGGCTTTTCATAGGGTATGATTCCAGAATGCAGAATATCTTTAACGGCTCAATAGATGAGGTCAGTATATCTACGGTTGCTAGAAGTGATACCTGGATAAATGCTACTTTTCATAGTACAGCGGATCAGCTTTTGAACTACGGACCGCAAGAAGCTTTCCTAGGAGAACATATGGTTAACATAAGCACTACAGCTGGTGACACTCCCTTCTATACAACAAACGATCAACCACAGCTATGCAACGTTATGGCTGGAGGAGAAACCTGTCAACTCAACTGGTATGTAAACGCTTCAGGAGCAATGGATAGTTTCTGGAAGATTGACGTTGAATTCGATTCCAACTTAAGTTCTGTAAGTACCCTAAACTCAACTGATGCGGTTGTGAAGATAACTGATACTGTACCTCCGGTAATATCAAATATGACACCATTAAACAGCTCATTTGTTAAGGGCTCAATAACTTTGACTGCTTTAACAGATGAGAATGCAGTATGCCAGTATAATAATACCAATGCTAGCTTTGACTATGGCGAAGGAACAGAATTCACAACTACAGGCGGAACATCCCATTCGGTAGATCTGGGCAGCATAGCCGAAGGTGTCCATACGTACTACATTAAGTGCAATGATACCCATGGTAACTCTAATGATAACACAAACCAAAACAGCACCACATTTACAGTCGATAATAGTGCTCCAGTAATAAGTCTAAATTATCCTGATAACAATTCTAATCCTTCTAGCCCCACTATAAACTTCAATTGGACAGCTAATGATATGTACAGTGCCAACTTAACATGTAACCTTACTATTAATGGAACTGTCAATGCTACTGTTTCAGCATTTAATGCTACTGCTACTAATTATACTGTTTCTGGACTTGAAGACGGCATTCTTCCTTGGAATGTTACATGCTGGGATATTCTAAACAACACAGATACAAGCGACACATGGAATCTTGTATCGGATGTCACTGGTCCAATAGTAAATATAACATATCCCCCTGATGGTGCTGATGCTCTTAACCAGACCCTCACCTTTGTGTATAATGTAAGTGATCAGATGTACAACGTGACAAATTGTACAATATATATCGATGGTACTCCGGAACAAACAAACCTAACAGTAACAGAAGGCATACCCCAGAACTTTACCTTGAATTTTCCATACGGATCACATGACTGGAGAGTAGAATGTTATGATAATTCATCTGCAATGAACCTTGGTGTTTCTAGCACATGGGATTTTATAGTAGGCAACGATACTGCACCCCCTGAGATATATCTGGGAGACCCCCAGAATAATACTGAAACAACGGTTAATGATATTGTTTTCTACTTTGGAGTCTATGACGTTATGTCAGATATAGAAAATTGCAGCTTGATCATTAATGGTAAGGAAAACATAACAATAAATGATACGGAGATAACCGAATCATACGAGAATGATGAAAACAACTTTACATTCAACAATATGCCTCTCGGCCAGTATAATTGGTCAATCAATTGTACTGATAGCTCTTCTAACACATATACCGGAGCTTCTGGAACAAGAAACCTTACTATAATTGCGGATACGGATTATCCAACAATAACCCTGATATCTCCTGAAAATAATACAAACTTCACCTCAGCTAATGTTAATTTTCAATATAATGTATCGGACATATCTGCATCGATAGCAAATTGTTCCTTGATTATAGATGGGGTAGTCAATGATACTCAAGACAATGTTCCAGAAGGAACAATTCAGACATTCAGTGTAACTAACATACCAGAAGGGTACCACCTATGGAATATTACATGTACGGACGATTCTTACCAGACAAATACAAATACGACTGAGACAAGAGGATTTAATATAACCTTTTTAATGAACTTAAGAATCAATGTTTCTACTGATAAGGATATCTATGAGAAGGGGACAGAGGTCAATGAAACATTATATGTAACAACCAACGTAACTGACAATTTCAACAATCCACAAAATTCCAGTGTAAGGACAGACATAATCAAAGGGAATACATCTCATCCTTGGTGGAATACCTCATGGAAGCGTAGGATAAAATTAGACCTCAATACTTCAGATATTAATGAGAATCTTACTAACTTTACTATGATGGTAAAGATAAACCCATCAATCATAAACTATTCTTATACAGAACCTGGTGGATCGGATATCAGAATTATGAATAGTGATTTATTTCAGCAAACGTATCATATTGAAAAATGGAATACTACCGGGGACAGCATCATATGGGTAAAAGTGCAAAGCCTAATCGCTAATAGTGATACAGATTATATGTGGTTATATTATAATAATACGAATGCTCCTAGTGTACTGGATATGGAAGATACTTATGATGAGTATTACAAGGCGGTTTGGCATCTTAATGGTACGGGCACAAATCCAAACGCGATTGATTCTACTGAAAATGACAATGATGGAAGTGGTACGGGTGGGGTTTTTGGAACTAATGGTACCATAGATGGGGGGTATGGCTTTGATGGTCTGAATGATTATGTTGATGCAAGCGGTGGATTTTCCAATACCTTTAGAGATACTAATAACTTCACAATCACGGCCTGGGTTAAACCAACTAAGTTGCCGGGATCTGGTAACAATAATTGTTCAACATTTGTAGGGCAGAGGTGGGGGGACACAATGGTATTTGGGATGGTCTCAACCTCAAGATTGGTTCTAAACATGGATGACACAAGACAAAACAGCCCTAAATCGGATGGCACTTTATCATTAAATGAATGGCAGTATGTTGGAGTGACGTTCACTGAGACTACAAATTTTACAAGATTCTATATCAACGGACAAGCAGATACTTCAAATCCTCAGTATGGTGTAGATGCAAACGGTGTTGGTAACCAAAATTGGCTTTTCATAGGGTATGATTCCAGAATGCAGAATATCTTTAACGGCTCAATAGATGAGGTCAGTATATCTACAGTTGTAAGAAGTGATGACTGGATGAATGCCACCTACAAGAGCCAGGCTGATCTGATGATAACTTATGGTAAAGAAGAGGAATGGATGGCAAGAAGCAGTAATGTGACTGGTACCAATGGATTTTGGATATTTAATCATAGCAGCAATAACATGTCCCAAGCTTGGTATTCGGCTGTTTCTTATGTCCAGGCAATAGGATACAACAATGGAACTAACTATACAAAATTTTTGGTAAGGGACGATGCAACAGGACCGGTAGTCAATCTAACCTCCCCTGATCAAAATTATATAAGCTATTCAACTACCAATATCACTTTCCATTATAATGCTACGGATCTTGTGTCTGGAATCACAGATTGTTCTTTGATAATAAATGGAACCATAAACCAAACAAACTCAACAATACTGGAGGGAGCATTTAATAACTTCACAATACTTAATATGCTCAATGGGTTTTATACCTGGACGATTAATTGTACTGATGATTCATTCAATGCAAATGTGGATACGGCTGTCATAAGGAACCTGACAGTTGCGCATGATATTGAAGCACCGATCATCTCCATAATATCTCCGGAAGATGACTATCTTGATACAAATGGGTATGTAAATTTCTTTTTTAATGTCACAGACCTTACACCTACTGTGGATTGTATATTGCTGATAAATGGAGAACAATATGGAGATACAAAGAATAACGTACCGACAAACGGCTCAACTCAAAACTTTACATCAGAGTATCTTGTAGATGCAAGCTATAACTGGTCAATAAACTGTACTGATGACAGCATAGCCCGTAATTCCAATGTTACAGAGACCAGAAATTTTAGTGTGATATATGATTCAGTACCTCCGGCTATTGTCATAATATCCCCAGCCGAGTATTCCCAGAGCACAAGTGGTAATGTTTCTTTTGTTTTCAATGTCAGTGATGCAATAACTGGTGTAGAGAACTGTAGTATAATTATTAACGGAACAGTCAACAAAACAAACTCCAGCATCAGAGAGAATGTTACACAGAATATTACCATATATAACATGTCTAATGGTTTCTACTTTTGGAATGTTAGCTGTACAGACTCTTCCGAACAGTATAATGAAAATACAACCAGGCCAAGAAACCTCACCGTTGGAACAGACCTTGAGGCACCAGATATATACCTGGAATTCCCCTCAAATAATGCCCAGTTGATTGATGATGATGTTACTTTCAAATATAACGTAAGTGACTTTGCATCCGGAATAAAGAATTGCAGCTTGATTATAAACGGGACACTGAACTGGACAAATACCTCAATTGTTGAGGAAATTTCACAAAACTTTAGCGTTGTCAACCTTAGCAACGGATTTTACACCTGGCAGGTAAACTGCACTGACGATTCACCGAATGCGAATACTGCAGCATCTGAGCTAAGAAACCTAACCCTTGGCCAGGATACTACTCCCCCTGAGATAACCCTTGAGTATCCTCCTGATAACAACTACAATGATTCTGACGGAAATATAACCTTCTTGTACCAAGTTTATGATCTAGCAGTTGGTATATCCAATTGTTCTATCATCCTGGACGGAAAGGTAAACCAGACCAACACAACAACTATTTATGAGAGTAAATCCGGCCAGAACTTCACAATCGGCGACATAGCAAACGGAACTCACACCTGGAGCATAAACTGTACAGATAATTTTGCCATTCCAAATACCGGAAACAGCCCTACATGGAGCTTCAATGTAATCATAGATAATGCTGGACCTACTGTCAATCTAGAAGCTCCAGCTAATAATTCCATAGATACAGACGGGTATAGAATCTTCTATTATAATGTTACTGATGACATCTCTGGAATCGAGGAATGCTCGTTATATGTCAATAGCATGTTTGACCAGTCTAACACCACAGTTACAGAAGGTGTTACTCAAAGCTTTACCAAGAGCGGAATGACCACAAATATATATAACTGGAGCATAGAGTGTTCGGACAACTCTGACAATAATAATGTTAACACTTCTGAAACCAGGATCCTAAATGTGACAATTGACAGTGCTGCTCCAGTAGTTAGTCTGGTTAATCCTGTAAACAACACGATTGAAACAGATGGGACAAGGACCTTTCATTACAACGTTACCGATGATATCTCAAATATCTCCAGCTGTTCTTTGATATTCAATGGGGCAGTTCAGAAAACCAATACAACGGTTGAGAAAGGAACAACACAGAACTTCACTATTATCGGAATGACTAACGGACAATACAACTGGAGCGTTAATTGTACAGATGCATCTGATGATGGCAATGTAAACTCTTCAGAGATAAGAAATATTACTGTTTTTTTGGTAACGTCTGCTCCTAGTGTGAATCTTGAATTTCCGGAAAACAACACGCAAGAGATATATAATAATGTAACATTTTCCTATAACGTAAGCCATTCATATTCAATAGCTAGCTGCACGTTATGCGTGTATGGGATCAAGGATATGAACTCTACAGATGATTCTGAATCAGAGTTTTCAGGTACATATAACAAAACACAATATAACGGCAGTTCTCTGATCCTAAACTGGAGTGATGAAACAAACACATCATACTATGATAATGGGACGTTTTCTTTGTCATTGGATACAGATTCAACTACAAGCGTCTGGAGAGAATTTAGCTGGGGAGAAGGCATCCCACATAAAGAGGAGCTTCCTAACAACCAGCAAACAGAGAACTTGCCAGGTGGAGTAAATATGCTTGGAAATGTGCTTTTAATGCATTTCAATAACCAATCAGGGTATGGGGAAGACAATGACCTTACTTACGACTTTTCAGGAAATGGGAACAATGGTACAGTATCAGGAGCTACGCTTAGTAATACTGGAAGGTTTAACAGATCTTATAATTTTGGAGGTACTGATTATATTGATTTCGGTAATGATAACAGCCTTATGTTTGGATTTGCTGAGAGCTTCACGATCGAAGCATGGATCCATCCCACCTCTGTTCCAGAAACAATGTATATATTTTCAAAAAATGAGAATTACCAAGAAGATATGGTTTATGCAGCTTATGTTGCAAATGGAGCACAGGATATCCATCTGGTCATAAACAATACTGACTTTGACACCAACTATATTCCAACTCTGAACCAGTGGACCCATTTTGTGTATAAGTGGAATGGTTCCAGGATCATGATGCATATAAACGGTGTTGAGATTTATAGCAACAGTTTTTCTGATCCTGCTTCGTCAAATAATGAAAGATTGGTGATAGGAGCCAGAAATGTCAACGGTGGACCTGGAGTAGCTTATGAATGGCGTGGATTAATAGATGAGGTTGCTATCTACAACAGAGACCTATCATCAGAGGAAATCCTAAAACGTTACAAGAGAGGGATCCTGGACCTTAAATTCCAGGTTAGAAGCTGTGATGATTCAAATTGTGCAGGAGAGGAATTTATAGGTCCTGACAATACATCATCATCATATTTTACCAATGCAACTTTCAATGATCTTACACTAACAAACATCTCAGATAACCGTTTCTTTGAGTATAGGGCTTACTTTGATACTGAAAATACAAGTCACACCCCAGAACTCCTTAATGTGACGTATAGTTATCAAGGTCCTGGTGAAAAATGCATAACAAATAACTCCATCAGTATAGGTACTACCCAAAATTTCACTATAAGGAATATGAAAAACGGAACTTTCTACTGGAACATATCATGCATAGATAACTCCGAATCAATGAACCAGAACTTTTCTGAAACTAGGCTGCTCGTAGTAGGCCAGGATGTAGTTGGCCCTGTTGTCCAATCTGAGTATCCACCAGAGGATGCAGAGCTTATGGACCAAAACATTGTATTCAAATACAACGTCTCTGATTTTGGTTCTGGAATCACAAACTGCAGCCTATATCTTGATGATATATTAAACCAGACAAACTCAAGTGTGGTAGAGGATATGTCACAGAATTTCTCAGCGTACATGCCCATTGGGAGTTATGAGTGGTATGTAAGCTGTTCTGATAATTCTACAAACCTTAATGTCGGGAACTCATCCAAAAGAAGCCTAACGGTAGGAATAGACGAGACTCCCCCTGAGATCATATTAATAAGCCCTGAGAACAATACCTTAACAAATGATCAGGACATCACATTCAGGTTCAGGGTCTATGATCTTGCTTCTGATATCTCGAACTGCTCCTTAATAATAAATGGAACCTTGAACAGAACCAATAACACTTTTGTCAGCAACCAGGAACTAATACAAAGTTTTTATTTCCCTAATATGCCTGTATCGACATTCAATTGGACTATCAATTGTACAGATGATAGCCCAACACCAAATACAGGGACAACAGACGCTTATAACCTTTCAATACAACTGCTTAGGCCTGTATTGGTTACTGTTAACACCACTAACTCAACCTACGAGAAGAGTAAAATTGTGGGTATTAAAGCAAACACAACAGACTATCAGCTAGCACCATTACAAACAAGCATAGTTCTTGACATAGTCAAAGGGAATGCTACGGCTTCCTGGTGGAACGTATCATGGAGATACAGGATCCCTATAGAGGTAAACAGTACCAACACATCAAGAAAGAATAAGCTTATTGAAAAGAGCATCAACTTTACTGATGTTCTTGTTAATGAGATTGGAATCAGTGGATCTGCATTTGACGCTAATTCTGTAAGGGTCATAGAATGGAGCGACAATACATCTATACCTACCACCAGCCAGTTTGACAATGATAGCGGCTTTGATGCAGTGAATAACGCAATTGGAAGCGTCTTTTGGATCATGAACCAAACAACAGCTGAGAATACAATAAGATATTATCATGTCTATTTTGATATAGATAATAATACGAAAGCTCCAGGATATGCTGAGCCCAGCTATAATTTTAGCGGTTCTGGCAAGAGCATCAACTATGGTGGCGCCTATATCGACAAATCTCGATTAACCATATCATTTGAGAATGAATCACTTACAATACAATTTGATGAAGGGAATCTTCTGGACAACTATGACTATGTGGGCTATGCTGGCTCTGGGGGACTTTTCAACATAACAGTCAATAATACCTTATTGACTAATCCTCACTCCACGATCGCCCCTTTTGTGGTAAGACAGGATGATTATCTCTATGCTAATGATGTATCAACAGTAGATACTGGACCGATAGTAACCAAGATCAGGATTCCTGGAAACATCACGACTGTCTCTGATTCAGTTGCAGACCTGAATTATACAATATGGTTTATTGACTCTGAGATAAGGGTGAAAGCAGACCTTTATGCTCACTTTGGAGAAGCCGAAAATGACCCGTCTGTCAGGTATATGAACCAATGGTTCGCATACCTGCTCAACAATGAGAGCAACTGGGAAAACTACATCTATAAGACAGAATCTCCATCAAAAAGCAGGACGCATAACCATAAAAATAAGGATGGAATCGGTGCAAATGAATTCTGGGCAGGATCATGGTATAACGAATATGACACTATAGGTTCTATCAATGTATATGCAGAGATATTTAGGAAAAATGGTCAAGATAACTCTAAAGGGGTTGTAATATTTGACGATGGTTTTGAGAGCTCTGTGGATCCTAAGCCTGAAAGCGACAGCGTTGGATTTAACTTTGATGAGACATCTATAGCTGCAGAGACTAATTACAGCATAAGAGTATGGATGGTATTTTCCAGGAATAGTTCAACTCAGTTAGCTTTGGATATACAAAATGATGTAAGCAGTCCAATAAGTATAACACAAAGGGCAGGGGAAAAATGGGTACATAGGGCATCTGGAGATACTGGTTCTGATGGTATCTTATCATACAATTGGAGTTCAGCTAACCAGTCTACAGGAGGATATTCTGTGGTTGCATTGGCGAATGAAACCTTTTATAAGAATGGTCTGGATTATGTTGTATTTGAAATCACCAGGGACCTGGTAAGCCCTTATGTTGAATTGGGTGCACCGGAAGGATGGATCAATGACAAAAATGTAACCTTCAATTTTTTTGTGAATGATTCAAACCTGGTAATTCCTAATTGCACCTTGGTTCTGAACCTCGAATCAGATGTAACAAACTTCTCAATAATAAATAATGCATGGAATAATATCACCCTGTATAATGTTCCTGAAGGAATATACAATTGGACTGTTAATTGCAGTGATGCTGACGATAATATCGGCACTGCACAGGAAAAAAGCTTCCATGTCGATTATACTGAACCTTCAATCAACTTAAGTTCACCAAATAATACCCTAACTATTGATTATTCTGTGGTGGACTTTAATTTTACCACCGTAGATAACATGGCTGAGAACCTATCATGTTATTTAACATTGAATGGGATCCAGAATGCAAGTGTTAATACAACAAACACAACCCTTACCAACATCACAGTAAATATGACCCAGAATACATTTTACTGGAACATAACCTGCGAAGATCAGGCTGGGAATATAAATACTTCTGAAACATGGTCATTATTAGTAGATACTGGTCCTCCGACCATCACTCTTGTGAGTCCAGTGGCACCAACAAATAGATTCAATTACAGAGATATACTATTTGTTTATCTGCCAGAGGATGCTTCAAACATAACTAACTGTTCAATCATAATCGATGGTGTGCTAAACATCACAAACCAGACCATAAATAAAAGCATAGAGAACAATTTTTCTGTAAGCAATATCCCTGGTGGTCAGCATAATTGGACAGTAAACTGTACAGATGCTGCAGGGGAAACAGGAACAGCTACTGAAGAAATATTCTATATTGACCTAAACACCCCTTATTATAATACTACAGATATTGTAGCATGGGGGACTAACCGCACAGGTAATCTGTTTTATCTTAATGTTACTTGGAAGGACAATTATAACATAAGTGGGTGGGTGATTTCTGAGAACCAAACAGGTACTTGGACCAATATCTCTGGGACAACATGGACAGATAAAGGGGATGGATGGTTTATTGCGGTTATGTCCATCAATATTACTGTCCCGATAAATTCTGGATTTAGCATCATCGGGTATGCTAACGATACAGCAGGGAACTGGAACAACACCTGGCAGGAGGGGGATGGATTTACAATCAATGTAAGTGTTATCAATTCAGCACCTTCGGTACCAATCATGATCTATCCTTCCAATAACAGTAATTATATAGGCATACCATATATCAACTATACCTCTACTGATGCAGATGGGGATTCAATTACCTATAATATCTATATCA
>JANQNH010000009.1 GCA_028279655.1 Candidatus Nanoarchaeia archaeon | reverse complement strand
TAGTGATTGTGATGGAACAGCTGAGTGTGTTGAGGATCCTGATAATAATGTAGTTAGTTGTACTCCTGGTTGGAACTGTACTAATAATAATCTGATAGACTCATTATCGGATACTTTACCCATATGGAATACCTCAGATAACTTTATAGGTTCTGGGGATCTGATATTTACGCAGATTGTATATCGTGGTGAGAATCTTACTTTCAGGGTAGAGGATTATGATGGCTGTCCAAGCTGCGAAGCAGAAGGCGATCCAGTTCAGATAGTATATGGTGCTGAATCCGGCGGTCCACATACTGTATTCCCTCATCAGTTTAATGCTACTTCGGCAAATAGTGATATATTCGGGATAGATTCTGGAAACTATGGTCTGACTGTTGCTGATCCAGGTGATAATTTGCTAGATCCATTAATCGAATATAATGGTGGAGTATATCCTAACCAAGCTGTGAATATCAGTTATTGGGTAAGTCTTCCTAACAACAATAATATCTCTGACAATTCACCTTATACATTCCTGACCAGCATTTTTGTGGAAGGAGATGTACAGTTGCCTAAGAATGTAACTGTATGGGTTTTGGAAACTGAAAAGCCAACATCGGCATTTGTGAAGCCATCTAACAACTCTGAGGTTAAAAGGATTAGGGTTACAGATGAGATTGAGGTAAAGGCAAATGCAAGTGATGCTAGTGTTCAGTACAACTCAGGGATAGACTTATGTCAGTTCCATAATGCAAGTGTATGGAGTGATGAGTCTTCTCCTTATGACTGTAAGTATAATATGACCATGAGTGACGGACAACATACCATATATGTTAGAGCTATTGATGGAGTAGGCAATGTTGGAGATAACCAATCAATCAATATTAATGTAACTACCATTCCCAGGCAGGATCTGGCGTTCTACTGTGCAAATACTACCGGAAACTGTTCGAACAATTACCCAACAAAGGATTATTTCAATGCAAGCCATGTAATGGAGATCGGAGTTAACTTCACTTCGGATGTTTATGGATTTACTGACAATACATCTGGATGTGTAGTTAGGGCTGAGAATGCTACACATGTTGTAACCATTGGGAACGTAAGCCTTGATGCACAGAATGATGATAAGGTTGCTGTATGCACAGGTAATGTCTCTGTAAGCGCATTAGGGGATGGATCATATTATATATCTGTTCGGGTTATTGATGACAACAATGAAGAGGCTGTAAGCGGGGAGGATCCATGGAATGATGGAATTACCAAAGAAAGGATCTGGGTTTGTGATCATATCGAAACTCCAACAGGATGGAGCTGTAAGACAGAGTATGAAATATACAACAATACTGCACCAAGACAGGTCAACCTTACTTATCCAGCCAACAATACTGGAACAAATAACAGAACCCCAAGTTTCAATTGGACTGATTCATGGGATGCAAACGGAGATATACTAACATACTTCCTTGAGATAGATGACAATTCTGATTTTGGATCATTGTTCATCAATCAGAACGTGAGTGTTTCAAATTATGCCTTAAAAGGAGCACAGAGCCTAACAGACAGTCTTTGGTATTGGAGGGTAAGAACTTGTGATAATTCAAGTAAAGGAAATAACTGTACATATTCTAGGCAGAATTGGGTTATTAATATCGATAACAGATCTCCACAGGTCTTTTTGGAAAGTCCGGAAAACAGTAGCGTGTGGTTTACTTCAAGCTCTGTTGTATTTAAGTATAACGTTTCGGATAATACAACCATAGCTAATTGCAGCCTTATAATCAACAATAAACTGAATCAGACAAACCAGTCGGTCCAAACATTTGTCAGTCAAAACTTCACAGTTGAAATGGGAGACAGCAATTATAATTGGAGTGTCAACTGTACGGATGTTGTTGGAAACAAGAATTTTTCAGTAACTTACATTCTAGGAGTTGATGTGAATTCACCTCCTACAATAGATCTTGAAACACCAGTCAACAATAGTTGGAGCAATCTGGTGGAGAACACATTCTATTTCACTCCAAGTGATCTTTCAAATGTGTCCAACTGCAGTTTAATAATAAATGGAACCCTTAATACTACAAAGACTAGCATTACAAAAGGGATACAACAAAATCTTTCCGCAAATCTATCCGAAGGTGAATTTGAATGGACAGTAAATTGTACAGATGCTTATGGGAATGTTGGAACAAATTTAAGTACCCATACTATAAAAATAGACCGTACATACCCCAATGTATCATTAGATTGGCCTGTGAATGACTCCAATATCTCGGATACGTTCATCGGATTCAATTGGACAGCAGTAGATGATCAGTCTAACCTTACATGCAATATCAGTATTGATGGAGATCTATGGGTGTCAAACATATCATCTGGAAATAATATCTCAGTTAATTATTCGATTGTAAACAACCTTTCAGGAGGATTGCACTCTTGGAATGTAACTTGTGCGGATTTTGCTTCAAATGCTAACTCAAGTCAAACTTGGAGCTTTACTGTAGTTAAAGGGCCTGATAACCTATCTGTAAACCTGGGTGATGATAATGAAAGTGTTACGTTGAACTGGTCAAGCGTATCATATGCAGATAGTTACGCCATATATGCAAAGCAGGATTATACTGACAGTTTCTCCTTGATTGAGTCTGGCATTACTGACCTTAACTGGACAGACCCAAATGCAGGATCATTCCCTACAAGATTCTATAAGGTATCGACTGTGAAAGGAGGAGCAAATGCAACCTCTGTATTAACAGCTGGAAAACAGGATCTAAACCTGACTTATGAAGACGAGGCATCTACTGACTGGAACCTTTTAAGCATACCATTCAACCTTACAAATTGGGACCTAGGCAATGGCACCAACAATGGCTATGAATTCCCAGTGCAACCTGCAGACTGCTTAAATTCACTATGGAGGTATAATGCATCAATCGGATGGGAGAGAACAGACTATATAAATGGTAACTGGACGCCAGCAACAGGGGATGAAAACTTCACTATACTGGAAGCTGGAAGAGGTTATTGGTTCGAGGTCAATAGATCATGCAACCTTACTTTTGTTGGATTGGTGCCAGCAGAAAACAGGACCATAAGCCTATCACAAGGATGGAACATAGAAGGGTGGTATTCTACAAACATATCCACTCTTCCAACTTATGGAGCTGACCCATACCCTATTGTTGTAAGTCCTGCCAACTCTGTGGATGCCATTGACAGGTATAATCCAATAACTGATTCCTTTGAGGTTACTGTCCATATTGATGATTGGGGCTGGTGGCCTTCCTGGGAGAATCAAGACTTCACTACTATTAACCCTGGTGTGGGATATTATTTTGATGTAGATCCGGCTGCAACATGGGAGCATGATCCAAACACGTGAGAGTATGGTGAACAATATGAGGAAAACAATGAGAAAGATGGAAAATATGAATGAAAGGATGAAACCGTTTGTATATATTTTGGCATTCTTATTTTTAGTTGAGTTAGCATATGCCATTCCAGTGCCTCATGGGATAAGCGGGTATATATATGAACTAGATGGAGTAACTCCTGTGAGTGATGGTATTGATTTCAGTGTGCACGATATGACGATCGGAGAATTTATCCAAGGTAAAATTAAGAACAATGGAAGGTATGCGGTATCATTGAATGGAGCTAATGGAGATGTGATAGTTGTTAGGGCGTGGACTAAATATAATTCTGTCAATAGGACAGTTAACCTAGCTGGAGTCATGCGCGGTGTAGACCTATTGTTAAATACGTCAGTACCTGAATTTCCTCCAAATATAACGTCTGTTCCTATTACGGATGCTATAGAGGATACGCTTTATACATATAATGTAACTGCAGAAGATGAAAATATGGATATCCTGACATTTGCTCTACTGGTAAGCCCTAATGGGATGGACATTGATCCTGATACAGGACTAATTGGATGGTTGCCCACGGAGGAGGATATAGGGGATAATAATGTAACTGTACAAGTTAGTGATGGTATCTTTAATGTGACCCAATCATTCGTGGTAAACGTTACAGGTCAATCTAATGGGGGTGAGGGGGGAGGTAGCAGAGGGATTTTATCTGTTGAGGAGACTGAAGATGTGGGAAAAGAAGAGGCAATCTCAAGGAGCTTTGAGAAACTAAGCAGTGTGGTAGAGAAGATTAATTTAGATGGTATTGGTAACGAAGAGGTCCAATTAAAGGTCAAGGACCTTACGAGAAAACCAGATCATGTAAGGGCTTTAAATAGGAAGGTCTATAGATATCTAGATATATCTTCTGAAGAAGAGATAAAGGTTGAAAGCCTATCAATACAGTTTAAGGTTGAGAGGGAATGGCTAGATATGTATAAAGCAGAAATAATGGACGTTATATTGAACGGATATGTAAACAATAGATGGGAGGAGATACCAACTACACATATAGGGGCGGAGGGAGATTATGAGAATTATGAAGCAAAAATCTATGATTTGGATTATTCTGCGAACTATTTTTCAGTATCGCTCAAGGTATCTGCAGATCCTAGTGATATAATAACTTCAGGGCCAAGGGAGCCCCATGTTATTTCAGGCATAATATTCAGGGATGATAACAAACAGGTAGAGCAAGGAACAGAATTTATAGTTACGAATAAGAATACTAAGGAAAACCTAGAAGGAAAAACAGGATTCAAGCAGAATTCAGGTGGATATTATGTAATAGTTAATGGAAATAATGGAGATGAGGTAGATATTGAGGTGCAAAGCGGATTCAGATATGTTAAGAATACGATAATCTTAAAGGGGGATATGAGGGGGGTTGATTTAAGGCTTTCAGATGGGGGTTTTTCACCCATAACTGGCTATTCTGTTGGATTCGCAGGTTTTTCATATAATCAGGGTGTATTGACATTAGTATCACTAATGTTGCTTGTGATATCCGTAATATATTTAAAAAAATACTCCAGAAGAGGTATTCAATCATTTAAAAAAAGAGGGAAGAATGGATAAGGGCCGTATAATCATGGGTGCTAGTTTTGTGATTCTGTTATTTGTATTTACTATTGTTACTGCTGCTGCTCCTACGCCACATAATGTAATGGGAAGAGTATTCCATTCTGATGGTGTTACTGGGGTGGATAATGGATTTCCAGTAAGAATAAACAATACTGATTCAGGAGATGTTGCCCTTACCTATGTATATGCTCCCCCTATACCTTCCTTAAAGGGCTATTATCTTGCAACAATAAATGGTTCTGACAATGATAATATAATTGTAATTTCCTGGAATGGATCTCATTACGGGACCAACACTTCGTTATTGGCTTCCACAACTACGAGTGTTAATGTAGTGATTAATACTACACGACCAAGCGAAACAAATGTTACAATATTGACTCTGGAGGATAATGATGTTTTCAATTTGAGTAATATTACACAGATAAGCGCGCAGATATCTATCATTGGTGGAAGTAACGGGATCGATTGTTATGCAGTCCTGAATATAAGCAACTCTTCTGTATTGAACCTATCTGGAGATACATACTCCCATTATCTTGGAAATATAGACCTTGGAGATTCTACAACAACGGATTGGGATGTTGTTGGATTAGAAGAAGGAAGCTTGGATATAGTGGTAAATGCTTATTGTGATTCTGATGGTATCCTTCTAGATCAACTTCACAATGACTCGGTTACAAATCTAACCTTGTTTGACTCAATAGGGCCAATTATAGAACTAATCTCTCCTGAAAATAATACGGCCTTAGCAAATACTGGAAATCCAACTACCTTCACATATAATGTTACTGATGGATCTGAGATAGCAAATTGCAGTTTGTTGATCAACAATACAGTTAATTGGACAAATAGTACGGTCCAGAAAGGGATCGAGCAGTATTTTTATCAGACCTTGCCGTTGGGAAGCTATACATGGAGTGTAACTTGTGTAGACAACGGCAGTTTAAATATGAATACAACCTCTGCTGTATATAATATAACTGTTTCAGGCAACCGAATTCCAAGCATAAGCAATATGGTCATCGATGACCCTATCGACCTTACTATCGGTGGCATAAAAAAAGTGTTCTGCAATGCGTCTGTCAATGATGATGATAATATATCTGATATTGCGAGTGTGAATTCCACATTATACCACATATTGTCAGAAGCAAATGCACCGGATGATAACAATGACCATTACACAAACAGTACATGCACTATAGTAAGCTCTTCAAAATTTCAACTAAACTACAGCTGTGGCTACTCTCTCTATTATTACGCTAACCAGGGGATATGGAGCTGTAATATCACTGCATATGATGAAAGCAACAATACAGGATCGTCAAGGATTGATACAAATGTGAATGAATTAGTTGCATTGAACATATCCCCTTCTTTTATCGAATATGGAGAATTAGAGGCTGGCAATACCTCGGAAGAGGATGAAAATCTGACAATAACCAACCTAGGCAATGCAGACATAAACATCTCTCTAGAAGGTTATGCTGAAGAAGAAGGAGATGGATTGTCTATGAACTGCCAGAATAATAACATATCTGTTGAGTATGAGAAGTATTCTGTAAATTTTGGGGATAGTTATGAGGATATGATAAATCTCACCTCGTCCTCTACACAGATAGCCAATTTTACTTTACTACAGAGAACTAATGACACAAACTATAAAAATGATAGGAATAATACATACTGGAAGATAAGTATTCCACTAGGTGCGAGTGGTCCATGTAATGGGACTATAAATTTACTAGCAATACCAACATAGTATGATAAAAGTGGATAAAAAAACTACATATTGGACAAAAAAGAGGTGTTTGGTGTTATATTCACTAATTTTTATTCTTTGCTGTTCATCTGTTTTGGCCTATGTTTATAAAATAGATTATGAATGCCAGGAAGAGGATTGCATCGAAGGCCAGGAAATCAATTGGAGTATACATTTTGAGAATAAGGGGGAGCTACCACTTATGATAACTTCCATAGAGCTTGTTGATGGTTTTAACAAAAGTGTTCTTGCAAACCTTGAATATGTATATGATCCATTTAACTCTGAAAAAAATGATTATTTAAGAGTTGTTACTGGAAAAACCAAAACGGCACATATAATTGCAAAGATACCTAAACCCAATCTTGAAAACGAGCTGATTTACGTGCCTTGTTTTACCAATATTATTGATTCTACTGATGCCAAGGATATCGGAACACACCTCTATAAGCATTGTTTTACAAAAAACGAATCAATAACAATATTTGAGTGCACCAGGGATAATCATTGTGGAGCAAAATATGAATGTAAATCCAATAAATGTGAGAGAATAAGATGCGGTTATTGTCAGATGATAACGGATCATGAATGCAAGGATTATGAATGCTGCAGCAACGAGGTATGCGGTGAGAGAGAGGGTTGCATCAATCATAAGTGCATTGCTCTAGACTGCTCCCCTAAGGAAAGGATATTTAACCACAGTTGCGTCGAACTGGAATGTAAAAAAGATGAATACATAGAGAACCAAACCTGTCTACCCTTAAGCTGCGAAAACGGTGAATATCCTGTGAACCATAGATGTATACAGTTGAACTGCAGCTATGATGAAAATGTGGTAAATAGCACATGTACAAAACTTAACTGTGATGGCAGTGAATATGCTGTTAACCACACATGCAAGAAGCTATCATGCAAATACAATGAAACAGCTTCAAATCATGCCTGTATAGGCCTTAATTGTGGTCTTTTTCAAAAAACCTCCAACCATAGATGTATAATCGACAGGCAGTTTATATCTAAATTCTCAATAGAATTGTTCATAGCGGTGGTAGTGGTTTTGGTGTTGGTTTTGGACATCAAAAAATATGAGTCCAAACAAGAGAATAAAAAAGAAGAATTTAAAAAGGAAAAGGATATTAGCAATAAAAAGAAGCCAAAAAAATGATCATGGGAGGGGTTTGGATGGTGAGAAAAGATAAAATTTTAACAATCGTTCTTATGCTTGTAATCCTATCTTCATTGGTGGAAGCTGTAAGTATTGGAGTCAGCCCCGGAAGGGTAAGATTTGATAACATGATGAGGGGGGGCTATGCAGAAAGGACTTTAAAAGTAAGTACAAATTCTAACATAGAAATCATAGCTCGTTTCGACGTTACCGGAGATGTTACAGAATGGCTTAGTTTTGAGCCTTACGAAAAAACATTCAGTTTGTCTTCCAGTGACCCTTATGAATTTAAGGTTATAGTGAATGTACCTGAGGATGCTGCAAGTGATTCTTATTCTGGGAAAATAAGTTTCATAACCGATAGATTTGGAGATATTGAGGGTCGAGCAGGGGGATTCGTAAGAGCAGGAGTAATGTCGCTGGTTGATGTTATAATATCTGATGATGAGACCAAGAGCTGCAGAGCAGGAGCTTTTGATTTTGATGATATTGAGATAGGATTCCCTCTTGTAGTATCATTGACTGTTTTTAACGATGGGAATGTAAGGATCAGACCCCCTGTAAGTTTCGATATTTGGGATCAAGAGCAGAAAAACCTCATTATGTCTGGTGATTTTATAAGTCCTGAGATCCTACCTACTACAGAGAGGAGGGTGAGTGATACTATTGCAAATAGCCTAGATATCGGCCAGTATTGGGCCAATGTATATACCGAGGATTGTGGCGTAAGCGATCTTCTAACATTCAGCGTGGTTGAAAAAGGAGGAATAGTGGATAGAGGTGTTTTTGAACAGATAGTCAACAAACCATGGGCTTATGTAGATGAGACTGTTGAGATTGATGCTGTTTTCAGGAATGAAGGACCAAGGACAGTCTATGCCAAGTTTAATGGAGACATCAAACTGGACAACAAGATCATAGAGGTAATCGAGACTGAAGAGATTGACGTTCCTGCAGGTGAAACATCTAATTTTATTACATATTTTACACCGATAACCTCTGGGAGATATGTAATAAACGGGAGGGTGGTGTATAATAGAAAACTTACATTTGAGAAGTCAAGTATCTTAAATGTTAACTATCCTGAGATAAAAAGGAAAGCTGTCATCCCAAAGATCATCCCACTAATGGTTTACCTGGTTATATTAATCACTATAATATTTATGATAAGGAGAATAATGAAATCAAAAAAGAGACGATTTTAGTTCTTTTTTTGTAAAAAGACCCTGGTTACATAACCATCTCTCTCAACATAACTACCATTGTCAATGCTTAAGCTGCTATGGCTATGAGTTTATTGAAGAAAGCAGGCATCACCTAATGAATCTTGGATTATCCTAGTGGTAAAATGCGAGAATAAGCATATAACTAAAGGATTTTATCTTTGGATTATTCACTGTGCTATTTTTTGGTTAACCAAAAAACCTGTTGGACTGTAAAGATAGTCATATAATAATGTAATTTTATAGTTTAAAGAAAACTAAATTTTATGCTTCTTTTTCTTTCTTCTCTTATACAGTATCAATAGGATAAGCAGCAGTATCACCAAAATCAAGGTATAGAATACATAATTGACAGCTTTCAATACCAGCTCCAGCTTTGCCTCAATAACCTTAACCAAGCTGTTCTCCCTCTGGCCATAATGCACTTTTACATGTATTATAGGGTTATCTTCAAAATCTTCCTCCTCTAACCTTACTTTTACCTTGCTTTGCTTTGTTTTTCCAGGAGGTATCTCCACAATATCCTGGCTGCCTATGGTTGTCCTTTCTCCTCCTATCAGAAGATCTACTAATTCCACATCTGCATAGCATACGACATCTGCCAGGTTCTCTATCTCAACATAGAAGTTCTTTTTACCCTTATCATAAAGGAGCCTGTCGAGAGTTATTTCACAATCATCAAAGATTTCAACTGTTTCAACTCCGAAGGTTAGATCAATAACCTTCTCCATGGATCCTTTGGATTCACCATATATAATATAAACATCACCTGCAATATCCCCTTCAGGCATTGGCTCTACTTCGTAGGTCATTGTTTTCAGCTCGTTTCCATCAAGAAATATGGGGGATAGGTCCCCTACTGCCTGTCTTGAACCATCTGAAGCTGTCAGAGAGTATGTTCCTTTGAAATATACTGCCTGATCCTCCTTGTTTAGGATCGACACTTCGAGCAGATTCGTTGCCTTGTTGTATTTTATGGAATCCAACTCAATGTTAAGGGTGTATGTCGGAAGATAAAACATATCCAAGGCTTCAACCTGTGATATGGCACCCACTGGGTTTCTTGCGCTTTGAGCGAACTTCACGAACACGCTTATGCCGACCTGTCTCCTAATGTAAGTGGCTGTTCCCACTAACTCATTTCCAACCAGTATGCCTATGTCAATCTCGCTTCCTTGTATATACTCCCTAACCTGGTCCGGAACATTATTTGACCCTATGAATATAACAGGTTCTGCTCCTGACATTATCTCTTTCTCTATAAACTCCCCATTTGTCAAGATTGTCTGCTTTGCATGCTTGAGCTCCTGATACTTCTTGACTATCTCGATATTGTTATCAAATCTGTCTCCATCCTTATTGATTATCTCAGGAGTATATTTCTGAAGAGTATTCTTTACATCCCTATCCACGTGGCCATAAATAAGCAGGTTATCCACAACCCTATCTGACAGGAATCCATCAATCTCCCTTATGTTATTCTCGTCTGCAAATAATACGTAAGAATCAGAGGCAACTGCATAAGGCGCCACACTAATGGCATTATAACCATAAGAATCATCTATCACTATAAAGTTAGACACCTCTAATTGCTCGGCTAATTCCAGATTAAAACCATCATATATGTATTCTTCTGCGGAGTAACCTCTGCTTTCCAGTACTGATTTATAACCAATTATAAATGGATTTCTCCTTGAACTAAATGCCCTTACCTCGGTGTCTGATGGAATACTCTCCAGAATCAATGTTCCATGCTTATCGCTAACCAGGAAGCTTACAGGTTCGCTAGTTAAGCTACCATAAAGCATTGCTGAATAAACATCCCTCCAATCCTCAGAATTAGTTATTGTGTTCTGCGCTAAAGAGAGCTCGGCTATCAAAAATACAAATAATACCAATATTAAATGAAGCTTCCAATTAAACTTCCCCATGAGTGATATCCCCCTCTTTTTTCATAATAATCTAATAAATTAATTATATTTAAATCTTTCTATCTTCTTAATCTTAATTAATTAAGCATCATAATCCTTCATTTGACGAGGAAATATACATCTCTAAATCATGAGGTATCTGTGGCATAAAATTCTACTGTTCCGTTGCATGCTCCTGAAATACTTGAAGGTATATAGATCCTCCAGTATGTTGAATTTGTATCATTTCCATACGCTGAATCATCAGTCCTTACAGGAAGTGTAAGATTAGAGATCATAGTTGTGATATTTGTCAGGTTGATCATATTGTTATAATCTACTCCACTAATCGGAGCATACCTCTCATTGCCTGATGTAATGTTTCCAATCTCACATACCATGGATACATTGTTTTGATTGCTTGGATCTGTACCTCCGTATCCTCTTAGTGAAACATTAATAGGTACGTTCCCGAAGTTAGATATGTTCGCTATTATCTCTGAGGAGGTCTCTGTTACAGAGAGATTACCAAAGTCAATCTCATTAGGGGCATTAATCCCTATTACTGTATTAATGGTGCCATAGCTTGAATTACGTGTATCTGACAATCCAAACTCATCAGCTATTGTCATATTGCACTGCCATGTGCCATTATTTGCGTAATAGAGCACATTAAAACCACAGGTGCATGTTGCATTGAACTGTTCTGCATCAAGTTGGGTGCAGGTGCAACTATTGTTCTGGTATCGAAAATTATTGTCAAATGTTGTTCCATCACCGTACGTAGTGTCATACAAGGTTGCATTGGAGGTGTTTATATCACTCCATCCATTAACATCATAAACATAACCTGTACAGTTCACTAAGGTGGTGTTACCTGGTGTAAGGTCTATTGAGGATGGAATGGTAACTTCGTATAGTGTTGGTTCTGTATTAGTTATATTAACTCTTGTTATTGTAGAAACATTGTTGGCTCCAACCACATCAAAGGAAGTTATGGTTAGTGATACGACCATTGCTAGTGCAAGTGTGAAAAAACCGAGTCCAAGTATCATATAGTGGTTTATATTTTTCATATCGGCTTCCGATTTTTTCTTCCCCACACATAGTATCTGATTCTATTAGTCTCTAAGGTTAAGCATTAAAAAAATAAAAAAAATATTTTTATGCTAGTTCTACATAAAAATAGTAGGTAGTGGTCCCGTCTACATCTCCGTTCTCTCCGACAATCATCTGGAAGTCCCACAGATTTCCATCAAAACCTATGGTGTCTTGTTCTACTTCTGCTGCGAAGATAACAGTAGTTGTGGCGTTTTCTGTCAATAAGGTCTCATTCCAAGTACCTGTAGACTGAGAATCACTTTGGTAGATATATGTTGCCGGACAACTATCGAGTGTTGTTGTTCCTATTGTTACGCTCTCGTTAAAACTGAATGTTTCGTCAATTCCGTCTGAATCGTTGCCTCCCATCCCATACATATCTTCTAGTATCGATAGATTAAGCAGAGAAGGTCCATCTGCACTAGTGCCCCCAGGTGTGAGGTTAACACATACAACATCGCTCCAGTCTGACACTGTAAAATTTGCAGCATAGATCTCTCCAACTGGACTGAATCCTGAAGTACCATCCCAATCATACATGGTATTGCCATCAGCATCATCCAAGGTTATAGTTCCTGAGATGTTTCCGTAGTAACCTTGCCACCTATTTGTCAGAATGGTGGTATTTATTGATAGCTGTGTCACGTTCCCTGCCTGTGCTTCTATCTGCTTAACACCAGTACTGAAATTTGTCCTTCTTTCGCTGTTCTCTACTGTAATATTATTCGGTCCCCCCGGTACAGCCAATACAGTAGTTGCTACAGCAACTAACACGAGCAACACTAAAATTGCCCTTAACATTTTCATTTTCATTTATATTTCACCTCCATCTGGTACAATCTCTTTTTCGTTTACGTTCACATTTACTTTCGTTTACGTTCACAATCTCCTGTAAGCGTGAATCATTTTTTTGTAAGATAAAGGGGCTTGAGAAAAATCACCAAAAACAGGTTTGCGAGGTGTTTTAGATGTTTATTTCATAAGCCCCATATCAACATTATTGGATTTAGCTATCACCCCCATCCATTAATTTTGAAAATATTTTTTTAGGATCATAAATTGGATATATGATTTCTGAGTTTGGGGCCTTTGCTTTTTGTTTTACCAGTTTCTCTGCATCTGCACTGGATAACACCTTGATTTTGAAGTTTATTGATGCGTTTTTTGGTCCTTTTATTGTGGTGTTCTGAATCTTTTTTTCAATATCCTTTGTGTTCGAACCAGAAATAATCACTTTTATTTCTTCTTTTCCAGGAACTATTGCAATTACATCAACAAGACCCAGATATTCTTCGATGCCCCATATAAACTTCTCAACATAGTAATGAAGCTCCTGATTTTCAAGAAAAAGAACCCTTATCATGATCTTATGGAATTCGTCAAGTTTTAACAGTCTCTTATCTGCAAAACCCTCTGCTGCAGAGATCAGATATGCATGGTCATCTGAAAGGGAAAATAATGTTCTTGGCTTCCCTTTGTCCCTGTTGCGTATCTTCTCCTTTTTTACAAGATTTGAAAATTCCAGAAGCTTTAGCTGCTGGCTGATGTTTGCCATAGTGGTGTTGGACCTCTCTGCCAACTGCAAAGGTGAAAATTTGCCTTTGGAGAGAGCACTCAGAATTTTCCACTTCTGCTCGGTGAATAGGGTTTCAATCTCCATTTTTGGTGGTAGCTAAATTCGTATACTAATCTATTTGTAAAGCAACCCATATATAAATGTTTCTATTATTAGTTAACTATTGTAATAATGTAATTTATAAATAAAAAAAGTTAAATTATTATAGTAATTAATTAATTATTTAATTAGTTATAGTGTAAATTGATGGGAAGTACCAAATGATTTATAAACTCTAAGGTCAAATATAAAGATATAAACGCAAGTTTTGAGGAGAGAATGATAAAAGCAAAGGATATAATGGTTAAGAAGCTGATTACTGTATCAAAAGACCAACCTGTAGTTAGTGCTGAGAAGAAGATGGTCAAGAATTCAATAAGTTGTGTAGTGGTAACTAGGTCAAAAAAGCCAATAGGTATCCTCACTGAGAGGGATATCTTCAGGGATGTTTTGGTGGCTAATCTGGACCATAAGAAAGTAGCTATTAAGGATGTTATGAATAAGGATGTACCTGTTATTACAGGGAATATGGATGTCTTTGATCTGGTCAAATTCATGAAAGAGGGGTTCCTAAGAAGGGTTCCGGTGGTCAATAATAAGGGTGAGCTGATTGGTATTATCACACAGACTGATGTTGTTAATGCAGTATTGGGATTAGATAAAGAGCTTAACAAAAAACAGAGAACTGATAAGGCAATAGGGGATGTAAAGAGAAAGGAACTCTACAAAGACCTACAGGATATGAAGAATATAAGAAGGAGGGCTGATACAGGATCAAAAGAGCTAAATCTGCTTTTGGCAGGCGGATATCCATTGAGCAGCAGCACACTTATATGTGGAGAACCAGGCTCAGGGAAAACAGTAATAGCATATTCCTTCTTGTATAATGGGCTTCTGCAGAATGAGTGCGGTATCTATGTTTACTCAAATGAGCTGGTAGATGACATTAAAGATGGTTTCAAATCATTAGGCTACAACATAGACAAGTATGAAAAGAGAAAAAAACTCTTTTTTGAGAATGTCTGTACAAAGCAATCTGAGAATGAAGGCCTAAATAGCTGTGATGGGTTTAAGGATCTTTATTCTATCAAGGAATTCATCAGCAAGGTAAAAAATTCAACAAGGGGAAAGATCAGGCTTGTGGTCAATGTAGTATCTCAGACCTATATGTTCTGGAAACCAGACACTGTGTATCGATTTTTGTTTGAGCTTAAACAATACCTGATTGAAAACAATATAACTGCCTTGTTCTTGGTTGATAAAGGGGTCCAGGAAGACAAGGATCTAAAGTCTCTCGAGCAATTGATGGACGGGGTGATAATTTTAAAGACAAAAGAAGAAGGCACTATAATCAACAATTACCTTCTGGTAAAAAAAATGGAATGCGGAAAGATAATACCTCAAAAATATTTCCGATTCATCCCTACACAAGGAAAGGGTTTTGTTCTAAAGGGGGTAAGCTAATTTATTTTGGATCATGGTCTAACTAATTGTATAGATAATCTTCTATAGCTGCTATCATATCCTCTTTGGTTGTTATTGTTTTTAGCTTTTCTCCTGCTTCCTTATCTGAACCTGAGATCCACTGGGCAAAATCATTTTTCTCTTCATTTACATGAGCACTAAAGGTTGCATCATCCATAGTATTTATGGCATCTACCAACTCCTGAGCCGAGGTTACTGTAACCCCACTCTTTAATTTAAGAGGGGGCAATGGTTTCTGCTCTTTTGACTTCTGTTGCTTGGCTGCGGCTTTCTTCGCCTCTTCAGGGTGCTCTTCAGCATACTTCTCTCTTTCTTTCTTTGCTTTTTCAAAGTCTTCCTGGAGTTCCTCTTCTGAAACAAGTTTTAGTTTCCTCTCTTTTGGTTTGATGCCTAATTTCTTCCATGCAGCATCAAGCCTTGGCCTCAGCCCTTCCAAATATATATCAACCATATTGAAGCTTCCTGATTTTACCTTGTCCAGGGCCATCTTTAGTTCGAGTTTTAGGTCAAAGACATCCACTTTATGCTCTTTTAGCTGTTCGATCTGGTCCTCCAGTCCTTCGACAATATCATTATATTTGTTGTAGTTTTCAAGCTCATCATCACTTAGTCTTGCGTGTTCGTGGAACAACGGCCTGAAGCTTACGAAATATGGATTACCTCTATTATAAGCGGAGTTCTCAATCATCCCTGTTCCTGTTGCGGATTTCAGCAATGACTGAAGCATATAGGATCCATACTTATCCTTGATCCTATTCAGATCCCCTTCATCCCTGGTTCTCATCTGTATCTCTGTGTTGATATTAGCTTTGGTCTCTCCAACGAAGTCTGTAAGGACCTGGCTTATAAGGATCAAACCTACCCCCCATTTCCTGAATTCCCTGGCTCCTCTCTCTATCTGTACAAATCCCTGACCAGACCCTCCAAATTTTGGAAGAAGCCTGTGGACCTCATCAAATATGACCAATAATTTCAGATCAGGACTTTCCGGAAGGTTTGCGTGGAATACCTCCCTTATAGTATTTGATACTAGTATATCACTATCCTTAGGATCCAGCTTGTTGATTGCAAAAACATGGATTTCTCCTGGAACCATGTATTTCTTTATATCTATTACCTGCCTTGCATCCAAAATCTGGTGCACGTTTCCGTTAAAGGCTTTTGCATTGGACTTTTTCAAGCCGTATTTTGGGTATAGATTTATCATCTTCTTATTTACACATTTTCTCAGGAAACCGCTCCATTGGGCTGTTGGATCAAATACTATTACTGATACTCCAAGGGACAGGGCTTCCTCTACCATTACCTCTGCAGATACTGTCTTTCCACCTCCTGTAGAGCCTGCTATCAAGGTATGCATTGTCAGTTGATTCAGATCGAAGTAAGCATTGACCTTTGCTTCTGCTATCTTCCCTAAAAATGCTGATTTCTCTCCTGCTTTTGGAAGCAGATTGAAATCTACCTTTCCTTTGTAACGCTTTCTCTTTTCCAACCTCTTTTTTACAACCCAATAAGATAATGCACCTAAGGCAGCTATAGAAAGGATAAAAATTAGCCATCTAATGGGGAGTATTCCGAAGATTAAGTAATCCCAGAAAGGTTCAGAAACGAAGAATCTGGCACTTGAAGAAGAAGATATCCCCAGATAATCGGCTTTTACACTGATAACATATTCTCCTGGTTTTAAGAAGTCAGGTATCTCAAATTTCTTAATCAGAGATGTTGATTTTCTCAGCATCATGCTTTCGCTCTCTTCCAAGAATGTTTTGTTTACCAGGAATGTCTTTTTTGCCCCAATATTGTCGATTGAGTAATGCAATGTTACGTTGAATTCCTCATCCATTAACAAATTTTGAACGTCTACTTTATACCTCAGGGTGTCCTTAATATAAACCCTTTTTGCCAGGGGCTCTATCCTCAAGGAAATTGCACTTACCGGGGTGCCGCTAATATCACCGACAGTCAATGTAGCCGGAAGTTCCTCAAAGACATCACCAGATAGGACCAAGGTACCGTTGAAAAATCCCATAGAATCTGCAAAGAAGAGTATCTTTGCATCCAGGTTTGCCTCCCCTTGTATGTTGAGTACGGTTACGTCCGGTTTCATATAAGGGGTAATGTTGCCTTTGGAAGACAGCTGTACCTGGATTGGAGTTTCCTTCTTATTCTGGATAGTCAGGTAATATTCTTCATATTTTCCTATCTTTATCCTCCTATCAATCCGATCATCAGATATCTTATATTCCCTGTTCTCTATGGCTGCAAGAGATGACTGCAGGACTATCTCTAGAATCAATGCTACCATAATTATGTACATTATCTTACTCCTTCTTTCAGCTGGCATTTCCCTCTCCTAACTTCAGCCTTAGCTCATTGCATCTCTTCAGTACCTGAGACTTATAATCCGGAGCTATCTGTTTGTATATCTTGGTAATCTTGCCATAAAGCATTACGGCATTTGCCCTATCTTTTTTGCCAATGCTTTTTGTTGCCTGGTCCAGGAGTTGATTTATATGCATTGCATCAAGCTTATTTGAGAGTATTGTTATATTGCCATATACCTCTTTTTTCATCCCTTTAGGCAAATCCTTAAACATGCCCTGCATATCTACATAAAAAGACCTCGCTTTTTCGTAATTATTTTTTTGAAGCTCGTTTTTGGCGTTTGTAATTGATGTCTTAATTGTATTTAGATTCTTTATGGATTTTCTATCTGTGATGTAATGCACGTAGTACTTAATTTTGGCCCCGTTTACCGAGTATCCAAAGTATATCAGTATTAGCACAATTATGATTATAATCTCTATGACAATCCTCTTGTTGCTAGAACTGATGAATTTGGACTTTAGATCATCTATCACGGCAAATCCAGTGATCCCTGACGGGCCTTTAGAGGTCAGCAAATCCTCCTTGTTAACAAGTATAGATGGAATCTCCTTAAGGTTTTCCAGACCAACGTCATTTCTAAGGTAGTAGACTAATTTACTGGTTTCTTCCAGGTCAATTTCTATCAATGGATATCCCTCAATCTTTTCATACTCAAACATAAATCCAATATCATCTATGTCCTGGGCAAATTTTCTTGGTATGTACTCGATCAACTTAAGTTTTTCTTTGGATCCTTCAATCTTCAATCCTTTTTCAATCAGGGTTATCTTTTCATCTTTATTGGACAGGTATTCTAAGTGAACTGTCTTTGTTTTCGTGGTTATCACAATAAGGGACTGGAGCTTTTCAACCTCTTCTATCAGGTATCTAATTTGTTTTTTTGAAAATTTCTTGTGTGTAGAATTAATGTACATTGAGATTACATTATTGATATCCTCCTTGCTAGGATAAGACACAAACTCTTTGGATCCAATAACCTCTAATTTAACTGGGATCTCATTTTTAAGGTTTTCAATATTCTCATATATTTCTATCTCAGCTTCTTTCAGTTCTGTAGCATTAAGTCTCCTCCATATAAGATTATTGAGGTCACGATTATATCTCTGAATCTGTGTTTTTGCCTTGTTTAGGTTCTCTTCTATTTTTAGTGCTTCATATACTTCACTCTCCTCCTTATTCAATCCTTTGAATCCGGTTATTGCATCGTTGATTTTACTGATAATAATATCAGTATCCTCATTAATCTCTGTTGCTTCTTCCTCATCCTGCGAGTTGATGTATAATGTCCTGGTATCACTGAAATCAGAACCTCCTCTTGAATTAATGCACTTGATCCTGTACCTATAGCTTCCATTAACAAGTCCTGATAAGGTAAATGAATTCTCACTATCCCTAGGTGCATTTGTACGGTTTTCTTTTTCAATCCACCAACTCTGGTATTCGTTCAGATGAAGGCTACAGTTTACCTTATAGTCATCCTCAACCTTGTAAACGATCTTTACACTATCCTTGGTGAATACCTTATTGTCGTCAGGATCAAGTATGGAGACTGAGGGTGATGAGTAGTCATTTACATCTACTTCCAACCTTACTTCAATGGTCTTACTTTCACTGACTTCTACACTATTATTGGAGTATATGAGATAACCATCCTTCTTAATCTCCAACTCATGCGATCCTGGGTTAACAAGGAAACTGGTCTTTCCATCGGTAGATGTATCCTTCCAGACATTTCTAAATTTAACGCTAGAATCGTTTAATACGTTTCCTGAATCGTTCTTGACCAATATGGTGATGTTAATAACCTTCTTTACGGTTATGGTCTTCTTGTCTGAATCGGTATTACTATTGTCATTCACTGTCAGGTTGACAACATAGGTTCCGTTTGAGTTATAGGTCTTTGTGACCTCAGTAGAATAGCTATCTATCGACCCATCATTATTAAAATCCCACTTGTATGTTAGGGGGCCTTCGTAACCACCGACGCTTGCAGTAAATCTGATGGTCCCTCCCTCGTTTATCTCTGAGGCATTAGCCTCTATACTGACTTCTAATATATTAATGACTGGGGTAATATGAATATTGATAACCTTATGTTCTTTTGTTCCCATGTATTCAGAGGTTGCATTGATGACATATGATCCAGGGGAGCTTATGCTATCAATCACCGTGGTCAGATAGATGGGATAATCAGGCGAGTAACCGGTGATGATCTCGTTATATGTGGCGGTGCTACCGGAAAAAACAGTCAGATTAACTATGGAATCTGCCCTTGAGAGAATGGTCACCAGGATATCTTCTCCTGATTCATAAGTGGTCTTGTCAACTGTTACGTCAAACTGTATACAGGAGGTACATGAGCCCCCACAGTCAATCCCTGTCTCATCCTGATTTTGGATACCATCCGAGCAGGATGGGCTGTCGAATGTAAATGTGAAATAATTAAGCTGAGAGTTGCCATGCATATCTGTTACGTTGATTAAAAGATGATTTGTTCCATCCTGAAGATCCAGGTCTATACTTCCATTTCTATCAACACCCAGATCTATAAAATCGCTATATTGTCCATCGTTCAGCTTATATGATATCTTTGCACATTCGTCCGATAGGATAATAAATTCGTTTATTTTGGTTGGACTACTGACTACGCTGTTGTTGGGATTGGAGGAATTAAAGGTAAAGGTTATCTGTGGAGGAAGTATATCATCAATCTCAAAGCTAAGGTTATATTGCGCAATGCTGGACTCATCGTCTCTCAAATTAATTGATAGGGAATGAATACCATTGGACAAGATACCATTATCCAGATAACCCTGCAGTGTTGAGGAAAATGAGGTTGAGCTTCCTAACTCTATTGGTGCCTGATTATCTAAGGAATAATCTGCTGAGATTGTAAGATTTGTGGAAAAATTCAGATGTGTGTTCTCTCCATTAGAGAGGATTGAATTATTTTCCGGACTTTTAACGGTCAGATTAATATCTGAGCTGTTTAATGCAAGGATGATGGATGAAAAATGAGGGATATATACCTCGATATTTTCTTTGCTTCTTATGAAACATTGCTCTAGGGGGGTGTCACATTCCTTTAATCTGCTGCATTCCAGAGTATCTGAACAATGAAGGACTTTATTGTAGGATATTCCCTTTGTGTTGAATTTTATGTATCCCTTATAGTTTTGAGGGCCAAGAGCCTGATCAACCCCATTTACTGTTATTGATTTTTTTAAACTTAATCCGGTTGATTCAACGTAATCTTTTATCTCCTGGCTTTCTTTGTTTATTGATATCTCTTCCAGTCTTTTCCAGTCAGTATCTTCATCTTTAAAATCACGTATAGCTACTATGCTTGTATCACTTGCCTCTTCTGGACCTAACACCAAATTCAAATTCAGGTTTTTTCCGTTAAGATCGTCCAAGACCGGATTATCCTTGTCATCTGTCAGACTTACTCTAACTAGCTGGTTCCTGTTCTTGATATTCTCCAGTTTTTCTATAAGTTCATAATTATCTGAGGTCTCTCCATTAAAATAATTTCGATCAAGGAATACAGCATACAGATAGTCGTAATCGCTATAATGTATCTTCGAATAAGGATTGTCCTCGTAAAGGTTATAATCAACAAATATAACCCTCGCTTTTACTTGTGTATTTTGTGATGTACCATACCTGAGGTAGTTCAGATAGAATGTGTTGTCCCAACTTTCTTTTTCTGAGTTTAATCCAATAAATCTGCAGCACTTATCTGATCCGTAGCAGATTGCAGTTGTATCGCTATGATCCATGGAGATTATTTCCCACCTGGTGCATAGGTGGGACTTATCGACATCCCAGTTAAAAACCGTATCCTCAACTGTGAAATCAATAATTTTATTATCTGGTTCGATGCCATCTTGATTGGTGTCGTAGGAAGCGTCGTCTTTGTAATCTAGTTTAATATCTATTTTAGGACTATCGGATCTAACTAATATCAGATTAATCATTACAAAAAACAAGATCAATGCGGTAACTATGATTCTTTTGTTACTCATTTGAAAGCTCCTTCTTGATTTCGTCAAGCTGATTCATTACCTTTTTTGCTATTTCTTTTTCACTCTTTTTCTTAAGCTGCTCAAAAATGTCTTTCCTTAATCTTTTGATTTCCAGTAGTTCTGGGTAGAGTGATTTGAGCCAATTTTTCCTTACAACGCTTCTGATTTCTTCGCTAACATCCATGTAATGCTCCTTCTGTGCTAATTCCTTTAACTCTGATAATAAGGATTGAGGCATCCTAA
>JANQNH010000006.1 GCA_028279655.1 Candidatus Nanoarchaeia archaeon | reverse complement strand
AGGCATCCTAATGGAGACCAGAACATCATTCAATGGAACCACCTGTTTCCTTTATATGGTTCCTTGAGAATTCTCGAATAGCTTCTGACCTGCTTTTGTATATGCCCCTAGAAACTAGAAGATCCAGCCAATTTACTATCTCTTTTGAAAGTCTGACGTTGAAAATCTCTATTTTCATTGTAATTCAAATAAATGTTATTTGTATTTTATATGTATTTTGATAAGTTATATAAATACTTTTCTATTTTTACTTTATAATTTGGTTTTTGTAATTGATTTGTATTCTTTATGTATGTTATTTGTATTATTTATCTCTATCCTAATGAATAAGTAGATTTGCCTAAGATTATGGATGTATTTGAGCAGAGGATAGTAATAATTAATTAATTTTAGAAGATAATTGATTATAATAATTAATTAATTATTTAATTAGAAGTATATAATTAAGTTTATTTTATTTTGTTTAGAATAAATATGGCCCGCCTTGGCATCTTCATGTACAGATATTATAAGGTATAGTGAATCTAAATATTGCGCCTTTGCCTAACTCTGACTCTACTCTGATATTTCCTCCATTCTTTTCAACAATATTTTTTACTTCATATAAACCTAAACCCCTTCCCAAACCATGCCCATCTCCTCCTTTGCTAGTAGAAAATCCTCTATCCCATATTTTATCCAAAATTGAGGGTTCAATTCCTTTCCCATTATCACTTACTGATATAACATAACATTGATTTGTGTCATCTCTTTCTTCTTCGATGGTTAAGGTTTTATTTGGATCTTCTTGATCAAAAGCATATTTTACAGCATTGCCCACTAAATTGTCAATGACTGTTCCGAAATAGTCACACTCTGTTTCAAAGCTATCCGGAAATCTTAGTTGATATTGAATTCCTCTCTTTTTCAACTGTTCATGCATTGCCAAACTGTATACATCTAACTTTCTTTGTAAATTAAAATTATCTTCAGTCCCTAAAAAGATATTCCAGGAAGAAGTAATCTTAGATAGATCATAACTAATGGCTCTGGCTTCTTCTTTTTTATCTTCTAATCTGCTTAAGGAGACAAAAACTAATCCTGCTAAATTTCTAATCGAATGATATAAGTAAGGTATGCTCTTTTCATTTGAGCTCTGGAAGACTTCATCATGAAACTTCTGAAATCCCTGTATTTCTTTAATTATTCTGTTATAAATCCTATGTCCAGAATCAAAAAATTCCGCCAAGAATAATGGGATTTCATGCAGGGGTCCTGTTAATTTATGTAGAAATGATTCATAATCTTCACCTAATGATTCAGGAGTTCGGTAACTTAAAAGTTTTTTTGCAATATCCCCCTCCTTGAATTTAATTGCACTAACTCCTTTCTCATAGCAATCTCTATCATTCATATTTAAAAATTCAACTATTATTGGTCTTAATATATCTTCAAAATCAAGGGGTTTCCCAGTTTCTTGGTCTGTTGTTCTATGGTATGTGGAGGTATCAACTGTTTCTGCATTAGTCCCAACCACTGAGATGGGCTGTATAATTGATAATGATTCTGCAATAAGATTCTCAAGGATAGATGTAGGTTGTAGTCCTTCAATTGCTATCTGGTTATCTTCATCACGAAAATGCACTAATATCCCATCATATTCAGCTACACCCAATCCATAAACATTCTCATCTCTTGTAAAACCAAGAAAACCCAATAATTCTTTTAAATTATTAGCTCTTTGTTCATAAACTTTGGGTTCGCAATTTAAGAAAATCTGTGTGTCGATGTCGCCTAAGTTTGATGCTGTTTGCTTCATTTTTGTCCTTGTATTTTTTTGAACCCTATCCTTCATCACGTAAACTAGCATATATCGATCCATAATTTTGAAGTTTATCATCGAAACCTGCTTTTTTGAAAGGATCTTCTCCTAGTATCGATCTGGCTTCTTTAAGAGCGGATTCACAATTGGTGTACCCATATAAGAAGCTACCAATGGTCTCTTCGTTATGCACTAAAAAACCCTTGAATATATCTATGGCTAGGTCTGTTTGGCCTGTCCTTTGAGCAAAGGTAGCTGCTATTAAAAATCCATTTGGAAGTTCATTATATGAGAATTCGGGTTGATTACTCAATTCATATGCTCCAAGATGGAGGTATGCATCAATCGCAAGATCATAATCATCTTCAAACGAAGCTTTTGCTGCCAGTAGTTCTATATTTTTCTCAGTTTCTAGTCTTTTGTTTCCTAATCTGTCTTTAAAGTATGCTTTTGCGTTTTTGGTTAGTCCTTTATTTCCAATATCATTGTAATCATATTTACTCTTAAATTGTTCCTGTCCACCATAGGTCAGCCCGTATATCTCTTCTTCATTCCATCCAAGGCCATCAATCCTGTTTGCTGCTCCCTTATACCTATCTGGAAGCCTAGATTTTCCCCAGGTATAACCAGAAAGCATCCTGATGCTTCTTGCTCTTGCAGTATCGGTGTACAAGCTAGCTAGAAAGTCATCGAATAATTTTTCTCCAATTTCATCAAATTCTATCGGTCTGCCACATCCTACCATTTTTTCACATCCAAAATATTAACCTTTATTAAGTGGTAACATATAGACATATATTAATTATTCTTTCATATTTTGACCGATTTATAGAAATATTTATATATAATAACATTTTATGTAAAAAATTATGAATAAAGTTAAGCTAGATTTAACGGATAAGAAGATACTTTCTGAACTAGATAAGAACTGCAGGATTCCAAACTCTATTCTTGCCAAGAAGGTGCATAAATCCAGAGAGGCTGTCAAGTATAGGATCCAACAATTACAGAAGAAGGGAGTTATTGAAAAATTTATCACTTCAATCAATCCAAACAAGCTGGGGTATTATATGTTCAAGGGGTATCTAAAACTAGAGAATATCCCTAAAGAAAGGGAGAAGTTCTTTGATGAACTAAAACATAACAAGGACATCTATTGGTTGGGTATATCTGACGGTGCTTTTGATTGTGTATTTGCTATTCTATCCAAGAGTATCACAGAGTATTTTGAAAAAATAAACTCTTTGTTGTCTGGCTGGGAGCATCTGGTAGTTAGTAAGGTTCTTGGAACAATGGTGGATACCAGGCAGTACAATAAGAAATTCTTTACAAATGATAAGAATGGGAAACATGTGATCTTTGGAGGCGATGTCGTAGACAACAAGGTCGATGAGCTGGACCTAAAGATATTAACCATACTTGCAAATGATGCCAGGATACCTTTAACCGAACTAGCAAGAAAGGTAGATTCTACTGTAGAGATCATAAGAAGAAGGATGAAAAGATTAGAAGAGAAGGAGATAATCCTAAGCTACAGGATTGCTGTTGACTTTAATAAATTAGGGTTGGAGTTTTTTAAGGCTATAATCTATTTCAGGACTATGTCAGAACAGGACGAGAGGGCCTTATTTGAATGGATGAGGACGCACCCAAATTCCTTATACTATATCAGAAGCTTGGCGCCATGGGAGGTTGAATTTGAGTTCGCAGTTGAGAGCTATCAACAGTTTAATTCAATCATCAATGATTTAAGAAAAAGGTTCCCTCATGTAATCAGAAACTATGAGCATCTGATCATGATATATGAGACATGGATGCCTGCATATAAAGAGATGTTGAAGAGTAACTGATCCTAGATTAATTCTTAAAAAATTAAAAAATGCCTTCCAAAAATCCGTTGGGGGTGGTTTAAAGGAAGGCACAGAAATGAACATGATTCCTTCAGTCGCTTTTTTTCTTCTTTTTTAAAAAAAGAAAAAAATTGCCTTCATCAAAAACGTTGGGGGTGGTTTCAAAATGAAGGCAAAAGAACTTTCTCACCACAAAGACTAAAGGGGTGAATATGAATCAAACCAGTTCAATGCCTAGCTCTTCTGAAATCTGTTGAGCCTGCGCTGATGGTTTTGTGTAGTCGACCTTGCCTAGTATCCATGGAGATTTCACTCCTGTAATAATCGTCATTACAGTCATCTTTCCTTTGAGGTTCTCATCGACTCTTGCTCCCCAGATCACGTTGGCATCTGGATCAAGGGTTTCTGTGACAAGCTCTCCAGCTTTGCTGATTTCATCTAAGGTCATGTCTGATCCTCCTGTTATATGGATCAAAGCTCCAGTTGCTCCTTTGTAGCTTATGTCTAACAATGGGTTGCTTAGGGCCCCTCTAACTGCTTCATCAACCTTGTTGTTGGTATCTGAGGATCCTACTCCTATAGCTGCTACGCCTCCATTGGTCATTATTGCTTTTACATCTGCATAATCAAGGTTTACCAAGCTTGGTACGGCAATAGTCTCTACAATTCCTTTGATCATAGTTGCAATCAGTTCGTTTGCAACTGCAAAAGCTTGTTGTATAGGGAGATTGCCTGCAATGCTAACTAGTCTATTATTATCTATAACGATAACTGTGTCAGATACCTGTCTTAATTGTTGTAAGCCAAATTCTGCCTTATCTACCCTTGCTCTTTCGATCTTGAAAGGCATTGTGACTGTACCGATAACAATTGAACCACAGTCTTTTGCAACCTGTGCAACGATTGGAGCACCTCCTGTTCCGGTTCCTCCACCCATTCCAGCACAGACAAAAGCCATATCACATCCTTTTAATGATTCTTTTATCTCTTGCAAGGACTCTTGTGCGGATTCTGCTCCTCTTTCAGGGAATCCTCCACAGCCTAATCCTCTAGTGACTCCTCTTCCAATTAGGATTTTACGATCAGCATTAATAATATCCAGATGTTGCTTATCGGTATTTGCTCCGATAATCTCAGCCCCCTTTACACCTTTTCCATACAGCCAGCCAACCATATTGTTGCCTGCTCCTCCAACACCAAAAACCTTTATATTTGCCTGCCCAACCTCTAAGCCCATTTCATTTGTTGCATTTATATCCATTTTTACATCCCCCTTTTTCCTTTTGTTTTGTGGTTTTTTGCTATTATATACTCGAATATAGATATTTGAGTATCGAAATCTTTATATTTAAGTTTATTTTAAAATCTACTTAGAAAATGTTAATTGTTCGCGCCAACGAATGATTATGTCAAGGTTTTCAAATTACCAAGAAAATTTGCTTTCGCCAAAAAGCATGTTCAAATCGAAATGTGAGTTTCGCCAAAAACTCATAATTCTTAACTTTTTACCTTATATATAAAGACAGGTTGTATTTAAAGATTTCTTGAAACTTTTTAGTGGTGAAAAAAGGTAATATTTATAATATATCTTGAATTCTATATATCCATGGATCATCAAGGGTTGATTCAATATTTAGCTGGCCATTGTAAAGTATATAGAGATTATAGTGGTCAATCTGATATAGCGGAGGTTATAAGAGATCTGGGTGGTTCAGACCAAGATCCTCACTCAAGCCTTGTGAGAGCTATTTTAAACCAGCTTCACACTTTTAGAATAAATAATCCTGCTGTAATCTATCGCGATGTTGCAGTGCTGGAATCTCTGCCAGAAGGGCGTCAAATTGGAACTGTTGATATCGCTGTAATAACAAGGCGTGGAGAGCTTGTTCTTTGTAATGGTAATATATTAGCTAATAAAAACTCAGATATTAATACTAGGATGAGCCGATTAAGAGCAGCGTATGATTTCTTTGGACAGTATTATGATATCTATCCTAGGTTACAATCTATTTATAGAATAAAGGGAAAGAGTGGTATTCACTTGTATCCTGTAAGAGCTAAACGCCGAAGATTTCGTTAAGAATCTAGCTCTTTTTACCTTTTCTTCGTCAAAGGCACGAACCTAGCCCTAGGTCTTTTGCTGTAAGAAGAATAGAAACTTTTTAGGGGTGAATCATGGGAAGGTTTAAAAAAGATCTGGGATTAATATAGGAAATGGGGATGGAAGAGTTAGTTAAATTCTTAGAGGATAGTCAAAGGAATAGCAAGAAATCTACATACTATAGATCTAAGGGATCAATGGGGCCTCATGGTAGATTATTACACAAGATTGTTGATGACCCGTCTGCTATCGGCATAGAGGGGAAAACAACTGCCTATCCTGAGGTGAAATTGTTTCTTGGTGATAGAGATATAGGGGAGGCAGACCTGATATTTTTAGGAACTGACGGGAAGGTGTATCTTGCAGAGGCTTGTATTATCAAAGAGACGTCAGGAGATGTTGTCCATAATCGTAGACAGAAGCTAAAATTGAAGCTAAAAAAGGCTCATAGATATATCTGGTATAGGTTTGATGTATATTCGGATGGTGCTTTTGCAGCGCATGATTCTATAGAAGGAGGAGAATTTAGATCTCGTAGTTATAACTTGAATAGAAATTACACAAAAAATAGCTGTAGAAGGTACTTTAGAAAAAATTTTAGAGGGATAATCATTCCTTAAAAGAAATTATTTCTTTTTTATCCTTTTAGCGACACGTTTTATTGCTTTTTTGGTGTTATCTATACCTTCCTGTATAGCTATTGATTTGTAGCCTTTTGCCTTGTAGCCCTGGCCTTTGCCCCACCATCTGTCCAGGTATACCTGATGTTCCAGCTCTATTCTTGAGGGCATATCTGGTCTTTCATCTGCGTATCCTATTGTTATAATAGCTTGAGGGGTAGCGTCTTCTGGCATATTGAGGGCCCTTATGACCTTTTCTTCGTCAAAGGCACCAACCCAGCATGAGCCTAAGCCCAGGTCTTTTGCTGTAAGAAGCATGTTTTGGATGGCTGCTGCACAGTTCTGTATTGTATATAATCTTTCTCCTCTTGCACCATAATATCTCTCTGCCTTTCTTGGTTCTGCTGCTATTACAATATGTACTGGGGCGTCTATCATCCAATCCTGGTCAAAGGATGCCTCTGCAAGTTTTGTTATTATCTCTTCCTTCCTTACGACAATGAATTTCCAGTTTTGCAGATTTCCAGCTGAGGGAGCAAATTTTCCTGAATCTAGAATCTGGTTGATCTTTTCAGAGTCAACGGATTTATCCTTATATTTCCTGATTGATCTTCTTGTCTTTATGCACTCCTCTACATTCATAATAATGTTTTTATATAAGTACTTATATTTATATTTTTGCTATGAAGTATGTAAAATTGGTCGGGATTTACGAGGAGTTGGAGAAGACCTCAAAGAGGTTGGAGAAAACACATATCATCTCGGAGTTCCTTAAGAAAACAAGTGCTGATGATCTTCCTGTGATTGTCCTGATGCTGCAGGGTAAACTGTTTCCTAACTGGGATGATAATAAGATAGGGGTTGCTTCAAGGCTTATATTGAAGGCTATCAATACAGCTACTGGAATTTCTTCGGCTAGAATTGAGAAGGAATGGAAGAAGACTGGGGATTTGGGGATTGTAGCAGAGAACCTAGTAAAGGGAAAGAAACAGGTAACTCTTGTGTCGCATGAATTATCTGTGAAGAAGGTCTTTGAGAACCTCAGGAAGTTGGCTACCCTGGAGGGCATGGGAACTGTGGATAAGAAGATGCAGCTTATTTCTGAGCTTTTGACTTCTGCTAACCCTGTTGAAGCAAAATATATCGTGAGGAATGTTCTTGAGGAATTAAGGGTTGGTGTTGGCGAGGGGAGTCTTCGTGATGCTATTGTTTGGGCATTTTTTGGGGATAAGGTTGATTTGAAGTTTTCTGAGAATAAGATCGAGGTTGAAAGAGAGGAGTATAATAAATATGTGGATTCTGTGCAGAGGGCATATGATATCACAAATGATTTTTCTTCGGTTGCTTTGACTGCAAAGAAGGATGGATTGAAGGGACTGAATGCTATGGGGATTCGTGTTTTTAGGCCCCTTAAGGTTATGCTTGCGCTTAAGGTGGGGGATGTTAAGGGGGGTTTTGAGAGGTGTGGAGAGAAGGTAGATGTAGAGTATAAGCTAGATGGATTCAGGATCCAGGCCCATAAAGATGAGGGAGAAGTAAGGTTGTTTACTAGACGGTTGGAGGATGTTACTAAACAGTTTCCTGATGTTGTGGAATATGTGTTGAACAATGTTAAGGGTGATAGTTTCATAATTGACTGTGAGGCTGCTGGATTTGATCCTAAATCAGGCAGGTATCTTCCTTTCCAGAAGATCTCTCAGAGGATAAAACGAAAGTATGACATCGCTTCTATGGCAAAGAATTTTCCTGTTGAGCTTAATGTCTTTGATATCATTTATTATAATGGGAAGAGTATGCTAAAGGAGTCTTTTGAGAAGAGAAGGGAGTTAATCGAGAAGATTGTATCTGGGAAGAAAAGGAAGATAGTTGTTGTGAAGAACATGATTACCTCTAAAGGAGCTGAGATTGAGAGATTCTATAAGGAGAGTCTCAATGAAGGCAACGAAGGAGTGATGATAAAGAACCTATCTGCACCATATAAACCTGGGGCAAGGGTCAATTACATGGTCAAGTTGAAGCCTACTATGGAGACATTGGATCTGGTGATAGTTGGTGCAGAATGGGGTGAAGGGAAGAGGGCGAAATGGCTATCTAGTTTTGTGTTAGCATGTATCCAGGAAGGGAAGTTTCTGGAGATAGGGAAGATGGGAACTGGGATCAAGGAGAAAAAGGAAGAAGGGGTAAGTTTTGAGGAGTTGACAAAATTACTTAGGCCTTTGATCATAGCTGAGAAGGGCAAGTCTGTTGAGATCAAGCCAAAGATTGTTGTGGAGGTGGATTATGAGGAGATACAAAAAAGCCCTACTTATTCCAGTGGTTTTGCTCTTAGGTTTCCAAGATTAAAAGGGCTTAGGACTGATAGACGTGCTTCTGAGGCAACTGATCTTGATCTTGTTGAAGACCTGTATTATGGGCAGAAGAAGTAGGGAAAACATAAGGTTTTTAAATGGTCTATGATTTCTTAGACTTACTATGTCAAAAAGCAAACATTGGAAAGCATACAATACTAAACATTCTGAGAAGTATACTGTTAAGGAGATCAGTTGTGTTAGTAATAAGTTTCACCATACAAAGAAGATTAAGGTAAAGAATAAGTAAGATTCAGAGTTCTTAGTTATTAAGTGATAAGTTTTATTAATTGGTAAGATGCTTTCCCAGAAAGATTTATATAAATCAAAGACTAAAAGGATAATATGGATGAAGTAAATCCAGAGGAGCAAGTAGAATCTACCAGAGATAAAGGTGGAGCTCTTGAAAAAAATGTTGAGTTTGTTTTTCAATCTGCAGGTTTTGAGACTCAAAGAAATGTTAAACTTGCAAAATATGAAATAGATGTTCTAGCGAAGATAGGTGACAGAAATATTGTTATTGAATGTAAAAACTACCAAAATAGTAATTTGGTTATTCGTAACTTAATCCATCAATGGAATAGCAAAAACCAGATTATTAAAGCTAATAAAATAATAATAGTATTGGCTGGAATATCCATTAAGCAATCAGACAGAGAACTTGCTGGCAAATTCTATATTGAATTATGGAATGAGTCTGATATAACTGATTTATTTAATTTAAGTCTAAAGCCTAATGAACTTAGAGAAAAATTATTGAGTAAGATATCTCTCAAGCCAGTTAGTATTGCCGAATTATATCGTGATGAAATAGCAGGTTTAGTAATTCGTCCCTTGCTTACAGGGATGCCTGAAGATTTAGAATCAAATTTCAATCTGTTCAACAGTTGGTTGAGAGCGTTTATCCGAACAAATCTCCAAATAGAAGGAACTAACAAAGAAGATCGAATTAAGCACATAGAATTATTTGAAGGTACAAAAGAAAAGGGTGCATTTTTTAATCTATTTAAAATAAAAAGGACTGAAATTGAGTATTGGGATAAACTTGCATATAGACTACAAAAAGATAAGATTCTTGATAAGAAAGTACAACTCAAATATTATGGCATAATGCAGACACTACATAATGAATTTAAAGCACAAAAAGAGTATTATCAAGAAGAAGACAAAGAAAAACAAGTCCGTAAACTCATAAGAGATAGACTTTACCATTCATTAATCTCTGATAAATCAGTATGTAATTTTGGATTTATTCCAGATAAAACTGTAGAAGTCATACCTGCTAACGAAGGTAGGTTCATTGTCCGATTAAGTGGTATAAATGAGAAACAAGCTAACTTAGTAAATTGGATACTAACCTCAGAATATAATCTTACTAAACAAACAGATACCGACCTAAGAGGGATTCATTACTGGCTCTGTTTTTCTTTAGATGAATCTTCTGAGAAAATATACAGGATACTTGAAGAGTTTTATGGGTATACAAAAAAGGATAATCTTCGTGACTTTGCTCTTTAATCTCTAAAATACTTAGAAGAAAAGGCAAAAATCAAATAGAGAGTCTAATAAACTTGGTTTCTGTGAATCTTTTGCTCAAGAATCATCTATTGCCTTTGTAATTTATTCTATAATCCAGATTACACTTCAACATAACATAATTAACGAAAAAAGAGGATGCCCCAGCCGGGAATCAAACCCGGGTTTCAAGATCCGCAATCTTGTGTTCTTTATGACCTAAAAACATAGTGTTCTTAAGTATTCACTATACTACTAGGGCATTGGTATCTAGAATTCTTGTTTTGTTTATTAAATTTGTTCTTATATTTATTTAGGAAAAATCCATCCATCCGTGGCGGCATACGGTCAAAGCTCACTTTGTTCGCTTTGCCCTACCGACCACCCCGTAGTGGGCAACCCCCGGTCGGTATGCGCCATGGCTGGATTTTTCTGTTAGTAATCATTCAGGCTGATCTGGCCTTTTCTTTTGTTTTCCTTGACTTTCATCTTGTCGAAGTCCTGGCCTACCTGCTTCTTTATGTTTATGGCTATGTTCTTTCCCAGAATCTGGACTAATTTTGTTATGTCTGCCCCCCTTACGTCTTTAATCGATCTTATCTTATTGTAGTATAGCTTTCTTGCTCTTACTCTTCCTATCTGTTCCAGCCTGAGCAATGGGATTAGTTCTTCCTTTACTCCGTTTTTGATGCGGATCCTAAGTCTTGTTAATTCCCTTAGCAATGGCTGGAATTTCATGATTCTTGTAAGCTCCTGCGATGTATATAACAACCAGTCTGCTATGTTTAGCTTAGCACTTATTTCTCCTGGCCTGATATCGTATCTTTCCAGAAGGTATTCTTCGTCCTTCTCTTCTATCCAATCCTGGAAGAACAGTGTTGTTTTTATTGAATTTAGAAAGTCGTTGTATTCTGGCTCAAAGATGCTTGGTTCTGGTTCCAGAAGATATTGATCATATTTTACAAGTTCTTCCTGGATTATATCGTATTCCTTTGTTTTTACCCTTAATAATGGCCTTATTTCCAGACTGTGAGAGATCATCTGAAGGAAGGAGAATGGAGGTATGTGCTTGCCTGTTGCTTTCTTGATTGACTCTATGAAGTTATGGGCTGTGAGTGGATCTATATATAGTTCTGCTATCCTTTTACCCAAAGGGGTTGCCCTATATCTACTATCCTTTTCCAGCTGGTCTGCTGAGGTAAAGTCCTCTACATTCTCTGATTCTGAGTTTATGAGAAATTCCCATTCTTCCAAAAGGTTTAGCATCTTTTCTATTATCTGGTGAAGTTCATAGGTGTCTGCAAACTGAAATGCCCAGAATGTTTTTGAGAAGAAATTGAAAATCTCTTTCTTTGTGTTTATGAAGTTTGATGCTACAAGGCTCAATATGTATGTTCTTAGAACCGGTTCTACGGCTAGTTTTGAATGTATATCTTCTGGATTGCCGTTTATGTATTTTTGCTCCAGAGTTTTCTTCTCATTCTCTGTTGGAGCTACTATGATCGCCTGGCCCTCTTTATCAAAATTGGGACGTCCTGCTCTGCCTGCCATCTGGAGATATTCAAGAACCGGGATATATGTTAGTCCCCTATGCCCATATCTCCTTAGGTCCTTGAGGATTGTCCTGTAAGCAGGGAGGTCAAGTCCCATTGCTAAGGTGGGGGTTGCTGCTATGATCTTTATTGAACCTTTTTTGAAGTTTTCCTCGATTAGCTCTTTCTGTTTTGCTGTAAGGCCTGCATGATGGAAGGCAATGCCTTTTTTTAGGCATCTCGTTAATCTTTGGCATTGTTTTGTAGGCCTTGTAAGGGAGTGTAATGCCTGTTCTGACAGCTCTACTAGACGCTTATCTGTTGTCTTTACCTTTTTGCTTATCTCTTCAGCTGTTTTTTCTGCTGAACGTTTTGTGTTTGCAAATACCAGGGCCTGTTTCCCTATCTTTATGGTGTCGAGAGCTAGGTTTATTGTATGATTGTCAGAGATATGATTAATCTTTAGTTTCATCTTGTGGAAAACTGTTCTAAATTACAATAAGAGAAACTAATCTAGATATATAATTGTTTTTATTTGGAATAAAAAAAGATTATCCCATCATGGGCATCCCAGGGGGACCCTTAGGCTTGGGCTTCTCTGGTTCCTTCTTTTTGGGTTTAAAGCCTGACATCAATTCTCCAACAATGGTCTTTCCAATGACGTAACCTCCAATCAGACCGGCTAATCCGGTTGCAATTGCTGCACCTGAAGCATAGCCAATTGCTGGGATAATACTAGGAAGATAACTGTAAGCAAGGTGTCCAAGGCCTAATCCGCTTGATATGCCACCTAGTTCTACAGGTACATTGTAGGCTATGCTATCTGAGCTACTACCAGAATCCTTTTCTACCTTATCATCTATACTTTCATCTGGCATTTTATTTGATCCCTCTCAATAGTTTGCCAACGGCGTACTCTAGAATATGACTTTTGTTCCTAAATCTACCTTCTTTAACCATACACTCCATCAATGTTACAGTGTTTTTCTCAATTGTAATGCTGAGTTTTTGTTTCATATTATACTACTAGGTAGGATATTAGACGACTTTATAAACCTTTTGTTTTTGTAGCTACAATTGAGTAGTGAATATTATTGGCAGAAAAAGCCAAAAAGTAGGATAAAGGAGGATTTTATAGGTAACTATTAAGAATCTATGAGTAGATTGGTGAATATAATCCTTTGAAGAAATCTATCAGAAGTTATATCAGACTACCTGTATGCTCCATGTGTATGGGGTTTCGTCTTCACCGTCGGAAGCAATCACTGTGATTTTTTTGGTGCCTGGTGATTTGAAGATCCTTATTATCTCTGGGCCTGCCTTGTATTGCTCAAATAATCCAAATTTCCATATGTAGGTCAGTTCTGCCCCATCTGGATCCTCTGCACTTACCTGGAACTTTGTTTTTTGGCCTTTGGAGATGGTCCTTGGATGAGAGATGGAGTTTATCTTTGGTTTTCTGTTGACGTTAAAGACTGTTATGTTTGCCTGCCCTGTTGTCTGATCCTTCCCGTCATCAGCTACCAGATTTATGGTGAATAAGACTGAATCTGCATTTATTGTATCGTGATCTGGCTGCCAAATAAAGATATTGTCTTTAATTTTTGAACCTGTAGGCAGGTTGTTTGATGTAATATCTACAGGGTCCCCTTCTGGGTCTGTTGCATGGATAGGCAGCTCTAATCTTTCACCTTCCATTATCTCAATCTGTCCGATCTTTCCCAGGACTGGAGGCCTGTTTACTTCCCTTATCTCTATGGTCGCATATTTTTCATCGGTTAAGAAACCGTCTGATGCTGTTACCTTTACCTTATAGGTGCCTGCGTCGTCATAATCCGACTGATACCTATCAACATCAATCCAGCCTGAATAGGAGTAGGTAATCTTGTCCCTGTCCAGATCTGAGGCAACTGGCTCAAGGATCAGTTCTTCCCCTTCATTTATGATTATCTTTCCAAGGTCTTCCAGTACAGGCTGCTGATTAATATCCTTTACCATTATCAATACTGACTGCCTTGATTCGAGCTGTTTGCTCTTTGCAATGAATTCTATCCTGAAAGGATGATATAATATGTGGAACTTGTCAAGGGCCCTGTCTATCAGGTCTTCTTTCTTTACTGTTTTGTGATCTGTGGTCCATGTGAAAACATTTTCATTTATTACCGCCCCTGGAGGAAGGCTCTCTGCCAAGATCTCAATGTCATCCTGGTCCGGATCACTAGCTTCAAGCTCTATTGTTACTTTTTGTCCTTCTTTAAGCCAGGCATTTGCTATTGGTTTAAGTGTAGGGGGACGATCCAAGTCATTGACTGTAACCCTTACTGTCTTTGATGCAGTAAATTTATTGTCTTTTATGGTTATCTTTACTTTATACACCCCCTCATCCTTATAGGTCGTCTCCCAGATATTGTCATCTCCTATTGGGTCTGATATTGTATATTCAAGGTTGTATTGCTCAAAGTTCGGTAGATTTAGCTTTACTGTGTTTCCTTCGTCTATCTCCACATCATTTATGTTGTCCAGCAATGCTCTTCTGTCAACCTTGTTGATTATTATTGCCCATTGCTGCTCTTCTTCTGCATCTCCATCTGAGACTGAAACTTTTAATGTGTGGATTCCTGAATCAGTATAATCTGATTGGTATGTGAAGGACTCGTCCCTTGAGATGAATTCATTGTCAAATTCCCAGGTGTAGGTTAAGTCGTCTTTGTTTAGGTCAGTGGCATTTATGCTGAAGGTTATCTTCTGCCCTTCATCTATCTTTAGGCTGGTTTGTTCTGGGATGAAGGAATGTATCTCTGGAGGAATATTCTTCTTTTTGACAACCAACAGAACATCCTTGGAGGTGCTTAACTGACCATCTGATACTGTAATTATGATATTGTATCTGCCTGCATCCCCATAGTTTGTCTGCCATTTTCCTTCCTGATCCAGAGGTTCTGTAAATGAATATGAGAGAACGTCTTTATCTTCGTCCCTTGCTATAGGCTTCAAAGATACTAGTTCTGTCTCATCCACAGTTATTATTTTAACAGCACCGGATAAACTAATAGAAAATAGCATTATTATAAAAAATATTAAAATCTTTTTTTTCACATTGATTTCCCCCAATAAAAGAAAATAAAAAAAATTAACCTAAAACAATATCTTCGATAACAGGTGGCCGGTTGACGTTTTCAACTGTTACCTTAAGAGACTGACTTACATCATCTTCTCCGTCTGATGCAGTTATTGTTACTGTGTATTCTCCTGAATCATCATAGGAGGTCTTCCATTCGAACTTATTCCCTACCTTCTTGAATTCATTGTTGTCTATTGCAAATGTCAGTTTGTCTTCCTTGTCCGGATCTGTTGCTTTTGGCACAATGGTTACTGTATCTGTCTCTTTAACGCTCATATCTGCTATTCTAGCCAGCAGAGGTTTTCTGTTGACATTATCAACTTTTACTGCCCAGATCTTACTAGCCTCATTAATGCCGTCTGATACAACGACCTTGATGGTGTGCTGGCCTGCATCATCAAAGCTTATCTCATAGTTAAATGCATTTGTCTTAGAGGTTTCATCCCCATCTAATTTCCAGGAGTATACCAGATTATCCTTATTAAGATCAGATGCCTTGATACTGAAGTCCAGTTTTGAATTTTCCTTTGCAGTTAAGGTGTCTTCCTTTGGTAATGCTTCATCTATTGTAGGCACCTCTTCTTTCTTGTTTACTATTATTAATACATCTTTAGTAACGCTTAATTCTCCATCAGATGCTGTAATCGTTACTGCGTATTCTCCTGCATCCCCATAGGTTGTTTGCCATTTTCCTACTGGTCCGATAGGTGAAGTATAAGAGAACTGAAGCCTGTCCTGGTCTGGATCTGACGCCTTGGGTTTTAGAGAAACCATCTCTGTTTCTTTAACGATAAGTACTTTGGCATCTCCTTTTGGATCTACCTTTACAGGGGTTGGTTTTATTATCTCTTCTGGTTCTTCAATCTCAGTAACCTCTGGTTCTTCTTCTACTATCTCAATAAGCTCCTCTGGTTCTTCTTCTATAATCTCTATAACCTCAATAGAGATCTCTTCGGATTCCGGTGTGTCTGTTTCCGGAGGAGAGAGGGGCATTTCTGTAGTTTCCTCTTCCATCTTGATCTCCTCTATAGGGATATATTCCTCATCGCCTGCTGGCTGTATCCCGTAGAGCTCTTTCAGTTCCTCACAACCGCTTAATAGAAATATAGCTATTATTCCAAACATCACCAATTTTTTCATCATAAAAATCCCCTCCTTAATTTATTAACTAATATGTTATTATTCTCTAATACACAACTCCTATATAAACTTTATGGTAGTTACTAAAAAAAATTTGTTGTCACTATTTTCTACGAATTTTATTCGTAATTTTTTAATTATGTAAAAGAAATGGGCCCGCGGCGGTTCTCAACTAAGGGTTTCGCCCGCATAGACCCCTGTGCACTATTAGTACTATCTCCCTTCGTTCGATAGTACGAATGGGTCTGCCCATCTGATTAAAGTAAAATGGGCCCGCGGAGATTTTCTATGCCAAAGGATTGCCTTGGACAATTCGAACTCCGGACCTCACGATTATCAGTCGTGCGCACCACCAGACTATGCTACGGGCCCATAGGTCTGGAGAAAATTAAATCTGTTTATAAACTTTATTGTTAAAAGGAAAAAAGAAAAAAAACGCCCTAGATCAGAGATTCTAGAGTGCTAATTTAATAACACTCTACTCGAACTGATGACCTTGCGATTGCTGTAACAGGTTTAACAGTTTCGTGATCTATTGCTAGATTCGCACGCTCTACCTGCTAAGCTACTAGGGCATTAAGTGAACTACCTAAAGCAAGGTACAATAGTGGGCTTCAGAGTTACTTTATAAAATTTTCTTATTTTTCAGAATATAATTGATGTTCCTTTGATTCTTATTGTGGTTAGTACCAATATTCAACATCCACTTTTCAAGATTTTTAAATCCTGGTATTTCTAATCTGAAATGTTTTCCTTTTTTTGAGACTGAACCATAGAATCCTTGTCTTTCCAGCAATTCCAAAACTCCTTCTAAAAATTTTCTTGATTTAGATGCTATTTCAAATCTAGGATAGTAAGGGATCTTCCTATGTTGTTTAGAGAGAACAACGCAGCCATCGGTGTCAAAAAGGCCCCTGACCATACAATTGAAATAATCCTGATTCCTTAAGGTTTCTTCAGGAAGCTTAATGGAACCGTACTTAGTACCAATTGGTAAAAATTTATTTAAGACTTGAAAGATCTGTTTATCACTAAATCTAATAAATAAAGTGTTTTCAAATCTCCTAAATTCTATTTTAATATCTTTATTGAAAAGTTTCTTGAAGATATTTCTAGTCACTTGATTGTGATATTTGTAATCCTTAATTTTGTGGCCGCTGATGTATACAATGTGTTTTGAATCCGATTTAGAGAGGCAGCCATCTCCGAGCATAATTCCGATTAATTCGTAAAAAAGTTTTTTATTATTTTTTTCAATCATTTTACATCGAATGTAATATTTGTGTGGTAAAAAGATTGTTAAATTTAAAACTATCGGAAGGATTGATAGGATATTGCGTATAAAACTTTTGAAAATCTATAGGGGAGCGGGTTTCCTATAATGCTTGTATATCATATAGGCTGCTATAAGAAGTAGTAAGATAATTATCAGGAACCACAATGTGGACCTCTTCTGCATGAACTGCTCTTCTATCAAGGGTATTGTAGCAACTTCGTATTCCCTTGGATTGTAGATTCTTATGGATTTTGCATTGTCATAGTATGGGAATATAAGAGCGAAGTCTGTCTCGTTCAACACTACCATGCCGCCTGAGAGGCTCTTTATCAATGGATCAGACATATCGAAGTTTGTTGTCAAAGGTATGTCGAATTTAAAGGAGTATAATGGTTTGTTTTTTATGGATATGATCTCTGCCCTGTAGCCGTCAAGAGGCTGGAGCTTCCTATCTGGTGAATAGCCGCATTTTATTATCTTATCTTTATATGATATAATCCCGTTGTCATAGTTGAATTTAACAACAAATACCTTGCTGCAGTCTATCTCTGCTGATATCTGGATTGTAGGTATTACTAAGAAGATTATGATTGTTAGTAGTAATATTTTTTTCATTTAATCACCATATTCGTTTAGCTTGTCTATCAGTATCTTTTCGTTCACAGGACCAAACTTTTCTGTATTTAGGGATCTCATAATTGAGTTTGTGGTTGGCCTTGCGAACTTCTTCAGGGAGCAACCTTCAAAGCAGCCTGTCTCTTCAACATTTTTCCATCCTTTGCATTCTGGCGGCAAGTCACAGTTAGGATAGTCCTCAGGATCAAAACCGGTATTGGAGTAGTATTTCTCATCTACGTATTCGTCTGCTAGCTCACCAAAGATATGGCCAAACTCGTGCAGGACAACCAGCTTGTTATCTGCGGTATTGATCTTTTCCATATTTGAAACAGCACTTGAACGCACTGGATTTATGAGGTCCTTTACCTTGTTCCTGTCAGCCAAGATGATTATGTAATCGTGAGGGCAGTAAGACGCTAACTTCTTCACTTCATATTCGTCGCATTTTATCCATTGCTCAATCTTACAATCCAGATGGTCTAGCTTGTCTATCCTGTAGAAATTAAGCTTTTCCTTGCTTGAGTTGAAGGGTGGAGTTTCTATGAATGTTTGGATGTTTTTGTTTACATCCTGCCTGAAGTCATCGAACTTATTGTAACCGAAAGGAAGGAAGACTATGTCTACTGAGTGGTTTGGAGGAGAGTTGTAAAGGACAGAGACACAATCAACGGTCTTTTCAGTTGATCGAAATGTTCCCAGCTTTGTACGGTTTCCTCTACCAACAAGGCTTAGTTGAACTGTGCTGCTTATTGGCTGAAGACAGAGGGGGTTTTCATCTGGGTCGAGCTCGAAATTAAGTATGTTTATAGGAGTATGCTTATGAAAGGGCTCGAAGAATATGTTTTTGTTGGGGTATTTGTTCAGCTCGGGATTGAGATTGCAGTTTACCAGAGGCGATATCTCTTTTTTCCTGTCAACAAAGCATAATTGCTCTATCTCTGGAGATATGGCAATAACTTTCTCATCCACAGAGCCATAGCTTCCCATCGCCTGCTTGGTTATAGCGTTTTTCAGGGTGGTTTGGAGATTGATGATCCCTATGCTCTTCGAAGTCTTTACCCATTGTGTAATCTGTGCTCCTCCAAATATCAGGATCATAACTGCAGCGATGATAAAAAAAGTCTGCAGGACTGGACGTGCTGTTATCTGGGCTCTGCTCATTTAAGGAGTTAAGGGTATAGAGAATATATAAAGTTACTTGTTTTTTAGCGGCAATGCTGCGCTACGTGCGGTTAAGTTATTTGCACATGCGAGCAAGGATTCTCGCAGGAGGATGTTATAATCCAGGACTTCGCTTTGCAGTATTGCCCCCTTAAACTTCTTATTTTATAACTCCAGTAACACTCCTAAGCATATGGCCTGTAATTTCTACTGTGTATGGTTTGTTTAATGGTATTCTTTGTTTTATGCCTATTATCAAAGGATATGTTCCTGTTTGTCTTGCGAATGTTGTGTTTCCATCATAGATCTCTGAGATAACTTCTTTTAGGATGGTGCCTTTGGGGACTAATTTTTTTAACATGGGAAGGTCTATCTTATTTCTGATTTCGTTTCTCCATTTCCAATAGTATTTCTTGTTCTTTCTGATATATTTGTTCTTTGTATCCTGGAAAAGAGGGGTTCCTTCAAATATTGATACCTGGCGTATATTTATTCTTCTTAATAAGAGGTTGTTGTCTATTACTCTCTTTAACCACTTCATGTTTTCATTGTGGGTGTCTTTTGTCTCTCCTTTGAGTCCGAAGAGCAGATTTATGCCTGGGAGGAACTCCTGCATACCGTTTTTTCCTCTTTTTGCTCCGTATTTGTTTAAGACCCTAATGGCATCATATGCTTCTTCTGGAAGGGAGTTTAGGTTATTTTGTTTGCATACTTCTTTGTCAAAGCTCTCTACTCCAAAGGCTGCTATGTTCCCTTCTGTACAGTACTTTACTATAGCCTTGGTTGTCTCTATGCCTTTTTTGCATATTACGCTTAATGGATTGACGTTGTCTATGTGGAGGATTTGTATTTTTTGGAATTCTTTTCTTATGTCTCTAAGTAGAGGAATTGCCTCTGGATACATATAGAAGTCAGATTGTTTTCCAATCCTAAAGGAGGTGCAATTTTCTTTGTAAAGGGCTTTTATTTCTTTCAGTATGTCTGATTTTTCCCGGAATTCGAGCTTATGTTTCAATGGCTCTGTGCAGAAGCTACATCCTTTGGTTCTGGAACAGCCCCGTGATGTCTCTATCTCTATGATCCTTTTTTGTGGAATCTGTTTTATTATTTCTGAACCTTTTACTGCATATTCCCTAATTTCCTGGTATTTGAAATCGAAGTTATCTGTTCTGTCGAAGATCTTTTTGCTGGTGGTTTCCTGGAACCTTCCTCCTTCCAGTTGAGTTCCAATAACAGCAGGACCTGTAAGGACCTTTTCACAATCAAGATCTTTGATAAGTTCTGCTACTTCTTTTAAGGTTCCTGGAATTGCTGAGAGGTATTTTCCTGGTGTGTGTATTCCAAGGATTACTATCAATCTTGTGGTGTTTTCCAGTATCTCCTGAATGCTGCTTATGTTTTTTGTAAGGTTATAGATCTTTATGTTTGTCTTATGGTTTACTTCTTGTTTTTTTGGATTTAGGTCGTAGTATTTCAGAAATCTAAGGTCATCTATTGTTATGTAGTTTATTTTTTTGTAGCCTTCTTTGATGTAATAGCCAGCTATGTATCTAGGGTATGTTCCTAAGTAAGGTGGAACTCCCAGGCCTGCGGGTTCGTCTGTGTAGCAGTCCAGTATTGTTATCATAATGTGTAGAGAAATGTTATTTTATATAAAGGTTGATGTCTGTTTGGATATCCAGCAGCATAGATATATAGGCTAAGATGGCAACAAGGATGATCAGAATACCCTGATATACAAAATCCAACAGGATCATGATGATTGTAAGGTATGCAAGTATTGCTGTAATCTTTTCCATCAATGGATGGGGCAGGTCTTTTGTCCTAAAATAATAGATTGCCCTGGATATCAAGGTTATAAAGAGAGGGATGAGTAGGATTACGATTAGTTGGGCAGATAGGTATTTTTTCAATAGGAAGGAGATCAGGATTGAGGCAAATGCTATCAGGTCAGTCAGGCCGTCAAATAAGGAACCTATAACGGTTCTTTGAGATTTTTTTCTTGCCAGGTAACCGTCTAATCCATCTCCTAGTGCAAATCCTAAGAAGAGTAAGGCAGCGATTATGTATTGGTCCTGGAAAAAAGCTAGGACAAAGAATGGAATAAGTAGAAGACGTAAGAAGGTTATTAAGTTAGGAGTTGTGAAGATCTCACTCATTTTTTAGGTCTCTCAGGAATTTTCTTGCCTTGATAAAATAATCAATTCCTGAGATAACAGTAAGGATGACTGCAATCAACATGATATAGTAGTTTAATGGGAAATCAATCAGAACAGCAACAATTGCAACTATCTGTGATATGGTCTTTGTCTTACCCCATCTGCTTGCATGGATTGTTATCTGCTTAGATTGTGCTGAGAGCCTTAATCCTGTTACGGCGAATTCCCTTGCTATTATCGTGAAGGCCATCCAGTTAGGGACGCCTCTTCCTATGAGGAATATAAGTGCTGCAGAAATCAGCAGTTTATCTGCTAAGGGATCGATAAGTTTTCCAAGGTTTGTTATCTGCTTGTGTTTTCTTGCTAGGTAGCCATCTAAGGCGTCTGTCAAGGCTAATAGTATGAAGACTGCTGCTGCTATGTAATCTATGTACCTTATCTTTATGTAGAACAGAGTGATGAAGATTGGTATTAGTAGTATCCTCATAATGGTTATCTTGTTCGGAGTGTTCATATGTTTTTGTTATGATTTAGATTATTTAAATCTATGCATTGATTTTGTATTAAAAGAAAAATGTTTTTATAGTTGTAAATTTTATTGGTTTAAAATGAAGAATAATTGGTTGTCAAAGATGTACAGAACATGTACATCCATACTGCCTATTGATGAAAAAAGAACAGGTGGGTGTATCGACTGCGGTGAATGTTGTAATTTACCTAACAAATGCTTATTTTTAAGGTATAAAAAAGATGGAAAATCTTATTGCTTCATACATCCAGTAAGACCGTTAAACTGCAGGAAATATCCAAGAACAAAGGAAGAGTGTATTACCAAAGAAACCTGCGGATTTAGGTTTGTACAAAAATGAAAAGAGCTAATCCAATACAGATAGTAGGATTTGTTGGTTTTTTTGTAGTTATTGTATTTCTTTTGGGTATCGTTTTCCTTAACCAGATAAAATCAGAGATATCCAATGTTGTTTCTCTTTACGGCTACCCGGCTATCTTTTTTGTTGCTTTAATAGTGGAAGCCTTGGCTCAGCCTATAGGACCTGAGGTTCCTTTGATATCTGGGAAGGTATTGGGATTGAATATGGTTTATGTCTCTCTAATCGTAATTATAGGCAGTATTTTAGCTACTTTTGTCAATTACAAGATAGGGGGGTTTTTTTATGATAGAATTTGTGAGGATAAGAGATGCGAGAAGTACCTGGAACTATATCGTAAGTATGGTAAATATGGCTTATTTATCGCTGCTATTGGTCCTGTTCCATATGTTCCATTCTGCTGGTTTTCAGGTGCTTTTGGGATGAAGATAGATAGATTTGTATATTACGGGCTGGTTCCTAGGATTATTAGAATAATAGTTGTTGGACTTGCCTTAGGTTTTTTCTTTTAGGTTACTAACTTTTTATTGATAATGCTGCCCAGCGTAGTCCAAGCAGAACACATCTAGTTGCGAAAGTACTTAGTTGAATCAAGAAAAAAGAAATCGCACGTATCGCAGCATTGTCAATTACGTTTTTAGATGTTGTAGTAGCTTTAGAACTGCTTTTCTTCTGAATCTCTTCCTCTCTTCTGTGTTGTTCATCTCACCATAGGTCTTTTTAGAGTTGTCAGGTATGAAGATTGGATCGTGACCGAATCCACCTGTTCCCCTGGCCTTCTTCGCTATCTTGCCTTTTTCTGTGCCCAGGAAGGATATTGGTTGTTTTTTTGGTTCGCAATAGCCTACTGCTGACATATACATGCATTGCCTGTTCTTTATGCCTTTCATCAAGGTAAGGATCCCTTTTAAACCTACTCGTTTATGGATGTATGCTGAGCAGGTTCCTGGCAATCCGTTTAATGCCTTTATGAAGAGTCCTGAATCCTCTACTACAATAGGTTTTTTTAGGCTGTCTGCCAGCTGTTTTGCTGCTAATCTTGCTATCTCTTCAGGATCGTCGGATCTTAATTCTGGGTAGTCTATAGGCAATTGTTCTACTTTTACTTTTGGCTCTAGGATCTGTTTGAATTCCTTTACCTTGCCTTTGTTGCAGGTTACTAAGTAGATCTTCATCAGTTATTGTAAATTCCTGATAATTTAAATACTTTTTGAATTAAGTATCATAGTTAGATTAAACAAAAGCTTTATAAAGGGATCAAAATTGTCTTAAGATAGGAGAAAATGTTGATATAACATTTTTCTAAAATTTTTACAAAAAAAGAAAATAGGTTGTAAAAAATTTTCACATATTAAAAAATCTTGTGAGAATGCTAAAATGATGAAGGAATTAAAGGAAAGTACAGTTCATGGAAGAGTACAGGATATCTATGAATCCGCTCTGCAGGACAACAAATTAGTTAGTATAATAGATTCATCTCTACAACCCTTTGAGAAAGAGATTATGAGGGTTTTATTCGATGAAGCAGGGAGAGCAATATATGATAATAAATTCCCTTCTTTTTGGGATGAATTAGAGCAGACAAAACAACCGGAGTTTTGGGAGGATTTATGGCAGACTGACCATTCTTCCTATCATATAAATAAAAAAGCATTTAGACCTGAGCATTATCAATATCATTGGCCTTCTCACAATCATCTTCATAATAGTGCTATTTACCTTGACCTTGTTCTAAATACTATGAAGGAATTAGCTTCAGAATATAAAGTTGGAGCAGTAACTGAAGCTATAAATGACTTCTATGAGGAAATCAAAACTGAAATAGGGGGATTCCTAGTAAACTATGATGCAGATGGGATTGCGAAGGAAATAAGCCCTATCCTTGAAGATTTTTATGTTTGGCATATTAGACCAACTGTAACTATGGCTAGAAGGCTTGCTCGTTCACGGTGTGATTCTGGTCTTGATTTATTGGAGGACATTAAGTCAGTTAAAGAAGATATATCGGGTATACACCAAGCTATACTAAAGAGTGGACGAGGATTTGAGGACCTAGCAGGATATTCAAAATCGATACTTGAGACTATGGATAGGATAAATATTGATGATAAATACCCCTCTGGATCCTTAGAAAGGCCCTATATGGTGGCTCTTTATGCAGGAGTTCATTTTTTGAATTCAGTTGGAGAAAAGTTTAAACCTGATACCAGTTTAACTGCAAAGTAAGAATAATGTTTTCTTGGGGGAAATTAGTGAATTGTGCTACTTGTTTAGTTTCTATCTGAATGATTTTTTTTAGCATTAGAGATTAGATTTGTCTCTTCTGTAAATCCTCTTACTTTTAAAGTTTAAGAATGAAACTATTTCTTAACAATATCCAGCTTGATATTCAATTCTTTCAGCTGTTTTTCGCTCACTTCGGATGGTGAGCCATCCATCAGGGATTCTGCGCTTTTGGTCTTTGGGAATGCTATTACTTCCCTTATGGATTCGTTGTCTGTTAAAAGAGCTGCAATACGGTCCATACCGAAGGCTATGCCTCCGTGAGGTGGTGCACCATACCTGAATGCCTCTAAGAGGAAGCCAAACTTTATCTTTGCTTCTTTATCTGATATGCCTAAGGTCTTGAAGATCTTTTCCTGGATGTCTCTCTTGTGAATCCTTATAGAACCGCCGCCTATCTCCACTCCGTTTAGGGTAAGATCATAGGCTTTTGCCTTGGCTTTTTCCGGGTGTTTGTCAAGAAGCTTGATATCCTCATCCTTTGGAGAGGTAAATGGATGGTGGACTGCCATATGACGTTGTTCGTCTTCATCATATTCCAGCAATGGGAAATCTGTTATCCATACAAACTCATAGGTATCTTTAGGGATAAGGCCTAATTTTTTTGCCAGCTTAAGCCTTAGGTTTCCCAAGGCATCATTAACTATGAAATGCTTGTGGTCTGATACGAAAAGCAGGAGATCTCCTTTCTTTGCGTCCATCTTTTTTATTATCTCTTTCTGGATGGCATCGCTGAAGAACTTTACAACTGAAGATTCCAATCCTTTATCTGTCATCTTTATCCAAGCAAGGCCTTTTGCATCGTATATCTTTACAAATTCTATAAGCTCATCTATCTCCTTTCTTGATAATGGAGAGTTCTTAACATTTATTGCTTTTACAACTCCACCTGACTTGATGTTGTCTGTGAATACCTTGAAGTCTGAGTTTTTTAGTATATCTGTCACATCTATCAAAGGCAGATCAAACCTTATGTCTGGCTTGTCAGAGCCATACTTATCCATGGCTTCATCATATGGGATTCTTTTGAATGGGATCTTGATATCTATGTTAAGGGTCTTTTTCCATATCTGCTTCATCAATTCTTCGTGGGTCGTGTATATGTCCTCTTCATCTATGAATGACATCTCAACATCTATCTGTGTGAATTCTGGCTGCCTATCTGCCCTTAGGTCTTCGTCCCTGAAGCATTTTACTATCTGGAAGTACCTGTCACATCCGCTGACCATCAATAGTTGTTTAAATAGCTGTGGTGATTGAGGCAGTGCATAGAATTTTCCTGGATTTACCCTTGAGGGAACCAGATAATCCCTAGCTCCTTCTGGTGTTGATTTTGCCAACATTGGTGTTTCTATCTCTAAGAACCCGTTACTATCATAAAAATCCCTTACTGCCTTGATTGCAGTATGCCTAATCCTAAGGTTCTTCTGCATGTTTGGCTTTCTCAGGTCAAGATATCTGTATTTTAAACGCATATCCTCGTTAATCTCTATCCTTTGGTCAATCTCTATCGGAGGAGTATCTGCCTTATTCAGTATCTCCAGATCATCTATAATAACTTCTATATCTCCTGTGATTAGTTTTGGGTTTTCCAGGCCTTTCCCTCTAAGCCTGACCTTTCCTTTTACTTGCAATACATCTTCTCTGCTTAGATGCTCTGCTTTCTTGTGAGCTTCCTTATCGTGCTTAGGATCTAAGACTATCTGGGTAATCCCATATCTGTCTCTAAGGTCTATGAAGATTATCCCTCCGTGGTCTCTTCTGCTGTTTAGCCATCCACAAAGAGTTACCCCTTTCTTGTTGTCTTTCTTTGTCAATTCCCCACAGGTGTTTGTTCTTTTCATTATAGGTATGGATTTCTAGAGTTATTTATAAATGTTTTTGTATAAGTGGATGTTATGTTTTATGGACTATTAAAACCCAAACAACAACTAAGGACTCAAACACGGATTTTACTATAAAAATCCTAAGCCAAAAGGAAAAAACCCTACTTAGAAAGGAGCCATAAATTCCTTCGGAATTTAATGTCCCTGTTTTTTTCCTCTTCAGGCTAGTTTTCGTCCTTGTTGTTTGGGTTTTTCGACATATTTAAAAATGGCCAAGTATTCTTCTGGGGTATGATCAATGAGATACTATGGATTGTATTGATGATAGTAACATTTATAGGAATATTAGTAGCTTACAGGTTTTTTGGGAAGATTGGACTGTATAGCTGGATGGCTGTTGCCATTATATTGGCTAATATACAGGTTATGAAGACTGTAAGGATCTTCTTTTGGGTTACAGCACTTGGTAATGTTGTATATGGCACTACATTCCTGGTTACTGATATATTAAGTGAGAATTATGGTCTTAAGGAGGCAAAGAAGGCTGTATGGTTGGGTTTCTTTATGATGATAGCTGTTACTATTATTATGCAGATCTGTCTGGCTTTTGTTCCGGATGTAACTGATACCTTGAATCCTGCTCTGGTTCAGATATTCAGCTTGTTGCCTAGGATTACAATAGCTAGTCTGATTGCTTATATAGTTTCTCAGCTGCATGATGTGTGGGCTTTTGAATTCTGGAAGAAGATATTCAAAGGAAGGTATTTGTGGTTAAGAAATAACTTTTCAACTGTTACTTCCCAGCTTATTGATAATATCATATTCACATGGATTGCTTTTGTCGGGTTTTTTGGATTATTTGGATGGGAGCAGGTATTTAGCTGGAGTGTGATTATGCAGATATTTGTGGTATCCTATGTTATGAAGTTTATCGTGTCTTTGGCTGATACGCCTTTTATCTATCTTAGTAAGGCTATTAAGAATAGATATTATAGTAAGGATTGATCTACTTGTTAGTTCCCAGCCACTCTTTCTTTAGCTTTTTGAAGCTGTTATCTTCTATTGCTTTTCTTATCTTTTCCATCAACCTTAGCAAGAAGTTAAGGTTGTGGATTGATGATAACCTAAAGTATGTCAGTTCGCTTGCTTTGAACAGATGGCGCAGATATGCGCGGCTATGGTTCCTGCAGGCGTAGCATCTGCAAGTAGGGTCAATGGGTTTTTTGTCGTTTTCGTATATCTTGTTCTCTATGTTAAAACGGAACTTGTTCTTCTTTGTCCCTCCTGCTTCTGGGGTTATGTAGACGTGGCCTCGTCTGGCCCATCTCGTAGGTGCAACACAATCAAACATGTCTATGCCTCTCTCTACTGAGTTAAAGAGGTCTTCAACTGCACCTATACCCAGGAGATGCCTCGGCTTGTCTTTTGGCAACAGAGGTATTGTCCAGTCAAGGATATTGTGCATGTCTTCTTTGGATTTACCTAAGGAGCCTCCGATTCCGAATCCATCGAAATTGAGGTTTCTGATGTATTTTGCGCTTTTTATCCTCAGGTCTTTATAGGCACCTCCTTGTACTATTCCAAATAATGCTTGTTTTTTGTCATGGTATTTTATAGATTGCTCTGCCCATTTATGGGTCCTTTCCAGTGCTTTTTTTGTGTATGCCTTATCTGATAATGGAGAGGTGCATTCGTCAAAGGCAAATATTATGTCTGATCCCAGGTTTGATTGTATTTCCATGGATCTCTTTGGAGTAAGTTTTATCTTATGGCCATGAATAGGATCTCTGAATGATACTCCTTTATCATCTATATGAGCGAATTTTTTATGGTCTGTCTGCTTGTCTGGCCTTTTGTTGTTTATATCTAAGTAGTTGTCTGCTATCTTACCTACCTGGTGTTCAACTGCAAATCCCAGAGAGAATGCCTGGAATCCTCCTGAATCGGTTATTATAGGTTTTTGCCAGTTCATGAACTTGTGGAGCTTTCCTTGCCGTTTGATCAGGTCGTCTCCTGGCCTCAGATGTAGATGATAGGTATTTGCTAAGATGGCTTCTGCACCCAGTTCTTCTATGTCCCTGTTGTCCAGTGCCCTTAATGTAGCGGCTGTTGCTACTGGTATGAAGATGGGTGTTTGGAAAGAGCCGTGTTCTGTAGTTACTTTTCCCAGACGTGCTCTAGTCTTTTTATCTTCCTTTATTATTTTGAAGCTGAACATAGTAAAGAAGAAGAATACCCCTTATTTAAATATTTTTAGAATTACTTTTTTTGTGAAGCCATGTAACCAATCAATGCTTGCTCTCTGATTCTTTGTATTGGAGTTTTGTAATCATCGGATATGAACTCCGGATTAAAAACCTTTGACCCGGCTACAATTATCCTTGCTCCCCGCTCTGCAACCAAATCTGCAGTCGATCTTCCATCTATCTCAGGTAGATAATTTATCCCTCCATCAAATTCTATAGGGATGTTTGGATTTAGACCTCTTATGTAGCTTATTGTTTTCAATGATTCTTCGTTGAATGATTGGCCGCCTGCGCCTGCTTTAACACCCATCACCAGCACCATATCGAACTTACCATCCATTATGTATCTACATATTTCATTATAACTTGGATGGCTTGGATCTGTACCCAGATCGAATGCTATCCCCTTGACCACTCCAAAACTATCCATCTCTTCTATTATCTTATCTAGATTTCCATTGACTTCCTCAGCATGAATTGTAAGATAATCTGTTCCTGCCTCACAGAAGCTTTTAATATGCCTTTCTGGAGTCTTAACCATAAGATGGGTATCAAAAGGAAGATTTGAAAGTTCTTTCAGTCGCTTTAATACAGCGGACCCAACAGTAATCATTGGAACAAACTGACCATCCATGACATCATAATGTATAATATTTGCTCCTCCTCTTCTAACACGCTGCACTTCACTCCCTAAGTAACCCCAATCTGCAGATAATATTGAAGGGGCAATTTTTATTTCTGATTCTAGTTCTAACATTCTAACTCACCAATTCTAGAAGAATAAAGGCTCTTTTTTAAATCTTACTTCTTCTTAATATCATAAATCACTTCTTCCAGTTTCTTTAGGTTCCATTTGATAGAATCAGATTTTTTCCTTAGGTTTCCGTTTCTCAGGTCGAACTTGATGAATTCTCCAAAGATCTCCTCAACCAGGCTTTTTATGATTTTGACCTTTTTTGGATCCTTATGGGCTATAGTTACTGCTTTTCTTGTCAGTTCTCCAGTCAGATCGCATATACCCATCAGGTAATCCTCTTCACTTACCTTAATTGTGGAGATTGTGGGGATCTTCCTGTCTTTAGTGTAGCTGTAGTAGGTTAGTGCCTCTACATATTCCTGGGCTGCCTGTGAGTAAGAGCCTTCGTAGAATAGTTTCTTGTTTTTTGATGTTATCTTGTCCAGGTTTTGCTTTTCTTTTTTTACCTGGCTCAGTAGTTTTGATGCTTCTTTCATGTCTTTCCTGTGTATGGTGTAGATAAGCTGTTTTGAGAGCTTAAGGACATCTCTGGACTTTTTAATCAATAGCTCTCTGTCTGCATCGTACTTTGCCAATACATTCCTGATCTTCTTGAAGTCTTGTTTGTTTATCATCTTCTCTTCTGTAGATTTATAGAGGTATTTAAAGGTTTGGGAAAATGGGAGTCATAGAAATCCTCCCCCTTGTCAACTACCTCTAAATTATTTGTAGAACTTTGACCTTAGGCTGCTAACCTACATTTTGAACGTAGCCCCCCAGTATCTATTCTAAAGTGGTTATATTAGGATAAAGTTTATATATTAAGAGATAATTGGATAATAAAATAGCTTTTAGAGGGGGTAGAGTTAAGGAATATATTGAAAGAGGAGCAGGGCTTATTTCAAGTGGCGCAGTAGATGGGATGCGTTCAATCGGTGCTATGTTGATGGAAAATGTATAAGGTTATGATTCAAGGGAAAGAAGTTCCAATAGAAACAGAAGCAGAGCTAATGGACCATTTAAGAACAATGGAAAAAGGTGGAATCCCTTTAGCTGTTTCTGAAAGTAAAGCTGATGAACATCCTGAACTAGCAGGTCAGCCTGTTTTTGTTGCTGGAGCAACTGGAGGTATTGGAACACCTATTGTACATGCCTTGGCAGCCCAGGGAATGGATCTTGCTATTGCTGATACATCATTTAAGAGCGATGATCTTCAGGATTTAGCTGCAAAAATTAGGGATGGCTTTCCGGGAGTCAGGGTTCTGCCTATTGAGTTTGATATGACTAAACCTGAAGATGTGAAACGAGCTGTACATAGTGCAGCTGAAGAATTTGATGGTTTAGGGTATGTTGTTAATTCTGCTGCTGTCATTAAAGCTTCAGGCAAAACTGATGAAACTGATTGGGAAACATATGACCTAACTATGGGTGTAAATGTACGTGGAAACCAAGCACTTGCAATGTATGCTATACCTTTTATGCTTAAAAGGGGTTTAGGCAGATATGTAATTATCAATTCAAAATCTGCTGTAAACGCAAGTCCTGGAAATGATGCATATTCTACATCAAAAGCAGCAAATAAAATGCAAGTTGGAAATTATGCTAGGACATATGATAATTCAGGAATTGCATTTTATAGTCCAATGTTTGGAAATTTTTTATATTCTCCTGCATGGACCAACAGCTTATTTCCTGAGAAAGCAGAACAAAAAGGGATGGATTTATTTCAGGTTTTTGAGCATTATAGGGATCAGGATCCAACAGGTATGTTTTTTGAATATAAGGATGCAACAGGAGAAGTCATCAGGCTATTTGCAGATAGATCTTTAGTACAAAATGGTAAAACCTGGATGGTAGATCTAAAACCTAGAAAAATGGGGTGAGAAATGAAAAGTTTTAGAAACAAAGTTTCTAAACCGATCCGGAAAACTTTGTTTTTCGAAAACTTCGTTTTCTAAACCGTTGTGTTTTTCAGGAAAAACGCAAAGTTTATATATAAATATAATCAAGAATGAGATATGGCTAGTGCATTCAGGAATGTTATTGTGTTTTTCGAAGAGATAGGATTATACGATGTAGTCCTGCCGTTTCTTTTGGTGTTTACCATCGTGTTTGCAATATTAGAAAAGACAAGGGTATATGGGACTGAGACCATAGATGGGAAGGAATATTCGAAGAAAAACCTGAATTCAATAACGGCATTTGTAATTGCATTTTTTGTGATAGCATCCTCCAAGCTGGTTGCCATAATAACAACTGTCTCTTCCTATACTGTCATACTACTGATGCTTTCTGTCCTTTTCTTGTTGCTGGTTGGCAGCTTTATGAAGGAAGGGGAAGGTGGATTCCTGACAGGGAACTGGAATTATTTCTTTATGATCATGATGTTTGTTGGTATTGCTTTGATATTTATCTATGCGCTAGGATGGTGGGATGTGATGTGGGACTTCTTCAGGTTTGAGACCGGTGGAGAAGTAGTAGGATCTGTAATATTGCTGGCTATTATTGTGTTGTTCATTTGGTATATCGTTAAGGGTGAGCCTCATACTGACGGGGTCAAGAAAGAGGATAAAAAGGATTAAGAGGTGTGTTTAAATGGCAAGTAATGCATATAATCTTGAAGAGTTTGTTAGGATTTTGGATTCGTGGGGACTTACAGATGTGATGTTACCGTTCCTGTTGATATTTGTGGTGATATTTGCATTGATGGCAAAGACAAGGGTGCTTGGAGAGGACAAGAAGAAATATAACCTTGTTGTTGCTTTGGTGGTTGCCTTGCTGGTTGTAATCCCGCATGTGTTGAACTACTATCCTCCGGGTGCTGATGTGGTTGACATAATGAATACAGCCTTACCACAGGTATCTATTATCGCTGTTGCTGTGATAATGCTTCTGATATTGATAGGATTGTTTGGAGGAGAGGCAAAATGGATGGGTTCCAGTTTATCCGGGTGGATAGCGATCGTGTCTTTCATTATAATAATCATAATATTTGGTGGAGCAGCAGGATGGTGGGCTAACTGGTCATGGTTTGATCAATTCTTTGGTGCGGAGACGGTTGCGATCATAGTGATGGTGCTGGTGTTTGCCATAATCGTATGGTGGATCACCAGAGGAGAGGACAAAGAGAAGGAGGTCAATGCATTATCTAGTGTAGGTAAGTGGGTAGGAGATATGTTTGGCGGCAAGAAAGAGTAGACCTAGGGTAATAATATGGCTACATTTTTAGATATAGGTGGACTCCAGAACTTTTCTACTTTTTTTGTTTTTATATTTGTATGGTTGGCTGTGTTTGCCATATTAAGCTACAGCAAGGTTTTAGGGGAGAACAAGGCAATCCATGTAGTTATCGGGCTGGTGATCGGCCTTTTGGTGTTGTTCAGCCCTATCGCCACAGGTACGATAGAATATATCGCTCCCTGGTTTGCTGTTGTCTTTATCTTTGTAATATTTGTCACTATTGCCCTTAAGCTGTTTGGGGCAACAGGTGAAAGCCTAGGTTCTCTAAGGATGGTCACCTTTGTTGTCATAATCCTTATCCTGGTAGTGGGGGCATTGAGTTATGTAAGAGAACAGGTTACTGCACCAGGGGATAATGAGACAGATGTTGATTATGGAAAGACTACTACTTTATTATTTCACCCTAAGATATTGGGGATAATGTTCATTATGATCATAGCGATATTTACCATAGTCTTGATGGCAGGTAAGCAGTATATATAGTAATTTAATTCTTAATCTATTATTCACCAAGCAACAACTGACGAAAACATGAGTGGAGAGGGAAAAGCCATACGAAGTGGGTTTTTTCCTTTCCGAATAGGACTTTATTGAATAAAGTCCGTGTTTGAGTCCATTGTTGTTGCTTGGACTTATTACTTGTCAAGAACCACCGGTCAGAGACCGGTGGAATGAAGCGAAGGCTTCATCTCGAATTTGAAGGACCAGTGGTTCTTGAGCATGCTCAGGAATTTTTCACAATCCAAATGAGGATTGGCTTTCAGCCACCAGTTTTAAACTGGTGGAAAATTCCTGACATTTTAAGAAATAGTTTTACTTCTTCTTTACAGGGGTTGCCATCCGCTGCATCTTATTGACGCTGTCTGTAAGAGAAGGAAGCACCTTGGAGAATACCTTTTCCATTGCCTTTATCTCTGTGCCTACGTTAGTGAGGTTTTCGTCATATTCTGTAATCTTGCCGAGCATCCCTTTGTGCAGGTTGTCAAAGGATGATTTCAGATCTGTGAACTGCTGCTGGAGCTGGGTTATCTTTGTTGTTATCTCCTCTTTCCACTCCAGGATCTTGTCTATCTCTTTCTTTTTGTCCCTCCATTTTTCCTCAACAATGGCCTCTGCTATCTCCTGTATCTTTTCCTGGCTCGTATCCTGAGGGGGTGGAGCCATCGGAGGGGGCTGCCCCATCGGTGCCTGAGGCTGAGGATATTGCTGCTGAGAATAATCTTGAGGATAGCCTTGTTGTGGGTCCTGATACTGCCCGTAATCCTGCTGTGCTGGGTATGGGTCCTGAGCCGGCGGCATCCCCATATCTGGAGGCATACCTGGTGGAGCTTCTTCTTTCTTCTTGAATAAGGCCATAATCTATCTCCTCTTTTTGTTTGTTAATAATCAGATTAGTATATAAATTTATCTTTTTTGTATTTGACAATGCTGCGCTCTGTGCGAGTTAGGCATTGTCTTATGCAGCCAAGTACTTTCGCAAGGTGATGGGTCTTGCTTGGACTTCGCTTGGCAGCATTTTTATTTGAGTTGATTATTATCTTTTTTTCAGCTTTTCGTCAATTATCTCATTTATCTCGTTGCGAGTTACAAAGTTCATAGGCTCCCACATCTCTATATATCTCTGCATTACCCTTACCTCTTCTTTCTTTGCCATACCCTGGAGTTCCTTTATGGCCATAAGTACTCTGTCTTTTATCTCGTCTATCTCTTTTCTAAGCTCGTTTATATCCAGTGTAAGGGTCTTGACGTCTGTTGTTAGCTTCTTATTACGCTTGATCATATTCTCTTCTGTCACCCTCAGTTCTGTCTGTATGTTTGTGTAACGCTCTTCGAGAACTCTAAGCCTATTTATTGTGGATTCAAGCTCCTGGGGCATAGGAGCGGGTTCCTTTTGATCAGGGTGCTTGAACAAGCCGCTATGTTTCTTCGGATCTTTTTGAAAAGGATTTAGTGAGTTATCTACCATAATCAAACAATAATAAGAAGAGAATATAAAGTTATGTTAGTATTTTTAAGTAGTTTACCTCAGTCTCTGTCCACACATCGGGCAGAAATTTTCGTAGCTGTGGAGAACATTCCCGCATCTTGGGCAGAAGCGTGCTGTCCTGTATTGGTGGGATTGAGGTATGGCTGCCCTTACCCTCTTTTTCTCCCTGGAGGTCATCTTTCTTCTGACTATAAACCATACAATAAACTTTGCTGTTCCAATAACCAGGAATAGGTATGCAATCCAGATGAACAAGGTGAACTTCTGAGGATCTATCCTATAGGAAACTATCAGGACTGCTATGCCTAAAAGAAAGTAGACGCTCCAGTTTATCTTTACCATCTTCAAACCTCTTTTTTTCCAATAACCTTTATCCCATTCATATAAGGCTGTAGTACTGCGGGTACCTTGATGCTGCCATCTTTTTGCTGGTAGTTCTCTATTATCGCCCTTAAGGCCCTTCCTGTTGCTATTGCTGTCGAGTTTAGGGTATGGATGTATTCCTTATTCTCCCCGTCTTTGTATCGGATATTCAACCTTACTGCCTGGTAGGATGTGCAGTTAGAGCAGCTTACTGCCTCCTTGTAGGCTTTTTCCCTTGGCATCCATACTTCGAGATCATATTTTTTTGCTGCAACTATACCGATGTCTCCTGTGCAGATATTCACTATCCTATATGGGAGCTTAAGTTTCTGGAAAAGCTGTTCTGCATTTTTTATGAGCTCTTCGTGGAATTTCTCTGAGTCTTCTGGTTTGCAGAATATAAACTGCTCTATCTTGTTGAACTGATGTACCCTGAACAAACCTCTTTCGTCTATTCCATGAGACCCTATCTCTTTTCTAAAGCAGGGGCTCACCCCTATGTATTTCAAGGGCATCTGTGATGGATCAAGGAGCTTGTTCATGAGCATGGCTCCGATAGGATGCTCGCTTGTCGCTATGAGATATAGATCTTCGTTCTCTCCCTCTACCTTATACATCATGGTCTCGAAATCTGCGAGATCCGTAACTCCTTCGTATGGCTTTTTTCTTAGCATCAAAGGGGGCTCTACTAATTTGTACTTGTTTTTGGTTAAGAAATCTATTGCAAATCTTTGGAGGGCCTGCTCCATAAGCGCCAGGTCTCCAATAAGATAATAGAATCCTTTTCCGGCAACCTTTGAGGCCTGCTCGAAGTCTGCTAACCCTAACTTTTCTATAAGCTCTCCATGAGGCATGAGCTTGAATTCCTGTTTTGGCTTTTTTCCTTCTTTGCGTATCTCCTTGTTCTCTGAATCATCTTTTCCAACAGGAACGGACTTGTCAAGTATGTTCGGAAGCCTCATCAGATAATATCTAATCTTTTCTTGCAGCTGATTTATCTTCTCATCAACATCTTTTATATTTTCAGGAAGTTCTTTTGCTTCCTTTACCTTGTCCTTTATATCCTTACCTTGTTTTCTGAGCTTATTGATCTCTTCTGTGATCTTGTTTCTTTTGTGCCTTAAGTCCTGGTTTAGCTGTAGGAGGGTCTTGTATTCCTTGTCTTTTAATAGAAGGTCATCTACCCATTTTATCTTTTCCAGATCCTGTCTTTTCTTTAGGTCTTCCTTTATAATATTAGGATTATCCCTTATCAGCCTTATATCTAACATAATAGTGATTGAATCATAATCTGTATTTAAACGTTTTGATATTATAAGTATGGTCTCTAGGTAAATATAGAGAAGAAAAAATCCTAACAATTTTACATATTAGAAAAATCATATCTCAAAGCATCAGCCTTATATCTTCGCTGTTGTTATAGGCTTTGATAAGCATACGGCCAAGGGGATTATTCTTCTTTATCTTTATTACACCTGTCTTTCCTGCTTTTGCAGTCAACAGAAATTCATTATTAAGCAGGATATCGATGTCCTTGTTCTGCATCTTTATCCCAAGATTGAACATTATACTGTTCTTCTTTATCTGCGTCTCAAAAGGTATGGGCTTTTTGTTACCCGATCCCTCTTTTTTTGCATCCAGTTCCTGTATGTCTATTGACATTCCCAGTTTTTTCTCCAGTTGGTTTATGTTCTTTCCTTCCTTTCCTATGATCTTGGAGATATGCTGTTCCGGAACCTTTATGATACATTTATGGTCTGATACACAGTTTACCTCAATATGGTCTGTGAATTTAAGGAATTCCCTCTGTATGTTCTCTTCTGCAAGTTTATGTACTCCTGATTTGGTGACCTCTTCCTGCACTGGTACAACTACAGTCTGTTCTCCGTAGGAATAAATCTCGTATATGAGTTTTTCTGTCTCGAAGTCTGTAACTACAACCACTGGCCTCGACAGATCTGCCTCTGTCATACCTGAAGGCACTTTGACAGTCATCTTCAGGCTTAGGACCCTATCCACTTCTCCATTCTTTATAAAAACTACTGTATCTATAATCTGGGGAATCACACCCATCTCTACCCTTCCAATGAATCTTTGGATAGCATCTATGGGGTTTGTAGCATGAACGACGCCTACCATACCTACACCTGCAAGACGCATATCTGCGAACAACTGGAAATCGTTTGTGTTTCTCATCTCGTCAAAGATCGTATAATCTGGTCTTGAGAGAAGCAGGATATCATGTATCTCCTGGGCATCTCCGTGGGATATTGCATATTGGGTTATCTCGTCTGGCAGGATAAGGTCTCTCGGAGCCTCTACTGTCTTGACTATCTTGCTCTGCAAGGAATAGTATATAGAGAGGGCCTGGGCAAATGTGGATTTTCCCATCCCTGGTGAACCAGCAACCAATATCCCTTCGGCCTGTTTTCCTATCCTCTCTTTGAGCTTATCACTCAGCCTGTAATCTTCCAAGGACAAGGACTTTACTGGCCTTACTGCAGTTATCTCCCAACCGTCTGCAAATGGGGGCTTTGTTATCACAATCCTGAATCTGCCTAACTGGACTATTGTTGATCCCGGCCTTTCTATTTCAATGAAGCCATCTCTTCTTAGCTTTGTGTTTTCAATTATCTCTCTTGATATCTCCTGAATCTCTTTTTGTTTAACTACGTTTTTTCTAAGGGCCACAAACTGCCAGTTTCCGGGTGCTCCTTTCTTAGCGTAAGGAAGAACATTTTCCCTGAGATGTACTGACATCGTGGTCGGATCAAAGAATGATTCTAGCTGTAGTTTCTTGATGGCTGTTTTTGGGCTGTAATACAGAACATTTATACCCCTGGCCAATGCTACTTCGGACTGGACCTTATCTGAGGTGATCAGTGTTGCACTTTCATCAAAGGCAAGCTGCCGTATCATGGAGTCTATCTCTCCTAAGGAAGCATGTCGAATCTCTGCTGCCCTTGGCCTCTGACCTTCAAACTTCAATTCATATGCTGTTGCCAGCTCCCTAAGCTTCTTGATCTCGTCCAGGCCAAGAAATCCTATAGCCTTATTTTGATTTGCCTGATGCTCAAGTTCAGCGATGACTGCCTCGTGTATAATGATTGTCTGGGCTTTTATTTCTTTTCTTAGGAGTTTTTTTGAAAGAAGCCCTTCAATTATCACAGACGTATCAGGAACTAGCTTATCAATCTTTTCTGGCATAGGTGATTTATGGAATGCTGATGTTTATATATTTTTGGATTATGCGTCATCCAGTTATCTGCCAATCAAAACGTTTATATATCTCTGAAATCGGGAAGAGATTATGAAGATCAATCCTAAGAAGGACCTGAGGGATCTTGCACGGTTTAACAAGATAATGATGATCCTGACCCAGCAGGGCTTTGGCCATCTTGTAAAGAAGAACACTACAAGAGTAAAACAGCTCTTTACCAAGAAGAAGCTTAAGAAAGATGGGCCTAAGAGGCTGAGGAGGACCCTTGAGAAATTGGGGCCTACATTCATAAAACTAGGCCAGATACTCAGCATCAGGCCTGACCTTCTTCCCAAGGAATATATCAAGGAGCTAAGCAACCTGCAGGACGAGGTCCCTCCTTTTTCATACGAGAAGGCTGTGGAGATAATAGAGAAAGAGTTCCATAAGCCTTTGGATAAGTTATTCTTAGAGTTTGGACAAAAACCGATTGCGTCTGCATCTATATCCCAGGTCTATAAGGCTAAGCTAAGGAACGGACAGATGGTTGCTGTGAAGGTGCAAAGGCCTAATGTTAAAGAGATAATGAAGCTGGACACTGAGATCATGTTCTATATAGCAGGGCTCCTTGAGAAACATTCAAGGAAGCTTCGGAAATACAGCCCTGTGGGGATTGTAAAGGAGTTTGAGGATTGGACGCATGACGAGCTTGATTTTAAGATAGAAGCAAAAAATGCGAAAAGATTCCGAAGGAATTTCAGGGATTCTGATAATGTAGTCATACCAAGGGTTATAGATAAGTATTCTACTGGAAAGGTATTGACGCTGGAATATATTAACGGGATTGAGCTGCACAATATAGGGAAGGTGAAGAACAAAAAGGACTATGATATCAAGAAGATAATGATGAATGGTTTTGATGCTATCTTTACCCAGGTTTTCATACATGGATTTTTTCATGCAGACCCTCACCCTGGGAACATACTTATACTGGAAGGAAACAAGATAGGCTTTGTAGATTTTGGGATTGTAGGGCATTTTGACAACTACCTGAAAGAAAGATCTATAGAACTGATGTATAGCATCATGAGGAAGGATATAGATACTATAATCGACATATTCCTGGATATAGGGCTGATCGGGAAGGAAAAGATAGATATGCGGTCTTTCAAAAATGAGGTGGACAGGGTTATAGCGCCTTTGAGGGACAGCACCCTGAAGGAGACTAAGTTAACCCAGGTGCTTGAGGAGGTTTTGGATGTTGCACTGGAGCATAACCTAAAGCCGCCTGTTGATTTTGCACTTTTTGGAAAGACTGTAGTTGAGCTGGAGGGGATAGGGCTTGAGTATGTCCCTAACTTTCGGTTTATGGATAATGCAAAGCCATTTTTAGAAAGATTGATAAAGAATGAATTCAGATTATCCAATATGAAGAAGAAATTCGTAAGGAACATGGCAAAATACAGCAAGTTGCTATCTGATCTTCCAGACCATATAACTGGTGCCCTTACAAAGATACAGAAGGGAACTATAAAGATAGATGTTGAGGACACTGATGTCAAGAAACTGGGTATGGAGATCGATAAGTCGAGCAACAGGCTTACATATGGTATGATAATAACGGCTTTTCTTATAACAGGTGCCCTGATGATGCAGGTTGGGAAGCCTGTATTTTATGGTTATCCTATTATGTCATTGATTTTTTTTGGACTTGCATTGATATTTTTAATATCATTATTCGTATCTATAGAAAGAGAAGGAAAATTGCTATAAAACAACTAAATAAAGAGGTGAGTTGATATGGGTAGAATCTTGAGAAAAAGTCTTTTGACTGCAATTGGGACAGCAAGCTTTGCTGCTACAAATGCAAATAAGATCCTGAAGGTTGTAGCAAAGAAGGGATTGATAAGCACACAGGATGCCAGATCTCTGGTCAGCAAACTGGTGAAGGAAGCTGAGAGGGAGAAGAAGAGAGTGAAGAAGATCATAGCTGTGGAGCTTAAGAAACAGGCAGGGAAGGCGAAGCCAATAGTACGAAAAGGGAAGAAAAAGGTGAAGAAGGCTGTTGCTAGTGCTAAAAGAAAGGCAAAGATAGCCAAAAGAGGGGTACAGAAGGCACAGAGAAACGCTGAGAAAAGAGGGAAGAAGATTGTTGGAAGGGCTGCAAGAAAGTTAAGGTAATTGCTATGCCACTTGCAGTAACCCATGTCCTATTAACAATAATATTAGTTGATCTTTTTAGGGACTATATTCTAAAGAACCATAAGAGGTATATGACTCTGCATACGGTGATGATCGCTGGTATTGCCGGGTTAATGCCTGATATCGATATTCCCCTAAACTGGATCCTTGGTCTCTTTGGGAAGTCTATCTCTTTTCTGCATCATGGTGGATTTACGCATACTGCTTTTTTTGGCCTTATATTTCTGATACCTGGATTCATCTTTTGGAAAATTGGGAAGGAGAAGATAGGGGTTTATTTCTTTGTGATATGCTTTGGCATAATATTCCATGTTTTTCTAGACTTTTTTGTAGGAGGAGGGGCTTATGAAGGGGTTATGTGGTTCTGGCCTTTGTCTTCCCAGGTATATAAGATACATCTGCTCGGGAGTCTTGGTCTTCAGAATCTGTCTGCTGGAATAGATGCTTTGATATTGTTGGGGTGGTTGTGGCACGAAGAGATGAAGCATAAGATAAGTGATTTTATCTGATTAGGGTTCCTTTGAATTCTTTGTTTTCTATTGCGTTTTTTAGATTGTTAATGTCCTTGCCTAGAATTATAACTTCGAGCTTAAGCTTTTCTGCAAGTTTTGCTGCTATTGGATCAAAGGGCATGTTCAAACCAGGGGACCATTTGTTTCCTACTAGACTCCTTAGTTGTTTCCATGTTGTTTTTCTTATTGGTTTTGCACCTGGCTTTTTTGGGTCTTTGTCGTAGAGGTAAGGAACGTTTGTCATGTTGATTACCCTGTTTGCCTTGATGTTCTTTGCTAATAAGACTGCATCATAATCTGTGGAGAAGCCGGGTTTCCATCCTGCACCTATCAGGATGGGGGTGTTTGGTAATGATTGGTTAGGGTCTGTTATTATGTTCTCTTTTATCTTGAACATAGTTTTTAGGGTAAGAGCGTTAATTCTTGTAGCGTAGATGCCAAGCCAGTCCAATTCATTGTCTGTGGTTTTTTTTATTTTTTTTGCTTTGTTTTGCAGGTTTCTTGCCAGCTTCCCTCCACCTACTATTATTATGAACCTATGGTCTTTGTATTTTGAGATAAGGTTCTTAAATTTTTTTAGAAAATCTATATCTAGCTTATCTGGGATTACTACAGATCCGCCTAATGAAATCACTATCTTTTTCATGGTGATAGCATGGTTGTTGTTTGTATAAAAATGTTTTTATTTCTTATTTAATAGGAAAATAATAGGAAGATTTATATATTATTCCTATTTATTAGGAAATATATGGGTGAAAATAGGATAAAAAGATATATGAATGATGTTTTGGACAAGGTTGGAAAGAAGTTTATACTAACCGAAGAAGAGATTAAGGGGATTTTTGAAAAGGCGCATGGGGAGATAGTGCTTCCTGTTTCTATCTTTAATTCCAGATTGGGGATGCTGGAGGCTGCTTCTGTATATCTAAAGGATAAAAAGGGATTTAGTTTTAAGGAGACCTCTAGGATATTGCATAGAGATTATAAGACTATATGGACTTCATACAACAAAGGGAAGGTGAAGAATGAGAAAGGCTAGAGGGCAGATAAATCTTAGCTTGATCAAAGGAAGAAAAACTCTGGTTTTAGGTATTTTAGTTTTGGTTCTTATGGGTGTTGGTGTATTTCAGTTTATTCCAACTGGTCTTGTAGTTGTTGAGGGTGAGTTTAATTTCAGCGATGTTATTGACTCTTCTTTTAACGAATCAGCTGAATATGAATGGGTTATGGGAAACTTTGGGGGATTGAAATCTTTGCGACTTGATGGAAGCGCTACTGAGGATTTTGTCGGGAAGGTCTATCTTCAGGATGGAAATAGATCATATCTTGTTTTTGATAGTGATATGCTGGATGAAGAGGGTATTGGTGCGGTAACTGGGTTGGTGACTGATAATAGCAGTTTTGGAGATGTTCCAGAAATAGTAGATGGTAAGGCTTCTGTAGATAGTAATGCTTCTGTAGATGATGATGATAATGATGATAAGTCAATAAGTATTGATGTTGTTGGTGGAGGGAAGAAGAATGTAGATGAAGTGTTTATTTTTAATCTTAGCGGAAGTTTTGACTGGGATGTTGACTATGGTAAGGTTTGTACTAGGTATGATGTAAATGATTATGGAATCTGCTATGGGGATAATGATTGTTGTGCTTTTATTGGGATGGAGAGTTCTGGCAACTGGAATGATAGTTTTTATCTTACCTACGGAAGATACGACTCTGGATTCTATAACAGAATTGGAGTTCAGGTCATCTATGCCAATTATTCACTCAATATATCATCACCTTATTCTGATATAATCTATAGTGAAACGGTTTCTCTGGATGCTGAATTTATTGAGGAAAGGATAGAATTCAAGGATCTTTGCATGGATTCCTGTTTGTTGAGCGGATTGAACTCTTCTTCTTATATCTTGAATGTAGAGGTTTTGAGCGGGAATCTGGATATTGACAATGTAAGATATAGTATTGATGTTGCTGTAAATGTGTCTAACAGCGCTCCTGTCTTGATCCAACCCTTTGAGAATATCTCAATATCTGGAGAGTTAGTCATTAATCTGTCTTCATATTTTAATGATTCTGATGGAGATGTTTTGAACTTTAGCTTTTATGAAACTGATAATATTTCTGTGTACATCAATGATTCTATGGCACGATTGGTTGTGGATCCTTTTTCAGGAACCAGGTTTATGTATTTTAGGGCCAGTGATGGTTATTATACAACTGTAGGTAATATCTTTTCTGTAAAGTATGGTGTGAAGAAGTTTGAGGTTAGTAATTTATATGGTGAGAGTGTAGCTACGGTGGATGACAAGGGTGATCTGTATCTAAAGGGCTCGGTTAGTCAATTAGATTATCTTAATGCTACACGGAATTCATTTGCTGTACAGAATAAGCTAGGGGAGACTGTTGCTTACATAAACAGTTCTGGGCATATGTTTTTGTTAGGCAATGTTACTGAAAATGCTGATCTTGATCCTGATGGAATCAGACTGGAATTTAGGGGAAGCGAGGATAAGGTTGTTGCATTTATTGATGATGAAGGTAATCTAAATCTTAAGGGAAGATTGATTGAGAATTCTTAGGCTAGTTATAATTTCTGGATCTTCAAATTTAAGGGTTTTCTGAACATATTCAATAAGCATTATTTGGGCTTATTTGTTAACCTATTTAACATCTGTTTTTTTATAGGGTTTTGTTAACTTATTTAACATAGAAAGATTTATATATAATTTACGTTAGTTTATTTAACACTTTAATTTTATGACATATAATTGGTTTTTTTGGTTAATTTACTTAACATAGAAAGATTTAAATAATATTTTAGTTAGTGTATTTAACAAAAGGGAAAATGCTTGCAAGTGATAATTATAGGGGGATGATTCTATTTACTTACTCGACGATACATCTACTAAAAAAGGACAAGGTTAGATTTTATTATGCCCTGAAAGGAAGGGATGGAAAATCAGGGATAGTAAAAAAGTACAAGGTAGATCACCTAGGGAGAACTGTTTTTTTGGTTCCGATAAAGTTTGAAAAACAGGTAAATGAGTTTTTTAGGCTGTGGAAATGCAAGTTTAAGGCAAGAGAGGTTTTGGTGAAATGAGGGAGAAGGAATTAAGGTTTATACTACAGGAAGGAGAAGGATTGAAAATTGAGTTTAAAGAAAGCCTGAAAAATATAGACAAAGAGATTGTTGCTTTTGCAAACTCATCCGGAGGAAGGATATTTTTAGGAATCAGTGATGATAATGAGATAAAAGGATCTAATATAGATAATAAACTTAAATCACAAATACAGGACATTGCAAACAATTGCGATCCCCCTATAAGGGTTGGTATTGAAAGGTTTGGAAACATAGGGATAATCAATGTTGAAGAAGGAAAGGATAAACCCTATAGGTGCTCCTCTGGGTTCTTCTTAAGGCAGGGCCCAAATTCACAAAAACTTGGAAGGGATGAGATTCTCTCCTTTGCAGTCGGAGAAGGGAAGGTAAAGTTTGACTCAAAATTGAACGATAAATTTGATTTCAAAAAAGATTTTGATAAGAAAAAATTAGATGAATATCTTGAGTTTGCAGGCATAAAAAAGAATTTAGAAATTGCAGATATACTAGTAAACCTGGGGGTTGCAGTCAAAAAAGAAGGTAAAATGATATTTAATAATGCAGGAATTCTTTTCTTTGCCAAGCAACCTGAGAGATTCTTTCTGACTTCTAAAGTTGTTTGTGTGAATTATCAAACAAATGAAAAAGTGAAGATTCTTGACAGAAAGGTTTTTGATGAAGGCATAATAAGAAACATACAAGAGGCTGTGCATTATGCAAAGAAACATATTGATGTAGAGTTTGTTATTAAAAAGCTCAAGAGAGAAGAGATTCCCCAATATCCAGAAGAAGCTATAAGGGAAGCCATAGTGAATGCTGTAATGCATAGGGATTATTTTGATGATTCTGAGGACCTAGTTATTGAGCTATTCAGAAACAAATTAAGTGTTTCTAATCCAGGGGGGTTGGTCAAAGGTTTAGACCCTAAAGATTTTGGAAGAAAAAGCAGGACAAGAAACTCCCTTATCGCCAACCTGCTATTAAGGACAGAATACGTTGAAAGATTAGGAACTGGTATAAATAGGATAAGAAAAGAGGCAAAAAAACTAGGGCTCATGGATCCTTTGTTCAAATATTCTGAATACTCCTTTTTTGTAACATTATTCGATAAGTCCTTCCCAGATAGGGGGGAAGGTTCCCAGAAAAGTTCCCAGAAAAGTTCCCAGAAAAGTTCCCAGAGAATTCTTGATCTAATCAAAGAAAATCCGGAGGCTACTATTGAATATCTTGCAAAAGATATAGGGATCAGTGATAGGGCGGTTAAAAAGAATATTTCCAAATTAAAGAAAAAAGGATTGTTGAAAAGAATAGGTCCTGATAAAGGAGGGCATTGGAAGGTAGAATGAAGAAGCTAGGGGTATGGTTGTTGTTCCTGATTTTTATAGCTGGAGCAATGGCTGCTATACCACAGACCTTTAATATCCATGGTAAATTAACTGATGCTAGCAACCAACCTTTAACAGGAACTTATAATATGACATTTAGGATATATGATGACTATAGTGCTGGGAATTTGATCTGGAACCAGACCAATAGGTCTGTCTCAACTGATACTGATGGAATTTATAATGTGATTTTAGATGGGATTAGTGCAAATTTTACAGGACCTCTGTTCTTGTCTATCGAGGTTGCATCTGATGGGGAGATGAGTCCAAGGATAAATCTAACATCTGCGCCGTATGCTTTCAGGGCCCAGAACGTTACTGTTGCTGGTGTTGAGTTTAGTTCAAATATTGATATTGGACCTTATAATTTTTCTGTTGATACCTCTTTGTTTCATGTTGACAGTACTGGGGACAAAGTTGGGATAGGGACTTCTTTACCTTCTACAAGATTTCATGTTCAGGGAACTGCTGGGAATGCTGTACTTAATCTCAGTAATGGGACTACCGGGATGTTTATGGATTCTTCTGGGTATATAGGCATTGGAACTACAAGCCCTGCTACAGTACTGGATGTGGCTACTCCATCAGCATTGTTTGGTATAAGGTCATATAATTCAGATAATGGGGGGCAAGGATTCATAGTATTGGATAATGCTAATTATAATCGAATCAGAGGAAATACTGCTCTGGGAATGAGCTTTTTTACAAGCCAGACTGAAAGGGTATCAATCAACAACATAGGTAATATGGGGATAGGAGATACAAATCCAAATGCAACACTTACTGTGAAGAAAGCAGGGGTAGGAAATATGGGATTGAATGTTTCTTCGTTGCTTTATGTTAATGATAGTGCTGTTGGGATCGGGACAGCAGAACCTTTAAGTTTTCTGCACGTCAAAGGCGCCAACACATTACGAGTTGAGTCTACAACAGGGGGGCTCTCAACTCCTCTTAACGTCAAGACGTCGGGTGGGGCAGATGCCCTTTCCTTGATCCTTCAAGCAAGCAACGTTCCAAGACTCGAAATGGAGGACTCAGAGGGTATTGTTACTAACCTTATTCATACATCGGGTAATAGTTACTTTAATGGTGGAAATGTCGGAATCGGGACAGTTAGTCCTTTAGCCAAGCTGCATGTTAATGGAACTATATATGCAGATGGACCAACATCAGGAAATGTGTATCTGCTTGAGAATGGTGTAGAGTTTGGAAGATTATATACTGGTAATGATGATATTACTTTGTATGCGGCAGCAGGCCAGGATATCCGCTTTGATGATGGTACTGGAACCAAGATGTATATTGAGGAAGGAGGGAATGTAGGCATAGGAACGATTACACCAGCCCATACCTTGGAAGTAGCTGGTTCGATGAATGTTTCTGGGAATCTAAATGTGAGTGGTAGTTATTATGGGGATGGTTCACAGTTGACTGGTGTTAGTGCAGATGCTAATGGAAGCATATGGAATATTACTGGTACGAATATATATCCTGCTTCTGTAACTGATAATGTTGGGATTGGGACTGCTACACCTACTGACAAACTTGAAGTTTATGGTGGGAATTTCAGCATTAGGAATGCTTCTGGAGATATTATTTTTTATTCTGATAATGAAACAGGTAGGATTGGTATTGGAACTTCTAGTCCAGAAAAGATATTACATCTTAACGGAGAAGATATAACGTTTAGGATTACAGACAGTGGAGATAGCAACTGGGATTTTGCAACATCAGGTGCAGGAGCTACAAGAAGGATGGATATAGGTGATGGTGCAGACATTAGCATTATGGCAGCTACAGGTAATGTTGGGATCAATACAACTAAACCTCAAGCTACATTGCATGTTAATGGTTCTGTTAGTGGAACTAGTGCTGTATTTAGTGGGAATGTTGGGATTGGAACTAGTTCTCCATCCTTGGCAGGAGGGTATGCTGGAAGGGCTTTGGAGATAGTAGATCCTATCAATCCAGCATTTGTATTAAATGATACAGGACAGTCTGGGAAATACGAGTTGATGGCGTTAGGTGATGACTTTAGGATCAGGTACGACGATACTAATATGGTCACGTTCCAGAATGATGGGAATGTTGGGATTGGGACAACAGATCCTGGTTCTTTGCTAACTCTTAAGAAAACTGGTGCAGGGAATATTGGATTGAATGTTTCTGGTGTGCTGTATGTTAATGACTCTGGTGTTGGGATTGGGACTAGTACACCTGGGACAAAACTGGAAGTAGACGGTACTTTGATGACCCAGGACCTGATGAGATTCCAGGGAAGCGCTAATAATCCTGTTGGTGCTTCAGGAGCTGGAGGAGAGATGTTTGTTTCTGGTGGGACCACTTATTATTCAGCTTATGACAGGACCAACTCAGAATACAGTCCATTAAACGTTAAAGGAAGCAACGTAACTCTTGGTACAACAAACACAGCCAATGCTGTTACGGTGTTAGATGGAGGCAATGTAGGCATAGGGACAGCAGCTCCTGCACATAAGCTTGAAGTTGCTGGTTCGATGAATGTAAGCGGGGATTTGAATGTTAGTGGAACTATAACTGGTGATATGGACTTAGATGATGTCAGAGGGAATAATCTTAGTATTTCTGGAACTAGAAACTCTTCTATAGGAGGTTCTACTTTCTATGTAGATGATACTAATAACAGGGTTGGTATAGGGACAACAACACCTGACACTGCACTTGACGTTGCAGGAAATATCAAGCTTACAGGAGAGGATGGGACAGTGGAAGGTGATGGTGAATACATAAGAAGGGATGGCTCTGGAAATATCAGCTTTGATGCTCAAGGAGGTGTTGTCTTTAACATTGATACCAACAGCAATGATAATACAGGCAAGTTTATGATAACTGCAGATGGTGGTTCTTCTCAGATATTTTCGATCAATCAGTCTGGATATGTTGGGATTGGGACTACTAATCCTATGTCAAAACTTACAGTTAAGCAAACAGACCAGACTTATATGGGGGGAATGCATTTACGAGAAACTAGCACTGACAATACATGGAGTATTGTAAGTTCTGGATTAGATTTATATTTTGGGTATGCAACAGATGCAAGTGGTGCAGATGAGGCTGGAGACTTTACAACAGGAATGGTTCTAGATGGACAAGCAGGCAACGTCGGCATCGGGACGATTAGTCCTGCTCATAGGCTGGAAGTAGCTGGTTCGATGAATGTTTCTGGTAATTTGAATGTTAGCGGTAGTTATTATGGCGATGGTTCACAGTTGACTGGGGTAAGTGCGGATGCGAATGGTTCGATATGGAACATAACTGGAACTAATATATATCCTGCGTCTATTACTGACAATGTTGGGATTGGGACTAGCAGTCCTGAATATAATTTACATACATTAGGAACTGGTGATACAAGACATTTGATAGAATCTGCTGGTGGAACTGATTCTGTTCTTATGTTTCAAACAGGGGCAAGTTGGTGGGGTATGGGTAGAGATGCTGATAATGGATTCTTTTCAATTGCTTATGACACATCAAGCCCCTCATTAACAGTGGATAATTTGTTTACTATAGATACATCAGGCAATGTCGGCATCAATACAACAATACCTGGTGCTCCATTGCATGTTAATGGTTCAGTTAGTGGGGCTAGTGCAATATTTAGTAATAATGTTGGTATTGGGACTAATACGCCTGTTACCAGACTGGATGTATTAGGAACCAGCGGAAGTCCACTGCTCAATGTAAGTAATGGGACTGTTAATGCACTTTATGTTGATAAGTCTGGATATGTTGGGATCGGGACCAGCAGTCCGACTGTCAGTTTGACTGTTGCAGGGGACATCAGCTTTACAGATTCATATGACATAAAAAGGATAGGCACTGATTATTTAACCTTTGCCAGCACTGGGATCCATGTAGGGGGCGGGATAGCAATCTTACCATCTGGTTCTACAACTTCGGTTGCTGTAAAAGGAAATGCAGTAGCTTCTCAATCAGCAGATATCTTTATCGTAGAGGATGGTGATGGGAGAGATATGGTGAATGTTCATGCTGATGGAGATTTTATAATAAATAACAGTAATCTGGTTGTGAATGCTACAACAGGCAATGTTGGTATAGGACAGATAATCCCTAATGTCAGCTTAGGTGTTTCTGGGGATGTCAATATTACTGGAACATATTATGGGACGTTTAATGGTGATGGTTCTGGGATTACTGGTATTAGTGCAGATGCTAATGGTTCTATATGGAACATAACTGGTACGAATATCTATCCTGCTTCGATTACTGATAATGTTGGGATTGGGACTTCTAGTCCTGAGGCAAGATTAGTAGTCAATACTACAGATACAGATCAACCAGGGATTCAAATATACGGGCATAGTAGTAATAATAATGCATTACAGATAAGGTCAGATAGCTCAAATCCCCATATTGAGCTTGGAGAAACAAACGGCCAAAATATGTTACGTATTTATTATAATACAGCAGGGGATTATAGTGCATTGCAGAATTGGGATGGTAATACAGCAACAGGAACATTGGTATTGCAACCAACTGACGGCAATGTAGGTATAAATACAACTACTCCATCTTATAAGCTTCAGATACAGGATAATTCAGCAACCTCTATGAATGTTTCAAATACTTTGTTTGTCAAGGGAAATAGTGGAGAGGTTGGTATAAATCAGCCTTCTCCCAGTTATGAGCTTGAGGTAAGAGAGGAAGGTGCTTCTGCCGAGATTGCTATTATAACTTATAGGAACCATTCAAGTGCTTCTGGTGTTTTGCAGTTAGGAAAAGCAAGAGGGAACTTTACTAATCCTTCAAGTTCACAAAGTGGAGATGTTTTGAGCACGATTAATTCTTTGGTTTATGATGGTGACAGCTGGGAAAGCGCTGCTGAGATTAGGGTTACGGCTGATGAACAGCATAGTGGGACTTCGACTCCTGGTAGGTTTACTTTCATGACAACTCCTTCTGGGAGCTTGACTAAGGTTGCTAGGATGACCATCGATAGTGATGGGAGTGTAGCGATAGGCAATGAGGCTTCTCCTGATGCTGCGTTGGAGGTTATAAATATCAGTTCTGGGGATCTGTTCATGGCTTCTTCAACTGCTGACGGAGATGGAGATAGGTTTATCATCAAGAATGATGGGAGTGTTGGGATTGGGACCGTTACTCCGGGAAATACATTAGAGGTAGCTGGGAATATAACTATTTCAGGTGGACATGGATATATAACTCTGGATGGTGCTGGGGCAAGTTCTCCACCAACAGGACTTGCATATGGGATGTTCCCCCATAATAATGTTGGGTTAGGGCTTTATTCAACTAATGATGCGATCTCATTCTGGGGAGGATCAGGTGCAGCTGTAGGAGAGGATATGAGGCTAACTGGCGGTAATCTTGGGATTGGAGTAACTTCGCCGCAGCATAGGCTAGTTGTAAATGGTTCAGTTAATATTACTAATGATTTGAATGTTTCTGGTATAATAACCGGAGATGGTAGTGGGCTTACAGGAGTTACTGCTGATGCAAATGGAAGTATATGGAACAGGACAGGGACTAACATATATCAAGCTGCTCTTACGGATAATGTTGGGATTGGGACGACAAGTTTCTATGCTGGTGAACAACTTGGAGTTAGTGGTGGAAGTAATGATGGTACAATATTGGTCTCCACAAATGATGCATCCACTAGAGACGCTGGCTATTGGATGGCACTAGATGTTGATGGTACAGCAAACTATGCGGCAATGACCTTTGACCAAAGTGATGATGCATTAAAGATTTTTAATAGCAATAGCATTGTTAATCATTTAGTTATTGATAATGCTGGAAACATCGGCATCGGTACTGCGGCTCCTGATTCTGTTTTGACTGTTAAGGAGTCTGGTGCAGGCATTATGGGGTTGAATGTTTCTGGTGTATTGTATGTTAATGATTCTGCTGTTGGGATAGGGACTGCGAGTCCTGGGACAAGATTAACTGTTGTTGCATCAAACCAGGAGAACGCATTGTCTCTCTCTGATGGATCAACCTATACTCTTGAGATGGGAGATATAGACGGCACTGACAATGGTGCAAGAATATTTACTACAGTAGGAAGCAATCTAGCATTAGGAGCTGATGATAGTGAAGTTGTAAGGATCTCAACATCTGGGAACATGGGCATCGGGACGACGAATCCTGGTAGAACATTGGATATTTCAAGTGCAGGGACTATCGTTAGGCTAAATACAACCAGTACCCCTGGATCAGTATATATAGATATGGAAAATGAAGCAGGTAATTTTTACGTTGGACGTGATAGCAGTGCCTCCGCTAGCTTCGGTGGTTCTCCAAATGCAAGCGTACTTTATGCAACTGGAGCATATCCCATGGAATTTTGGGTAAATTCAGGGAGGAAAATTGTTATAGCCTCTTCAGGAAACGTAGGGATAGGGACTGCTGATCCTGCACATAAGCTGGAGGTTGCTGGTAGTATGAATGTTAGTGGGAACCTGAATGTTAGCGGTAGTTATTATGGGGATGGATCTCAGTTGACTGGGATTTCGGCTGATGCAAATGGTTCTATATGGAATATAACTGGTACGAATATATATCCTGCTTCGATAACTGATTTTGTTGGTATAGGAACCAGCAGTCCTGATTCACCCCTTCATGTAAAGACTACAGCTACTACAAGGGTCAGAATAGAGAGGGATGGAGCGAATGATGCAGAATTAAGCTTTAAAAACACAGAAGATGAGTGGGTAATAGGAATGGACCAGAGCAACAGCAACTCTTTTACTATCGCTGATTCTACAGGCCTTTCTACAGTACAAAGGATGGTAATAGATGCCTCTGGCAATGTTGGGGTCGGTACGGTGAGTCCTTCTCAGAAACTTGATGTCAATGGAAGTATAAATATAAGTTCTATAGGTGGTTACATCTATATGAAGAATTTGTGGACTCCTTACAACACAGGGTCTATGCGTTTTGAAAACTGGAATGCTGGTTCAGAGTCATTTAGAGTGAACATGGGTGATGGAAACTATTGGATGTTCACTGATACTGGAGGGCTATTATTCAACCAAGCAGGTGCTAGCGATTATTTTAAGATAACATCTACTGGAAATATGGAGATTAGTGGAAGCGATATGGGGATAACAGGGGGAAATGTTGGTATAGGGACTACGAGTCCAAGTGAGACATTACAGGTTGACGGAAAGGCAAAAATTGCCGGAGCAAATACAGGAGATACTCTTTCAATCAATGATAGCACTTATCAGTTGATTACACTAGGAAATGAAGGTGCTCCTGGTGAAGCAATGCTTCAGATGAAGCATGATGGTGTTGTCACTATTGATTTAAGGGCCAATGGCGACACTTATTTTGATGGCGGCAACGTCGGGATTGGGACGACCAGCCCTACAAGTAATCTGCATATCGTGGGTAGTCAAGTAAACCTTACATCAGTCTCTGATACTACCTTGTTCATACAATCAACAGGTGATGACGCTGATTTGGTTTTGGATGCTTTAGGAGGGGATAATAATGATGCTCGTCTGCAATTCCGGCAAGGAGGGATCCTTGAAGCCCAGATTAGCGTTGATGGTGGAGATGATAAGCTTAACTTCGAGACAAGTGGAAGTCCACAGATGACCATAGATAGTTCAGGGAATGTAGGGATAGGGACTACAACGCCTACTCACAAACTTGAACTAGCGGGCTCGGGTAATGTTAGTGGTGATTGGAATGTTTCTGGAACTTTAACTGTAGGGACGTTCTCTCCTACTTCGCTTGCTGTCGGAACTGGGAATTCCTCTTTTGACACTAATGTCTTGTTTGTTGATGCTACTAATGACAGGGTTGGTATAGGTATGGTTAGTCCTCAGGAAGAGCTGGATGTCAATGAAACGATAAGGATATCCAGTGTTGATGACAGTAATGACGGGCTTGTTGCATGGAGCTCATCGTCATCCAATATGTTCAGCCTTACAAGGCAGACAGGCAATTATCTCTCTATCTCAGCATTTGATGAGATCGGATTTGCTGCCGGTGTTAGTTCTCCCTCTACTAGTTATGATATGGTCATCCTGAATGGAGGGAACGTAGGTATAGGGACTACCTCGCCTTCAGCTACATTTGAAGTAAAAGGTAATGTGAATATCAGCGGACTTTTGAATGTTTCTGGGAATAACCATGTCTTGAGATTATCAAATCCTTCTAACCAGGAAGGTTATAATATAGGTAGGAATGTTACTGATGGACTATTATATTTCTATGGTGATGAGCCAACCTATCCAGGGTATGTTTTTGGAGGTGTTGATGGAGAACTGATGAGAATCACCAGTTCAGGTGATATGGGTGTTGGGACGAGCAGCCCTACATCAAAGTTGGATGTGAGCGGACAGAACATAACCTTAATGGGTGCTAGCAACGGCAATACATCCTTTAATATACTTGATAACAGCGGCGGTGTTGCAGGCTTTAGAATAATGTATGATGATGAAGTAGGTGAAACCTACCTGGACAACCTGTATAATAATGCTGCTGGTGATATAAGGATAAGAACAAAGGCTGCAGGGACTCCTGTTGATGCTTTGTTTATAGAGAGTGCAGGGAATGTTGGTATCAATGACACTTCTCCAGATACAAGATTGGGGGTTGTAGGAACAACTGGCACTGGCTATTTTTCTATATCAGATTCAAATGATGCTGATATATTATTGATTGATGAGAATGGACAGATGGGTTTTGGAGAGCAAAGTCCTAGTTCACCAAACTCTGCAGATAAGTTCATAGAGATAGCATCAACTGCTACAAACTCAGAAGCAAGCCTTGTTTTAACTGGTGATAAAAATGGCGTTAATTATCAATGGGAGATAATGGCTGATAGGAGTAATGAAAGACCAACTTTAACATTTGCTCAAGGTACTAATAAGCATATGGTTATTGAGAATGGAACTGGCAACGTCGGAATCGGGACTGCTACACCTGATTCTCTTTTGACTATTAAGCAAGCTGGTGCTGGGAATATGGGATTGAATGTTTCCGGAGTATTGTATGTTAATGATAGTAATGTTGGGATTGGGACGGATAGTCCTTCAACAAAGCTACAGGTTGCCAGTGCAGATGGGACGCTTCCATTTAACATCATAAGTTCTACAGACAGCCAAACCAAGTTTAGTGTAGAGCTTGAGTCTGATGGTGATACTTCAATGTACATGTATAATGCTGCTGCTGCGCTTACAAATGTATTTAGTACTGATGGAAATAGTTACATAAAAGGAGGTAACTTTGGGATCGGACAGATGTCCCCTAACTCTTCTTTGAGTGTATCAGGGGATGTTAATATTACAGGAACTTACTATGGAGATGGTTCTGGGTTGACTGGAGTAAGTGCTTCTATGAGTAATGGCACTGATATAAATGAGACTAAGATATATGCTGGGATGATAGAGGCGTATGGTAGCTTTAACCATAGCTTTGATAGTAGTACTGTATATGTTGATTCGACTAATAATAGGGTTGGTATAGGGACTACGAGTCCTGGAGCAACATTAGGTATCAGCGGCAATATGATGTTCCATGGAGGAGCAAGGGATATTACGCAAAGCACATCTGATGGCTCAGATAGTAGTTACGTGAGGATTGGTGGTGGAGGTGCAGTAAGTGAATCCAGAGGAGCATCAGTTGGAATGTATGGAAATGAGTTTCCTGATTATGGTGGGACATTATTACTTCAAGCAGGAGATAAGGATGCAGGGGGGACTCACGATGGCAAGATAAGGTTCAATACTGCAGGGACTGACAAGGTCACTATCTTGAGAGGAGGTAATGTTGGGATCGGAACGACTAATCCTCAGAAGACCTTAGAGGTTGTTGGTGATGAATATCATAACCTATCCACTGCTGCACAAGATTTCAATATAGTGAATGCAACGGGTGATTCAAGGTTTATTGTTGATAATACTTTTGGTCATGTTGGGATCGGTGATGGGGCACCAGCATTAAGATTAATCGTAAAGGGAGATTCTACTACGAGTGAGAATATAGTTGGACTGCATGACACATCCGGGCATAGGTTAATGGATTTAGGATCTGATTCATCTGGAGGGGGAAAACTAGACCTTAGAGACGCTTCTCAGGCAGTTACTGTAAGCCTGAATGCTGGAACACACAGTTACTTCGACACTGGTTTCAACTTTGGTATCGGCACAACTGATCCTGCCCATAAGCTAGAAGTAGCTGGTTCAATGAATGTTAGTGGTAATCTGAATGTATCTGGGTCGTATTATGGGGATGGTTCTCAGTTGACTGGGGTAAGTGCAGATGCGAATGGTTCGATATGGAATAAGACAGGGACTAGTATATATCAAGCAGCTCTTACTGATAATGTTGGGATTGGAACGACGAGTCCAACTGATATGTTACATGTGGCAGGCTCTGCACGTATAGGGAATACCAGCGCTAATGGTGCCTTAAGAATAGCTTTTGATTCTGTCAATAATATTACAAACCTCAATTCACTGAGAGATGGACTTTCTGATACATCCATTGCCTTTACTACACAAAAAACAGGGACCACCGCAGAAAAGATGAGGATAGATGGAAGCGGTAACGTCGGTATCAATACAACAGCAGCTCAGGCTCTTTTGCATGTTAATGGTTCTTCTTCTGGTGCTGCTGCGATAATACAAGGCGGGAATGTTGGGATTGGGACTACGAGTCCTGGGTCTAAGTTGACTATAAATCAAACAGCCGATAATTATGGTTTAGATGTTATAGGGACTACGAGTTTTCCTTACTCCCGTTTTTCGGATGGAACAAACGGATTGTCTGTATATGGGGGGTCTACTCCAGGAATTTCTAGTACAGCTGGTGAGCCACTCGTGCTTTATTCTAACAATGCAGTACAGGGGATTTACATTTCAGCAACAGGTGGCAACGTCGGTATCGGGACCACAGATCCACGAGTTAGTGGAGTTAATTATAAACTAGTCATAAGCTCTGATTCATCAAGCACCGGTTTCCTTGGGTTCCAGGATACGCGCTCTGGTTATCAAGCAAACTGGTCAATAGGTCCAGGAAACGGGGCTGCTGGAGGATTGGGAATATATGAAAGCTCTCCTGTAACTGCAAGCAGGCTGTTTATACAAAATACAACAGGCAATGTAGGTATTGGAGCTACTGCTCCGGCCCATAGACTTGAGGTTGCTGGTTCGATGAATGTTAGTGGGGATTTGAATGTTTCTGGGTCTTATTATGGAGATGGTTCTCAGTTGACTGGAGTAAGTGCTTCTATGAGTAATGGCACTGATATAAATGAGACCAAGATATATGCTGGGATGATAGAAGCATATGGGAGCTTTAACCATAGCTTTGATGACACTACTCTTTATGTGGATAGTACTAATAGTATGGTTGGGGTCGGAACAGTGAGTCCAAATACTAAGTTCCATGTGCTTGGTACTATGACATTGGCAACTGATTCTGATCCAGGGCTTGCGTTTACAGATGCAGATGGTACACAAAACAACATATATCTTTATTATGATACTTCAGAGGATGGCCTTACGGTTAGGGATCAAGGCGTGGGTGCTGATAGGTTCACAATACAACGTTCTGGTAATGTTGGGATTGGGACTAATGGTCCAAAAGAGGAACTTCATATAAATGCTACAACACCTGTTTTAAGGTTGGATGCCATGAGCAATGATGCTGCAGTTGAATTCTTTGATACTGGTTCTGGTGAAGCTGCAATAGGTATTGATGAATCGGATAGTGATAAATTGAAATTTGCTACTGGCGGTTCATCTCTTGCTTCGAATACTCAGGTTACTATAGACTCGTCTGGTAATGTTGGGATTGGGACTACAGGGCCTGCTGATAAGTTATCGGTTGTTGATGGAAGTATAGTGGCTAATCAAACTGGGGCTGATACTTATGCATTGATAAGGGCTAAGAGTGATGATTCTCTTATCGGAATGCATGCCTATGACAATGCTTATGATGGTGTTGCTGCTTACACAGGGAAAGGTGTGCTGTATTCAGGGGATACTATAGCTATCAGTGCTTATGGAACCGGGAATGATATCGAGTTCTATGCAGACCAAAGGACAAAGCCAGACATGATTATTAAGGATGGAGGGGATGTTGGGATCGGTACATGGGGGCCAAGGGATACTTTAGATGTTAATAGTTCAGAGAATAATTCTGTGTTGATTGGAAGAGGGGTTACTTCAGGAGGACCAGCAGATGCAGATACTTATGGGCCATCCATCAGATTGAGTCGTCCTTCGGACAGCACTTTTTCACACAAGATTTATTCATACGACACTGCTAATGATGCTTTGAATAATCTGGCTTTTGATACCAGGTCTGACTTTGTATTTTTAGGAAATAGTGTTGAGATAGTTAGATTTAAGGAAAATGGTGATGTGGGGATTGGGACAACAACTCCTTCAGATAAATTGGTGGTAAACGGGACATTCAGGGTCTTCAATGAAACAGGGAAGGAAGGATTGTTTGTTGACCAGAACGGTTATGTTGGTATTGGAGATACGTCACCCGGAGATATACTTTCAATCGAAGCTGGTGTAGTGAATAAAGGATTGACATTTACAGAATCTGATGCTGTGAGGGGCTTTTGGAGAACAGATACTTCTGGTGCAAGCTATATCTATATGCACGATGGTGATGGAAACCAACAGGTCCAGATGTATGCCGGAGATAATGAAGACAGTTGGTTCAATACAGGTGGCAATTTTGGTATCGGGACTTCTAGTCCTTCAGTATTATTGCATATAAATAAAACTGGAGACACAGGCACTCTCCAAATAGAAACAGACACTCTTAATAAAGGCGCATTAACATTTTATGAGGCTCCCCAAGGTACGTGGTATACTGGAATTGATGTTGATGAGCTAGGCAATAACCAGTATCAGATCAGGAGGGGAGGAACAAACTATGATTTTGTTATAGACAGTTCAGGCAATGTAGGGGTTGGGACGACTGATCCTAACACTATTGCTTCATGGGCAGCTTCAGGTCAAAGACACCTCAAAGTCAACAGCACAACAGCTACTGCAAGTCTTATAGCTGAAGGTAATGGGGGAGCATCCTTGGATCTGGTGGATTCCAATGGTGCCTCTAATGACAAATGGCTCAGATTGCTTGTTGACAACGGTATAGGAAGGTTTTTTAGCCTTACAGATGTCGGTGGGAACAAGGTAATAAATATAATGGTTATGGACCTTGAAAAAGGCAATGTAGGGATAGGGACAGACACTCCTGCTCATACCTTGGAAGTAGCTGGTTCGATGAATGTTAGTGGTAATCTGAATGTTTCTGGGTCTTATTATGGGGATGGTTCTCAGTTAACTGGTGTTTCTGCTGATGCAAATGGTAGTATATGGAACATAACTGGAACTAATATATATCCTGCGTCTATTACTGACAATGTTGGGATTGGGACCAGTGGTCCTACGGAAAGACTCCATATCCAGGTTGGAACTTCTGATGCTGTCCAGGGTATTTATATTGATGCTGATGATGCTGATGAGAAGGTGATCTATATTGACGGTGAGCAGACAACAGAGAATGCTTTCCAAATGGAGCTTGATACCCTTACAACAGGAAAGGGGCTGTATGTTTATTCAAATTCTGCTGACACAAATACCAGGAATCTAGTAGAGATAAGAAATGATCATGCTGATTCTTCAGGTGCTACTGCACTATATATAGACCAAGATAGTAGTGGGCCTGGATTGATAGTGGATGGAGGGAATGTCGGTATCAATACTACAATACCTGGGGTTCCACTTCATGTGAATGCAAGCGTTGGCGGGGATAGTGCAGTGTTTGGCGGGGATGTTGGGATTGGGACAACTAGTCCTACTGCTGAACTAGAGGTTGCTGAAGGTAGTGGTGAAAGTCATGTTTATATACGTTCATATAACGATGGAACATCGGGGTCTTCTCTGAGGATGGGCCTTAGTAGGAATGAGACGGTTGGTGTACATACAGTGGTAAAGGATGGGGATCAGGTTGGAGATCTAACTTTTCAGGGGAGTGATGGAAACAGCTGGGAGCCAATTGCTGCTGTAAGGGGAACTGTAGATGGAACGCCAGGTAATGAAGATATGCCTGGGAGACTAACGTTTCATACAAATCCTGATGGGAATGTTACTAATAATGAAAGGATGAGGATAGATAATCAGGGAAGGGTAGGTATTGGGAGTACAACTCCAGGGGCAAGATTGACTATCAATAAAACTGGTGCTGGGAATTTGGGTTTGAATGTTTCTGGAGTATTGTACGTAAATGATAGTAATTTGGGGATTGGGACTAGTAGTCCTGATTCAAAATTAAGCATAGGGGGAACTAGCATAGACCAGATTAATTTCATAAATACAGATGATGGTGCCTCAAAGGGAATCTATAGAGTAAATCATGCTTCTGGGGAAATTGCTATTGGAGGGATTGCTAGTAATTATTATCTAGCATTCTTAACAAATGCTGGGGAAAGAGTCAGAATAGATAATAACGGCAATTTCGGGATAGGGACTTCTACTCCTGGAACCAAATTGCAAATTAAAGGTACAAGCGGTAGTGATGTACTTAATGTGAGCAATGGTACAAATATAGGTGTTTATGTTGATGAGTTTGCTAATGTTGGAATGGGAACTTCAAGCCCAAAAAGCAAATTGGATCTTGATGAAGGGAACAACTATGGACTAGGATTTGATTTTGCTGATACATATCTGGATCCTTTGATGTTTTCCAATGCTTATCACAGTTCAGGATACATAGGTGGGTCACTTGAGATGAAATGGAGGATGGCTCATAGCAGCTTTGGTTCTAGAGGTATAGGGATGAGTAGTTTAGGGGGGATTGTTTTCTTTGCAGATAATGTTACTTCTACTGCTAACGGTGCCTTTACTCCAACAGAGAGGATGAGGATTACCAATAACGGAAGTGTTGGTATTGGGACTTCTGCTCCTGAAGGAAAAGTGCATGTTGCTGGTTCTCTTGATTCACATACTGAGGATGAGGATCTTTTGGTATTGGAGCAGTGGACTGATCGTGAATGGGTATTTACAGTAGGAAAAAGCGTCCATAGCACTTTTGGAAATTATCCTTTGATCATCAACCAAAGTACTGGAGGGAACACTGGGGATTTTGTTGTTACAGGAGATACTGATAATGTTATATTTGATATCAATGGAAGTGTTGGGATTGGACAGATCTCTCCTAACTCTACTTTAGGGGTAAGCGGGGACGTTAATATTACAGGTACGTATTATGGGACTTTCAAAGGAGATGGTTCTGGGATTACTGGGATAAGTGCTGATGCTAATGGAAGCATATGGAACATTACGGGTACTAATATTTATCCTGCTTCTATTACTGATAATGTAGGTATTGGAACTGCTAGTCCTGGAGCTAAGTTGGAGGTTGTGGGAGACATATTCATAAATGATACAACTGCTCCAACATTAGGGATGTATGATGATACTGGAACAAGATTTCAATTAGGTCAAGCTACTGACAATGGACACTTTTTTACTGGGGCTGTGGATGGGGACCATGCCCTTAGAGGCTATGGTGGCAGGATATTCCTTGGTAGTTTTTCAAGTACTCCACTTCCTACTATAACAATAACTGCTAGTTCAGCTGCCTCAACTTCAGGTAATGTAGGTATCAACACTTCGAAACCTGCTGCTCCATTGCATGTCAATGGTTCAGTTGCAGGAGTTACTGCTGTGTTTGAAGGAGGAAATGTTGGGATAGGGACTATTAGTCCTGGGGCTAAGTTGGACACTTCTGGTACTATAAGAAGTACATCTATTCGTAATCCTTCAAGCGGAGTTGGTGCAGAGATAGCATATGATGGTGATGTTGGATATTTCATTACCTATGATAGAGGCACCACCTCTGTAAAAGCAACTCATTTAGGTGGTGATGGAGCAACTGGTCTAAGAGTGGACACAAGCGGCAATGTCGGTATCGGGACTACCGCTCCTGCACATAAACTAGAAGTTGCAGGTTCGATGAATGTTAGTGGGGATCTAAATGTTAGCGGTAGTTATTATGGAGATGGTTCTCAGTTAACTGGTGTAAGTGCTGATGCTAATGGAAGCATATGGAACAAGACAGGAACTAATATATATCCTGCTTCGATTACAGATAGTGTTGGGATTGGTACGACGAGTCCTGCTGCTTCTAGACAGTTACATATAAATGTCTCTTCTAATACCGCAGGTTTAAAATTAGAATCAGGTGGCGGAACAGATAATGTAATGATAGAAATGGAAAACCTGGAATCCAATGATGGCATTATAGGATTTTTGGGAGCTAGTGATCAATTCGTAACCGGAGACACCGCAGGGGACATGGTTATCCAAGTTAATGGTGGGAATCTTATTCTTACTACAGATACAACTGCTAGTGGCGGCGCATATATAGGCAGCACTGGGAATGTTGGGATTGGGACAGCTTATCCTCTAAAGACTTTAGAGGTTGCTGGAGATGTTTTATTTAATCTGTCAACGAGTGCTGAGGACTTCAATATAGTAAATGCAACTGGAAGCAGCAAGTTTTTTGTGGATAACAGCAACGGTAGAGTTGGGATTGGAGATTCAACTCCATCATATCAACTGCAGGTTGTTGGAGGGCATATTGCAGTAGCTAATGGAGCAGATACCTCTGCAGGAATATTTTTTGGTCAGGAAAACGGAGTTGATGGGTGGCATATAGGACAAGGCATAACAGCTAATGATGGAAACTTTAGAATATATGACAACGAGGGAGGGAAGGTTATAGCTACAATAGAACAGGGGAATGGAGCAAATACATTGTATTTAGCATCCAGTAATGTAGGCATCAACGACTCAAGCCCAGACACAAGATTAGAGGTTGTAGGGACTACTGGAAAGGGCTATTTTTCAGCAACTGATGCAAGTGATGGTGATAAATTCATTATTGATGAGAATGGGGATGTTGGGATAGGGACAGCGACTCCCGATAGTAAACTTGATGTGCATGGGAATGTTACTTTTGAATCAACTGAGGATGTAAGATTGAACTTTGAACGTTCTAATGGTTATGATTGGTCTATTGGCGCTATTCCAGATGGAAAATTCGGGATATTTGGTGGGGAGGAGGATGCTCCATATCAATATATCACTATAGACTATCTAGGCAACTTCGGTATTAACACAACTTCACCTCAAGCTCTTTTGCATGTTAATGGTTCTGCGTCTGGGAATGCTGCAATATTCCAGAACGGATATGTTGGTATTGGGACGACATCACCTGCTACCTTATTACATATCCCTATAAGTCAAACAGGTACGAGTACTGTTACTGGGAATCTGGAAAATGGGGTTATACTTGCCCTTGCCAACAGCGACACTACAACAAATAATGTTGCTGCAATTGGATTTTCAGGTGCTGAATCCGGAACAGGCGATTATGGCAAGGTAGGGTTCCAGTTCAAGGATCGAAGCGGCAGCAGCGAAGATGCTGATTTCTTCGTTTCCACAGTGGGAGCGGGAGCAGGTGGCGAGAGATTCAGGATAGGAAGTACTGGCAATGTAGGGATAGGGGAGGATAATCCACAGGAGATACTATCAATAACACAGAATGGAGCTACAATATTGTTCAATCATACCTCTACTTCATTGCCTCAGGGAGAGCCTATAGGGGAGATCGCTTTCTATAATCCTGATGCTTCTACTGATCCTAATGTAGCAGCTTATGTTAAAGCAGTTACGAGTGCAGGTACGGGCACAGGAGGAGAAATCACTCTTGGTACTTCTACTTCAACTGGAAATGGGGCTGCTACTGAGATGGTTAGGATCGATGGAAGCGGTAATGTTGGTATCAATACAACAATACCCTCAGCATTATTACATGTTAATGGAAGTGTATCTGGGGCTAGTGCTTTGTTTAGTGGAGATGTTGGTATTGGGACTACTAGTCCTACAAATAAACTATCAATCAATATTAATGATAATACTACCTATTCTGCTTCAGCATATGACTTAGATGGCATAAAGATTCTTAATGATAATACAACAACTAATAGCGGATCGAGCATCATCCTAGGTTCTGGGATTAGTGGAACAGTCTATTCTGTAATATCTGCTGTAAGGCAGGGTGCTAATGATATAGACCTTACATTCCAGGTAGAAGGAAGTGGTACTTTAGCGGAGGCGATGAGAATTGATTCTTCAGGCAACATAGGTATCGGGACTAATGCTCCTGCTCATAGGTTGGAGGTTGCTGGAAGCATGAATGTTTCTGGTAATCTTAATGTTAGCGGTAGTTATTATGGAGATGGATCTCAGCTTACTGGTATTTCGGCTGATGCGAATGGTTCTATTTGGAATATTACAGGGACGAATATATATCCTGCTTCAATTACTGATAATGTTGGGATTGGGACTACAAGTCCTGGACAGAAGCTGCATGTCATTGGCAGTGTCAATGCTTCTGATAAGGTGTATGCTAATACAACACATTCGCTCAATAATCAACCTAGCTATGATCCAATAGATGATGATCTTGTGCTGTATATGCCGTTTAGTGGGGCATACCAATCAGGGGATATTACCCTATATGACAGAAGCCCTTATGGAAATGATGGTGTACCTACAGGGGATTACACCTGCGGTGAGGGATTTGGAAGGTATGGTGAAGGATGTACTTTGAATGGAACAAACGGCTATGTAGATTTTGGCAGGATAACACAGCTGGAAGGGGCAACCTCTTTTACATTTATGGGTTGGTTTAAGCTTCAGGATGCAGTCAGACAAAGGATATTGTTCATCTATGATGATGATGATTCAGGGGATGTTGGGGATGTGTATATGTACTGGAATTCTGCAGCTGTAGTAAGATACCAGGTTGGAGGGGGTGTTGCTGAGAGGTCAGCATCCATCACTGATCTTGAGGACTACAAATGGCACCATATTGTATTAGTTCATGATGGGACAAACGCCATTGTGTATGAGGATGGTGTACAGACAGATAAAACAGCATTTACAATCGGAAGCTTTGACAGCACTTATACATTTAGAATAGGGGATAATGTCAACGTCAATTTTTTCAATGGCAGTGTGGATGATTTCAGGATCTATAAAAGGGCTTTATCCACAGAGGAGGTTAAAGAAATCTATCATTCAGGCGTTAATGGTACACTAAAGCCTTTTGTTGATCTTTCTGGAAATGTTGGTATTGGTACTGAGAGTCCTGGACAGAAGCTGCATGTTGTTAGTACAGGTAATACAGCTGCACAATTCAATACTACTGTGGAAGACTTTGTGATTTATGCTGATGCTGGTGGAGGCGGGTTCCTTACTTCTTCCTTGAGCGGATGGTATATGGAGCCTGATAATGATGTTGGCTATCTTAGGAATGGAACTGGAGTAGGATTTACAATAAAGGGTAGTGGCAGGCTCGGGTTAAGGACTGTGAATCCTGATTCTTTACTAACTATAAATAAGAGTGGTACTGGGAATATGGGATTGAATGCTTCTGGTGTATTATACGTTAATGATTCTGCTGTTGGGATCGGGACTGCTATTCCTATGTCAAAACTTACAGTTAAGCAGACAGACCAGACTTATATGGGGGGAATGCATTTACGAGAAACTAGCACTGACAATACATGGAGTATTGTAAGTTCGGGATTAGATTTATATTTTGGGTATGCAACAGATGCAAGTGGTGCAGATGATGCTGGAGACTTTACAACAGGAATGGTTCTAGATGGACAAGCAGGCAATGTAGGTATCGGGACGATTACTCCTGCTCATAGGTTAGAAGTAGCTGGAAGCATGAAGGTTTCTGGTAATCTGAATGTTAGCGGTAGTTATTATGGGGATGGTTCACAGTTGACTGGGATTTCAGCTGATGCAAATGGAAGCATATGGAATATAACTGGAACGAATATATATCCTGCTTCAATTACTGATAATGTTGGGATTGGGACTAGCAGTCCTGGTTATTTACTAACTGTTGCTGATGGTACTGAGAATGCCGTTAATCTTTCAGGAGTGTTGTATGTTAATGATACTGGTGGGCAGGTTGGGATTGGGACTGCAACACCAGGGGGTTTGTTACATCTTAGTTCTGGTGATGGTGGTTTAATTTCGACATCTGGGGATGAATTGGTAATTGAAGGGGCAGGACATGCTGGACTTACCATATCCACAACCTCATCTTTTGATGGTACAATATATTTTGCCGATGAGGCAGCAAGTGATGCGGGCTATATATACTATGACCATGGTGCTAATGATATGGTGTTTGGTACTACAAGAATTGGACAGGTTGTAATAGATGGGAGTGGCAACGTCGGCATCGGGACTACAACGCCTGCACATAGGCTGGAAGTAGCTGGTTCGATGAATGTTTCTGGCGATTTAAATGTTTCTGGTAATCTGGATGTTAAAGGTAATATCAATGGAAGTTCAGATATTAATCTTAATAGTGGAGGATATTACAGGTTTGATTCTGTGAATACAGGCATGACGTATCCTTCGGCAAGCACTTTACAGCTTCAGACCGCAGGAGAGACAAGGATACATATGACATCTGGAGGGAGTGTTGGTATTGGGACTACAAGTCCTGGTTATCTACTAACTGTTGCTGATGGTACTGAGAATGCCGTTAATCTGTCAGGAGTGTTGTATGTTAATGATACTGCTGGAAGGGTAGGGATAGGAACAAACAGTCCTGCTGCTGAGCTTGATGTCAGGGGAGATGAGATACAGGTTGGTGGTGGTGGAGGTTCAGCATATTTGGACTTCAACACTGCAAACGTTGATACTGTATCTGCCCGTATTCAGGTTCGTGGAACAGATAGGATGGCTATCTTGCCTGTGAGCGGAAATGTGGGTGTAGGTGTCACTTTCCCATCAGCTTTGTTCCATGTAGAAGATGGAGATGTTCTGTTTAATGGAACCAATAACAGGGCAGGGTTCTTCTTTGATGAGAGTACAGGGAATGTTGGTGTTGGGACAAAGAGTCCTGCACAGATACTATCTATCAACGGTTCTGGGCATGTCAGGCCTACCTTTGAGAGCAAGGATGACCATACTTCATTAGAAATAGTTTCCCCATCAACTAGTTATCAATCAAACCTAAGATTCTGGAATGGAGGAACATCTCCAAGATGGACCATACAGGGGCAGACAGACCTATCCATAAGAGATGAGGGTTTGGATCAAGCAATTGTTACATTTGACTATGGAACAGGGAATGTTGGTATCGGGACTACAACGCCTGCACATACTATGGAGGTTGCTGGTAGCATGAATGTTTCTGGTAATCTAAATGTTTCTGGTTCGTATTATGGGGATGGTTCTCAGTTGACTGGGATAAGTGCTGATGGAGATGGTACTGGTGGTTGGACAAATACAAGTACTGTCACTTCTACTGACCTGATCGTGAATATCACAAGCGGGAACCTTACAGTACCTACTGGAAAGGTCAGTATTGGGACTGAGTTCCCTGAGCATGAATTAGATATTAGCGGTGATTTCTACATTGCTGACAGGGGTGAGCTAGGGAGTGATGTCTCTGCAAATGATGTTGCATGGAGTGATGAGCAGACTGAAGGAACCACTACAGGGTTTACCTGGACGAACTGCGACAATTTGGAGGCAACAACAGGAGGGAGCCCAAACTCTGGATCCTATCATGTAAACATCTCATGTGATGCTCAATATGGATATGATAATACTGCAATGAATGTTGAAAGCGGAGAGCTGTATAAGGTAACGTATTGGGCAAAATGGGTAAGCGGAGCACCTTACCTATGCGTTACAGATTCTGCAGGAAATCCCTGTATTGTAACAATAAAGGGAGAATCATCAGTATGGTCTGGTACAAGCTATGCTGAGTATTCATACACCTTTGTTGCTCCAGATTCTGATGTTTACTGGAGAGCAGGAGGAGGAGCAAGCTCTGAAGGTTATTTTGACAATGTTACATTGAAGAAGGTATCTGGCGGTGATGCTTATATTATGGGTAATGTTGGGATCGGGACTGTAGGCCCTTCTAATGCATTGGATGTAAGGGGAGATGTAAATGCTTCCTTTAACACTTCTGTGTTGTTTATTGATGGTACTAACGATAGGGTGGGTATTGGGACTAATGCTCCAACATATACTATGGAGGTAGATGGGCCTCTTCTGATAACTAATTCAGGATCCAACCAGCTCATCTCTACCAGGATAGGAACCTATGGATATATCTCCACAAGTGTAAATATCGGTGCTGGGCAGGGAGGAGACATAAACTTTCACGCTGGAGATGTTCAGAAAGCAATACTAACATCAGATGGAAAGCTAGGTATAAATACAACCTCGCCAAGCGCACTTCTACATGTAAATAATACAGGCGGTGAGGATTCATTCAGGGTAGATGATTCTGCAGGAGATGATTCTCCTTTTGTTATTGATGGTTCAGGTAATGTTGGGATCGGGAACAATGCCTCAACAAGTTGGCCGAATGAACTTTCTGGTTCCCCGAAATTAAGGGTTGGTCAAGACCAAGATTCTAGTAATAAAGTGGCCACAATTCAGATTCTAGGTAGACACACAGATAACTTAAATAATATTGGGGCGTTGGAGTTCGTGAACACGAGGCTGGCCGATGGGGTTGTCGCTACAGTGCTTGCTAAGCGTGGTGATTCAGGCAGTAACGATGGACATCTTGATTTCCAGGTTGCTGATGGAGGAACACTCAGCACTGCTATGACTATAAATACACAAGGCAACGTTGGTATAGGCCAGACTTCTCCTAACTCTTCTTTGAGTGTTAGTGGGGATGTTAACATAACAGGGACGTATTATGGGGATGGTTCTGGGTTGACTGGTATAACTGCAAGTGGCGGAGGTAGTGGCTGGTCTGTAAGCAGCGATGGTCATCTTTACAACGATACTTCGGGAGTTAATGTTGGAATCGGGACTGCTAGTCCAGCTACACCTTTACATGTTAATTCAAGTGACGGCTCTGGAGGATATGCAGCAGTTATCAGCAATAATGTTAATACGGCAGCTTACAACGGGTTGCTTGTCAGCACTGTTTCTGAAAATACTGATACTTATGCATTTAGGGTTGTTACGAATACCCTTGATCCTCTTGCATCTGCCAGTGAAAATGAACGATTTGTAGTAAAGGGTGGAGGGGATGTTGGGATAGGAACAATAAGTCCAAATGCAACTCTACAAATTCAGGGTCCAAACCCAACAACAGGCTTGTCATTAAATGTGTCAAATTCATTTTTTGTTAATGGAAATAATGGGAATATTGGCATAGGGACTTCTAATCCTGGAGCACCTATAGAGATTAGTGTTGACGATCATTATCCAATATTGATTAATAACACAGGGGATTATGCTGGAATTATAGAGGTGAATAGCAATAGGGCTTCATCAGGCGGCACATTGGCCGGAACTTTCGCCAAATGGAACGAGAAAACTGTTGCTGCTATCGAAATACTGGCTGGAGATGATACAAGCAATAAGGATGATGGGGATATAAGATTTACAGTATATGAAGGTGGTGTTAGCGACCAGGCTATGATACTTCACCAGAGCGGGAATGTTGGTATTGGGACGTCGACTGATCCAAATTCTAAGCTTACTGTCTGGGATAATGCATGGAATAGTGTTGGGCCACTCGTGAATATCACCAATGTTGACGCTACAACAAACCAAGGGTTTGCACTTTATGTTGGCGGTGGTGATGCAGGTTCTGATTCAAAGGTGTTTGAGGTAGGCAACAGGTCTGGTGACAGCCTCTTTGTTGTACAGGGTTCAGGGAATGTCGGTATCGGGACTACAACTCCTGGACAGAGACTTCATGTTTCTGGTAATACTAATATCACAGGTAATCTGTATCTTGGTGGGAATCTTACAAGCTATGGAGGGGATATTGCTGAGTATCTACAAGGAGATGGTTATGAGTTTGAATCCGGAGATGTTGTAGTGATATCTGTAGAGAATGATAGAGGTGTTTCCCTTAGTAATGTCCCTTATGATACCCTTGTTGCTGGTGTTGTCTCTGAGAAGCCTGCACATATTATGGGCGAAGGCAATGGAGATGTGCTTTTGGCTTTGACTGGGACAGTTAGAGTGAAGGTCAGCATGGAGAATGGTGTTGTTAATAGAGGAGACCTTTTGACTACATCATCTAAACCAGGGTATGCTATGAGATGTTCATTAGAGGACAGGAGAAATGGGTTATGTACGGGGGCTATCTTAGGGAAGGCTCTTGAGAAAGCTAAGGAGGATGGTTTTGTTGCAGCGCTGATTACGCTGCAATAAGAATATTTCAAATATGAAAGGAGAAAAGATGGAAAAAGAAAACAGATTTGGCATTGATTTAAAGGACCAAAGGGCAACAACTATAGGGGATAGTCTGCCTAATTGCGATATCAGAAACTCAACAGGAAATCATCCGCACCTAATTAAGGAATGGCCTTATGCGCTTGGTATAGGGGGTACTTCAAACCCATCTTCGTTTAGCATGATTAGTTTTCCTTCAAAACTTTCAGCTGAGTGTTCTTTGAGGAGCATAGGGAATCCCTTCAGCAATGATTCTGTTTTGTACTGTGGAATCCTTAACAATACAACTGAGAAAAGCAATATTTACGGCTCGGACTTATCTTCTGTAAGCATCGTCATGGTGCTTGAGCCTGTCAAAAACTATAGTATCATTTTCAAGCCTGAAGAAAAGAACAAAGGAGCCGATCTGAACCCTTTTGAAATCGCTGGAATCATGCCTGAGGTTTTTGAGGTGGTTGATAGCAGCTTCATCATAAGAGGCAATTTGAACAATCTTCTTTTGGACAGCAGAGAACAGGATAGGATTCTTCTTCTTGATCTTGATAAGCACCTTTCTTATTTTAGAAGCATCAATCTTCATAATGATTCACACCACCTATTGAATTCCTCTATTGTTTTTGCTTTTCCTGAAGATTCTTCCCTAGCTTCTTTAAGCTCCTTTATGAACTTTTCCTTTAACGGAAGCTCATCTACCGGATACCAATCGATCTCATCGCAGAACTCCTGGTCTTCTTTAGAAAGCATGCCAGTTTTAATGAATTCCTCAAATATTCTCTTCTTATTTAATTTCTCCCTGGCAACCTCTGACCAGTTTACCCAGGGAAACCTCTCTACTACCTCAAATAATTTATCTTCCAGAGGAAAGGTTATGCTTACCATTTACAGCTCACCCCTATTTTCAAGGTCTTCAAATTTCATTAATTTGGATAATTTTTCTATTACTCCTTCCTTTGCTACTTCAGGCCAGTTTATTTCAGGCACCTTATCCAGCTTTTCCTTTAATTCCTTGGGTATTGATACAGTAAATCGTTTCATTTTTAATACCTCCTTATTTAAGGAGGGTACCAGAAATTTCCAATTTCTTAGTACCTCCTGTGTTGATAAACGCAAATGCGTTAATGTTTATAAATCTTTTGATTTGCAGTATTCAATGGCCTATTCAACTGAAAGTTTAAAAGAGGTGATAAAATGATTGGGTTTGAAGGCAAGATAAGAAAAATAATGAATGGAAGCGGCCTTTTTTCCCAAGTAAGATTTACTGTAGCGAGAGCTCTAATATTTATGGTCATTTTTGTTTTGATCAGTGTAGGTGTTCTTGGAGATGGGACCAAGTATTGGCTGGCTGAGGAGGTTAATCTTAGTATAGATGCAGATAATGCTTTGTTTATAGATACAACCAGCAATAGGGTTGGGATTGGAACGACTACCCCTACAAACACACTAGAGGTTGCTGGTTCTATGAATGTTTCTGGTAATCTGAATGTTTCTGGGTCGTATTATGGAGATGGTTCTCAGCTTACGGGTGTTTCGGCTGATGCTAATGGAAGCATATGGAATATTACTGGTAATAATGTATCATTGGCAGATATTAGTGATTATGTTGGGATCGGGACTAGCAGTCCTTTCACTAATCTTCATGTTTTCCAAGGCAATAGCGGAACCACACCTACTTTTGATCCTCTTGTTGTTGAGAATAGTGATAGTGCGTATATCTCTATAGTTACTCCTAGTAATAAACAAGGAGGAATCATGTTTGAAGACCCAGGAGGAGCAAACGGGCAGATCTTATATTCACATGTTACAGACAAGATGAGTTTTGGGCCAGGTGCAACTACTGGAATAAAGGTGACGTTTGATGGGGATGGCAACGTCGGTATCGGAACTACGAGTCCATCAGACGAATTAGTAGTTAATGGAACATTTAGGGTCTTAAACGAAACAGGGACAGAAGGGCTGTTTGTTGGCCAGAATGGTTATGTTGGGATTGGGACGAATAGTCCTAGTGCTGCATTATCTATCCTAAATGCAAATGCTCCTCAGTTTATCATCAGAGAAACTGATGATGGTAACAGTGCTATCCAAATGTCCGCGGACAGCGTCAATTCATATATGTACCTAAACAGCGGAGGGAGTACAAGAACATTCTTGTCATCAAGCAGTTCTTATGACAGTTATTTTCAGGATAAGCTTGCTTTAGGGGCTGATGATGCTGGAAGTGCGCAGTTGTATGTAAACGGTAATGTTGGGATCGGGACAGATGCTCCATCTAGCACGCTTGATGTAGCTGGAGGTATAGAATTAAATTCCACAAGACCAATGATCGGTTTCTTTGAAAATGATGCATCTGCCAATAACATAGAATGGAGGATTGGCATTACCTCAGCAGGTGAGCAATTAGAAGGCGATGTTGTTAATGATGCAAGAAGTGCAACGACCAGGTGGTTGTTGGTTGATAGAACAGGGACGACAATTGATTCAGTATCATTTCCAAACGGCAACATCGGTATCGGGACTTCGAGTCCAATTGCCCCCCTACATGTTTTAGGATCTACAGGGCATATATTTATAAATTCAAGCACAGGCACCAACCCCGTCTATACACGATTGCAAAACACAGGCGGGGATTATTATTTTGGTGGAGATAATAGTGATGGTAGTGCATTTTTCACAGGAGGGAGTGCTTATGGCGCAATAATATATGCGCCTTCTGGTAAAAAAATTCATATTGGAACTGGTTCAAACATTCACATGACAGTAGATGGTTCGAGCGGCAACATCGGCATCGGGACGACGAGCCCATCAGACGGATTAGTGGTTAATGGAACATTTAGGGTCTTAAACGAAACAGGGACAGAAGGGCTGTTTGTTGGCCAGAATAGTTATGTTGGGATTGGGACTACGAGTCCTGGAAACATATTAACTGTAGAAGCTGGAAGTAGTAATCAAGGGATATCGGTAACTGATTCGGATAATGCACGGATTAATCTAGAGACAGATAGTGCAGGAAATGGTGTTATACAACTATACAATTTTAGCGGGAGTGAGAATGTAAGGATATATGCTGGGCCAGGTGAAGATAATTGGATAAGTAATACAGGTCAATTTGGGATCGGGACTACAAGTCCTACTGCAAAATTACATGCTGTGCAGTCGCCAGCAGATGATAATGATGTTGGGATAATATCTGAGACAACAAATTCTGCTGAAAGGGCAAGGATAACGTTGAAACAAGGAGGAATGGGCACTGATGGTGTTATCAGCTACAATACAGCAGGTATGCATCTAAGCGTCACTTCGAGTTTACAGGATGTTATAATAGATAGTGGGGGCTTCGTAGGTATAAATACTACTGATCCTCAGCAAACATTGCATGTCTTTGGGGATGGTGCAATGTTGAGGCTTGGAGGTGATGTGTCTGACAGTGACTTTGACAATGAGATTGAGTTTGCTGAACAGACGGATGCTACTGGTACAATGACTGCTGGATTCAGGATATTTAACTATGCTGCAAGCAATGAGTATTTGGGTATACATGCGTTTACAGCTACGGATCTAGGAGGCATTAATGTAAACAGAGATACAGGGAATATCGGGATTGGAACTGGTACGACTACTCCTGCACATAAGCTATCAGTTGCAGGAACGATGAATGTTACTGGAGCTGTAAGGCTTGAGAACTTTGATTCCTGTACTGCTTTAGAAACAGATGCTGATGGGGATTTGGTTTGTGGTAATGATGAAGGGGGGAGTGGAATTGGTGGTGGTTGGACAAATACTTCTAAATTGACTTCGACTTCTCTTAATGTTAGTGTTGATTCAGGGGTATTTTATGCTGATTCTACGAATAATGTTGTTGGAATTGGAACTTCGAGTCCTGGGGCTAAGTTGGGTGTGAATGGAACCGTGAAGGTAGGCAATTCGACAGATGCACATAATCCTAATCCTACGGCACCCGGTTATATTATTTTGGACAATAATTGGGGATTATATGGAAGAGGAGGGGATAGCACACAGTCATCTTTCCCATTGATAAAGACCTTTTCCAATGAAATCCATATCGGAAGAGGGGCTGGATGGTTCCATACTTCTACATATGTATCAGCAGGTAACGGCAATGTTGTATTGGCCAACCAATCAGGCAGGGTTGGTGTAAATGACTCAGGCCCTGATTTTAATCTTGAGGTTAATGGAGACTTTGCTGTATCTAATAGTAAAGATGGAGATGGAGATAGGTTTATGGTCAATAAAGATGGAATGGTAGGAATAGGGACTACTTCTCCTTCAGATAACCTGACTGTTGCTGGGAATGCCAGTATTGGGGATAGGTTAAATGTAATTGGAGAGCTGCTTACTGTAGGGACTAGCAGTGGGGCATCATCATACATAAATATACATACAGGAAACAGTGATACTGTCGCTGCTAATATCGCTGTGAGAGGGACAAACAGGATCTCTATCCTGCCTGTCAGTGGGAAGGTAGGGATCGGGACGAATACTCCAGGTTATTTACTAACAGTAGCTGATGGTACTGAGAATGCTGTCAATCTATCTGGTGTATTGTATGTTAATGATACTGGTGGGCAGATTGGGGTTGGGAATGTGGGGTCGTCGATTGATAAATTAGCAGTAAGTGGAGCCATCGGTCTTCTCTCTGGTGGAGGATTTGAAGGAAGTCCTGGTTATCCAAGAATATACTTTGATTCAACTGTTGGATTGCGGTTGCAGGGTCAAGATGGAAGTTCCTCTCAGTTCAATGTAGTAAATTCTGGTGGATCCTACTTTGCCATTGATTGGCAAAATGATGATGACCTTATTCTCAATGGTCAAGCTGGCAATGTCGGAATCGGGACTACTAGTCCTGAAGGTAAACTGCATGTAGCAGCATCCAGCAACCCAGCAATACTGGCAGATGGTATGGCTACACCAGAGATGATGGTGAATGGTACTGCTCAGGCATCATTAAGCCTTATCGATAATAGTGGTACTGCAGGATCAAGAGAAGGAAGGATTATCGTAAACGATGATTATTTTCATATTGAAACAATCAACGATGCTCGTAGTGCTACTACCAGACGTTTTTCAGTTGGCCTAGCAAACGGAAATGTTGGGATCGGGACTTCTAGTCCAGCTACACCTTTACATGTTAATTCAAGTGACGGCTCTGGAGGGTATGCTGCAATTATCAGCAATAATGTTAATACAGCAGCTTATAATGGTCTTCTTGTTAGCACTGTGGTTGAAACATCAGATACCTATGCATTTAGGGTTGTGACGAATACCTTTGATCCTCTTGCATCTGCCAGTGAAAATGAACGATTTGTAGTAAGGGCGGATGGTAATGTTGGGATTGGGGACCCTAATCCTGATACTCCATTGGTTGTGGCTCAAACTGGGTCAGGCACGTATGGTATTGGGGAGATGGCAAGATTCCAAAGGACAACTGCTGGAGAGCCGGATCTTCTTCTATCCTCTTTGGGAGGTGCAGGTAATCCTTGGATCTCGTTTGTTACTGATGGAAATATCGGATTTGCTACTGGTTCAGCTAATATAAATACTACTGATGTAAGAAACAATGCTACATTGGCTTTAAAGAAGGACGGCAAAGTAGGCATCAATACGACTACTCCTAAAGCTAATCTGCATGTGAATGGCACTGTTTTAGTTACTAACGGCAATGTCGGGATTGGGACGACGAGTCCTGGCGTAGATTTAGATGTTACCAATACATTTAGAGTTTTAAATCAAAGCTCGGAGGAAGTTCCAGCATCAGGAAGAGGATTGGAAATCAAATTTGTGTCAGATATGGGCCAACTAATCTCCTATGATAGAACTGGTAGTGCATGGAAACCAATCTGGTTAAGGAGTAATATGACTATGATAAACGATGGAACAGGGGAGGTAGTTAGAGTAACAGGGGGGAATGTTGGGATTGGGGCTACGAGTCCAAATACTAAATTACATGTGCTTGGTACTATGACATTGGCAACTGATTCTGATCCAGGGCTTGCGTTTACAGATGCCGATGGTACTCAGAACAACATATATCTTTATTATGATACTTCAGAGGATAGCTTTAAGGTTAGGGATCAGGGTGTAGGTGCTGATAGGTTCACAATAGAACGTTCTGGGAATATTGGTATAGGGACTACGGAACCAAAGACTGATCTTCAGATCGGTGATGGGACAGATGGTGCTGAGATAATACTTAATGGCACCAATGCAGGAAGCTATGGTTATATCCATCATGCAGGTGATAATTTCTACCTGGATAATAGCTATACAGCTGGAGCAGAGATATTTATTCAATACAACGGCCAGGTTGGGATTTCGGACGAGACTCCTTCTGTTACTTTAGACATCGGGGGAACGGTAAGGTATGATGCTGCTGTTGAGTATTCTCCTTTGTTTACAGGGGATGCTTTGAGTGCTATAAAGGCTATAAGCTTTGAGGAAGGAAGTGTAGAGGATAATGGATGGGCTGAAGTAGATCACGATACACTACCAGAAGGAGTTAGAGTAGATATTCCTGAATATGAGGGATGGCTTAAGAACAAGATAACAGGAGAAGAAGAGAGAGAAGAGGAGGTAAAAGAGGATATACTTGTCGCTTTTGAGGAGGTAGAGGTCGAGGAATCAGGGATGAGAGAAATAACAGGCAATGTGGTTGCTGGAAGTAATTCAAGCATAGATGAACTTTCCAGAAGGGTAGAGGAAAGAAGGAATGGGATGAGGGTAGAGGAGAGAGCAAAGATAAATGACATCAAGGCTAGGATTAAGTCAAGAGATTATAGAAATACTGGAGAGTTTATAGAGGATAATTATGAAGCTGTTGAGAAATTGGTACCTGGAAGAGATGTCGGCAAGTCTATACAGCTGAATACAAGGGCTATACAGCAGCTGATCGGTATAATCGAGACAGGAAATGTCAATATCACTGCCAGTGCACCTTCTGCGAGTGCAGCAGCTGATGTTGATGAGGTTAGCGAGCAGCTTGGGATAGAGAAGGTTGATGGTACTGTGATCATAAGGCTGGGATGAAATTTGTGAAACGTCATAAATTACTTCGTAATTTAATGCAATCGGATTTTATCTTTAATCCTCATCGTAATGGTTCAACTAAGTTGATTTTCCCTTCCCTACATATAATGTGTTTATTGCACAACTAAATTTAGGGGATTAAGATAGATTCTTTTATTTTAACTGTGAAAATGCTTTTTTCTTTTTGAGTTTGGAGTTATTATTATCTAAAAAAATAACGATAATTATTTAAATAAGTAATTTTTATATATTAAATATGGCGCCAAAAGAGCAGATCAAGCTCTTAGATACCTGGAGAGGGAACCTGTTTGAAGAGTATAGTATCTCTGAGATAATGGAGATATCAAAGAAAAGGACCAAACCATGGGTGTTTAATTCTCTGAAGCAGCTGACAGATGAGAAGCTGTTGATAGTTAGGAGGAAGGCCAACATCAACCTTTATAGGCTGAATCTTGACAATCCTTTTCTGCTGCAGACCTTACAATATCTGGGGGCTGAAAGGAATTCTAGGTATAGGTATCTTGATGCTGTTTCTGGAATGATAAAGGATATCCCTCTCAGGAACTACTGCCTCCTTGGTTTTGGAGAAAAATTTTGTTTCCTAGTTGAGGATAAGAAGTCTATTGAAAAGATTAGAGTACATGTTAAAGGCTTGAAAGTGCATTATTTCACTTTTGACGGGTTTGTAGATGTTCTTCTTAGGGGGGAAGAGATAGGCAAGAGAATCTTTGAAGAACACAGGTTGTTCTTGAATGCTGATATCTATTACGGATTGATAAAAGAGGCCCATAGAAAAGGGTTCGGAGGGAGGTGATATAAGAACAGATTTTATCAAGAAAAAAAGAGAGGCAGCGGAAATAAATTAGTTCCTGGTCTCTTTTTCGTATACAAAAAGAGGTGATAGATAGGTGCAAGAAATGAAGGAGGTAATAAAAATGCAAAAACAAACAATAGCAATGGTCATAATGGTAATTTTATTGGTCGTTGCAATAAGCTATATAGTGGTTGGTAAATACCAGGAGAACAAGGTGCAGGAGCAGGTTGCAATATACCAGCAGGGCGCTCAGGTTGGGTATGAACAGGCAATTACTCAATTAGTACAGCAGGCTGCAACATGCCAGCAGGTTCCGGTAACTTTTCAGGACCAGACACTAAACCTGATTGCAGTAGAATGCTTTCAGCAACAAGCAGGTGCACAGCCTTAGATAATTTGATTTGGTTGGTTGCTGTAGCTGCAGCACCAGTTAAATTTTTTTGGAGAAGCAGCAGGAAATAGGTTTTCCCGGTCTATTTTACAGGCAAAAAGAGGTGGTAGATAGATGAGAAGAGATAGGAGGTAAAGAAAATGCAAAAACAAACAATGGGCATTATAGCGTTGGCTTTAGTTTTGGTCATCGCTCTGGTGTATATAGGTGTAGATAAATACCAAGAGGGTAAGGCGCAGGAGCAGGTTGCTGTCTACCAGCAGGGAATCCAGGCTGGTTATCAGCAGGCAATTATGCAACTGGTTCAGCAGGCAGCCACGTGTCAGGCAGTTCCTGTTACGTTCCAGAACCAGACAATAAATATGGTTGCTGTTGAGTGCTTCCAACAAGCAGCTGGAGCAGGAGGGCAGTAACATAGATGAGATTAGGGCCTAGAGCAATAGCTTTGTTTTTTTTGGTAGTTTTTATACCGTTGGTATTTGCTGAGATCAGTAGTACCAACTATAAAATTACCTCTTATGCTGTTGATAGCGGAGGCTCTAATATTACTTCCTTATCATACAAAACAGACTTTACTCTGGGAGAGATTGCCAAGGCGATATTCGGAAAACTGTATAACCTATTTTTGGGATTTTTCTATACTTCTTTGGGTCCTATAACTCCCCCTTCGGTCTATTTTACTGATCCAACTCCTGTAGATGGAGCAAATCAGTCAGAGACCTATGTTACTATCAATGTCTCCATAGCAGAGGACACTCTTAGAGAAGTTAGATTTAACTGGAACGGCAGCAATTATACAATATTCAATGATTCTGTTGTTTTGATGATGAACTTTGACAATAGGAGTTTTTTGGGGGAGCAGACTTCTGCTGATGGGAATGTAACAGTGGATATCTCAAACGCAGGAAATAATGGATCCTTTATGGGAGATGCTACTATCAACTTGACAAATGGGAGATATCATGGAGCATTGCATTTGGATGGTAATGGTGATTATGTTGATGTACAGGAAATACCGGATTATGATGCAAACAAGGATTATACTTTGTCTTTTTGGTTTTATACTAATAATAATTCCGGATCAATATTTGCACAGAACAGGATTACGGGGGGTTGTACAGGATATTCAATAGACTTCGATAGACCAAACATAATTTATAAAACATATAGGCAAACTATGGAATGCAATCCTTATAATGGAGCAATAGTAACTGTCGATGCTTTTAAATGGTACCATATTTCAATTACGCAAATTGGGAGCAACAATAATGCTTCAATTTATTTAAATGGAAAGTATCAATCATCAGATACTGATACAGATAATAGCTATGAGGGGGGAGGTATAGAAGCAATAGGTTTTTCACAAGGAGGATCGTATTTCAATGGTACAGTAGATAATTTAGTAATCTGGAACAGGAGTCTTTCAGCTGCAGAAATACAACAACTCTACTTTACTAATCTGTATAAGTATAATCAATCACAGTGGTATCTTTATGTTAATCAAAGCTTGAACTCAAGTGATGGTCTGGTAGAAGGCAACTATACCTATAAGACACATACCTCTAACACAAGAGGTAACTGGAATGCAACAGAAGAAAGAGGAATTACTATAGATACAACTGCTCCAGCCTGGAAGAACAACAGAACAAACCTAACAGGAGATGACAGAATAATGGATGATGTATGGTTCTTTGTGAATTGGACTGATAGTGTTGGATTAAAGAGCTATATATTCAGCTGGAACGGAAGCAATAATGGAAGCTGGGTTAATGATAGTGCGGTTTCTATGAGTGGTACTGTAAACAACAGCAATGTAACAAAGACGATCAATGTAAAGCAGGGAAATACAGTTGGATGGAGGTTCTATGTGAATGATAGTGCTGGCAACTGGAATTCTGAAACGCTTTGGACGTTTGTGGTTAATAACACCCCCCCCTCTTCTGCAAATATCTCTTATCCGCTGCATAATTCTACTATTACAAACACTACCCCGGGGCTAAACTGGAGCAATGCTACGGATGCTGACAATGATACAATCTATTACGATCTTTTCATTAGGTGCCTGGGGGGGTGTTCTGTTGACAATAGGGAATTGAACAACCTATCGGATGTTAACTATACTGTGAATCCTCCATTGAAGTACTACCAGGATGACGGCTATAGCTATGAATGGTGGATAAGGCCCTTTGACAACATATCCTACGGAGAGAACAGCTCGATATATAATTTTACAATATCTTCAACTGTTGCTATTAGTCTTTCTACGGATAATGTTGGATTTGGGGTATTGAGCATCAACCAACAGAATGATACTACAGATGATAATCCAAATCCTTTTGTTATACAGAATGATGGCAATTCATATATCAATGTAAACATAACAGTTGACAGCTTCCTTTGGAGTTCAGTCCAAAGCGAATCACCATATTTCCAGTATAAGATAGACAATATCAGCGGAGAGGAGGGTGCGTTTAACTGGAGCTCTTCTATCACTTCATGGAAGAATTTTACACTTGAGAACGCTACAGGCATCAACCGGTTCAATTACTCTGATGACAGGGATTCTGCAGAGATCGACATAAATATCAGCGTTCCCCCTAATGAACCACCTGGGAAGAAGGAATCAAACATATTATTTACAGGATATTATGTGATGGTAACATGAGATATAAGTACCTATCGATAGTTGTAATGGTTCTGCTAGTTATACCTATAGCTAGTTCGCTTGGTGTAACTCCTGGAAGGACAACATTGAACTTTGAGCCTAACTTAGAGAGGGAAGTAAGATTTAAGGTTTGGAATAATGAGAATAGGGATTTGAGGTTGGCATTGTATGCAAGAGGAGGTCTGAGTGAGTATATAGAACTATCTGAAGAGGAGATTGAATTAAGCGAAGAATCTGTGGAACTAAGCTATACCCTGAGGCTGCCTGATGAACTGGAAGAGCCAGGATTGTACGGCGGAGAGATTGTCATAAGAGAGGTAACTATAGACGGACAGGAGAAGGATATCAGTATAGGTGCTATGCAGGCGGTCATCACCCAGGCATATGTTAATGTCCCTTATCCTGGCAAGTATATCATTGCCAGGCTTGATATCGTTGGAGGGGATCTAGATAAGGAGACCCTATTCTTTGTGCCTTTGATAAACCTTGGTGATGAGGATGTTGAAAGCGCAAAGGCGGAGATAATAATAATGGATATGTACGGGAAGGTTATCGAAAAGGCAGATACTAATGAGATTGGGGTTCCTGCAAAAGGGAGGGCTGAGCTTAGTGCACAGATAGACCCTTCAAGCCTTACTCCTGGAATTGACAGGGTAGTTGCAAAGGTGACGTATGATGGATTTGTGACTACAGCAGAGAATACGTTATATGTAAGTGATTTCTTTTTGATCCCCTTGGATATCTCTGTCAGGGATTTTACCCTAGGAGATATCGCAAAGTTCAATATCCTTGTGGAGAACATAGGGAATGTTGATGTGATGGATGCATATTCATTGATCCTGTTGGACAAGAAAGGGGAGAATGTCGCGAACCTGAAGAGTGTTGGTGTTGACTTCAAACCTTTTGAGAAGAAGGAGATGCTAAGCTATTGGGATACTGAAAATGTTAAGGCTGACAGGTATGATGGAAAACTGGTATTAGGGTATGATGATAAGACCAAGGAGAGGGGTATAAGGACCGTAGTGGGGCAGAATTCCATAGATACTGAGATTATAGGGATTACAGGTTATGTTGTAAAGGAAAGTGGATCTCCTATCGGTGGTTCTCCATTGATTGTTCTTGTGATAATACTGGTTATGGCTAATTTTGGTTGGTTTATCTATTATTTCAGGTCGAGGATTAAAAGATGAAAGCAAAAAGGAAGGTTGGACCAAAAAGAAAAAGGAAGAATAAGAGGGATGTGGGGTTAGGCAATAATGTTAAGAACCTGGTGTCAATTATCCTACCTATGGTTACGATCTTCATTATAGCGCTTAGCTATGATAGTGCGATCACTGGTTATGCTGTATATGAGGGTGAGGAAAAGGCATTCTATAGGATTGATGGAAAGGTCAACATCAATATATCAGAGGAGATTCCTCTTGATGCATATATAAAGATAAGGATAAGCGATTATAAGGTAAAGGTCAATATAGTGGAGTTCCTCGATATGTCTGGAAAGGAGTATTGGATCGATTCTGGATATATATTTGGAGATGGTGTCTATTCTGTTGATTTTGAGGATCTGGGGATTTTTGAGGTTTTTGAGGAAGGAAGCCATGAGATGAGCACAGAGATAGTAAGTGGGTGGTCGGTATTGTATAGGGATGAACAGGTTATTCTGGCTGGTAATTTGTGATGCACCAAAAGATTTATATAGTATCAAAACGAAAATCAACATATGCTAGACAAAATGCCAATTTTACTTATTGTTATGGTAGTTGTCTTCTTGATAACTTCCTTGATGACATTTGTAGCGATGGAGAATATAGTTGTGAGTTCTCCTAAGGCTGAGGTTAGTAAAGAAGCACATAGTAATGTGTTTATAACTATTGTAGAAGCTGAAGGGGCTGTTGAGGATATGCCATCAGGATAAAAGAGGGGATTGAATTGAATCAAATATCTAATAGAACGTTAACAATATTGTTAGTTGCTTCCATCGTTGTTTCTATAGGAGCTACAATGATCAGCTTCCATAGGATAAACCGACTTATTCCATCAAGTACTGGTATGGTAACTACTGGAATTGTGAATGTAAGCATTGCCCAGACTGCATCTGTCAATGTAGTCGATACGCAGATACAATTTGGATCTTGCGCTCCAACTGCCGGTTATGGATGCAATGTCTCTAGCAATTCTACTACGGCTGATTGTTCTTGCGAGGGTGGTACATGGCCGGATAATATAACTGTACAGAATGATGGTAATGTGGACCTTAATGTAACTGTTAAGACTACGGATCTTGCAAACACATTTATCGGAGGGACTGGTTCTCAGTTCTGGTTCTCTGTAAGGAATGCATCAACAAGACCTGGTTGTCAGAATGCAACCAATTATAATAGTGATGTCTGGGATCCAGGTGTATATTATCAAAGGGACTGGTTGAGTTTCGGAGGCTCTAATGTAGAGTATACTGGTTGCGTAAACCTAAGCTATGCAGATTCTGCAGATCAGATATCCGTATTCACAAGATTGTTTATTCCTGCAGATGCACCTGTCAGCGGTACTAACCAGAGCGCAACATTGACCTTCACAGCGAATGCGCTTACTTAATTCTTTTTTTGTTAGTTTTTCGAAATGTTTATATAAACTACTTGTAGGAGTAGGATATAATGTATAGAAGAATTAGGTTGATGGTTTTCTTTTTACTTGTATTATTTATCATTCCAGTAAGCTATGGAATAGGTATTGGTCTTTATACTACAGAGGTTGATTTTGAGCCAAACCTTAATGAGAACTACAAAGGTATAATAACCAATAATGTTGGGGGAGATATAATAGTGGAGATGAAGACCAAGGGGGAGCTTACAGAATATATCACTTTTGGTATGGAAACCATGGAGATTCCAGAAGGGCAAACTGCTACTTTCACATTTAACCTTAAACTTCCAGAGGAGATCAGACCTGGTTTGAACATCATTCAGATTGGAGCTGAGGATATTACTCCTTCTTCTGGTGGAGGGATATCATCAAAAACAGCTGCTTTCTTTCCTTTTAAGGTAAGAAGGTCATATCCTGGCAAGTATATAGAGGGAGGTTTTAGTGTTAGTAGTATTGAAGAGGGCGGAACAGCTACATTCAACATAGGAATCATAAGCAGAGGTAATGAAAGGATTTCAAAGATAGAAGGTGTTATAGAGATATATGATGGGAAGGATAAGGTTGATGTGTTAACTATAGGCCCTATATCAGATGTTGGTCCTGGAGAGAGGAGGGAGATGAACTCTGAATGGGATAGTGCTGAGCAGCCTATCGGAGTGTATACTGCCAAGGCTAGGATTGACTATGATGGTGAGATGCTTGAATTAGAGACTGAATTTAAGATAGGAACGTTGCTTTTGGATATAGTTGACTATACAAAAGAGGTCTATAAGAATGAGATCAATAGATTTGATATTGAGATAGAAAGCTTTTGGAATGAAGAGATAAATGGGGTCTATGGGGAGATAAGTGTTGCTGACCAGAAGATAGAAACCTTGAAGATGGATCTTGCAGGATGGGGTAAGGCTAAGATAGTCGGATATCTGGATACCACATCTCTTGCCCTTGGAGAGCATGTTGCAGATATGAAGGTATATTATGGGGATAAGATCAGCGAGGAAAAGGGAAAGATAACTGTACTTCCTGAAAGGACCATAGAGAAACCTTCTAATATACCTTCTACAACAATATTGCTGATAGTTGTAGTTGTTCTTCTCGTAATAGGAAATTCAATATTGGTAGTCTACCTATTGAGGAAAAAATCCCCTAAAGTCCGGAAGAAGAAATGAGATTCAAAATTCTCTTACTGGGATTTATCGTTGTTTTGGTGTCTTTCTCTTTAACATCCTTAGCCTATAGCCTGTTCATAATACAGGATATCCAAGAGATAGACATGAAGGTGAAGATAGAAGATGTTGTTGGAATGGATGTTAATGATTCTGTGATATCTTTTGGGATCATACCTAAGCATGGCGGATCATCACAAAGAGAGATAACTCTAGAGAATATGGAGGATAAGCAATTAAGGGTTTTTGTGAAACAGGAAGGTATGATGGCAGAATGGGTGCATGTCTCTGAGGAAAGGTTTGTTCTTGATAGAGGGGAGGAGAAGAAGTTATTTTTTACCTGTGCGCCTCCAAAGGATGTTGAGAAGGGAAGCTACAGTGGGAAAGCAAGGTTCATATACTTAAGGGAAATCTAATCTTAGTTCTGATCATCAGATTATAAGTATTCTTGGAATCTATCTACAGGAAGGTTTTTATAGGTTGCTTCTTAAATGAAATATAAATGAAAAATATAATAATCGTTATTTCGGTTTCATTTATAATTCTATCAGTGGGTTGTTCTGATTTTGAAGGTTCGGTTAATAGATTCAACAACAAACTTAGGGGGACAAATGAAACATTAACCGAAGCCAATGAATCCATAAGTATCGGTCTAAGCGTTGAAGAAGAACCATCAACTAAAAGGACTAGTGATTTACATATGGTTAAAGAAGTACCTAAAGAAATGGAAACTCAAAAAGAGATTGATGTTTGTGAATTTAAGCATGAAGATAGTGAGTCTAATGATCTATGTTACCTAAAATTTTCAGAGAAGTATCCTGACAATTTTTACTGTAATTACTTTGTTGATGAGTCATTAAAAAATGATTGTAGAACTGACTGGGCTTTAAAAAAGAATGACACTCACTTTTGCCGTATTCAGCCTTTGGATTCTTCCATAGACTGTTATAACAAGTTTTTTGGGATAAGAGCTAATGTAGACATATGCAATGTGATTATTGATTTAAAATTAAAAAAATGCCTTTCAGAAGTAAACCTAACTGTAAATCTTCAAGAGAGAGAACCTTTCTGTAATGGAGAAGACAAAGCAAATTCTTGGAATGATTGCATGTGGAGGATTGCTGTGGCTACGAAGGATAAGTCTTGGTGTGTGAAAGCTTATAATGATTATGAGTGCTACTTGATCTATGCAAAATCTACTTTGGATGAGTCTGCTTGTGGAAAGATAAACTGGAAGATAGATGATGATAAACACAACGAAGATACTGAAGAAGAAAAGAAGTTGGTCGAAGAGATGGAAACAGGTGAATTAAGGGGTGAATGTTATACTTATGTGGCGATTGAGAAAAAAGATAAAACTATATGTGAAAAAATACCTCCTAAAGTAGGAAGGCATAGTAACAGGGTTAACTGTAGACTTGCTGTTCCATGAAGTTTGTTTTTTTATTGATTTCTACTTACGTAAAAAAACTATTTTTTGAACATATTGCTTGTTTTTTGAACAGAATTAGTTTCTAAGGGATTATTTGAACAAAGCCTAGAATCAGTAATGTTTAAATAGTAGTATATCAATATGATATATAATAGTTATATTTTTTATATATATCTGATACTTAAATAGAAAAAAGGTGTTAATTATGGGATTGGTACACATAAGGGTAGGGAAGGAGATAAAGAAGAAGATGGAGGAACTTATAGAGAGGGGAATGTTCAGCAACCAGGCAGAGATAGTAAGGGAAGGAATCAGGGAGGTTCTTCTAAAGTATAAAAAATGAGATTAACCAACAACCAGATTGCGCTTCTGGCGATCCTTTTTACCATAGTTTCTTTAGCTGGCAACTCTATGGTATATCATAGGGCAGGAATGCTCATTACCGGAAAGGCTGCCACTGGGCAACTTTCAATTTGCCTGAATCATCCTCCTGTTCTGGAGCTGAATTGCAGTATTGATGCTCCTGTTGATTCATTGTATACTTGTGATGTTAATGCAAGCGACCCTAACTCTGGTGTTCAGGAACTTACATTTAGTGATAATACCAGCCTTTTTAACATTGGTTCTGCTGATGGAACTATATCATTCACTCCAACTGTCATCCAGGAAGGGATTTATTCTATCGCAATCCTTGTCGAGGATAACAGCAGCTGTTCAAACTCAATCGATTCAGGTATCATTACTCTGAATGTATCAAGCGATTATTATTGCGGAGATGGAAGCTGCCAATCAAATGAGAACTGCTCCACTTGTGAAGCAGATTGCGGCTCTTGCCCTTCTGTCTCTTCCTGTGGAGATGGGAACTGTGATGGAGATGAGTCATGCAGCAGCTGTCCTGAGGACTGTGGTGCTTGCAGCTCTGATTCTGGTTCCTCTGGTGGGGGCGGAGGAGGTGGAGGAGGAATAAGTTCCCAGGGATTCCATGTCGATTTCTCTAAGATCGATACAAAGATACTAAGGACCGGAGACAAAAAGACAGTCAAGTTCACTTTTGACGGAATCAGCGGATTTGATATATCTATTATCGAGGTAGGCAGCGATTATATGACTGCTTTGCTAAAACACAGGTCTAAGACATATACTATCAATATGGACGAGGAGATTGAGATTGATATAAACGGAGACGGGACCAACGACATGTCTATTACTCTAACCAAGACATGGGATATGGATGTCTGGCTCTATTTCCAAAGAAAGGAAGGAGCAGATGTGCTGTTAGATGTTGTAAGGAATGTTATCCAGGTGGATCCTGAGATGTTTAAGGTATCTCTAAAACTGGGGGACAACATCAAGAGAAGGATGGTCCTGAGCAATATGCTCACAGGAGATATAGATGTTGAAATCGAGACCAGAGGGATAGGAGAAGTAGTAAGAGTTGATGAAAAGAAATTCTCACTAGGGGGTTTTGAGAACAAGATCATTGATGTTGTGTTTGACACCAGGGATACCAAGGTAGGAACATATAACGGGGAGATATTGGTTAGGGCAAAAGGGGTAGAAAAGAAGGTATTAGTGATAATAGAGGTAGAGAGCAAGAAGGTAATTGTTGACATCAACACATATATACCGAGCAACCTAAAAGTCATCAGGCCCGGGCAAGACATCTCATCCAACATAGACCTCTATAATCTGGAGGGGATAAAGGCTGATGTAGATGTGGTATACCAGATAAAGAATTCTCTTGGAGAGGTAATTGTTGAGATGGAAGAGGTGATTAATGTAGATAAGGATCTATGGTACACAAGGGAGCTACCTATACCTAGAGATATAGAAGAAGGGAGGTATGTGTTTGTGGTTATGGCAAAGTATGGTTATTCTACAAGCATGGATTCTGATATATTTGATGTAAAAGGGGTAGAGTTACCAAGTCCACTTGAGAACTCAACGATATTAGCTATAGTAATTGCTGTCCTTATTCTTCTGGGTGCTGTATTGGGTATCCTAGTGCATCGGCATCCTATAGATAGTGGGGCCTGGGCAAGTAAAGGAAATCTACGCAGGGATTATTCTAAGGAAGTGGCGGAAAAGACAAGCGAGGAACCAGGCATAAGGAAGAAGGTGGATGCACTAGAGGAAGGATATAGGCTGGGTTATATAAGCAAAGGAGCTTATAGAAAGGGGAAGAAAGAGATCGAGAGATATATGAGTAAATGAACTTCTTTGGTTAAAATATGTTTTTAGGCATCTGTAAACAAAAAATTTATAAGCTAGTCCAACGATTAATGCTCTATGACAAATAATGAGAAACATCTAAAAAAGATGTCTGGATATATTGAGCGAATGATTAATAATGGTCATAGCAAGGCTAAGATCAGGAAGGCTTTGCTTGATATCGGATGGCCTAAGGAGATTGTTGATCTTAAGCTAAAGAATATCAAGTTTACACAGAAAAAGGAGGTTGAGAAGGAGAGGCTTATTCTCGGGGATGCTATCAGTGATGTAAAGAAAGAACTGGAGAAGCTAAAGATCGAAAGAGGCAAGCTGAAATCCAAGCTGAAAGAGGTTGGGGAAGATATTGCCTCTACCAAGATGCCTGAATCTAAGAGGGGACCTTTGCGAGCAAAGAAGATGTATAAACTTGAGATTGAGAAGGACAAGATCTCTAGGGATCTTGAGAAGCTGAAAGAAGAGATGGCTAAGGCTGAGCAGATAAAGGATGATCTGAGCGAGTGATAAACCAAAGATTTTATTCTATAATGGGTGCATTCTCAATTAGACATAGGTAGTGCTTATGCAGTCCACTTGCCAACTTTTTGGCAAGTGAGAAGAAGGATTCTATCCTTAAAATTTTATCACTACAGCTATTTTAAGCATCTCACTTACCACTTGCCAAATCCCTGCGTGAGGTATATAAATCCAAACTTCTTACCTAAAAGAAAAGAGAGAACGCAAAAACTGCTAAATAATGATTTTCTATTTCATAGAGAATCAATTATGTAGTTTCGCTCTAAACTCTCTTTTTTTGCACCTCAAAGATTTCTTTACAAGACGAAAAGAAATCTTAATTGAGGCGATGTATATGATATATGAAATACCTAAACATGAAAGAGTAGTAAGTGCATTTAAGTATGCTAATGAAATAATCCCCGATAGTATTTCATTAAATGAGTTAAGTGATGTTTGTAATAAAAACTTAAAAGATTGGAAAGTACCTGTTGAATACCAATATTTGTGGTTTTGTCTAAATACTGTAAGGATTAAAAGAATAGAAAATAAGAGAGTTTTTAATCCTAAAGTTGTTTGTTATCCTACCTATATCTCAATAAACAAAGAGGTCGCTAGTTTAATTAAGGAAGCAACTAAAAAAGTTGGTTCAGTAAAATCATTTGCTCCGTTAGTAAACAGGTCCCCCTCTAGAGTAAGTGATTGGATAAATATGAAGATTAAAGTTCCAATAACTGCTTTATTTAAAACCTGTCAAATCTTAAATTTAAACTCATGGAGTATTCTAGAAAATAAAATGCTTTGCGGACAATCAAAAGAAAAAGGGATTATTTTTCAAAATAAATCTATAATCAATGTTGTGGATATCTTAGCATGGATAAAATTTGAGGGACATGTATCTCTATCAGATGCCAGAGTTGAGATAGAACAAAAGAGAGAAGGTAAAGAAGCACTTTTTAATATTGCTAAAAGGATAAAGGGAGAGTTCAATCTTCCAATAAAAATTATGAAAAGGAAAAATAAAGACCATTTTATTTTAAGGATTGATTCGTCTATTTTCAAACAGATTTTGTGGTTGAGGTATGGGGTAAATCTGGGATTTAAGTCTCCAAAGATATCTATAGAAGATGAATTGTACAAGATTAATGATTTTGAAGATAAAATCAGAATATTGGCGGCAGCTATGGAAACAGAAGGCCATTTTGGGATTATTAAAGTAAATGGTCATCTGTACCCAAGATATAGTTTTACAAGTGCAAGTAAAAAGGTTGTAATACAAATTGATAGCATACTAAAAAATGAATTAAATTTAAATTCTGTTGTAAGGTTAAAAGATGCTTCAGTTTGGAGGACATCTATAAGAAATTTTGATGATTGTATAAAATTAGCATATTATCTCCTACCCCATTTGTATCATAGGGGCAAAATCAATAGGATAATTAGTTTATTCAAACAAAAAGATATTCCAAATAGGAGGAAAAATTATTTAACTGACAATAAAGTTGAATATTCATTAGTTAAATTATGCCAAAATATTATTTCAGTTGAGGAATTTGAGAAAATAAGAAAAATGAGGATAACTCATTTGGTTGATTTATTCAAAAAGTACCGATAAATTTATAAATCAAATGGGTTTCTAATTTTTTGATGAAAAATAAGGAGATATTTGAGATTGTTATAATCGGAAGGGGCGGGCAAGGAGCCAAGACTGCTTCCCAGTTTATTGCAGAGGCAGCTCTAGGAGAAGGAAAGAAGATACAGGCATTTCCTGAGTATGGTCCTGAGAGGGCTGGAGCACCTATGAAGGCCTACGCTAGAATATCGGATAAGATAATCACTACGTATGCCCCTGTGGTTAATCCAGATATTGTAATTGTAATTGATCCTACTTTAATAAACCCCAAAGTTGTGGAAAACCTTACCGAAGAAGGTGTGTTGTTGGTAAACTCCCCTAAGAGTGCTGACGATATCAAGAAGCAGGTCGGATTTAATGGAAAGGTATATACGGTTGATGCTACTAAGATATCCATAGATACTGTTGGTAAAAACCTACCAAATACTCCAATATTAGGGGCTTTTGTAAAATTGACAAAGGTAATCCCTCTTGAAGCTGTTAAGAACTCTGTTAAAGGGAAATTTTTAAAGAAATTAGGGGAAGAAAAGACCAAATCCACCATCAAGGGAGTGGAGATGGCTTTTGAGGCAGTATAATGACTTTGAAATCCAATAAGGATATACCAATCGGGGGGCTTATAGACGAAGCAGGCTCATCCAAGAAGTTTAAGACAGGTGACTGGCGTAGTTTTAGGCCTATCTGGGATAAGGAAAAGTGTATCCAATGCATGATGTGCCTTCCTTTGTGTCCTGAGGATTGCATCCCCTCTGAGGGTTCTGGGAAGGATATCAAGAGGAAAGAGACTGATCTTGAATATTGCAAAGGCTGCGGCATATGCATGAATGTGTGCCCTGTAAAATGTATAAAGATGGAAGAGGAATCAAAATTCACAAAATGAGCAAGATAAAGGCTGTAACTGGTACGGGAGCTGGCGCTGAAGCTATGAGGCAGATCAATCCAGACGTGGTTCCTGCTTTTCCAATAACTCCTCAAACAGCAATAATGCAGACCTTTGCCACCTTTGTTGCTAATGGTGTTGTCGATACTGAGATGATCAGGGTGGAGTCAGAGCATAGTGCTATGAGCTGTGCTGTTGGCGCTTCAGCTGCAGGTGCTAGGGTTATGACTGCTACTGCCAGTGCTGGTCTTGCACTTATGTGGGAGATAGTAGGTGTTGCCTCCGGACTTAGGCTACCAATAGTAATGGAGATAGTCAATAGGGCTTTGAGTGCTCCTATAAACATACATTGCGATCATTCAGACTCTATGGGTGCAAGGGACCTTGGATGGATCCAGATTTATTCTGAGAGTGCACAAGAGGTCTATGAAAATTCCTTGTTGGCAATGAGGTTAGCAGAGAAGGTATTGTTGCCTGCCATGGTATGCCAGGATGGGTTTATCACTTCGCATGGGGTTGAGAATGTAGAGGTCTTTGATGATAAAGATGTTAAGAAGTTTATCGGAGAGCATAAGTATCCTCATAGTCTTTTAAATGTTAAAAAGCCTGTTACGCATGGGCCTTTGCAGCTGCAGGATTATTATTTTGAGACAAGAAGCCAGCAGATCCCTGCTATGGATGAAGCTAAGAAGGAGTATATTAAGATAGGAGAAGAATTGTCTAAGATTACCGGAAGGAAATATGGTTATTTTGACGAGTATAATATGAAGGATGCTGATTGTGTCATTGTTGCTTTGAATTCAACTGCAGGCACCACAAAGACTGCGATCGATAAGATGAGGAAGGAAGGAAAAAAGGTTGGATTATTGAAATTGAGATTATTCAGGCCCTTCCCTTACAAAGAGGTTGCCAATGCATTAAAAGGGATTAAGAAGATCGCTGTCCTTGACAGGGCTGTTTCATTTGGAGCGAATCCTCCGTTGTATGGAGAGATTAAGAATGCACTTTATGACGTTAATTATGACGGCAAATTACACTCATTGGTGTTCGGATTAGGAGGAAGGAACATATTTGTTGAGGATATTGAGCAGGTTTTTGACAAGATGATCAATGATAAACTAGAGGAGCATGGTACTGTAGGGTTGAGAGAATGAACTATAAACAATTATCTGAAAAACTAAAAGAGAAGAAATTAGCCCCAGGACATAGAAGCTGCAGCGGGTGTGGTTTTCCTTCTATAGTTAGAGCTATACTTGCATCTACTGATAAGCCAGTTGTTGCCTCTTGCGCAACCGGGTGCTTAGAGGTTACAACCACCATATATCCTTTTACCTCCTGGAACATACCTTTCATCCATTCTGCTTTTGAGAACAGTGCAGCTACCATCGCTGGAGCTGAGACTGCTTTTAGAGCCCTAAAGAAGAAGGGCAAGATAAAAGAAGACATTAAGTTTATAGCTTTTGGTGGGGACGGGGGAACGTATGATATCGGTTTCCAGTCATTATCGGGTGCTCTGGAAAGGGGCCATGATTTCCTATATGTATGCTATGATAATAATGCTTATATGAATACTGGGATCCAGAGAAGCAGTGCTACTCCTTTTGGTGCTTCTACTACTACAGCCCCTGCAGGTAAGGTGCTCCAGGGCAAAGAGGAATTCAGAAAGGATTTTGCTAAAGTGATGATAGCACATAACCTTCCTTATGTTGCTCAAGCATCAGTACATAATATAATGGACTTAACTGCAAAGGCTGAGAAGGCCTTGTCAATCAAAGGCCCCAAGGTACTTTTGATATTGCAGCCATGCACTCTTGGCTGGAAGTATCCTCCTGAGAAAACAATGGAGATCGCCAAGCTTGCTGTTGAGACAAAATTCTGGCCACTTTATGAGGTTGTAGACGGCAAATATAAGCTAACCTACAAGCCTTCTAAGGACGTCCCTGTTACTGAATACATAAAGACACAGGGAAGGTTTAAGCATCTGCTTAAGCCAGAGAACAAGGCCCTTATTGACAAGATACAGCAGCATGTTGATTCTGAATGGGAGAAGCTGTTGAAGCTTTGTGAGGAGTAAACTACTTAATTATTACGTAATCCTTAAAATCTTCTTTTTTTATTATCCTATCTAGATAATTTTCTATTCTTTTATCTTCTATACCATGTTGCTGTAATTTTATAGCAAGCTCTAACCTATACTTATCAAGGTCTCTATTGATCTCTTGCTGTAATCCTTTTAGTTTTCTTTTTTGTTTTCCATCAATGCTTTTTTCGTACTTTTCTGCAGCACCAGCTACCATATATGCTCCTCCAAAAAGTGTTGCCATGGTGGCAGCGGTAGGGAACAATAATGCTGTACCTGCAGCTAACAGAACCAGGTCTAAATTATCAAATGCCCTTTCCACAATGTTTTCCAAAGGTTTTTTTTGTGGGAATTTTAACTACCTCACTAAGGGTATTTATATTCCTATATAAATATTTTTTTGTTATAAATATTCTTATAAGAATTAAAGGATGGGGTGTTTTATCTATTTCCTAGGGTTATTGTAATTTCTTTGGCCTGCAGGATGATTTCTTGGTGTAGGTGCTTTTGATTGTCCTAGGGGAATCCTAAGTCTAAGGAAAAACCTGTTATCTTTTGTGCTGTTTTCGATGTGTGAGGGTATCTCAAAACCCCCTGTAATATGAAATCTTTTTTGAGGATCTATATATCTAATTAGGGGTCCTAAGGTTAGTATCTCTTGTCCACCATATCCTTGGGTGTAATCCATCCCTACGCCAAGGATCAACATATCTTTCTTTAGACCGGCAGCTCCGCCAAACCTGTTCCTATACAAAGGACCGTTCTGTTGGTTAAAATGGCCTCCGTAGAGATCGAATATCCAGTCATCCTGCAGAAGTGTGAAGTAAAGTGAACCTCCCATCCAGTCTTTACCTGTCCCTAAATTAAGAGGTTTGTGTGGATCATGTTTTCCAGTGCCTAGATAATAACTCGCAGTTGGCATAAAGTATAGATCCCCTTTCTTAAAATGGGGCCCCACCTCAAAACCAATATCTCCAAAGCCGCTTAATCTTTCATCTATGGTATCGTTTGTCACGGAAGTGAAAGGTACGGCTACTGATCCATAAAAATTACTGGTTTTCCCTTTTAGCATTAATGTGTTTTTCCATCTTGAAAGATGGATGGGTTTTGAATTTCCGTTCTTATCTACGAGTTTATCAGCATGACTATAGGTTGAAAGTATTTCAAACTGACTTGGGATAGTAGTCCTTATAGGGGATTTGATAGCAGTAAAGAAATCAGAAGCATCTGCAGGTGAGATAAATCCTGCTGCAATCAAAAGAGCAATTTTTAGGTCCCTTTTTGTAATCATATTATCAATCCTTTGCAAATCCCCTCAAACTAACTGGGCACCTCTTTTTAATGCCTCTTTGTTAATCTCTATAAGGTTCTGTTTGCTTTTAGGAAAGAACTTGTGAAGGTTATCCAGGACATTGTTCAGGTCCAGCAGGTTTGTCTTCTTTATGAATGCTCCAACCAGAACCAGATTAGCCACTCTTGCGTTTCCCAGCTCGTTTGCTATATCTGTAGCTGGTACTTTTATTATCTTGATGTCTTTTCTTTGAACCTCTCTTTTGACCATTGAGCTGTTTATCACCATCAACCCATCCTTTTGAATCTTGTTTTCAAACTTATCAAGAGATGGCTCGTTTAGGATTATGGTAGATGTAGGCTCTTCAACTACAGGAGAAGCTATCTCTTGGTCTGAGATGGTGATTATGCAATGGGCTGTTCCTCCCCGCATCTCTGCTCCATAAGATACCATGGCAGCTACGTTCTTTTCTTCTATAACTGCAGTTTGTGCTAATACATTTCCAGCCAGAACAACCCCTTGTCCTCCGAATCCTGCTATGATTATTTTTTCCTGCATTTTTTAGTCTTATAGTTATTTTATGTCCTTAAAAACCCCTAATGGAAAGTAATCCATCATCTTATCAACATACTTAAGTGATTCAATTGTTGAAAGCTTCCAGTTTGTTGGGCAAGGTGACAGGATTTCTACAAAAGTAAAGCCTTTTCCTTCTAACTGGTACTGAAATGCTTTTTTTATAGCTGCTTTTGTCTTGATGATATTCTGAGGGGAATTTACAGCAACCCTTTCGATGTAAACCGGGCCGTCTAATGTTTTTAGCAGTTCACAGACCTTTATTGGGCTTCCCTCTGTTGCTTGGTCCCTTCCAAACGGTGTTGTTGTCGTCTTCTGTTGAGGGAGGGTTGTCGGTGCCATCTGGCCTCCTGTCATACCATATATCGCGTTGTTAACAAAGATTGTAGTGAAGTTCTCCCCTCTGTTTGCAGCATGGATTGTCTCTGTGGTGCCAATGGCTGCAAGGTCTCCGTCTCCCTGGTAGGTGAACATTATCTTGTCAGGCATCAATCGTTTCATCGCTGTTGCAACTGCTGGAGGCCTTCCATGAGAACATTCTATTATATCGATGTTAAAGTAGTCGTATAGAAGGACTGCGCATCCTACTGGTGCTGTGCCAATGGTCTTTTCCCTTAGGTTCATCTCATCAAGTACTTCAGCAACTAAACGATGGATAATCCCATGACCGCAGCCTCCACAATAGTGTGTTTCTGCTGGTTTTAGGGACTCTGGTCTTGTTAATTTCATTTTAAGACCTCTTCTATCTTCTCATATATGTTGGTTGGTGAAGGATACCATCCCCCTCCAAGGCCGAAGTGCTGTACCTCAATATCTGATTTTCCGAATAAGGATAGCTTAACATCCTCAACAAGCTGTCCGCTGGACATCTCAACTGCCAGGAATCTCTTTGTTGTTTCTGCTGCTTTCCTTATTGTATCTGACGGGAATGGCCACAAGGTTATTGGCCGTATCATACCTACCTTTAATCCTTGTTTCCTGGCTTTCTCTATGGATGATTTTGCTATTCTAGCAGTAGTCCCGTATGCTACCAGGATAAGATCTGCATCTTCTATCTGGAATGTATCCACCAGGTTTAGTTCTTTCTGAATTCTTTCATATTTTTTGGTCAGATTGATATTGTGCTCCTGCAAAGAGTTTGCAGGACGAAGAAATAATGTCCTTACGATTCTTGGTTTTCTGTCTTTGCAACCGTCCAGGACCCAGTCTTTTTCCGGAAGAGTAAGGATGGGTTTGTATGGTATTATTTCTACTGGCTCAAACATCTGACCTAATATGCCATCTCCCAAGATCATAACCGGATTCCTATAGTAGTCTGCGTAGTCAAAGGCATTCATGGTGAGATTGTATAGTTCCTGTAATGTTGAGGGTGCTAATACAATCATATGATAATCTCCATGCCCTCCTCCTTTTGTTGCCTGGAAGTAATCAGACTGAGCAGCCCTGATGTTTCCAAGGCCTGGACCTCCCCTAACCATGTTTACAATGACGCATGGAAGCTCTCCACCACAAAGGTATGAAATTCCCTCTTGTTTTAGGGAGATTCCCGGAGAAGATGAAGAGGTCATACATCTGAATCCAGCTGCTGACGCACCAAATAGCATGTTTATCGCAGATAATTCTGCCTCTGCCTGTATAAAAACTGAGTTGAAATCCTTAGATCTCTTTGACATATATTCCGGAATCTCATTTTGAGGGGTAATTGGATAACCTGCATAGAACCTCAGACCTGCCTGTAATGCTGCTTCCCCACACACTTCGTTTCCTTTCATCAGTTGTTTTGGCATTTTATTGGTTTTGCTTATCTTATTTAAAAAAATCTCAACAAAAACTATGGCGGCAGACGGTCAAAACCTTCGGTTTTGTCCTACGAGCCACCCCGACGGGGGCAACCCCCGGCTCGTCTGCGCCAGTTTTGTAGAGATTTTCATTGATTATTGTTAGTCTTTTTCTATATCTATGCATAGGTCTGGGCACATCTTGAAACATAATCCACAGCCGGTGCATTTGCTCTGATCTATAATCTCTGCATAATGATAGCCCTTTTTATTCAGGGATGAGGACATCTTAATGATCTTCATAGGGCATGATATAATACAAAAAGAACATTCCTTGCATCTTTCTTTGTCAATGCTGATTCTTGCCATAGATTCCACTATCCCTGCATAGGTTAATCAAAGAGTCATTAAAAAGCTTTGCTTTAGGGGTTTAAGATGTCTCTTCTTCTATCCAGCCATCATATTCCTTGTTTGCTTCTGCAGAGATCTTAATTATACATGGAGTATCATAAGAATGCAGCTTCTTTACTTCCTGCTTTATCCTTTCGTATTTTTTTTCCTTAGTTTTTGCTATTATCACTGTCTCTTTTTCCTGCTGAATCTTTCCTTCCCACAAGTACATGCTCTCTATAGGATGTATGTTGGTGCAGGCTACCAGTCTTTTCTCTAATAGGTGCTTGCTTATGTCTTTTGCTTGTTTGTTGTCCTTGCAGGTTATGTAGATAAGGATCATAACATGCTGTAATATCATTAAATTTAAATAGGTTACGATAATCTAAGATAATATGCATAACAAGTACATATTCACCAATGTTATTGGAACGTTTGTATTTAATGAACACTTTAAGATTTTGGATAAGAAAGTGTTCAAGGATAATGAACAATCTTCTAAGGTTGAGAAGGAATTAGTTAAGAGGTACAAGAATCTGAAGAGACCTGAAGGGAAGGACCTTATTAGGATATTGGAGTTCTTTAAGGCTAAGGATTACTTTAAGGGTTTTTATGAAGGGAACCTTAGGGTTGCTAAGATGGCCATTAAGGATTCTGTGAAGGATGACCTTTTGGTTATGCAGGCAGTTAGCAATATTGGAGAGATAGAGAAGTCTATCAATACTTTGGCAAAGAGATTAAGGGAGTGGTATGCACTTTATAACCCTGAGATTGAAAATTCTATTAATGATCAAGAGAAGTTTGTCGATTTGGTGATTAAAGGAAAACAGAAGAAGGTCAAGGATTCGATGGGTGCTGAGTTTTCAAAGGAAGAGCTTGAGCCTATACTTATCTTGGCTAAGGAAGTGAAGGGTCTTTTTGAGTTAAAGATTAAGCAAGAGAAATATCTTGAAAATGTGATGAAAAAGGTGTGCCCTAATGTCCTAGCTATTGCCGGAGCTATGATAGGGGCTAAGCTGATAGATCAGGCTGGTGGCCTGAAGAATCTGATGTTGTTTCCTGCGTCCACCATACAGTTATTAGGGGCAGAGAAGGCTTTGTTCAGGCATATGAAGAGCAAGAGTCGTGCTCCAAAGTATGGTTTTCTTTTTGGGCATCCATTGATAGCTAAGAATCCTAAGGAGAAGCATGGGAAGATCGCAAGAGCTTTGGCTGACAAGATAAGCATAGCTGTGAAGGTTGATTATTTCAAAGGGAAGTTTGTTGGTGACAGGCTATTGAAGGAGATTGAGGAGAAGTTCAAATGATAAAGAAGGGTAAGGTTTTTGAGGTTTATGAGGATCATAGGAAGAGGTTGTATACTGTTAATCTGGTTCCTGGAAAAAAAGTCTATGATGAGAGATTGGTGAAGGAGAAAGGTGTTGAGTATAGGGAGTGGAATGCTCGTAAATCAAAGCTTGCTGCTGCAATATTGAAAGGGAGCAATAATATATTTATACGTAAGGGTTGTGTTGTTCTTTATCTAGGATGTAGTTATGGGACTACTCCTTCGCATGTTTCTGATATTGTCGGAAAAGATGGATTTGTATTTGCGCTTGATTTTGCACCGAGGGTAATGAGGGAGATGGTGTTTGTCTGTGAGGATAGAAATAATATCGCCCCAATACTAGGTAATGCCAATAAACCTTTGAGTTATGTTGATAAAGTTAGTATGGTCGATGTTGTCTACCAGGATATTGCACAGAGGGACCAGGTAGAGATATTCTTGAAGAATGTTAAGATGTTCCTGAAGAAGGAGGGATATGGGTTGTTGGCTGTGAAGGCCAGAAGTGTGGATGTAACTAAGAAACCGAAGGCTATATTTGCTGAGGTAAGACAGAAGCTTGATAAGGAGATGACAATTGTTGATTATAGGACCTTGGAGCCTTACGAGCTCGATCATTGTATGTTTATATGTAAGAAGAAAGGTTAGGATTTAAACTTAAAAGGTTAAAGAAATATTGAAATTAAATGTTCTACTTCTCTTTTTTTGGATCTGTTGACTGTAACCTGATATAAAACTCCCTCTGATATCACTTTAGTATTATATGGGATACATTCTCTTCCTAAGATATCTTCCAAATAACCATATACCTTAGCTGGATCATCTCCAGAGACAAGGTGAGACAAACTAGGTTTTCTATCTTTCAGAAAATCAGGTAGATCGTATAATATCTCCCTATTTTTTGCCGCTGCTGTTTCACATGGCCCTTCACTGATATATAAATAAGCCAGATTCTCAAAAGCAGGATAGACATCTATGATTGTAAATATTGGTTCGTCTTCATCAGGTTCTTTGATTGCCATAATAATCAATGGAAATTGGTATTGACTTTTATTATTTTCCCACCTTCTTTAAAAAGAAGTAAGATTTATAAAGTATTGCAGGATTCTATGGGGAGTGGGGTATTATGGACAAAAAAGTCGAGAAAGGAACGTATGCACTTAAGAAAGGCCTAGCTGAGATGCTAAAGGGCGGAGTGATAATGGATGTAGTGACAGCTGAACAGGCAAGGATTGCCGAGAAGGCTGGTGCTGTAGCTGTTATGGCTCTGGAAAGGGTGCCTGCTGACATCAGGGCACAAGGCGGGGTTGCCCGTATGAGTGATCCTAAGAAGATAGGGGAGATAATGAGTGCAGTGACTATTCCTGTAATGGCAAAGTGCAGGATAGGGCATTTTGCTGAAGCACAGATTCTTGAGCATCTCGGTGTTGATTATGTCGATGAATCAGAGGTGTTGACTCCTGCTGATAATAAGTTTCATGTCAATAAAAACAAGTTTAAGATCCCTTTTGTGTGCGGGGCCACTAATCTTGGTGAAGCTCTGCGTAGGATAAATGAAGGGGCTGCTATGATAAGGACAAAAGGAGAGGCAGGTACGGGCAATATTATCGAAGCTGTCAAGCATATAAGGACTGTTAGTTCAGAGATTGCTGCTCTGAAGCATGGTAATCTAAAAAGGGTTGCCCAGGAGTCCAAGGTTCCTCTTAACCTAGTCGAAGAGGTAAGGAGATTAGGAAGGTTGCCTGTTGTTAATTTTGCTGCTGGAGGGATTGCTACACCTGCGGATGCTTCCTTGTGCATGCAGTTAGGAGTAGATGGTGTTTTTGTTGGTTCTGGAATATTCAAGAGCAAAGACCCTAAGAAAAGAGCTAAAGCAATCGTTGAAGCTACTACTCATTTTAAGGATATGAAGATTGTTGCTAAGGCTTCTGAAGGATTAGGGGATGCTATGAAGGGATTGGAGATTTCTAAATTAGAGACCCGTATGCAAGATAGGGGATGGTAAGATGAAAATAGGGGTGTTGGCCTTACAGGGCTCTGTAAAAGACCACATAGATATGCTTAAGGGATGTAATGTTGATTCTAAGCTTGTCAAATTGCCAAGGGATATGGGTGAGATAAGCGGGCTTATCATACCTGGTGGTGAGTCTACTACTATAGGCAAGCTAATGAATAGGTACGGTCTTGATAGGGAGATAAAGAGAAGATATTCAGAAGGGATGCCCATATACGGGACGTGTGCTGGCGCAATATTGTTGGCTAAGGAGATAGTCGGGAGTAGCCAGCCTAAATTAGGATTGATGGATATATCTGTTAAGAGGAATGATTATGGGAGACAGGTAGATAGTTTTGAGGCTGAGATTGATATCCTTGATAAGACATTTAAGGGTATTTTTATAAGGGCTCCTGTCATAACTGGAGTAAAGGATGGCTGTAAGATTCTAGGAGATTTTGATGGAAAACCAGTCATGGTTGAGCAGGGTAATCTGCTGGTATCCACATTTCATCCTGAACTAACCGATGATCCGAGGATCCATAGGTATTTTGTTGAGATGGTTGAGAGAAGCAGGAATTTACTGTAACTAGTTAAAGGAAATATTTTTATATGTTATTTGTCTCCTCCCCCTTATGAGAAAGGAGCAAAAACTATTCCTAGGCAATGTTTTGATTACTGTACTACTTCTTGCTATAGTGGTTGGCTTTATGGTCTGGACGGACTACAAACAGGAAGAGAAATTTGCTAAATTAAACAGCAGACTTAATTCTGTAATAAAGGATTATAATAATAAGGTTGATGAATTGAATGATTTACTGAACGACGATATGAAATTACTGCAAAACCTGATATCTAATGTTGATAAAAAGAATAAGGAGAGAGATCAGGAGCTTCTCGAGATAATATCTGAGGTTGAAAGTGAAAGCAAGAGGTCTATAGAAGAGGCGAAGAGTGAGCTTGAACGAGAACTTTCACTCATAGAGGTGAGCGGTTCAGACTTTTCAGAGGTAATCCAGGACTCAATAAAGTCTGTTGTTAGTGTGTTGACAGATAAGGGGCAGGGTTCTGGGGCTATAATAAGCGAAGAGGGAGAGATAATTACTAATCTCCATGTGATACAATCAGCAAGAGCCATCAAGGTTATGGACTATGATAAGGTCATCTATAATGTAGGAGTGGTTGGTTTTGACAGTGAGCTGGACATCGCTGTTTTGAAAATCCTGTCTAACGAAAGCTTTAGAGCACTGGATTTTGCGGATTCTGATGATATAAAAATAGGTCAGGGTGTTGTTGCTCTAGGTAATCCGCTTGGTCTTGATTTTACTGCTACCCAAGGCATAATAAGCGCAAGAAGGATGGCTTCAGACGGCAATGAGTATATACAGATAGATGTGCCTATAAACCCGGGGAATTCAGGAGGACCTATTGTAGATGCTGCTGGGGAGATTGTTGGGATAGCCAATTGGAAGATAAGCGGTGCTGAAGGGGTTGGTTTTGCTATTCCGAGCAATGTTGCTGAAGAAGCAGTTGATGATATTATCTGATAAGATCCAATATCTTGCAGGTGTTGCATATGTTTCCTGCAGAAGGCTCTTGGCATTTCTTGCAGCGCTTAACCTTTCCTTTTTCCTCTCTTTTTAGAGTTGGCAGCAGTTTTAGGAAAGATTGAATTATTCCTGATTTTGTTGCTTTGTGGTGTTTTTCAAAGTCGTCTAGCATATCTGCTATGTCTTTTCTATAAGCGTCTGTTCTGCAAGGGCATTTCTCGTACTTTACTGGGAAATCGTTTAGTTTGGAGTAAAGTTTTGTTTCCTCTTCTGTGCAGAAATATAATGGTTTTATCCTTGGTATGAATCCTTTTGTTTGTTTTAGGCCTGATATCGGGCCAAGCCTGGGCAATATTTCAGTATGGTTTTGAAATATGTTCATCATTATGTTCTGTGATTCGTCATCCATGTTGTGGCCTGTTACCAGTTTTGTGGCTCTAAGTTCCTTTGCTTTTTTGTTCAACAGGTATCTTCTCAGCACTCCGCATATTGAGCAGGACTTGTATCTTATTTCTTTTTCCTTCAGGAGGTCCTTTATGTAACAGAGAGAGTGCCCAAATTCCTCTCTAAAAGAGGTCAGGTGTAATGGGATATTATGCTGCTTACAGAATTTTATTATGTTGTTCTTGTTGATCTTGCTGTAGGTTCCTATAGAAGGGTCATTATGGATTGCTTCTATTTTGATGTTTTTGTTGTCTTTTGTAATCTTGTTTAACAGGTATAGGGCTGTTGTGGAGTCTTTTCCACCTGAGCAGGCTACCAGGATCTTTTCTCTCTTTCCGATAAGCTTATTGGTCCTTATGGTCTTGCGTACTTTTTTCTCAAAGTATTCCAGGAATTGTTTTTTATTTAGTTTTTCTCCTGCCTGCAAGGTGTATATTGTTTTCATACTATCTGAGAAATGAGGTTTGTTTTTAAATGTTATTATATAATTTTTTTTAATGCTTTCCGTGACAGCAATGATGCATCTCCTTCATGTCGTGGAATATCCTACAGAAGAAATAACAGGCTGACTTTAGTTCTTTTTCTCCCTTTTTTGTCAAGGAATATCTTTTTTCCTTGTCTGACTCCAGGAATCCCTTTTCCTTTAACTCCTTTAATGCAGGATAAATAGTTCCTGGGCTTGGCTTATGGCCTTTTCTCTTCTCCAGTTCTTTGGCTATTTCAGAGCCGGTCATTGATTTCTTGCTGAGGATCCATAAAAGAAGATAGGTAAGGAATCCTTTCATATGATGTTTGAACATACAGAGAGTATTGGAAATCCAATATATAAATATTTGCTTTTATCATAATACCATATAACTTTTTGTATCGTATAACCGATAGATTTATATATAAGTATCGGTTTACCGATATCGGATATCCAATATTAATCAATGGAGGTGCAAAAGATGCATAAAAACTGTGACATCGTCTGTGAAGGTAAGGTGATAGCCAAGATCGAGTGTGGCCAGGAGGGTATACATATCAGGCATACACCAGAAGGAAAGGAGATGTGTAAGGGTATGAAAGGATGCTGCCATTAGGCAGCTCTTTCTTTTACGAAGGGTGGGTGGTGATTGTGCTTTTATATCTTTACACGTCTGAGGAGGTTTGCATTTCCCACCACTGTTATTGAACTGAAGGCCATTGCTGCTTCTGCAATTGCTGGATGTAACAAACCTGACATGGCAACCGGGATTGCAATTAAGTTATAGAAGAATGCCCAAAAAAGATTTTGTTTTATCTTTCTGAATGTAGCTTTTGAAAGTCTTACTGCACTAACTACGGCGCTAAGGTTGCCTCTAACTAAAGTAATATCGGAGCTTTCAATTGCTATATCGGTTCCTGTTCCAATGGCAATTCCAATATCTGCCTGTGTTAATGCTGGAGCATCATTAATACCGTCTCCAACCATGGCAATTATGCCTCTTTTCTTTTGTAGTTTTTTAATTTCGTCCACTTTTCCATCTGGAAGAACCTCTGCAAGCACATAGTCAATACCTACTTTCTTTGCTATTGCATCTGCTGTTCTTTTATTGTCTCCTGTTATCATTGCTGTCTTGAAGCCTAGATTATGAAGGGCTCTTATCGCTTTTGGGGAATCTTCTTTGAGGTCGTCTGCTATGGCTATAATGCCTGCTGTTTTTTTATTAATTGCAATTAGGATGACGGTTTTTGCTTCCTTCTCCAGTTTTTCTATCTTTTCTTTTAGATATGAGTAGTCAATGTTGCTTTCTTTCAACAGTTTTGATCCAATAAGTACATTCTTATTAATTACCTTTGCTTTAACTCCTTTTCCAGTTATTGAGGAGAAGTTTTTTGGTTTTTTTAATTGAATCTTAAGGGATTTTGCTTTATCCACTATTGCCTGTGCTAATGGGTGTTCGGATGCGTTTTCTACTGATGCTGCTAATTGAAGCAGTTCTTCCTCCTTAAAGGATTTGGCTGTTATTATGTCAGTTACTTCTGGCTTGCCTTTAGTAATTGTTCCTGTCTTGTCAAAGACAATAACCTTGGTGTTTTTCATTATCTGAATAGCTGCACCATTCCGTATAAGTATGCCGTTTTCAGCTCCTTTTCCAGATCCTACCATAAGTGCGGTTGGGGTGGCTAATCCTAAGGCGCAAGGGCATGCTATTACAAGGACTGCTATGGTTGCAAACAAAGCTAATGAGAATGTTCCTAGATTAGGATTGGCCCATGGAAGAAAGTTTTGTGCCCATATTATAATTGTCTTGAAGAATGCCGGGAAGACTAGCCATGATATGAAGGTAAGGGCGGCAATTACTATGACTACTGGTACAAAGATAGATGTTACTTTATCTGCAAAGGCCTGTATAGGCACTTTAGTACCTTGGGCTTCCTCTACCATCTTTATGACTTGTGATAGGAAGGTATCCTTACCAATTTTAGATGCTTTTATCCCCAACAATCCTTTTTGGTTTATGGTGGCTCCTATAACTTGGTCTCCTTTCCTTTTTTTGATAGGTATTGATTCTCCGGTTGCCATTGATTCGTCTACTGCGCTGCTTCCATCAACAACTATTCCGTCAGTGGGAATCTTCTCTCCTGGCTTCACTATCATTATGTCTCCTATCTTAATCTGCTCGATAGGTATTTGAATTTCTTTCTTGTTCCTGATTATCCTGGCTGTTTTCGCTCCTAGTTGGAGCAGTTTTTTTATTGCCTGAGAAGCTCTTCCTTTTGCCTTTGTCTCTATGTATCTACCTGTCAGATGGAATGTCATTATCATTGCTGAAATTCCTGCGTAATTTGCAATTGGAAGGAAGAATACTGCAATGCCACTAAGGTAGGCTGCCAGGGTACCCATTGATATTAGTACATCCATGTTTGCACTTTTATTAAGGACAGAGGTGAAGGCTGATTTCAGGGTGTCTTTGCCCAACCAAAAAACTGCCGGGGTTGCTAAGATTAAAAATGCCAGGTCCATACCTCTTCCAGGAAAGAGCATTATTCCAAAGAACATGTGGGGTATCATGATGTACATGATGAGGATTGTAAAAATCCAGGAGAACCACATTTTTTGTGAAGCTAATCTGAGGTTTTTGGTGTCGTCTTCTGCTTTGTTGGTATCTAAAATATCTTTGATACTATATCCTGCGGTTTCTATAGCTTTGTGTATCTTCTGGATCTGTGTTCTGGATTTATCATAGGTTACTGTTGCTTTTTCTGTTGCATAGTTCACATTAACCTTTTCAATGCCTTCTGTCTTGGATAGTTTTTTCTCTATAATCTTAGCACAGCTAGCACAATGCATTCCTTTTATTGGGATTTGGATCTTTTCTTTCATTATTAAGTTTGATCTACTTCTTTCTCTTTTTTTTCTGGGTTTTGACCAACCATAAGTAGGTTAACCAGAATATTATGGAAAATATGAATGATGCCAGTATAAGATATATTGCACCATAATATCCTGCACCGTACATGTGTGAGCTCTTATACCCCCCACATCCATAATCTGCAAGTGCTGCAGGGATTAATGCGGTTGAAAGTATTGTACTTATTGTCTTTTTCATTTTTATCACCTCTTTCTTATATTTAATGTATGGCCCATGTAGGTCATTCTGTTGAATTTCTTTACTTAATGATTTATATAAATCTAAAGGATCCTTGCTCTATCTCTGCCTTGCTAATCAGTATGTTGTCTCCCTCTACTTTATGGTCTAAGTAAGATGGCCAGCATCCTCCTGGAGTATTTTTAGATCCTATTGAATCTATACTGAAGACATTTCCGCAGTTGTTACAGACAACATCATTACCTTTTTGAGAGTATCCTTTATAACCTCCGCAGGAATCACATCCATCAAAGGCAGTCTTTATCTGCCCGTCTGAGCCTTTTACAGCAAAGTAGTTCACTTTTACTCCTTCTGTTGTATAAGAGTATTTCTTTACGTTTGAGGATATTTCTGATTTTGGGATCTCTATATATTCGTCATCGCTTTCTAAGGTATCACCACACTCACCATCTAAGGTACAAATTGAGTTTCCTGTTGGAGTTTCTGTACAAGCTGACAGGAATAGTGCTGCAGAGGTGATTAATAGGAAAAAATAAATTTGTTTTCTCATTTTGCAAGCTCTGCCTCGATGATCTGTTGGAAATTTTCAAATGGTTGTGCTCCTGAAACCAACTGTCCATTTACTAAAAATCCTGGAGTTCCACTGATTCCAAAAGATATTGCTTCTTGAGTATTTTGCGTTATTTTTGAGGCATATTTTCCTGAATCAAGGCACTCTTTGAAAGCTGATGTATCTAAACCAATGTCTGCTGCATATGCTTCGAGATTACCTGATGATCCTTTATCAAAAATTGTGTCATGCATCTCCCAGAATTTTCCCTGATCAGATGCACATTCTGCTGCTTGTCCTGTTCTGCTGTCTGTGCCTCCCCTGTTAAAATGTTTGTAAACAATCTGAACATCATCAGGGTATGTTTCCAGGATCTTGTCCAAGGTGGGTCTTACCCTATTGCACCATCCGCATGAAAAACTTGAGTATTCTATTATTGTCACTTTCGCATCTTTTGGCCCTTTGCTGGCTGAATCATCAATATTAATATCATCAAGATCTATAGATGGAGCTGGTTCGTTTGGTGCTATATCTGGTGTTTCTGTAAGGTCAATCCCTGATGTGAAAAACAATCTTCCATCTTTTGTTACATATGATTCATATTGTTGGCTTCCTATCCCAATATCCATCTTGTATAGGCTTCCAATGTCTGACCTGATGTTTAGAGTAGCGGTTGTTCCTGGTTGGAGAAGGTTGGTGTTTATGTAATCTACTGCTTGATCAGTTGCCTTGTCGATTGGAACGACGTTTCTAGTTTCTGTTGTTTTGCCTGAAAGATTAAAGTAAATAGAGATAATCAGTAGTATTGCCAATACTGCACTCATGGATTTCCAGACCGTTGTTTTCTTTACTTTTTTACTATGTTTATGATGTTCTGTATGCTTATGTTCTATATGGTGGTGCTCACCACGATGTTCTTCAGTCATTTTTTATCCCTCCCGATGTATTTTTTTAAATATTATATGGATGGTTATAAAAACTTATTAGTTTCCAAAAAGATACCTATCTTGCTCCGCAGCCGCAACTGCCACCTTTTGCTGCTCCGCAGGTTGAAGATCCACAGCTTCCTTTGCAAGAACTTGCTACTTGTTTTGGAGCTGCTTCTAGCTCCTTTTGTACCTCTTGAGTATTACTCAGATCAATATCTTTTTTGACTATAAACACACCTGGGATCATACCCATCCAACAGCTCCAAGGGATTGTTCCTTCTTCCTCTGGTGTAAACTCAATTACCTGCTCTCCCTTTTTTATATCAAAGTTAAGACCTAGTTTAGGAACCTGGATTGCGTTGTTGCATCCTGTTATCTCTTTTCCCTTGATTATCCATTTAACCGGTACTCCTTTCTCAAGAACAAATTTGTCTGGTTTCCAGCCATATCGATCCACTTCCATACGGATTTCCTGATGTTCTCCTTTTACTATAGTTTCTGTTGTTGATGCTCCTGTTAGGTCGTTTCCGGATGCACTCACTGTGGTAATTATTGAGTTAAAATCATAACCAGTTCCTGTTAAGGTTAAGCCCCTATTCACCATAATGATGCCCATTATGATCACTATGAGGGCTGATACCTTTAGGACCTTATGCGTGAACTTTGAACCTAGCACTGTTGCTATTGAACCAAAGCCCAACATCAAAGGAAGGGTACCTAAACCAAATGCTAGCATAGCCAAGGCTCCCTGCATTATAGATGCAGTACCTGCTGAGTATATTAACATAGCCTGTAATGGCCCGCACGCAAGCAATAGTCCGTTTAGAAGGCCAATTATGAAAGGGCTCCTGTTCTTTCTTGCGTTGGAGTTCAAGTTGTTCAGGAATTTGGGTCCTCTCCATTGCAGCTTTCTTAGCCATGGAAATACATTAACCATATTCAGCCCGTATATTATCAGGAATAATCCTGCAATTAGGGCTGCCATGCCTTTGAATCTTGGAGTAAAGGCGATGAATGAGCCAAGCAGCCCAAATAGTGCTCCTAGGAGTACGTAGGTTATGGTTTTTCCAGTTCCGTATTTTAAATGGGAGATGAATCTTGAACTCTTTGTTTGGGATTTATCCATGGCGTCTTTTGTTGTGTAGGACAGGACAAATCCCCCGCACATACCTACACAATGGAAACTTGTGAGAAATCCAACTGAAAAAATAATAGCCAGGCCCATTCCGGGAGTTATCTCGGGGAGGGAGAAACTCAACGAGTATCTTATTATCCAGAATAAGCCCAGCAAAAATAGAAGTGAACCTGCAATTAGGAAATATCTTGAATTTATTCTAGGGATGGAGTAATACTCTTCGTCTTTATAGGTTTCTTGAGTGTAGTCCTTGCATACTGTTTCACAGTCGTAGCCTTTTGAATCGATTGCTTTTTTTATTGTTTCGATGTTGGTTTTGGTTTCATCGAATTCCAGGGTTGTCTCTTCATTACTGAAGTTTGATGTTGCTTTATTTACTCCGTGTACATGCAATGCTGCATTCTCAATAATCTTCTCACAGCTTGTGCAGTGCATACCTTTAGTTTTGATTGTTTTGATTACCATTTTATCTCCTTACCTTGTAGCCTTCCTTTTTTATTGCACTGATAATTTGTTGTTTATTTGTTTTTGAAGAATCAAATTCAATGTTTCCTATTCCTGATACATGATCCAATTCTGCTTTTTTCACTCCGTCTAGCTCGTTTAATTCGTCTGCTATGAGCACCTCGCAGCTTGGGCAGTGCATACCTTCAATGTTAAGTTTTATTTTGTCCATGGAAATCCCTCCGAATTAGGTATAGGTAGTAGAAAATGGGTGTTTGATATATATTTTAGCCCTTAAACTGATACATCTAGAATGGCTGAAACATCAAAATTTCTTGGAATTAACGTTTATACATCAAAAATAGGTAAAAAGGTTGTATAAGTTAAAAAAGAAAAAAATTATTTCTTTTTCTTTGGATTCTTAAGTCTCTTCTTGGAAAATATTGCAAGAGTTATTGTACCAAGACCTAGAAGCAGAGCCAGTAATTTTACCACCCCTCCTATATAGGGTATGTTGGCAAGTATTATGTATATAATCATCCCAACAATAAGTAATAAGACCAGGCTCTTCTGTTTTTTCATTACTAACTTTCCTATGTAGATAGCTACAAATACCTTGGATATTAGTATGGCCAATACATATAACATGATCAATATTATGGCAACTGGAATTCCTATCACTGTCATCATAATCAAAAGTGCGGCTATAGGAGTAACGATCAGTGCTAAAAGGCCGTACAGAAGCATTAGCCAAAATTTATCATCAATGTTGTCAGCTAATCTGCTAGAGGTGGTAGGCATAATCAAGACTAGGATTATTCCCAATAAAAGTAAGGCTAGGGCACCATAGATGCTAAAGTAAACCTTCTTAACAAAGTCAGGCATCCTCTTCTTGGCAGGAATTTTACTTATTGAACCTTGGATCTGCTCTTTTTTTCCAAGTAGTTTTGATTCTGTGGTTACAGTTACGTCTCCCTGAATCATGGCGTTTTCTTTTAATGTTATTTTTTCTGCTTCTGCTTTAACGTTTCCTTCAATAACTCCGTTTACTATTAGCTCTCCTCCCTCAAATTCAAGATTTCCTGCTGTATTTCCTATTGTCAACTTGCCTCCTTTAATAAGGGCATCCCCTTCTATGTAGCCATTACTGTTGATGTTACCTCCTAATGCAAGGATATCTCCTTCAACATTGCCGGCTATGTTGATATTTCCACCCATTATTCTGATATCTCCTTTGATGTCGTTGTTTATATTTATGTTTCCTCCTCCTGATGTAAGGTCCCCATTGATTGGGGAATTTATGTTAATGTCTCCTCCGCAAACATGACCTTTACCCCTTATGGGAGAATTAATATTAATATTTCCTCCCATGATCATTATATCCTCTTCTACTTTTGAATTTATGATTATTTCCCCTGCAAAAGCTGTAATGTCTCCTTTAACTGGAGCATCAATCGAGACTTTTCCTCCAGCTGCATAGAGATTCTCATCAACCTCTGTCTTGAGATAGATTTCATCTTCTTCAATGATTTTAAGTGCAGATACTGTTGTTAACAGCAGAACTAGTACTATTAGGTATGTTAAGATTTTGTTCATATTTATCGCCTCCTGTTCATCCCGAATGTTTTTGGTTGTTTTCGAAATATATAAATCTTGTTATTGCATAAATATTTATATTAGTTAGCATTGATAATCTCAGGGTGATATTTGTGAAAACTCTAATAATATATGCTAATCCAAAGGAGAAAGGACACTGTAGAGCAGTACTTGAGGAAGTAGAGGCTAATCTTGAATCTGAATCATATGAGGTTCTTGATCTTTATCATATGAACTTTGATCCAGTGTTAAAGAAGGAGGATTTTACTGAAGACGGACATATAAAGACTTCTGAGTATTCAAAGCCTATCCAGAACAAAATAACTGCATGTGATAGGTTGATATTCATATATCCTCATTGGTGGGGCGGGATGCCTGCTATTCTGAAAGGATTCTTTGAAAGGGTATTCACTGAAGGATTTGCCCTGAAATTTGAGGGGAAGATGCCCAAACCATTGCTGAAAGGAAAGCAAGCTTTGGTATTCAAGACAACGGGGGGTCCAACATTTTTCCATTTATTTTTTGGGAATAGAGACTCTAATATAATCAAGAAAGAGATTCTTAAGTTTAGTGGAATCAAGACCAAGGTAGTGCAGATCGGCATGTGTAGTAAACTAGATGATAAGAAGAGATTACAGATCAAGAGGATGGTTAAAAAGGCTTTGATTTCGGAGAATGAATAAAATGGATAGAAAAAAGGGATTCTTAGGTAAATTAATAGACAAGATTGACAAGAGGATGGTTAAAAAGGCCAAAGAGGAGGAGTGCTGTTGCTCTAGCGAGGATGATTCATGCTGCAAATAAGTGTGGACTGGCTGGTTTATTCTGTTTTTGGATTGGATCCTGCATCAAGGGTAGGGCAGTCTATAAACTTCTTTATATATGACTCTATTAAGATCCTGCTTCTTCTATTTTTTATGATAGCTGTGGTTGGATTCTTAAGGACGTATCTTTCCCAGGAGAAGGTTAAGAAGATTTTAAGTGGGATGAAGAGGGGTTTGGGTAATCTCAGTGCATCTTTGTTTGGTGCAATCACTCCTTTTTGTTCATGCTCATCTATACCTATATTCTTAGGGTTTTTAGAAGCTGGAATCCCCTTAGGAGTAACTTTTTCCTTCCTCATAACTTCTCCTTTGATTAATGAATATCTAGTGGTATTGATGTGGGGATTCTTTGGGTGGAAGGTAACATTGGCATATGTATTGAGTGGGATTTTAATCGGGACTATATCTGGGTTAATTCTTGGGAGGATGGGGCTTGAGAAGCATCTAGTAAAGGACCTAATCGCAAAGAAGGTTGAGATCAAAGAAGTTAAGCACAGTAATATAAGGAGCAGGATTGCTTTTGGTGTAAAGGAGGCTATTTCAATTACAAAGAAGATCTGGATTTGGGTATTAGTAGGGGTAGGTATTGGCGCTATGGTTCATAATTATGTTCCTCAAGAGGTTATTTCTAGAGTGATAGAAGCAGGAGGAGTATTTACAGTTCCTATTGCTGTCCTCTTAGGGATTCCCATGTATGGAAGCTGTGCTGCGATCGTTCCAATAGCTGTTGTTCTTTTCCAGAAAGGCATCCCATTAGGAACGGCTCTGGCTTTTATGATGGCAACTGCTGCCCTAAGCTTACCGGAAGCGATAATACTTCGGAGGGCTATGAAGCTGAAGCTGATAGCGATATTCTTTGGGATCGTAACTTTAGCGATTGTATTTACAGGTTATCTGTTAAATGCATTGCAGGGTTTATTGAGTTAAATACTGCCCTTATATCCTTATTAGGATAACCCCCATCATTATGGATATGGTTCCAAAAATGGTTTTTAGACTGAATTGTTCATCTAAGAATATAAAGGCCAATAACACAGCAATCATAGGAAAGATTGAGATAATTGGGATAACCTCAGATGCTTTAGTGGCTTTTAAGGCCAAATAGTAAAAGAAGTTTGCTAAAGCTCCTGCTAAAACTCCTGAAAGCAGGATTAGCCAGATAGATCTAAAGTTGGTAAAATCATTTATAGTTATCTGTTTTTTAGAATACAAAAATAAGGAAACAATTACTAGAAAAATAATCGCACCGAGTGATCTATAAAGGGCAGCAACCATGGGATTAAGGTTACCAACTCCCTTTTTGTCAAGAATAGGGGCAATTCCCCATAGTATTGCTACCAATATGGCTAAAAAGAATGCATCATATCGCATTTGACCTCACCTCTTTTTAAATATTGATTTTAAGAAATACCTGTTTTGTCTTTCCTTTTTCCTTTCTAGATATCAGATCCTTCTTTTCCAAGCTGTCCAGCAGTATGCTTAGCTTGGATTTATGGATGTCTGTTCTTAGTCTAAGGGTCTGCTGGGTTATTCCATCCTGGTCTCGTACTGCTTTCATTATTGCCTTTTCGTCCTCATTAAGACCTTTAAGTAGTATGTTAAACTTTTCTTCCTCTATCTGGATATGTTTTTGTCTCTCTAAGGTTTGCACTATTTCCTTCTGGCTTTTGTCAAAGAAAATCAGGTATGCTCCCAAGGCAAGTATTGCTGCAGATATAATCAAACCAATTATATATAGTGTGATGTCACGATCCGCATGCAGGCAGGTTCCGTCATTCAGGAAACAGCTCCCTTTTTCTGTGATAACCTTACCGATTATTGTATCTTCTCTTGCCTTCACTAGGAATATTATTGCAGTTAAAAAAAGAGCAACTATAACTAGAATTATCCCAAGTTTCTTATTGTCCATTGTTTTGAATGATATAAACACATATTTAAAGGTATTGCTTATACCAGCTTATTTTGTTAAACAGAGTAAGATAGCCAAGTCTTCGTCTGCTCTTAACGAATGAGGAGCATCCATTGGCATGAAGATGAACACTCCAGGTATCATTTTGATTTCCTTGTCGTATAATTTGAATACGCCTTTTCCTTTTAGTACCTGGACTACTCCGTTCTTAGTTGATGTATGTTCATCAATATCGGTTCCTGAGGCTAGACACATCAAGGTGTAGTTGTAGGTGTCGGATTTTGCTAGAACAGTGCTAAAAACTCCTTCTTTTGGAAATTGCATTAATGAATTTAGATCTTTTGTAAATCCTTTGTTATCCTCTGTCATTTAATTCGCCCCTAATTTAGCATACTTGGTAAGTCTTTCTCTACTGTTGTTGTCATATGTAGGTTAAATCTCTCTATTAACGTTTCTGCTACACCATTTGATAAAAATTCAGGTGCTTTTGGCCCCAAATAAATATTTTTTATATTAAGACTGAACAATCCCAGTAATATCGCAACTGCTTTTTGTTCAAACCACGAAAGTACTATTGTTAATGGCAAATCATTTACGTGACAGTTAAAGGCATCAGCTAAAGCGGTTGCAATTTTTATGCAGGATAATGAATTGTTACATTGTCCAAGATCAATTAATCTTGGTATTCCCTCAATATCTCCAAAGTCATGGTCATTGAACCTAAATTTCCCACATGAAGTTGTTAAGATTATGCAATCTGCAGGTACCTTAAGTGCAAGTTCTCTGAAATATTTCCTAGTCTCTTCTGGGCCGTCACACCCCGCTATAACAAAGAACCTTTTTATTTTTCCACTATTAACTAGTTCGATTATCTTTGGTGCTAGTTCCAACAGAGGAGTATGGTGAAAACCAGTGAGTAAGGTTTTATTGCACTTAACTTTTGCTTTAGGTAAGGACAATGCTTTCTCAATTAATTTGCTGAAGTTATCACCTTTTATTTTTTCAACACCTTCAATACCGGTTATCCCATAAGTAAAAATTTTATCTTTATATTTCTGCGTAGTTATTGGCATCACACAGTTAGTTGTTGCTAGGATTGCTCCAGGAAATTCTTCGAATGTCTTCTTCTGGTCGTGCCATGCTCCCCCTATGTTGCCCTTCAGATGCTTAAACTTTTTTAATTCTGGATAACCATGTGCTGGAAGCATTTCTGAATGGGTGTAAATATTTATTCCTTTGTCAAGTGTTTGCTCTAATAGTTTTTTTAATGCAAACATATCATGACCTGTAACAAGGATTGATCTCCCTTCTACTTCCCCTTGAGATATTTCTGTGGCTTTAGGTACGCCTAATGTTTCGGTATGTGCCCTGTCCAGCAAATCCATTGCTTTTATTGCAATGCTACCTGTCCTAAGTGCTAGATTTATGTGCTCTTCCATATTGAAATTCGAGTTTGTTAACGTGTGGAATAGCGCTTCATGCATAAAGGAGTCAACCTCTTCATCATTATATCCCAGTTCTTTCGCATGATAGGCATACGCTGCAATGCCTTTTAATGCATATATTATAGTATCCTGTAGACTTGATATATCTTCATTTTTTCCGCAAACCCCTATTTTTGTACATCCACCTTTAATTGTTTCTTCGCATTGATTACAAAACATTTTTTCACCTCATTGTATCTCTCCATTTATTCCAATTGTCTCTTTGATAATTGGTATTTCTTTTCCTGAATCCTTTACTGCTTCTTCAACTGCAGAGTACATACCGTAGCAGCAGGGAACCTCCATTACAGCTACTGTCACGCTCTTTATGCTGTTGTTCTTAAAGATCTCTGTTAGCTTCTGTTGGTAGGATTCTATGTCATCCAGTTTTGGGCAACCTATCACGAGCGATTTTCCATGCAAAAGCTTACTATGGAAGTTGGGGGCTGCAAAGGGTACACAATCTGAAGCTACCAAAAGGTGTGAATTCTCAAAAAAGGGTGCCTGAGGAGGTAATAGATTAAGCTGAACTGGCCATTGTCTCAAGGCAGATGTCTGTTCCTTGTTTTGTTCTGGATTATTCTCTTGAATTACCTCTCGTAGTGCTGTTCCTGGGCATGCGCATGGTGTTTGCATTTTTTCATCCTCCAAATTGGGAATCGGTATTCCCTTATTTTTTAAAACTTCAACTGCTTGGCTTAAAAATCTGGTTTCATTGTGCTCTTTAAGGTGTTTAAGGTGGGCTTTGATGGTGTTGGGTCCAGCCTTTATTATGTTCTCCATAACCTTTCTTTCGTCATACGGCTCTGCTTCTCTTTCTTCTATCTCTATTGCTCCCTCTGGACAGTGCCCAATGCAAGCTCCTAATCCATCACAGAACAGATCGCTGATTAGGCGAGCCTTGCCATCGATAACCTGGAGGGCTCCTTCTGGACAGTTGGGTATGCATAAACCACATCCGTTGCATTTTTCTTCATCGATTTTTATAATTTTTCTTCTGGACATCATCTCACCTTCATCTTCCAGTACATATCTTCTTTTTCTTTTTCAGATAGTATCCTCTCGAATTCTGGATATAGTAACCTGTCTTCCACATTCTTGTGCTTCTCTAAAATAGCATATAAATCTGATATGTCAATATTGGTGTCTTCTTTGGCTAGGGATCTTTGTATTCCCAATAGTTTCTCCAAAATAGTTGTGTGCTCTTTATTAATGGTTTGAAGTATTGGCAGGATATCTCCTGTTGTCTGTTTATATCTTGAATAAAGGATTTTTTCCTGATGAAAATGTCTGATTAGATCCTGATGAAGTTGCTTAAAGATATCTTTTGCTTTCCTTATGTTTTTATGTTTGAGTTTTTTGAATTCTGTAAGCAGTTGTGATATTCGTTCATGATCTTCCAAAAAAAGACTGATTACGTTGGTATTTTTCATCTGTTTCATAATATCACCTTGGTATCTTTTATATAGTAGATAGTAAAACGATACTTATATAAATAGGCGATAGTTTCCAAAAGTATACTATGGCCAATAGATCCTGGATAGGGATTGGAGGTATGAAATGGATTCACATTGTACAATATACAAGACTGCGAATTTTATCGGTAAGAGGTGGACTTTACTGATATTATTGGAACTGTATAAAGGAGATTCCAAGGCTAAGAGGTATTCTGAGATTAAGTCAGGGATGGAGGGGATAACCCCCAAAGTGCTTTCTCTCCGTCTGAAGGAGCTTGAGAAAGAGGACCTGATAAAGAAGCGAATCGATACAAGCAGTTTTCCTGTGAAGTGTGAGTATTCTCTAACTAGAAGCGGATTGGATTTTATTAGGATTATCCAGGATATAAAGAAGTGGTCTTTAAAGTGGAAAATTAAGAATATTGAATGCGAGAAATCTGATTGCAGGGAATGTACCCTGTAGTTATCAGTAAATCCATATCAGTGATATATCTTATCTATATCAAAAGGGGTTATCTGGTAGACATAATAATTGATCCAGTTTGAATATAGCAGTGTGGAGTGAGACCTCCATTTAACGACAGGTTCCTTTATGACATTTCCTTCTTTGAGATAATTTTTCGGCAGATCAATCTCTTTTCCTTTTGCCTTATCCCTCTCGTATTCCTCCAGTAAGGTAAAAGGATCATATTCAGAATGTCCTGTAATAAATATCTGATTATTTTTCTTAGATATTATTATGTAGGCTCCTGCCTCATCAGATTCTGAGATTATCTGCAGGTCCTTAACATTCAACAGGTCTTCTTTTTTAATATGAGTATGCCTTGAATGTGGGGCCCAAAAAACATCATCAAATCCCCTCACCAAAGGACATGTCGTATCATTTATCTTGTGCCTGAATAATCCAAATTGTTTTTTATCCAATGTATGCTTTCTTATATTATAATGGTAATAAAGTCCTGCTTGTGCAGCCCAGCACATAAACAAGGTTGAGCTTACATTGTGTTTTGACCATTCCATTATCTTCTTTAATTCGTCCCAGTAGTCTACTTCCTCAAAATCAAGGGTTTCAACTGGTGCACCTGTTATTATCAAACCGTCATAGGTCCTTGATTTGATCTTGCTGAAACTGGTATAGAATTCATTAAGATGCTCTTTGGAAGTATTCTTGCTTTCATGGGTTTCCGGATGAAAGAAGTCTACCTCTATCTGTATAGGGGTATTAGAGAGTCTTCTGAGCAGCTGCAGCTCTGTTTTTGTCTTCTCAGGCATAAGGTTAAGTATAGCTATCCTAAGCGGACGGATATCCTGATGAACCGCCCTAGACTCAGTCATAACAAATATCCCTTCATTCTCCAGCTGGTTGATGGCTGGAAGCTTATCTTTCACTTTTATCGGCATCTTGAAACCTCCTAAGGCAAAAATCATTTGCTAACTGCAGTTTATAAAGGTTTATGAGAATTTTATTCTTATAGGAATAATTAGCTTTAGAAAATATAACTCTTAGTTGTTTTTATATAGGATTGTAATCACTTTTTCCCAAAACTACATAATTTACAAATGATTTCCTAGCTGTGCTATTGTATCTTGGCCTATCCATTAATATGGCTACCTGCTCTGATTCTAAGTATCCTGATAGTTCTTCCAATAAACCAACCAGAGAGTAATCCTGTATTGTTTCTAATTTCCCATCCATAACTTTTGTCGGATATTCGTTTGGATCTTTCAAGAGACGAATACAATGATCTTCATCTGATCTGAATGTAGTTGGTGATTCTCCATTGTGGCTTACTGAGATCAGCCCGTATGCTTTATCTGCTTCATCCTCAAGAAAGTATAAATTACTCCAATGTTTTGTTTCAGAAGGTTGTTTTGACCTTTCTCCTGCAATACTTCTGATACTGTCTAACCATCCAATTGTTTGCTTTTTATCTTTTGCCATACCTTATAGAGATTTTATGGTATTTTTAAATCTACCTATTTTGTAGTCACTATTTAGTCAATAAAGAATGAGTTTATTTATTTTTATTTTCGTATTTTTCTATTGCTTTATTTAATCCATCCTGGGCCAATACCGAACAATGAATTTTTTGATGGGGAAGGGTGCCCAACTCTTTTATGATATCTTCCTTTGATATCTTCTTTGCATCCTCCATGGTCTTCCCTTTAGCCAAATCACAAACAACATCTGATGTGCTGATTGCTGCTACGCAACCGAAGGTCTGCACTGAGATATCTTCAATGATCTCTTTTCCGTCTTTTTTGCCTACTTTTATGTAAACATGCATCATATCCCCACAAGTGGGGTTTCCAACTGTACCTACAGCATCAGGATCTTTCATCTCTTTAAGATGTCTTGGGTGCTTGAAATGTTCCATGACTTTTTCTGTGTACATTTTTTATTTCCTCCATAAGGGGCTCATATCCCTTAGCTCCTTTACTGCCTCTTTAAGGTAATTTATGGTGTAATCTAGCTCTTCTTTTGTTGTGTATTTTGACAAAGTAAAACGTATCGAGCCGTGTGCTACTGAAGGAGGGATCCCCATAGCTATCAGTACATGAGAGGGCCTTAGTTCCTTGGATGAGCATGCTGAACCTGTTGAAACTGCTATTCCCTTGTCATCAAGCTTAATCAGCAATGCTTCTCCCTCAATATATTTGAAGGTTATGTTTATGTTATTACAGAGCCTCTGTTTTTTTGATCCGTTCAGGTTTGTCTCTGGTATTTCTTTTTCTACTTTCTCTATGAAATAGTCCCTTAGCATTTGCATATTCTTAAAGTTTTCTTGATTTGCTATCTCTACTGCCTTTGCAAAGCCCACTATGCCAGGGATGTTTTCTGTACCTGCCCTTAGCTTGTTCTCTTGAGAGCCTCCATCCATTATCTTCTTTATCTTTGTTCCTTTCTTTATGTATAATGCACCTATTCCTTTTGGACCATGTATCTTATGGGCCGAGAGGCTTGCTAATGTTATGTTTTGTTTTTCTACATCTATGATTGTCTTTGTGAATGACTGAACTGCATCTGTGTGGAAATATATGTTGTGGTCTTTGCAGATCTTTCCTATCTTCTCTATGTCTTGTATGGTGCCTACTTCGTTGTTTGCGTGGATTACAGATACCAGGATTGTTTCTTTTGTTATTGCTTTTTTTAGTTGGTCTAAATCTATGAATCCTTCCTTATCAACATCCAGATAGGTTACCTTAAAGCCGTCGTTTTCCAGGAATTTGCATGTCTTTGTAACAGCATGGTGCTCTATCTTTGTTGTTATTATGTGTCTTCCTTTGTCCTTGTTTGCAAAGGCTATACCTTTAAGAGCAAGATTGTCGGATTCTGTGCCACCTGAGGTGAATATGATCTCTTCAGGTTGTGCTTTTATGGCTTTTGCTATTGTCTCTCTGCTTTCTTCCAGGGTTGCTTTCGCATCTTGTCCGAATTTATGCAAGGAAGAGGCGTTGCCATAGGTTTCTTCCATATATGGGAGCATGGCTTTGACTACTTCCTGGTCAACTTTTGTAGTTGCGCCGTTGTCTAGGTAGCATTTCATTTTTTATGACAATCTCCTTTGCAGTATTTATGTACATGCTTATTGACTAGCTTTAGTATTGGTAATATTGTGTCCTTGTTTAGCTCGTATATTCTCTTTTTTCCCTGCCGTTTTACATCAAGGAAGTTGCATTCTGTAAGTTTTCTTAGGTTGTGAGACACTTTGCTCTGTTCCTGACCTGTGGTTTTGCATATCTCGGTTACTGACTTAGAGCCTTCATTTAAAGCCTGAATAATCTTCATCCTGGTCTTGTTGCTGAATGTTTCAAAAAACAACTCATATGATGGACAATTCATATGAATAAGAAGTCATATGTAGTATATAAATGTTTTGTTTAACTACCAGGTAAGATACTTCTTTACAAAAGAATTATCCCTTCTTACAAGTATCTTCCTCAATTCATCTCCAAACAGGATCAACAATGCAAAGGGTATTGAGAGGGATAGCTCTAATAATGTTAAGGGGGCTGTGCCAAAGAATTTGTGGGTCATGGGAAGGTATACTATTATTGACATCAGTATGAGTTCTGTTGCTATCCCTAAAAGGAGGACTTTGTTCTTTAGGAAGCCTGCTTTGAATACTGACTGTCTTCTGGTACGGCATATCCACACATCTGCTATCTGGCAGATTATTATGCTTGCAAAGAATGCTGTTACGGCTTTCAGGTATAGAGGATCTGTTACAGAAAAATGCTGTCCCCAGGTCCATCCTCCACTGATTAGTATGAAGAAGTATGAGAAGAATCCTGCTGCTGCCTGTAACATACCGACAATCCCGTAGGACATGAACAATAATTGAGGGGTTAGTAATCTTTCTTTACGAGATCTTGGAGGTTTGTTCATGACATCTGATTCTGGTTTTTCTGTTCCCAGGCCAATAGCCGGAATCAAGTCTGTACCAAGGTCTATGGCGAGGATCAGGACTACAGTCAGCGGGAGAGGTATGTTTAGAAGCACTAAAGCAATGAATGGAAGTATCTCAGGGACGTTACTCGTTAGGATATAAGCTATGAATTTTTTTATGTTCTCAAATATCGTCCTTCCTTCTTCAACTGCGTTTACAATAGTAGCGAAGTTATCATCCAGAAGAACCATGTCGCTAGCTTCCCTTGCAACTTCAGTTCCTATTATGCCCATAGAAACACCCATGTCTGCATTCTTCAAAGCTGGAGCGTCATTCACTCCGTCTCCGGTAACAGTAACCACCTCACCGATTGACTGCAAAGCTTTTACAATCCGTAGTTTTTGCATGGGATTTGTCCTTGCAAATATCAGGTTGTCTTTCTTTAAAGTCTTCTTGAGCTGGATGTCAGAAAGTTTTGCCAAGGTCTCTCCTTTTACTATGGTCGGTTTCTTATCATCGATCATACCAACTTTTCTTGCCATTGCCTCGGCTGTAAGTCCGTGATCTCCTGTTATCATAATGACTTTTATACCAGCAGCCTTACATTTTTTTATTGCTTCTGGAATCTCTTTTCTTGGGGGATCTATCATACCTGAGAGGCCTATAAAGATAAAGTCTTTTTCAACTGCCCTGTCTGTAAGTGTTTCCTTGTAAGCAAATCCCATAACCCTCTCTCCACGTGAAGCCAATTTCCTGAAACTACTCAATATGGCCTTCCTGTCTTTTCTTTCCAATGGTTTTTCCCTTCCCCCAATTAGGATCTTGCTGCATACTTTCAGGACAACTTCTGGGGCTCCCTTAAGGTATGCAATTTTCTTTTTTCGCAGCTTGTTTGTTGTGATCATTCGTCTTGTCTTTGAATCAAAAGGAGATTCATATATCCTTTTTTCTTCCTGGATGTCCTTAATTCTGGAAAATTTGGATGCAAAGTTCATCAAGGCAACCTCTGTCGGATCACCTGTATATCTTTTATTGTTTGCGTTAAATTTTGAGTTGTTGCACAAGACCATTGCCTTTGTTATTTGCTGCAATCCCTTAATCTTTTTCAGGTCTCTTTCAAATACGCTTCTTTCTTCAAGATTAATAAAGAGAGTATTGGTCTCCATCTTGTTCAGGGTTATTGTTCCTGTCTTATCTGTGCAGATCACTGTTGTTGATCCCAGGGTTTCTACTGATTCCAGGTTTTTAACTAGGGCGTTTCTCTTTGCCATGCGTTTAGAGGCTATGCTAAGGCACAGAGTAACTGTTGGGAGCAGTCCTTCGGGTACGTTTGCCACTATTATGCCTATTGCAAAGATCATGCTTCCCATAAGCCTATTGCCTAGCAGGAAGCTCATACCAAAGAATATTATACCTAGAATTATTGCTATGGTAGAGATTATCCTAATAAAATGATGCAGTTCCTTGTTCAAGGGTGTTTGAGTTGATTTTGTGTCTTTTGTGAGGGTTGCTATCTTTCCTATCTGGGTTGTCATCCCTGTTGCATATACAAGGGCCTTACCGTTCCCAGACTGCACCATTGTCCCTGAGAATACCATATTCCTGCTTTCCAGTATGTTATTGTGTGTGCAGACAAGTTTTCTCAGCTGAGGCTCTGACTCTCCGGTAAGAGAAGCGTTATCTACCTTCATCCCGTGCTGATCTATAAGTCTTCCATCAGCAGGCACTTTGTCTCCTTCTGCAAGAAATACTATGTCCCCTGGGATAATCTCCTCTGCATCTATGGTCTGGAGCTTGTTGTCCCTAAGGACCTCTGACTTCTCTGGAAGCATTTTCTTGAATGTTTCCATGATCTTCTCTGACTGGTACTGTTGGATGAAGGTGAAGATTGCGTTCAGTAAGACAACGCCTGCAAGGGCTATCCCGATGTAGATGTAGCCTTCCCCTGGAGCAAGGTATTCTGCAATAAAGGACAGAATGGAGCCTGCTATAAGGAGAAGGGCGAAGAAATTGGTGAATTGCTTCAGAAATTTGAATATTACCGGGATGCTCTTCTTAGTCTGAAGTATATTAAGGCCGTATTTATCAGCCTCTTGTTCTACCTGCTCCCTGGTCAAACCTTGTTCAGAAGAATCCAGCTTTTTGAATAATTCCTGCAGAGGTATTTTATGCTCATCCATAATAGATTTTTGGATGTTGTGGTATTTAAATTGTGTGATTTGACAATAGAATTGTTTCTATCTACTCAAAAATCTTTTTGTATTTCCCATATCCTTCTTTCTCAAGATCATCTTTTGGGATGAACCTTAAGGATGCGGAGTTAATACAGTATCGTAGTTTATTTGGGCCTGGACCATCATTGAAGACGTGACCTAGATGAGAATCTTTGGTCCTTACCTCTGTTCTGCTCATTCCCAGGCTTTTATCTTCTTTCTGGATTATATTCTTTTTTTCTAGTGGCTCTGTGAAGCTTGGCCAACCAGTTCCTGAATCAAATTTTGATTTTGAACTGAATAACGGGGAACCAGAGACTATGTCAACATATATTCCCTCCCTTTTATTGTTCCAGTATTCATTCTTGAAAGGGGGTTCAGTACTACATTTTTGTGTAACTTCGTACTGCATCCTAGTAAGTTTCTTTTTATCCTTTCCCATCTCCTTCTCCCCAAGTCTCTTTTATGTATTTCTTCCTTCCAGAGCCCTGTGCATATACCCTATATCGGAGGGTTCTCTTCTTATAGTAATCCTGATGATAATCCTCTGCTATAAAGAATTCTGAAGCAGGCAGTATCTTAGTGACTATCGGCTTATCGAATTTTCCTGATTCTTCTAGCTCCTTTTTTGATTGCTCTGCTAGTTTCCTTTCCTCTTCATTATTATAGAAGATAGCTGTCTGGTATTGAGGGCCTCTGTCTGCAAATTGCCCTCCTGCGTCTGTTGGATCAATCTGTCTCCAGAATATGTCCAGTAGTTCTTTGTAGGTTATTTTTTCTGGGTTGTATATAACCTGGACTGCCTCTACATGGCCTGTGGTCCCACTAGATACCTCTTCATAGGTTGGATCCTGTGTTTGACCTGAGGTATAACCTGATATTACTTCTGATATCCCTTCTCTTTCTTCAAAGGCAGCTTCCATGCACCAGAAGCAGCCGCCTGCAAAGACTGCTGTCTTTGTATTTTCTGGGATTTTCATTTTTGTTTCCTCCTTATGGATTGTGCATCCGGCTAATAGGATTAGGCTGATTGAGACTATAGTTAAAGGCAGATTCATCTTATTTATAATGTAGAATCTTTTTATAAAAAGTTTATGTTTAATCCTTTTTTGAAGTTTTATTAACTACTTTAGAGTGGTCTTTTTAGCAAAGTTTATAAATTAAATTGCGTTTATGGGGGATTATGGTAGTAGAGGTTAAGGATATTGAGTATTTGGCAGATAGTGCTGCAAAGAAGAAAGATCTAACAACAGGGGATGTGGCTAATGTAATGCAGTTTTCACAGCAACATGTTATCAGGCTTTGTGATTCAGAAGGTTCTGGACTGAAATGCTGGAATGTGCCTGATAGTAAATATAGGAAGATCCATGTTCCAGGTCTTGTTGATTTTGTTGTTAACAAATGGAAAGATTTGAAAAGTGATTATCCGCTTCAGTCAATCCTACGCTTTTTTGAAGTGGTAGGGATTGATCCAAGTGATTATAATATTGACAGGTTAGTTGGCAGAGATGGGTTAAGACTCTATGTTGGGGAACGATTATACACTACTGGGGAAGCGGCTGATTTGATATGGAAATCCCAGCAACAGACCATAAGGTATGTTGACAAAAATAATATCGAAGGTTATAGGCTCCCTAATTCTAAATTTAGGATGGTTCCTTCTAGTACAATTGTAAGATACACGATTGATAAGAATATTGAATTGTCTACTGGTCTAGGTGATGTAATCTCTCAGGAAAACATTAATTATCCTGATCCATATCTAGGAATTTCGGATTCAAATCCTATTTGGAAGGATGGGGTGGAGATTGCAAGGGATGGAGAAAAATCCGTCTGGTACAGGGAGAAAGATAATTATGTTGAGTTTTCTTTTAGAAAGGGTAATAATCGTGGATTTTATGTAAAAAGACCATTAGATAATAAAGATGATAGTAAAGAAGAAAGTAAAGATCAAGGAAGGAGGTATGCTCTTTTATTAGGAAAAGAAGCAAGATTGGAAGATGGAAGTCCATTACCTAGGAAAGAACACCGCCATAGTCTTTACAAGTGGCTTGCTGGCGGTTATTCGCTATTAGTTGAAAATTCCTGTGCGGAAAGAAGCCTTATTGATGAAGCATTAGTTCATTTAGAAAATACCTTTAAAGATATTAGCCATTAGAATAAACATAAACAAAATAGAACCAGAGTTTAATTATCTTCACTACAACCACAGACAGGCATCTCTTTGCTTATATGTTCATAAACGTTGTAGGCTGCTATGACTCCCTCTGCTACTCCTGTTATTGCCTGCTTGAACTTATTGTTTGTTACATCACCACATGCGTATATCCCTTTTATGTTTGTTGCAGAGTTTTCATCTGTTTTGATGTAGCCTTTTTCGTCTAGGGATATCTTTAAATCCTTGGCCAGGTCAGATGTTGGGATGTGGCCTATTGCAATGAATACTGCATCCAGCTTCAGTTCTTTTGATCCTTTGAATGGCCTGTCTAGAATTACTGAAGAAACCATCTTGTCTCCTTTAATCTCTTTAATATTTGTATTATTGATGACTTCAATTTTCTTTTCCTGATTTACCTTTTTTAGGTTGATGGGTTCTGCCCTTATCTTTTCCTTCCTGTAGATTATGTATACCTTTTTCCCATATTTTGAAAGCAACAGCGATTCCTTGGCTGCGGAATCAGAACCGCCTACTATTGCTAATGTCTTGTCCTTGTAGACTGGAGCGTCACATAGAGCACAGTAATGTACTCCTTTGTTCTCAAATCCCTTCTCTCCAGGGACATTCAGTTTTCTCCATTCTGTTCCTGTTGCAAATATAATTGTCTTTGTTTCAAATGTTTCTTCTTTTGTAGAGACCTTTAAGCAGTTGCTGCACTTCTCTACTTTCTCTACCTTTTTTTCTTTGATCTCTACGTTGTAGTCTTTTACATGTTCCTTTATGTTGTCGAATAGGTCCATTCCAGAGATCTTCTTAAATCCAGGGTAGTTTGCAATGTCATCTGTGAGGATTATTGTGCCACCTACCTTTTCACCTATTACCAAGGTCTTTAGTTGGAACCTACCACAATATACAGCTGCACCCATGGCGGATATCCCTCCGCCTATGATGATTGTATCATACTTCATTCTATCTTTAGGGCTTTCTTTATGGCTTCCTGGTCAAATCCTACAATCACAGTACCATCTATGTCCAAGACTGGTACGCCCATCTGTCCTGACTTATCTGCCATCTCGTTTCTTGCTGTTTCGTCTGAGGAAACGTCTTTGTCTTCAAACTCTATGTTGTTTTCTTTTAGAAAATCCTTGGCCTTATGACACCAGGGACAGCTTTGGGTACTATATACAATTACTTTTGCCATTGAGTTCACCTCCATATGGTTTTGCCTATAATGATTTATATATTTTGCTATAATCTATAATGGCTTTTTTCTCTCTCCTTCAAGTTCGGTGTGGCAATCGCATGACTTGTCCTTGCATCCGCATACCTTACAAACTCTCATGCCGCTGAAATCGTAGCATTCTTTTGTTTCTTTCATCTTGAATCCTCCTTGTTTTCCTCTGAACATTTTATACAGTAGTATAGGGCATCTCCTTCCTGTTTTTCCAGCTTTTCCCCACATAATTTACAGATGTCTTTCATTTTTATTACCTCCAAAATTTTTTATTAATGCAATCTCTGCCATAATCCTATTATGTTTCCTTCTGTGTCCTGTATCCTAGCATAGATTCCCATGTCTGAAACCTTTTTTGGCTCCATTATAATTTTTCCTCCTGCTGATTCTACTTTCTTACAGTATTCCTCTGTGTTTTTGACATCAATAACAATTGTTGGAAATTTGCTGCCAGGATCATTTTCCCCATCACACTTCAGCATACCTCCATTTATTGCTCCAGCTTCCTTTGGCATCTGGTTATCATCAGTCTCCACTGTCTTTACTATCCAATATGGCATCTCTCCTGCTTTTTGGATGTCCCAACCAAATAATCCTTCATAAAATTTCTTTGCTCTCTCCACATCCTCTGCAGGAATCTCAAAATGTACTACTTTATCTATTTTGATCACCCCATTAGTTTTTAAAAAATAAAAGAAAAAAAGAAATTAGCTTTTGTTTTTTTATTAACAACATCCTCCGCACATAGAGATCACCTCCTTAGTTTTTTCAATTCAACAGCAGTCACCATCTCCCATTGGAATCACCTCCACTTAGTTTTAGATTCAATATGAACAGGCTGAAGAAAAAGGGGGGAAACTTCAGCCTGCTCTAAGGCCGTATTTCATCATGTTCTTTTGCCATAGTTCTCTTCGTCTTTGTCCTGCACAGACAACTCTTCCGCAGGTGATCATCCTTTGAAATGTTCTAGGAAAATCTATTTTGTTAAATCTTGATCCGCAGTACCTGCAGATCCTGAAATCTTTTGCTACCACCATAGAAATATATAGGTTGGTAGATTATAACTAAGTAATCTTAAAGAATTAAAAAAAATGTTTAATAGTTAAATACAGTTGATTTAAAACACCTAATTTAATCTCTCTTCTGAAAGTTTTAGGTGATCGGTTTCTACTTCGACGAATGCTTCGAAGATTTCTTTCACTCTTGGGTTTTCAGACTCTTCTGCTGCCTTCTTGTAGAACTCTATTGCCCTTGTCTCTCTTGCATGAGAATCTTCTAGATCTTCCTTGAAATCCACGGAACAGGTGTCGTCCCCTTTTGGAATCTCGTCTAATTTTAGGATCTTTTTCCAAACAGAAGCGTGTTCTGCCTCTACCTTCCCAAGCGCTTTAAAGAGCTTTTGTCCTTCCAACTCCTTAACCTTCTTTGCAGCACAGAAATAGAAGGTGGTGTTGCTAACCTCCACCTTAAGAGCATATTCTGCATTGACCTTGTCTTTTTCATTGAGTTCAACATCAAAGTTTACCTGTGCATCCTTGAATTCCTTGATATATTTCTGTTTTGCACCGCAGAAAGGACAGTTTGATGGTGCTTCATCTCCTATGTAAGGATCTCCACAAATTTCGCATCGCCATAATTTTACCATATAAATCCACCTCGTTGATTTCAGGGTATGAAGAATCATTTAAAAATTTTATCTTTAATATCAAATAAACTTATCTTCCAGAGCTGCTATTGCTGCTGTAACATCATCACTTTTCTGCAGATAGGATCCTGAGATGAATAGATTAGCTCCTGTCTTGTAGGCCTGCTCTATTGTTTCAAGGCCTATGCCTCCATCAACCTCTATCTCCATATCTGGCTTTAATTGCCTTAGTTCTTTTACCTTCTCCAGGGTTTCTGGTAGGAATTTGCTCCCGTAATACCCCGGATTTACTGTCATTATCAGAACTTCATCGATCTGATCCAGAAAGGGTTTGATCTTCTCGGTTGGGGTGCCTGGATTAAGCACGAATCCAATCTTTTTTCCTTTGTTTTTGACTAATTCTATTATCTTTTCTGGATCTTGTGTTGATTCTATGTGTACCAGGATCATGTCTGCTATTTCGTGGTTCTTTTCAATCCATTCTTCTGGGCTGCTTACCATAAGGTGTGCTTCGTATTTACAGTCGGTTTTTGGTAAGGAGAAGTCAAAGTCCAAGCTGTGAGTGGGGACAAAATCTCCGTCCATTACGTCAAGCTGTAAGGTCTTAACGTGATCTTTTACCTTGTTTATCCTTTCATTTAGCTCTTCCTGGTTTGTTGCGATTATTGCGGGTATTATTTTGTTTTCCATGTTCTAATTATAGCTATTCATAGTTGATTTATTAATTTTACTAAAAATAATGATGCTTGATTATACCAATATAAAGTATAGGACAATTATCACAAGTATAATTACCACAGCCAGCATCATTTTTTCATGGATGCACATCCCTGGTTTTTCTTTACAAACCTTCATTTGGCATAGATATGCCATTTTTTCGCCTTCTGATCCTGTTATCTTGCATTTTTATCATCTTGTAGGATCATATGTTTATTCCCTTGGGGATCCAAGAAGCTGGCTATCCACCCTATGCTTGGGATCGCCATTTTTGGCATAATTATTTTTCCTCCACTCTCCTCTATCTTCTTAACGTATTCATCCACGTCTGGGACTCCTATAGTATTTGCTACTTGGTCTTCTTGGCCCTTTCTTCTGCCCATCCCACCATCAATCCCTGGCTCATCTTTCCCCGTATATATCAACCAATACTCAATCTTACCGCTTGGGTCTTCCCACTTCTCAAATTTCCAACCAAAAACCTTTTCGTAGAATCCTTTTAGCTTTTCAGGATCCTCTGCTGGCAGATCAAAATGTACTACTCTTGGCATTTTTTCACCTCCTGGTTTGTTCGTATAATCCCGTATTGGGATGAAAAGCGTACCATGCGAACCAAAAGTCTCTTTCTTTTACTATCTCTTCTTTTGTTTCAAGGTTTGTTATCTTTACAATACCTGATTCCTCTCTTTTAATGCTTATTCTTGTACTACCTACAGTATCCTCTACTGACTTTAACCTTATGAGGTCTTCCTCCTTGTAAGCTTTGAAATTTCCATCCACTTCTATCCCAAAAATAACGGTCTTTGGGTGTATCCTGTTATCTTCGTTATCTACTGGAAATATCAAGAAACTATCTTCATAATAATTACCATAAGGATCCCTTCCGTACTTCCTGTTAAAACCAGTATCCTGGCTTAATACCTCTGAATCAGGATGTGCCTTTTTCCAATCCCTCCAAACAACAGTGTCTATAGATACTGGAGTTAGTTTAGATCCTGTTAGTTCTCCTACGATTGCCAATCCGTCAATTTGTGTCCAGTATGTGTCGGTTTCTCTATCATACATGACTAGATTGGAGTTATATAGTTTTCCTGATGTTCCGAACTCAACCTCCTGCCCATCTATCTTTCTTTCATAGGCAATCCCTGAACCGCACAAGGGGCAATAGGTAATTAGAATTGGGTCACCAGCTATTTTATCATTCACAATCTCGTGCCACACCATAATCTGCAATGGGTAAACTCTTTTGACTCCCTTGTATATGATCGCCAAAACGAGTTCATTATCCTGTATCCATCCTTCTGCTTCTTCCAGAGATACATATTTTGGATTATCGATGCTTGGAATTCCATCCTTTGGAGGTCCTCCTGACCTTATCTTTTCTGGCTCCACAATGTATTTTTTTCCTGTTATAGTTGTTTTTATCTCCATTTCTGTAAGAGGGGTGTCCAATTTGATCTCTTGGGTAGGATGGTTTTCTGCTTCCTTTGACATCTGGGAATTGTCTGGATAGAAAGCAACAACTAAGATTGCCACAATTGCAAGAATCCCTATCAATACTAATGATTTCATTTTATCACCTTAGTATTAGGTATAACCTGAATTACAAATAATTACCGTTTAATGTTTAAAGGATATGTTTAATTTTAACTATGATTCATTTTATGTCTGCTTTATTATCATAGCCCCTGCTTTCCCAATATCCCTGGTAATCTGCATTATCGCTTAATTCAATCTTGGTTATCCATTTAATCCATTTGTAACCATATTTATCCTCTGCTACCAATTGGAAAGGAAAGCCCCTTTCAGGGATAAGCGTAACATTATTAATCTTGTCAGCCATTAAGATCTCATTGTCTAATATGTATTGCAGAGGCAATGATGTTGTATAACCATCATATGCGTGGAAAATAACTGTATTAGCCTTGGATTTTACCTTTACTTCATCGAATATATCTTCAATAAGCACCCCTTCCCACAGAACTCTTGCACTCCAGCCAGTGACGCAGTTAAGAGTTACTACCTTGGAATATTTTTGGAGCTGTAATACCTCATCATAAGTATAATTTTTTGGATCCTCTACGAAACCTGTAATTTCCAACTCATACGTGTTTATGTTCACTTGTTGTGGGCCTTTTATCGATAGATCCAAAACATCTGCCATTAAATCTAGTTTTTCTCCATTGTATTCCTGGATCTCTACAGAATCAAGGGAGATAGTGTGGTTTCTCGGTGAGGCTTTTGTGACTGCATCAGGATTGTTCTTAATAGGTGTAACATATGATTCATTTAAACACCCAACTAATGAAAATGAAAATAATAATAGTAATGACAAAAATATGGTTTTTTTCATATTATCCAAGTATTCTAAAAACAAATATCAGGTAATATAGAGATATTCCTAACATAAGAAATCCTGCTATCAGATTTATTTTTCTTTTATGTTTTGTTAAGAAATCTATCACTGATTTGCTCTTGGTGCTGGAAATTACTGCGAATATCAGCAAAGGAGCTGCCATACCTACCCCAAAGATTGTAAAGTTCAGCAGATTCAGCAGGAAATCTGTTGTTGTTGTACTTAGGGCAAACAGTACAATCAATGATGCTGGATTGCATGGTAAGACTATGGCTCCAAAGAAGAAACCAAATATGAAGGAGCTTACATAGGGGTTCTTTTTTATTGGAGTATTGACTTGAGGGAAGAACTTGCCTATGTCAAAGTTAAATATCATAAGCAGGCTTACTATCCCAAGTATTCCAAAGGCTATTGGCGAGATAATCCCTATGGCATTTGTAAGAGAGCTTTTCAGAATTGTGGTGAAGATTATTCCAAAGATAAGCATTGATAAAATGACCCCGAAAGTTACTGTTAGTCCCAGTCTTATGAAAGTTGACTTCTTAGATCCTTTGGATAGCTGATTGGCCAGGTATGCTAAAAATCCTGGGTAGAGCGGTAAAACACATACTGCTGCTATTGGCGCAAATAAGCCTGCCAGAAAGGATAACCATAGATTAGTAAGAGTATTTATCATCAACATGCCCCTATCTCTGATTTTAGCTCTCCAACATCCTTAACTCCCCTCTCCAGTAACCTTGCAGATTGATCTTCGCAGATCAGGATAACAGGGGTCTGCGGTGCATTTACTACCTGGATACCAAATTGGTCTATCAGGGATCTGGTAACCTTTTCTGGGGATATTGCATAGATCCAGGTATAACCGTGCCTGTTAATGTGTTCGAGCACTTTTGCTTCGTCTTCGTTTGGGTCTGTGTTAAGAGCGATAGAAATAACATCTTCTCCAACTTCCTCATGCAGTTCTTTTATCTCATCCTGCTGTTTCTTGCATTTAGGACACCATACTGCAAAGCTCTCCAGGAGAATTGGTTTTCCTTTGAAATCTGAGATCTTGAATTCTTTTTGTGTGCTAACATCTTTTAAGGTGATTTCTTTCCAGTCTAGGTTGGTCTCTTCTGATTCTATAGGTTCGTCTACAGTATATTCCATCATTGCTCCAGCTTCCTCAATTTCTTCCATACTATTTTCCATCTGCTCTTCTTCAGGTGTTTCTACAACCGCCTGGTCCTCAATGTGTGTAGTTGCCTCTTGTGTACATCCGACCAGGAAAATAACAAAGAATATACCAACGAAATATACAAAAAACTTAATTTTTTTTGTCATTATTATCACCTCTTAACAAACAAGCCACACCAGCACATCTGGGCCTTTCCTTCTATTGGTGTGGTCCAGGTCTTATGTATCTTAAAATTGCATGGACATATCAGTTCCAGGTCCTTTTCTCTCGTTCCGTCCCTTATCCTACAAGGGCATAGCTTGAGATTATGTTTTTTTTCGTTTTCCAGAACGCCTTTTATGATCATGTCAACATGGTCTTTGTCTGGGTTCAGCTTGAAATCGTTGTTGTTTGTGAAGTCTTCCCATGCCTTTCTTAAATCTTCTGGATTCATGATTCTTCATATCTCCATTATATTCTTTGCTTCCTCTTTATCGATCTCAACATAAACATTCTTGGTCTGACATGTCGGACAGATTTCTGGTCCTGCAATGCCATAATGGATATCGTTACAAACTGTACATCTCCAAAATTTCTTTCCCATTTTTTACCCCCTATGGCCACCCAAACAGATAAAAGGCCAGTATCGTATGAGCTAAAACTGATACGAGAAAACCGTACCAAAAATAACAGTGAAACCTGTAAAATTTCTGGAAATTCTTACTATTAATCCAATTGCTTGTTAGTTTCCAGGCTCCAATGCATCTACAGGAAAATAGGACTAACAGTAAAAAAACAATGTTTGAGATTCCAAAAATGAATAATAATCGTACGGTGCTCATTCCCTGAACTCACCTACATAGGTTGCATATTCCTCTACCCTATTTACATTGCTCTTAGAGTGCTTCTGTTTTGCTCCTTCTTCAAACCCTGATGTTTGACCACAGTGACGAAAGAATGATTTTGCCATGCTTGGATGTCTTGGAGGATCAGTAATGTCATATACCTGTCCTTCGTATACAACCCAACAGTCTTCTTCAGAGTTGTGTGCTGCAAGTTCCTCCTTACCGATTAGCTTAATCGATGCTTCTGTTTCGGCATCTACCTTTTGTTCTGGGACTGATTGAGCAGTCTGAGGTTCTTCAATCATGACCTCCTTCATCTGTGAATCTTTCGCAACGGTTTTAGGCTGCTCTGTCTGTTGTGTACAACCAGAAACTAGAAAAAACATCAGTACAAACATGACAAGGACTATTGTATCTAAACGTCCAATGTCTTTTTTTATTTTATTGATTACCACAGTTACCACAGTGGACACAAATACTGCAACGGGAGGCATTAACTGATTCGTGCCTCCCACTATATGTTATGCCGGTGTCGTATTCTTTGTTTGAGTAGTACATATTATAGATCTACCTCATTTATCCAGTATCCATGCTTATTGCAGAATTCTATTGCAGTCAGTTTTCCAGTGCTTGCTTTGACATGTGCTCCTGCTGCTGGATTTAGATTTGGAGTTAGATGCACTCTCTCCACCCATTCTTTATCAACATAGAAATCCACAAAAACAATATAATGGTCTGGTTCCATCGGATGAGGTATGTCTCCAACCTTTGCATGAACGTCTGTGCATCCTTCACCTATCAGTCCACATTGTTTGATTACCTTCAAAACAGGTACGTGTTTTTCGGTTGGCCCTTCGTTTTCAGCTGTCATTATCGCGTCTTTCTCTTCAAAGACCTCTTTTGGAGATTGACATACCGGGCATTTGTCCGGAGCTGTTCCGTTAATTGCTACATATCCACATGTTCCACATACTAATCCTTTCATCATATTCACCTCGTATATTTATCCACCATCTACACTCCAGGCTTCTTCCTCAGAATAAAAAGAAACCGGATCTTTTATGTAATCATAAGCTCGTTTTACTAAACCGTAATGGGCATTTTCCTGATCCATAAGCCATTGAAAGAAGGCCTTTAGTTCGTTATTGTCAGCCTGGTCGTATTGCTCCTTATAGAAATTATAGGCGCTCTGCTCTAGATCTAAAGCTGCATCATGAGCTTTTATATCATCATCTGATAACTCTGTTTTCTCCTTAAACTCCTGAACTGTCATTGTGAAGAACTGTTTTGTTTTCTGCAAGTCGTCTCCTTTTAGTTCAATGTTTATTCCGTTATCCAACTGAGCTATGTATTCTTTGATCTGCTCTATGTGTATCAGTTCCTGATCAGCCAGATATCTAAAGGTCTTTGCAACTATCGAATTTTTGGTCTTATTAGATGTCTCTTCATAGATCGAGTGGCCTTTTTGCTCAAATTCCAGAGCTGTCTGGAATGCTTTTTTAAGTTCCATTTCGAAACCTCCGGTTTTGTAATAGTTTACGTGTCTTCAATTTGAAAAACATTTTAATCAATCTTCTTGAATTTCTCTTTTTTTGTCTTGCACACCGGGCATTGTTCTGGTGGTTCCCCCTCAACAGTATGACCACATACCTGGCATACGAATATATCCTTTTCCTCAAGGTCATCTCCTGCATTCACTGAATCCAGGGCTTTTTGGTATAACTGGGCATGGGTCTTCTCAACCTCGTTGGCTTTTTTGAAAGATAGCTCTGCCAATTGGTTTCCTTCCTGTTCTGCATCTTTAATCATCTTTGGGTACATATCGGTAAACTCATGGGTTTCTCCTCCTATGGCTTCCTTCAGGTTCTCTTCTGTGCTTTTAATCCCATTAAGAACACTTAGATGGTTATGAGCGTGCACTGTCTCGGCGTCTGCTGCTGCTCTAAATAGTTTAGCTACTTGTTTAAATCCGTCTTCATCTGCTTTTTTTGCAAAAGCAAGGTATTTCCTATTTGCCTGGCTTTCTCCTGCGAAAGCTGCTTTTAAATTATCTTCTGTTGTCATTTTTTCACCCCCGTTGGGAACTGGTAGTTTTCATTATTTTTATATTTTTCCTTGTTTTACTTAGTTTTAAGGACTCTTGGCTTACAAAGAAGGTAATCCTCTGTTGTGATCAAGCCACATTCCTGGCACACATAGAGCTTTGCATTTTTGGTTGTTGTCTTTGGATCGCATAGGTGGCCTAGTCTTGATGTTTCCTCGCAACAAGTATTACAGACGTGCTTTTTATCGGATTTGTTATGTTTCATTTTTCTTTATGAATTAGGGTGTTTGGATGTAATATTAAGTTAGTCTTTACCTATTAAACAAAAAGTTTAAATATTAAATGGTATCTATATAGCACTATGTAACCGAGAGGTGAATAATATGACTAACAGAAAAAATCAAAGATTTTTTCCTATTTCATTTTGGAGGCTAAAATGACACATACTGTAATAGCTGCTGTAGGAGAGAATATGGATTCCTTATTTGTAGGAATAAGGGAGTTTCCTACAAAAAGGATTATATTGGTAACGCATGAGGACAAACTAGAGCTTGCTGAGAAGACAAAAAAAGACCTGGAGAAGTTTAAGATTCCTGTACAGATAAAAAAGGTTGAGGGGAATCCATGGGAGTCAATATTTGAGGCTGTTAAAGAGATAAAGGAGATAGAAGGGGATGATAAGAACCTTATCATAAATGCGGCTTCTGGGGATGCTGGGGCTAATAAATGTGCTCTATGTTCGGCTGCGTTTGTAAATGGATTGAAGGCATTTACTGTGAATAAGGATGAGGTCATGCTCATGCCAATATTAAAGTTCTCTTACTATAAGATATTGACTGACAAAAAGATGGATATATTGAAGTTTTTGTATAACAATAAAGATTGTTGTGCATCTCTTGAGGACCTAAGCAAGAAGCTAAAGATGTCTCTACCATTGGTCTCTTATCATATAAATGGTAATCTTAAGTCAGAAGGGCTTAAAGAGATGGGGCTTGTAATGGCTGATGAGTGGAAAGGGAAGATAAAGATCTCTCTTACACTACTTGGGAAGCTGTTGGTAAAGGGGTATGTTAAGTAGATTTGTACTATTGATTTTATTTTTTACAATTCAAGTTCGGCATGGTAAATACCTTGTTCTTGTGTTATTCTAAATTTTCTTTTTTCAAACATATGTTTCATAATATGGTTGTCCATTAGAAAATCAGCATAAACTCTTTTTATACCTCTTTCTCTAGCTATCTTCAGAATGCAATCTGTAAACCTATTGCCTAGGCCTTTGTTGTGCCATGGGTCTGCAACAACTATCGCAAACTCGGCTGAATCGTTATAAGGATCTGCTATAAGCCTTACTACCCCCGCCATCTTATCCTTATCTTTTTCCTTTATCTCTGCTATTATTGCAATCTCCCTGTCATAATCTATCTGAGTGTATCTTATCAATAGTTCATGGGTTATGTCTTTGATAAGTTCAAAAAACCTAAAACGCTGTGTCCTTTCTGAGAATTCAGTAAACATCTCTCCCTCTAATGGCTCGTCTTCTGGTCTTATCGGTCTCAATACGGCCTCCTTCCCGTCTTTCATCCTGAATTTTGAAATGTATTCCATTGGGTAAGGGGATATGACCATATGGGAGTATGGCCTTACTTTTTTTCCTATGACATCCTTATCTAAGATTATCTTTGCATCCAATACAATACCACCATTCTCATCAACTGCAAATGGATTTATATCTATCTCCTTTATCTCTGGAAAATCCATAACAAGGTATGCAAATTTATACAAAAGGAATTGTATGGAGGAGATATCTGCTCCTTTCATGCCCCTATAACCTTTCAGTAATTTGTATATCTTTGTATCTTCGATAATCCTCATAGACAGGGCCATGTTCAATGGAGGAAGGCCTATATTTGTGTCCTTGAAAACCTCGACTGCAACACCGCCCATCCCAAAGACTATAGTTGGTCCGAAGATCGGGTCCTTTTTGCATCCTATCAGAAGCTCATATTTTTTTGAATACATCTTTTCTATGAATACTCCGTGGATGTCTGCTTTAGGGGCCTTGTCTTTTGCAGAGTCCTTTATACTCCTAAATGCATTTCTTGCTTCTCCTTCAGAATTAATGTTAATCTTAACCCCTCCTATGTCTGTCTTGTGCAATATGTCTGGAGATAGTATTTTCATAACAACAGGGAACCCCATCTTAGAAGATAGTCTTGCTGCCTCTTCTTCAGTATTTGATATTGCGCTCTCTGCTATGGGGATCTGATAATTAGAAAGAACTTTTTTTGCCTCCCTCTCTGTTAAAGTAAATCTTCCTTTTTTTGCTATATCTCCTATCAATCTTCTATTTTCCTCTGTTTTGGGGGTGAATGCATGAGGTATCGTAGATGGGGTCTCATATAATGACTCTAGGTTTTTAGAGTAGTTATACATTTCCATAAAGCATTCTATTGCGTTCTCTGGGACACCATAATTAGGAATATTCCCCTGCTTTAGGATGCCTCTCCCTTCGTTTACATCTTCTTCTCCCATCCATGAAGCTAATATTGTCTTGTTGCTATTTCTAGATATCTCAACTAATTCTCTGGCAATAGCAACTGAATCTGTCATTGCCTGTGGAGTCAGTATTACTAAAGCACCATCTACGCCTTTGTCATTTATGCATAACTTGAGGGATTTACTATATACTTCAGGGCTTGCATCTCCAAGAACATCCACTGGATTAGACCTGCTCCATGCAGCAGGCAATTCTTTATTTAGGGAGTTTATTGTCTTATCTGAAAGTTCTGCTAGTCCCCCTCCTTTTGACATCAAGGTGTCTGTTGCAATAACCCCTGGCCCTCCGGCATTAGTTATTATGGCCAACCTCTTGCCTAAGGGTCTTGGCTGCATAGCCAATGTTTGAGCACAATCGAACAATTGTCCTATAGTATTAACCCTTATCACTCCTGCCCTTTTGAATGCTGCATTAAATACTGCATCATTCCCTGTCAAAGAGCCTGTATGAGACATGGCTGCTTTTGCCCCTTCAGAGCTTTTTCCTGATTTTAGGATTATTATCGGTTTTGTCCTTGCAAATGCCCTTGCTGCACTCAAGAATTTTCTTGCGTTTGATAAGGACTCCATATATATTAGTATGCTTGATGTTTCCGGGTCCTGACCAAAGTAATCTATCAGATCATGAAATCCTACATCAATCATAGAGCCTACTGAAACAAAGTTGCTGAATCCAACATTCTGCTTTATCGACCAGTCCAGAACCGCAGTTCCCAAAGCTCCGCTCTGGGATATAAAAGCTATCTTTCCAGAAAGAGGCATCTTATTTGCGAAGCTTGCATTCAGGTTTATCTTCGGTTTGATAAAACCTAAACAATTTGGCCCTATCAACCGCATATCATACTTCCTGACTGTCTGTATTATACCTTTGCACATAGCATTTCCCTGTTCACCTATCTCCTTAAATCCTGCAGAGATGATAACTATGCCTCCTACCCCTGATTTCCCGCATTCTTCTACTATTTGAGGGACGGTCTTGGCAGGGGTTGCAATTATTGCCAGGTCTATCTTGTCTGGAATATCAGAGATGCTAGAATATGCCTTAACCCCGATTATACTTTTTCTTTTTGGATTTACAGGATAGACTACTCCTTCATATCCACTAGCTATAAGGTTATTTATCAAAGAGTAACCAACATGGCCCTCTTTATTGGTCGCTCCTATAACTGCGATGGTCTTTGGATCAAATATTGGATCTAATCTTTTTGGATTCATCTTATTTTAGAATAATGTGGTGTTCTTTTTAAATTTTTCGAATTTTATTTTATTTTTATCTTATTTTTAGAAATATAACGAAATATTTATATATAAGTAGAATATTTTACAGATATATGGATGAAACAGATAAGAGGATATTAAATGAATTGCAAAAGAATTCAAAGATCCAGTATAAGAAGGTTGCCAAAAAGCTAAATGTTGCCACAAGCACCATACATTTTAGGGTAAAGAAGATGTTAAAAGAGGGCATTATAGAAAAATTTTCTGTAGACCTAAATCCTGATAAAGTAGGTTACTCTACAATCTCATGGATAGGCCTTTCTGTTGATCCAAGGAAGATGGAAGAGGTAGCAAAAAGGCTGTCAGAGTATGATGATATACAGATGGTATGCACTGCATCAGGCGCCCATGATATTCTTGTAAAGGTAATAGCCAAGAATGAAAAAGAGCTGTGGAGATTCATAAATAAGAAGATAAAGACCATAGAAGGTATTGGAAAGAATTTTGATGTCTCTAGCTTTCTGGACATATACAAAAATTCGGATATTATAAGACTATGAACCTCCTGACATCACACTATATCTTCCAGTAATCCCTCAGGTTCTTTTCAAGTTGTATCATCCTTCCTTCATATTCATCCATCGCTATCATCCTTGAGTCTGTTGTCCTTTCTTTAAACCTTATATCTTTCTCGTTTATGCCATCTATAAAGTTATATATGCACTTTGGCAGATTTTCAATATTATAGCCTCCTTCGAGAGTGGCGAATATATTTTTGAAGTTTTTAGAGAGTATAGCTCCAAGCTTATGGTAAGTGTTTGTGCTTAATCTTAAATCGAGGAGAAGATCATGCTGGTGGGCATCAAACCCTGCTGATACTGCAACTATATCCGGGTTGAACTGCTCTGCAATAGGCATAAGCCTTTCTACGGCATTCATATAGATATCGTCTCCGATTCCAGGAGGCAACTGTACATTTATTGTATAACCTTTCCCTTTTCCTTCCCCTATCTCATTTATGCTTCCCCCTCCTGGAAAAGCAGGGAACTGGTGGAGAGACCAGTAAAGAACCTTATCTGTGTTGTAGAAAAACTTTACAGTTCCGTCTCCCAGGTGGGCATCAAAATCGAAGATAAACACCTTTTTGTCTTGTCCTACAAGCTTTTGTGTTGCAATCGCAATATTATTAAAGATGCAGAATCCGCTTGAATGATCAGTATATGCGTGATGGCCAGGGGGCCTTACCAATGCAAAATCTTTTGTTTCAGAGGCCATTATCGTGGCTCCTACTGCATTTATTGCTGCCTCGTATGTTTTTTTGGAAGCTATTGTATCTGGGTCTATATGGCCCCCTACCTTGCATGTTTCCTTAACGTGCTTTATGTATTCCTTTGTATGTACCAGTTCAAGATATCTTTCGCCATCCTCTATCTTTGTTTCCTCTATGCTTCCTAAAGATTCTAATCTCTTCTTGTTTTCAGGATGCATTCCTGTGTCATGTTCTAGAAAGATTTTGTTGTATAGCAGTTTCATGATTACCTTACTGAAGTTGCTCGTAGGGGTATATAAAATTTACTGACTCATAGCTTGCATAGCTGGTCCTTGCCCTCTTTGCCTTCTACCACATATGCCTGTGCCTCTTCCAAAGCCCCTGTCTTCTTCTGAGCGATGTATGTTAATCGAGTTGCACTTGGGACATTTATCGGGCCTTCCTGTTCCATAAGGCACTTCCCATTTATGTTCACAAGCGTAGCACCTAAATTTTCTCATAGCCATTTTGTTTGCACCTCCATATATTCTTAATGGTCTAGCATTGACTAAAGCGTCTGCTATCTTTTTTCTTGCTTCCTGTAATATCCTATGAAAGGTAGGTTGTGAAATGTTCATCTTCTCTGCAGCTTTCGTCTGCTCTAGTTCTTCATGGTCTTTTAGCCTGATCGCCTCCAACTCTTCTAGAGTAAGGTTGATCTCTTCCTTTGATATTGTCTTTTCTGGTTTGAAGTAGGTACAATCTGGGTTTCCTTTGATTCTTCTGCACCTTCTTGGTCTCATATTATGAATATATATTCATAACTTATATATAAATGTTTCTATTATATTTATATGATAAATATATAATCTCATTAATCCTGAGTTAACTAAGAATAAAATATAACTACATTATTTATACATAAATTCATATGCCTTATCATCAAAATCCATCAAAATGTAGTTCTCTTTTTTATTTTCTTTTTTCATTGTGTTTCACTCCACAGGATGTGCAATCTCCTGAACATGAAGAACAATTATTCTTTGTATCTAGCTGTGACTTAATTACTCTATAAAATAAGTAAACCAAAAAAATCCCAATTCCGTAGAAGATAATTCCTTGTATCATGTAAATCCAAGCAATAACCCTCCTTGATACACAATAAATGAAACAATCCATGCAACAACTGTTAAATAGACAGCTGTAATCGCAGGCCATTTCCATGAATTGGTCTCTCTTTTTATGGTTGCAAGGACTGTTAAACATGGAACATAAAGCAAAACAAACACCATAAAGGCATAAGCTGATAAGGGTGTGAAGGATCCCTGCAATACTGTGGCAAGACCTTCTTCACCAACCCCATATAGGGTTCCCATACTTCCAACAACAACTTCCTTAGCAACAAAACCAAAGAACAGAGAAACTGCTGCCTGCCAGTTCCCAAAACCCAAGGGTGAAAAAACAGGAGCAATAGCTTTTCCAATAATCCCTACTGCACTTGCTTCGGAACCATACTCCACACCAAAAGGGACACTGGATAAAAACCAGATTATAAGTACTGTTCCAAAAATAACAGTTCCTGCCTTTATCATAAACAATTTACCTCTCTCCCACATATGAATCAAGCTACCTTTTAATGTAGGTAATCTGTAAGGGGGAAGTTCCATAACAAATGGGCTGCTTGTCCCTTTGAAAATGGTCTTCTTGAATAGAAAACCTACAAGAATTGCAACAATAATACCTAGCATGTACAGTGAGAAGATAATCTCAGCTTGGTTCTTAGCAAAGAATGCAGCGGTAAACAGAACATAAACCGGGAGCCTTGCTCCACAGGACATCATTGGAGATAAAAGCATGGTTACTATTCTATCCTTCCTGCTTTCCAGTGTTCTTGTGGCCATTATTGACGGGACTGTACACCCAAATCCAAGTAAGAATGGAATAAATGCTTTTCCGTGGAGACCAATCTTGTGCATGACCCTGTCCATTATGAATGCTGCTCTTGCCATGTATCCTGAGTCTTCCATCAATGAAATGATAAAGAAAAGTATCATTATAATTGGCACAAAAACAAGTACTGATCCAACCCCTCCAAAGATTCCGTCTCCTATCAGGGAGGTAAGCCATGCTGGGGCTCTGACACTCTCAAAGAAGTTCATCGATATTTCCGTTAGAAAACCTATACTTCCATCTATCCAATCAACTATTGGAGCAGAAACTGTAAATGTTATCTGAAACAGAAGATACATTGCAATTATGAAGATTGGAATTCCAAGGTATTTATTGGTTACAATTTTATCAATATTCTCAGATCTTGTTATTTTATCCACCTTGGGCTTCTTGACCGATTCCTTAAGAAGACCAGCAATAAACCCATACCTCGCATCTGCAATAGAAGCGTCAACATCATCACCAAAGACCTCGGTAATATGTTGCTGGAGTTCTTCTGACTTTTTTAAGACTATTTTTCCATTTTTCATCTTAGATACAGCCTGAATCACTTCCTTATCTTTCTCAAGCAATTTTAGAGAGATCCATTTGGGTTTAGCAGTTCTTAGACCTAAATTACCCTTAACAAAATTTTCAAGCTGGGCTAAATGCTCTTCGATCTCTTTCCCATAAGTTATCCTGTTTTCGCTTTTTCTCTTAGATTTAGCAGATTTTATTGCCAGGTCTAACAACTCTCTTTTACCTGTTTCGTCTATTGCTTCGATCTTGACTACCGGTACTCCCAATAATTTTGAAACCTTCTTTTCATCAATCTCAAGCCCTCTTTTACATGCATATCTGTTCATATTCAAAGCGACAATCAAGTTTGCTCCAAGCTCTATTAGCTGTGTTGTAAGGTACAGGTTTCTCTCAAGATTGCAGGAATCAATTATGTGGATAACTAAGTCTGGATTCTCTTTCACAATATAGTCTCTGGCAACTATCTCTTCAACAGAATAAGCTGTAAGGCTGTAGGTTCCTGGCAGGTCAATCACACTTACCTTTTCTCCTTTGAAACTAAATGTCCCTTCTTTCTTCTCGACTGTCTTGCCTGGCCAATTACCAACATGCTGCTTCATTCCTGTAAGGTTATTGAATAATGTGGTTTTTCCGCAATTTGGATTCCCTGCTAACGCTATCCTTATCGATTTTTTCATTCTTGCCTCCCCTCTTTAACCATAATTTTACTCGCTTGTCCTCTTCCTATAACAAGCTTTGAATCTTTTATTTTGATTATTACCGGACCTGAAATATCATTCTTAACGATCTTGATTTTTGTACCATCATACAAGCCTAAATCGCACAATCTTTTTTTAAGCCCCTCCCCACAGCCCACACAGTGAACTTCCTTAACTTCCCCTTCACTACACATCGCTAAAGGCATCATTCTTTTTCTACCTCAATACTCTTTGCTTCTTCTTTTCGTAAAGAAAGCATATATCCTTTGACTTTGATTTCAATAGGATCTCCCAAAGGTGCAATCCTCTCTACTCTGACTCTTGTGCCCTTCACAAGACCCATATCCAAGAGCCGCCTTTTAATCTCACCACTTGCATTCATCCTGATAATTATCCCATATTTTCCCTTTACCAGCTTGTTTAATGTAACGATCATTTTTTGCCTCCATCAATCCTCATGAGGGATGTCATATCCATAAGGGCTTCTAGTAGGATTATTCAGAAAATCGTCCAATCGTCTTATTGACTCTTCTGAAAAAGCATGTTCTAACCTATGGGCCTCTTCGTGAACATCAGATAAATCATATTTTAGTACCTCTTTTAGAAATACCTCTATTACCCTATGATTATGCATAACTCTTTTTGCTTCTTTAAGTCCTTTTAATGTAAAGAATACCCTGGAATATGGAGTAAATTTAATATAACCATTTTGTACAAGTTTTTTTAGCATTCCAGAAACGCTTGGCCTTGTAATTTTTAGTTCCTTTGATATATCTATTGATGTGATTCCTTCTTTTTTTGAATCTAACCTTTCATAAAGGCCATACATGGTCCTTAAATAATCTTCCTTGGATTTTTCCTGCATAAAGTTAGGCATAACTAACTTATATATAAACCTTTCTATTTGTTAGTTATGCCTAACTCGTTTGTTTATAAGAAAAAAAGAGTATTAATAGCAAATAATAACGGGTGAAAACACATCTGAAGAGGGAATTTCCATACGAAGTGTGGGAATTACCTTTTGATGTACTTCAGCTTTGTGAAGCAAAGGTGAAGGGTTACGAATCCGAAGGATTCGAAAGAGGGCGTGCGAAGCACGACCGTGTTTGAACCCATTATTGTTATTATTTGCTCTTAAGAAAGAATATAAGAAAAAAACAAGGCAAAGTTTCTAGGGGGGGCCTAGATGAGGTGTCTTTGCCTTGAAAAAGAGGTGTTTAGTGTTTTGTGTGTTTTAGTCTTGTTAAGGGGATTTACTGGCCCATGGATACGAGGAAGGGGGACCACGAGCCAGCAAGAATTTATTGTGAACGTAATCTTGAAATCCCGATAATACTGAATATTATGGTAGGGCATTTATAAATACGTTATGAAATGTTGGTAAAGAACACAAATACACAAAGTTTATAAAGGGTAAAATGGGTATTAACCAGTAATATGGCGTATGTGTTTGGTCCTACGTGGTTCTATGGAATTGACTATATATTTGACCTAGTTTCAGTGCTTGTTGGGCTGTTGATATCCTACTTTTCTTATAAAACATATAGATATGCTTCACAGAAGAAGTACCTGTATTTTGCTGCTTCCTTCTTTCTTGTGGCAATGGCATTTGTGGCTAAGATATTGGCAACTATCCCTGTTTATTCAAAGAAATTAAGCGTTGAGACTGTTGGTCTGGTAACAGTTACATCACAAGTGATAGACAAGGTCAAGTGGATAAATGCTTTAGGTATATCTATAGCAAGATTGGTCATGTTATTTGCATTTCTTATATTGGTGCTGGTGTCCTTGAAAATAAAGGATAAGAAGGTAATTGCCTTGTTTGTGTATTTCCTGGTTATCTCTACTGCACTGGTAAGTGCATCATATATCGTGTTTCATGTAACCTTGTTCCTGATGTTAGGGATCTTATTTTTAAGCTATAGGTGGAACCATCTAAAGGTCAAAAGCCTAAACTCTGGGATGGTCATGTACTCTTTCCTACTATTATTTGTGAGCCAGGTATTTTTTATTTTTGCGGGATTAGTAAAGCATTTCTATGTTATTGGAGAAAGTGTTCAGTTAATTGGTTACCTAATATTATTGATAGCTATGATAAGGATGCTAATATTGAAAAAATGAGCATTAGAAGAACAAAGATCGAGATTATCCACGATATTTTAAGTGCGATACAAAAAAAAGGGGGGAAGATTAAACCGACTCACCTACTTTACAAATCTAACTTATCCTATAAGAAGATGCTGGAATATGTCAATGAACTGATAAAGAAGGGGATGGTAGGGGAAGAGGAGATCAAGGGGAAGAAGGTATACACTATATCAGACAAAGGTAGTGATTATATTCAAGAGTTCAAGAAGATTAAGGAGTTCTCAGATAGTTTTGGGTTGTGATTATTTCTAGTTGATTACGGGGGCAAAAGGTTTAAAAACCTACCATCATTCTCAGTAATATAATGGATGAACCTACAATTCAAGTAAGCGTTTCTAATGCTGTATTGGATAGAAAAGATAGAGGGCAGAGATATTTTAAGAATATTGCATTAGTCCTAATGATGGGAGATCGAGAAGTTGAGGTTAGTGGATTAAGTGGTTGGCATCCTAGTTCAGGACTGGAGTCTTTTGCACTTGATGGACATTCTTTTACGGAACTTAAACGGAAAGCTGATGCCCAAGGAGTAGCTACAGAAGATCGGGTGCATAATCATAGGAAACAGGTATATCGGGCAGTAGCTGAGTATATAAGACAAGAATATGATTAATTCTTTTTTAGCCATTAAATCAAAAATGCTTAGATTAATTACTATAATCATATTTATTCATTTTAAAGCCGGAATTTATCCTATTTCTTATGGTAGTGAGTGGTTTGCAAGTGGCGGGTGGGGTGCCTAAAACGGCTTTAATGGCAAAATTTTAATGGTAGAAGGCTTCTCTTCACTTGCCAAAGAGTTGGCAAGTGGTTCTAGTTGATTAGAATTTATTCCTTTTTAGGTTCTTTACGTAAATACCAAACGAGCAAATAGACCGCAGGAGTATCCGCAAGAGCGACTATTATCTTTAGGATATAATAAGGAATTATCAATGTGAACATATAAGCTGCAGTATGCTTTGGTGTCAAGGCATAAAAGGCTATGAACATGAATATGGTGGTGTCAATAAATTGGCTTACAATGGTTGATAGATTGTTTCTTAACCATAGAAACCTTCCTTTTGTCTTTTGTTTCCAGAAGTTAAATGCCCATACGTCGTGGAATTGAGATATGAGGAAGGCTGTTATTGAAGCTATGAATATTCTTAGTGTGCTTCCGAAAACCTGTGTGTAATTCTCCTTAACAAAGCTTCTCTCTGCAAATGGAAGCCATACAGAAAATGCTGTGATCAGTAGGACGAGAACAAGAGAGATAAAGCCTATCCATATGAACTCCTTGGTCTTTTCCTTGCCATGGACCTCTTCTATCGTATCTGTAATAAGGAAGGTTAAGGGATATGCAAAAATTCCAACGCTAAACTCAATTATCCAGAATCTTGTTATCTTTGTACCTATAAGATTAGCTGCAATCAAGGATGCTACAAACAAGCCTAGAAGAAGGTTTGTTTTTTTCTCTAAGGTCCATTTCATTCCATAGTAGAAGATTTGGGGACTGTTTATAAGTGTTTCTGTGTTGTTTAGATGTTGTGTAAAGATCAGTAAACATTATCGTGATGATCAAAATCTTCAAATAGAATAAAGTTATTCTCTTTGTCAACCCTAAATGTCAAAACAAAATGCCTATCAATATGTATTCTTTTAAATTGTTTTAAGTCGTATCTTAGGTTTTTGTACCTATCTATTGTTGAAGTATCATTATCTATAACTTCTTTTATTTTCTTATTGATTATTCCAACCTTCTTTTTATCCTTCCTTATAAGTTTCCTTATCTTTATCTTGAGTTCATCTGATAGATCGAAGTCAAACATTTAGACCTCGCATAGCCTGTCAAGTTCCTTTAAACTCATCTTCTTATGTCCATATTTCTTCATGTGTCTTTGGTCGATTTCCAGTATTTTCTTAATATACTGATCGTTTGACTGTTTTTCAACTAGATCTTCACCATACATCTCAGCAAACTTGTTTAAGGCTTCAGATTTATCATTAAGGTCAAACTTTGCTTTGATTACATTAAGCACTTTTTTAGTATAGTCATTCAAACTTAATCTTGCGAAAACCATCTTTATTACCTCCATATGCACTTGGTGTGTATATGGTGTGTATATTAAGTATTTAAACCTTTTGGTTCTTGAAACAGGTTTATTAGAAAAAATTAAATAATAGCACCAGTTTATTGAAGATGAGGTTTATAATGCCAAAGGACTGGAAAAAGGAGGTTGCCAGGGATTTAATTGCTCTGGGTTCTATTCCATTTTACCTTATTGTTATTATTAGGGCTATTATTGGGGAGCATGCCATTTTTGTCTACCAGATGTTGATTGCCTTGATAGTGCTGACTGGCCTGGGTTTTGTGGTTAAGGCTGATGTGTATGTTGCGAGGAGTTTTGTAATATGTGTGTTTACCTCTTTATTCTATAATCATAGTTTATTTACGATATTTGCTTTTATTCTATGGGTTCTTTTGCTAGTCTCTGCTTATTGTATGGATGTTAAGAGGAATGTGATAATCAAGGGCATTATTTTAGGTATTGTTAGTTCTGGGATTGCTTATTATCTGGTTGCTTTGATTCCTGCATATTGATTCTTGTGAAGAAAAAGACTCCTATGATGAACATCACTATATTCAACCACTGCCCCATTGTCAATCCCAGAATAAAGCCTATCTGTGGATCAGGGGCTCTTACGAATTCTATTGCGAATCTTAAGGTGGAGTACATAATTACAAATGCCCAGAATAGGGTTCCCTTCTTTAGTTTCTTATCCTTTATGGTCCATAGGGTAGAGAATATTATGAGATTCTTAAGGCTTTCATACAGTTGAGATGGATGTCTGCAGCCCTCATGGTTCTTGAACTTTACACACCATGGAAGATCTGTGATTCTTCCGACTAATTCTCCATTAATGAAGTTAGCGATCCTACCAAGAAATAGTCCAAATGCCAAAGGGATTACTGCAATGTCTGCGATATCATAGAAAGGTATCTTCCTTTTTCTGCAGTATATTATGGTTGAGATTGTGGCTCCTACCAGGCCTCCATGAAAGCTGAGGCCTCCATGCCATATTGCCAAGATATTCATTGGATTTTGCAGGTAGTATGCTGGATTGTAGATGAGCACCTCAAATATTCTGGCACCGATGATTGTTCCAATTACGAGGTAAAATAATAGGTCTAAGGTGTTTTCTTTTGTTAGTTCTAGGTCTCTTTGTTTCGCTAGGTATGTTATGAAGAAGTATGCTAAAATGAACCCTAATGCATAGATTATTCCGTAGTACCTAACCTCTAAAGGGCCTATCCTTAGCAATGTTGGATCAATATTATTGTAGAACATTTTTCTTCTCTAAGAAATATATCCTGTTAAGTGCAACTATCAGATAGATAACAATGATTGAAACTATATTGAAAATTTTAAGGTATAAAGGCCCATAAGAAGCTAACAACTGTATGTTCTGGAAAATTGTGAATCTAAATATCAAATGGACTATGTTGAAGAGGATCAGGTAGAGCAGTATGATAACTATGTCAAATATTACAAAAGAGCCATACCCTTTTATCCTGCTGAAAGATATTTTAAAGGATTGTTTGATTATTCGATCCCTCTTGCTTTGTATAAACAAGGTGTGGGCAATGTTGACGATGGAGTATACAAAGAAAAAGAGAGGTATTGCCAGGACCAAAACAGAATAGTCCAGAAAATCTTTTCTTAGTATGAGGGCAAGGATCCCAAATATTATCAGTGCTGTTAGAAGAAATGTTATAAAAAGCAGCAGGTTCAGAAGATAAAACCTGCCTAATCCTTCTAGTGTGAATTTCCTTTTTTCAAATAGTCTTTTTATAAGGTTTAGGATAGTAAGTTTTGCTATAGAATATACGAATATAACGAAGAGATAGTAAACCAATGGGTAACCAACTATAAATATCAGCAGGTTGGCCTGGGATCTAAAGATATCTATCAGTTGTTGTGGATCTTGAGGTATCAGAGAGCCCAGGTATTTCCCCAGGAAGACCATAACTGCAAGGAATATGAAATCAAGGACTATTGTGTAAAGGTAAGTATGGTGGTTATTTCTTATAATATTAAATACCTTAAAGAATGAAGATTCAAAAAACCTCTTGATTTTCATTTTAAAATGCCAATATCTCTGGACGTAACAATAATATCAGTCCAAGGAGAAGCATAAGCAGTCCTGATACAAGCTTTAGGATTCTTCCATGCTTATCTGTAAACCTATGTGCTCCCATTGTCCAGGTAAAGACCAATACGATTACAGCAAGCGGCAGCACATAGACAATATTGTAGAGCATGAGATAGAAATAATAGTTCAAGGTAGAAAGATTGTGCATGGTCAAGGTCCTTGTGTATATTGCAGGAAGCCCAAATGTGCACATTAGTTCGAATGCGTTTGCGGTAAAGGCAAGAACAACTGTGCCAATTATTATAGCAAGGAGGGTTTCTTTTTTCAGGAGATTCCTCATCTTCTCAAAAAGTTTTGGCTTCCATTTATCTGGAATGGTAAAGGATACTCCTTTTTTGAAAAAGAAGAAATCCTTTATGTTTACCAGGCCCACTACTACAGCAACGAGAGCAATAATTACTCTCAGTGTCCTTACGAAACCTATCATAAGGAAGAAATTAAGCCAAGCAGCCATAAAGAAAAAGTAGACCAATCCAGAGGTAAAGACAAATATGGATCCGATAAACAACATCTTCTTTCTGGATTTCGCATATATCAATAATGTGAGCAGAAAACACAAAACCCACATTGCACATGGATTGAAGCCGTCTAAAAGTCCTATTATTATGGTGAAAACCGGCAAGGATATCTTTGAAGTGTCAATTTTACCTATTATCGGAAGGGTTACAACGGATTCTTGTTCTTTTGATGGACAGGATGTCAGGTTCTCTCCCAGGTGATCCATCAGATCAACTCCTCCGTCCCTTATGTGCCTTATAACTTCAGCTTCTATCTCCTTTCCTTTTGATTCCAGGCTGTCAAATCCAACTATGGGCTTGTGGCCAATGAAGAATGTTGGTACCCCTACAACCTTTGTTCCACAAGCTGCACTCATATCTATGAATAGGGCTGCATTCTCCTTATCATTCCATGTCTCGTAGTATCTTACAGTAAGCTCTGGGTATTTGTTTTCCAGACTCTCCAGGAATGGCTCTGCTTCTGCACAGTGAGGGCAGCCATCTCCATAGAAGAAGTAGATAGTTACGTCGTGTTTCTCTTGAGCATATGCTATACTGATTATGGTTAGGAATAAGAGGATTATTGCTATGGTCTTTAAAATTTTCATTATTGATGGTAAGGTGGGTGTTGTTTTATAAATATTTTGTTTTGATTTTATTTGCATTAAAGACAAGATTTATAAAGGTAATGTGAATCTTTAGGGATATGGTAAAGCAGGACATTGTTAAAAGTCTGGTAGCAATCTTGGTGATTATTGTGCTTGCTGTCCTCATCGTTAATGTCAATAGGTTTATTTCTCCTAAGGTACCACAGAAAGCGGAAGAGAAGCAGGATGTGTTGAGTGAAAGGAGTGTGGTGGATTATAGTGGGTGTTTCAGCAACAGCCCAGGTACTGTTGTTTTTATCCATTCTAATTCATGCCCTCATTGCGTTAGGATGAAACCAGTCATTGAAGAGCTAGAGGGAGAAGGATATAGTTTCTACTCTGCTGAGAGTTCTGATACTGAGGCCAGAGAGATAATAAGTAGTTGTCTTAGCGATATGTTGAGCGGTTATGTGCCTCAATTCGTATGCCCTTCCACAGGTGTAGAGAAGACAGGATCAATGAGCAAGGAAGAGCTAAAGGCTTTTGCAGATAGCTGTGCTTAGCGGTGAAATCTTCAGAACTTATAAAGCGTTATTCTCGCTTACCATCATAAAGTTTAAAAAGGGTGAAATATTCTCCAATGGTCTAGGGGGTAGATATTATGGAAGAAAAGATTCATACTGAAAATACAGAAGAAAATAAGGTAGGGCATCATGAACATACTAAGCCAGAGCATAAAGCTGGGCAACATGAGCATAAGGCAGAGCATCATGATCATGGAAAGTCTGAACATAAGGTAGAGCACCATCGTGAAGAACATGTACATCATTCTCATAAGGTCAGGAAATCTAAGTTTTGGATGATTGTGAGTGGTATTTTAGCTGTAATTCTTGTAATTTCAATATTTACCGGTGGTTTTAGAGGAGGAAGTGGTTCTTCTGAAGCTGGAGAGTTTATATTCTTGGGTTCTGAAGCATGTACAACCGCATGTGATGATATGGAACCTATTGCAAAGGATATGGCTGAGAAAGCAGGATTGAGTTTCAGAAAGGCCTCTTATTTCCAACCAGTACAGGTTCCTGGATATGTTTTGATAAAGGATGATGTTGTCAGTTTGAATGCTATACAAGACGAGGCTGCCCTTGCTAGTAACTTATGTGCTGCCACTGATGGAAATGATATCTGTGGAGAGGTCAAGGAAGCTGAGGCAGAGGCTGAAAAGGAGGCTTTGAAGTCTGCTGAAGAGAAATGTGAATCTCTGGAGAAGGTAGACAATCCAAAACTGGAAGTGTTCTATGTATCAAGATGCCCATTTGGGGTGCAAGCCATAAATGCAATGTATTATGTTAACAAGAACTTTGGCGATGATGTAGAGGTTATCCCTAGATTATTGGTAAATAAGGCTGCTGATGGGAAATCAACAACATCCATGCATGGGGAGCAAGAACACATCGAGGACCTTAGACACATCTGCCTGCAGAAAGAACAGCCAGACGTTTACTGGGATTATATTAACTGTTATGCTGAAAGCGGCAAGAGCGAGGAGTGTGAAGGGACTGCAAAGGTAGATTCTGATAAGCTGGATGACTGCTTTGAGAATAGGGCAGAAGAATATGCTCTGGTGGATGCTGAGGAATGGGAGACTATCTACAGGCCAAAAGGTGGTAGTGGCTCTCCAAGTTTTTTCCTTAATGGGGAAAGACTTAATGAGTATGAATTCAGCAAGAACGGCAGAAGCCCAGAGAACCTAAAGACCATCATCTGCTGCAGTGCTTCAGGAGATATTGAAGAGTGTGATAATAAACTTCAAACTGCACAGCCACCAAGAGGTTTTGGGAAGATAGAAGCAGGTTCTGATGAGGGAAGTGAGCAGTTGAACTGCTGATTTTTTCTTTCTTTTTTAGTTTATTTTTAACAATGTTGCGTTCCGTGCTATCTTTTTATTGACTATCCAACCAATTACTTTCGCAAGGCAATGTATGCATCTTGGACTTCACTTGGCAACATTGTTATCTAAGTTGATCTATGTTTAAAATGATCGTATCCTGGCTTATTTATAGGAATCTCTTTTCCCTTTTCGTAGATGTAAACACCTTTTCTCTTTGTTATCTCTCCTACTAAGAAGCCCTTAACCTTGCTCAGGTTCTCTTCAGACACTGTAAAGACCAGCTCGAAATCTTCTCCTCCGTAAAGTGCATAATCTATCGGATCCTTGTTTAATGCTCTTGCTGCTAGCCTCGTACTATCTTTTATTGGTATGTTGTCCTTGAATATGATAGCGCCTGTCTGACTTTGCTTACAGATGTGCTTGACTTCGGATGCTAATCCGTCTGAGACGTCAATCATTGCATTTATGTACTTTAAGAACGGCTTTACCTTGTGGTATTTTGCCTTTGGCTCAAGGTGTTTTAGCTTTACCGCTCTGTGACCCTTTATATCATTTAGGAACAGATTTAGGCCTGCTGTTGAAGATCCCAGGTCACCTGTGACTAAGATAAAATCTCCTGGTTTAGCGTGTGATCTTAAGCAAAGGTTTTTCTGTTTAAGTTCTCCGATCATGTCTATATCTATGACTAGCTGTTTTCCATGGGTTATGTTGCCACCTATGATTTCTAGGTTGTGCTTTTTTCCGCTTTGTCTCATGCCTTTGTAGATCCTTTCGATTATGTCTACATCCAGGTCTCTTGGGAGGACTAAGGATACTAAGGCATATTTGGGAATTGCACCCATAGAACCTATGTCCGAAACGTTTATTTCGATTGCTTTTTTTCCAACCTGCTCTGGCGTGAAGTATTTTAATGAGAAATGGTCCCCATCTACAAGGGTGTCTGTTGTTATTACCAGTATTTTGTTGCCTATCTTTATCACAGCAGCATCGTCTCCTATGCCTTTGATTATGTTCTTGTCTTTTGGGGGTTGGTAGATCCTGTTTATCAGTCCGAATTCCCCTAATTGACCTAGTTTCATTTTCTTTGTAGTAAAACTCCCCCTACGATTAGTATCAATGCTGCTATATAGTACCAGTGGATAGCTTCCCCTATAAATATATTTATGAAGACGAATGCCAGGAAGGGGCTTAGGTAGGACCAGGAAGCGGTCTTTGCTGTGCCCAGTTCTTTAACTGAGATGAACCAGAAGGTAAAGGCTAGTGCTTTTGTTATTATCCCCAGGTATAGGAGGCCTAGGAGCTGATTGCTTGATGGAAGGACGAATGATGAATTATAGAACATAACTATTGTAAGGAAGAACAACCCTGAGAGCATGTAGTAGAACATTGAACTGTAATGCTCGTACTTTAATTTTTTTCCAAAGACTGAGAATAAGGCCCATGCTGATGCAGAGCCTATCATTATTATATCTCCCTTTAGGTTGGTGAATACAGGAATTAATCTTCCCTGGGTGATTATAAGGTACGTTCCTATAAACCCTAACAGTATTGCTATTGTCTTCTTTGGAGTCAGCTTTTCTTTTAGTATTATGAAGGAAAATATGACAACTAGAACAGGCCATAGATAGTTTAACACGTTTGCTTCTGCTGCAGGGATATACCTGTAACCCCAAGTGTATAGTAGGTTATGTGCGAAAATCCCTATAAAGCCTAGGCTTGAAAGGACCAGGAAATCTGTTTTTTTATAGTTTGTTAATAGGTGAAGCTTTTTCTTGAATAGAAGTATGAAGAAAAGTGTTATTGTTGCTATCAACAGCATGTAGAACGCTATCTGCAGTGCTGTCAGGCTTTTGATCAATATCTTGGTAATTGTAGGGGTAGAGGCCCATGCCAGGATCACGAAGAATAGGTAGAAGTATGATGATGTCTTCATTTTTCAATTATGAATTTTGAGTAGGATATAAATGTTGTGTTTATAGTCATCAGTTTGGATAAGGTGAATATATTTATTGTTCAAATAATTAAATAAGAATTTTTATAAATATTCCTCCATTTGCAATAGGATAGAATGAAAGAGATAAGTGAACAAGTGGATTCTATCGGTGAAGGAGCATTTGCTGCTCTTCTGGCTAAAACAAGGGATATAATATTATCTGGAGACTATGGGTCTGCTAAAGAAACAGATGGAATTTTTAGTGATTTCACAAACTACAAAAAACAATACGAGGCTATTGACAGATTGTTAGGTAGAGTTGACGAATTGGGTATTGATGCAGATGTGAAGGAAGGGTTGGTTGATAAGCTAGTGATCAATAAAGTTAAAGACCAGGTAGAAAGAGAGAAAAATGTTCTAACATATGAACAATACGTAAGGTCATTAGATATAGGTGGTATGGAAAGGGGATTCTATGAAGCAGAGGTAGCAGATATTATTGCAAGGATTGCTAACCATATACCAAACCTATGCAGTTCTTATCCAAATCTGCGTGACTTAATAAAATATTATCGTAAGGATGTATTCGAAGTAGCAAAAAAATTATATTGGGAAGAGATGGATGGTTTAAGGATGAAAAGTTTCAAGAAAGACGGAGGGGAATTTGTTCAGAGAAAATTGAATGGCCCCCTTATCTCTTTGCCTGCATTAGAATATGAAGCAAATGTTGAGGTACCGACTCAAAGTAAAAGAAAAAAATCTAAGAATGTACATTCACTATATCTTGAAAGCTGGTATAACCCTCAAGAAGGAAAGATAGAAATAACAATGACATATTTTGTTAATAGTAAGGCACCCTAGGTTTTCTCTTTCATCTCTTTGATGATCTTTACTGAGCAGAATTTACCGCACATTGAGCATACCATCGGGTCTTCTGGCTGGCATCTCTTTCTTATCTCCTCTGCTTTTTCACGGTCGATAGCACATTCCATCATCTTGTTCCAATCAAGGTTTGCCCTTGCTTCTGACATCCTATCGTCCCAATCCCTTGCTCCTTTAATCCCCTTGGCAATATCTGCGGCATGTGCTGCTATCTTTGATGCTATTACTCCTTCCTTGACTTCCTGTACGTTTGGGAGACCTAAGTGTTCTGCAGGTGAGACATAACACAGAAAGGATGCCCCATACATTGCAGCTAAGGTCCCTCCAATTGCTGAGGTAATATGGTCATATCCAGGAGCAATATCTGTTACTAAAGGCCCTAAAACATAGAAAGGGGCGCCCCTGCACATCTCTTTCTGCATCTTTACATTATGTTCTATCTGGTCTAGAGGGACATGGCCTGGACCTTCTATCATCGATTGTACGTTCTCTTCGAATGATTGTTTTTGAAGTTCCCCTAAGGTTTTTAGCTCGTGTAATTGTGCTTTATCGGTTGCGTCTTTCAGGCATCCTGGCCTTAGTCCGTCTCCTAAGCTTAATGTAACGTCATATTTCTTTGCCCAGAAAAGGATCTTATCAAAGGACTCATATAGCGGGTTTTCCTTATTGTTATGTTTCATCCATTTTACCAAGAAGGATCCTCCACGGGATACAGCACCCATCAACCTCTTGTCTATCAGCTTTATGGAATCTTTTGTTATGCCTGAATGGACTGTTATGAAGTCAACACCATCCATTATGTGTTTCTTTATCACTTTTATGAAGTCTGATTCTGCAAGATCAACTATGGTATCCTGCTCTATTGCTGCCTGGTATATCGGGACAGTCCCTACAGGTATATGGGAGTACTTGATTATTGCCTGTCTTATCTCATCAATGTTTCCTCCTGTGCTCAGGTCCATAACAGTATGGGCACCATACTTTATCGAGATCCTAAGCTTTTCCAGTTCCTCGCTAATATCTTTCCTGTTTGGAGAAGAGCCAATATTTGCATTTATCTTTGTTCTTAAGCCTTCTCCTATCCCGATCGGCTTGAGGTTTTGATGCGATGTTGAAGCAGGGATCACTACCCTGCCCTGGGCAATCGATTTCAGCAGCTCTTTTACCTTAACATTCTCATTTGCAGCTACTTCTTCCATCTCCTTGCTTATATCGTTGAATTTTGCTTTTTCTAATTGTGTCATTTTGCTTTGCTAAATGATATAGGAAAAACTTGTTTTCCCGTTTGTCATTTTTTAGGTTTTGTTTTTATTCTTATTTTGAGAAAACACCAACAATAATGGCAGGAGACTGACTTTGCTTCGTAAAGTCCTACGGGGCACCCCGACGGGGGCAACCCCCGCCCCGTCTCCGCCATTTTTGGTGTTTTCTCTCAAAAAAATTCCAACAACATGGGTGAAAACTGCCTGAAGAGAAAATTTCCATACGAAGTGTGGAAATTTCCTTTTGGCATAAGGCATTTGCGGAGCAAATGACTGTGTTTGAACCCTATGTTGTTGTTGGAATTTTTTATTATCCTGATTTAAACTTTTCAATAAACTTCCTGCATTCAGCTTCTACATCTTCTTTTGTGACTATCGCTGAGATGACGGCTGCTGAGGTTGCTCCTGCCTGTATTACGCTGCCTATGTTGTCCAAGTTGATACCGCCTATAGCAACCATGGGTATACCAACCGTATTTTTAAGGTCTTCGATTAACCCTAGTCCTGAGGCTGGGCCTGCATCTGGCTTTGTCTTTGTCTCAAATATGGGGGAGACTCCAATATAATCTGCACCCATATTTTCTGCCTGTATAGACTCTTCTTTGTTATGGATCGTGATACCCATTATCTTATCTTTTAGCAGTTTTCTTGCTTCTTCATAGGGCATGTCGTCGTTTCCTAGGTGGACTCCGTCTGCGCCTATTGCCAAAGCGATATCAATACGGTCGTTTATCAGGAAGATTGACTTATCTTTGCATAGTTCCTTTATCTCTTGCGCTTCCTGGATCATCTCTTTTGTAGTTTTTTCTTTTTCTCTGTATTGAATTACCTTTACTCCTGCATCTATTGCTGCTCTAACGTCATCAAGAATTGTTTTTTTTGTGAGTTTACTGTCTGTGATGAAATAAAGGTCTATTTCATTCAGTTTTGGTTTCATCGCTTTGGAACTCCGTTCCTAACCCCTCAGAAACCTTCGGTTTCTGAGATTCTTTTTGTTCTTCCTTTGTCTCTTCTTCTTTTTGTTCTTCTGTTGGTTCCTGTTTTTCTTCTGTTTTTGTTTCTTCTTCGGTCTCTTCCTTTATTTCCTCTTTGGTTTCTTCTTCTGGCTTTCTTACTGCTGCTTTTTTCTCCAGTTTTTCCATGTCATGGATGTCTGTCTCGTTTAGGTTATATATCTCGTCATAGAATGACTGCTTATAAGAGCCAGGGCCAGTGCTGTTCCTTGAAGCTAATTCACCTGATATTCCGAAGCAGGTCAAGGCTGATGCTGCTGCTTTTGCATAATCGTTTTCTACAGCTGCAAATGCACCTATGATGGATGCTACCATGCAACCTGTTCCTACTATAGAGCCCATCATGTCATGACCATTATTACACAGATAGACGTCAGTGCCGTTTGTTACGATATCTTCTGCTCCTGTGATCACTACAGTAGATTTTCGTTCATTGGCCAGCTTTGTTGCGATATCTATAAGGTTTGCCTCTACCTTGGTAGATTCAACCCCTTTTGTCTGTACCTGTTCTCCGGCTAGTTTTGCTATCTCGGATGCGTTTCCTTTTATTATGTTTATCCTTAGTTCTTTTAGTAGTTCAAATGTCTTATCGTCCCTTAGCTTTGTTGCTCCTACGCCAACTGCATCTAATACTATGGGTATTCCTTTTTCGTTTGCTGATTTTCCTGCAATCTTCATTGATTCTATCAGTTCTGTCGTTAGAGTGCCTATGTTTAATACCAATGCTCCTGCGATCTTGGCCATGTCTGCTGACTCTTCTTTTGCATGAGCCATTACCGGAAGTGCACCTATTGCCCTTACGACGTTAGCACAATCGTATATGGTAACCCAGTTTGTTATATGATGGACTAATGGTTTTTGCTCTTTTATCCTTTTCAGTATTTCTGCTGTTTCAGTCATATTTATCATCCCCCTGTTTGTTCAAGTTAAGCAAATAGTAGGGGCTATTAAAACTTTACTGTTTTTTGGGTTGTAGGAAATGCTTCCAAGCGAAGTGTAATCAAAACACATAGAGTTGCGAAAGTACCTGGCTGGATGGTCCAAAAAAATATACGCACGTAGCGCAGCATTGCAACCTAATCAAAACAATTAAAAATGACTGCCTATTCCCAGGATGATATGCATGGAATACATATAGCAGGAGATATAATCGCCACTGCAAGGAAACAGGGGAAGGTAAAGAAGGCATTTATAGAGGTAGGTAGTATTGCAAATATTACTAAATCGGATCTTGAGAAGCAACTTAAGAACCTAGCAGATTTTGACTTTGAGGTTAGTTTGAAGGAAGCAAAGGTAAAGTGTGACTGTGGCTATGAGGGTGTTCCTAAGATAGTGGAGAGGCAGCATGACCTTGTGATTATTGCTTGTCCTAGTTGTGGAGAGCAGCCTGTTGTTATTGAAGGAGATAAGGTAATACTAAAGTCAGTAGAGGTAGAGTAGATGTGTCTAGCTGTTCCTGGGAAGGTTGTTAAGATAGAGAATGATGGTGCTGTAGTTGATTATGAAGGAGAGAAGCGTAAAGCCAGGCTTTTGAACAAAGAGGTTAAGGAAGGAGATTATGTTGTTGTCCAGAGCAACCTGATCATACAGAAGGTTCCTGAAAAAGAGGCAATTGAGGCTATAAATACATGGAATGATGTATTGGAAAATGAGGGTTGAGAACTTTTTTCTTAGGTATGCTTATCCTTGCGCTTATATTATCGTACAGAGAGGGGAGATAAACAGTTCTGAGCTGAAGGAGTTGGAGAGGGCGGCTATATCTGAGGAAGGTGTTTCTCGTGAAAGACTTGAGAAGATATTTCACATGGCTTTTGAGTTTATAGATGAGCTTGCCAAGAAGATGGGCAAAGACAGATGGGATATTTCGGTAATAAAGGAGTACTTCTATTCCTATCATAATGAGGTCATAGAGAAGGGTGTTGGGGTGTACGGGAATGCTCCTAAGATGCTAAAAGAGCTGTCAAAGGTTGAGAAAGGGGTTGTTAAGGGTAAGAAGGATGATGTCCTGACAGTTGAATATAATGGCAAAAGAAGGGATGTTCTGAATAGTTTTGTGCCTTCTGCAAAGATAGGAGATATAATAACGATACATTATGGCTATGCCATAGAGATAGTAGGTTCTGATTGAGGTTTTCTTTCTAGAAGCAGAACCATGGATATTATTCCTATAACTATGAGCAGCATACCAATTGACTGGAGTATGGATAATGATGTTCCTAGGAATACATATGATAAAAGCATTGTTATTGGGCTACCTAGCAAGAGTATCGAGGTAGCGGTTGTTGCTTTTGTGTATCTTAGGCCGGTGTACCATGTTATTACATATAATAAAAGGAAAGGTACTGTTATAAGAATCCAGCTAAAATGAGGAAGGGTAAGTTGAGATATCAACTGTATTCTGTTGGTTAATGCCATATAGGTCAGTATAAAGATACATCCAAAGAAGAGCCTTCCGAATGCCAATACTTTTGGCTCTATTGTCTTCAGTAGGCGCTTGGAGATTATGGTTTCTGCACTCCAGAATAGAGTTGCTATCAGGACAAATAATGCACCAAGGCTATATTGTAAATTTGTAATTCGTAAGAGAAGGAAGTTACCTGCTAAAAGCAGGATTGCCGGGATAAAAACCTTCTTGTTAAGTTTTTCCCTAAGGAACAATGTCGATAGGATGGCTACAAAGACGAACATTGTCTTGTGGATGAAGCTTCCTATTGCTCCGTTTGTAAGCTGTAATCCTTTAAAGAACAATACAAAAGGTATCGAGCCACCTATTAGGCCAACTGTCATTAAGGAACCCCATTGTTTTTTGCTTAGCCTTTTTATGTTCCTATATTCGCTGAAACCAAGGATTATTGCCAATAGTAATAAGGCTACAATAAGGTTTTTTGTAAAGGTGAATAGGGTCGAGTCTATGCCCTTTACTCCAAATCTATTGATAAATATGGAGAATCCTGAGATTATTGCTGTGAACAATATTAGGGTTATTCCTCTGTTTTTCATAAAAAAACGGAAATAAGGGTAGTTTATAAATTTTTGTATCATAATGGTTAAAGGACATATCGAAATGTTTAAAAAGAGTCTTCTTTTCCAAATGATTATGGTTCAGTTTACAATAGATAAGGGGGATTTTGAAGGATTTTTAAGAAAAGTCATAGAGAAATACGATCTTATCGGACCTGTTGAAGGAGACAAATCAAAGCTAAGGAGAAAGAGCCTCTTTAGAAAGATTGTATCCCCTGATGAACTATTTCTGGAGAAAAAGACGTATTTTCCTGTCAAAGGATATTTCTTTGATCCGAAGGAGACATTATTTGAGTTTGACGGTGATAAGATCATAGATCCAAAGATAGAGCTGAAAAAGAAGGTGTTTTTTGGGTTGAGGAGATGCGACCTTAACGGTATAATGCACCAGGACATGGTTTTTTTGGATGAGAATGAGGATCCTTTCTATAAAGCAAGAAGGGATGCTTCATTTTTGATAGGGCTGCATTGCAATGAAGGGGATGATTATTGCTTCTGTAATTCAGTTGAACTGAAGGATTTCTTTGACCTGATGTTCTATGATAAGGGGAAGGAGTATGCTGTTGAGGTTGGTACGAAGAAAGGGGAGGAGTTCATAAAGAAATTCTCTGGGGTTTTTAAGAAGAAGGATAAGATAATAACCGAGGAAGACAGGAAGATAAGGAACAAGAAAAAACTTGATACGCTTGATATAAAAGATAATTATGATGATGATTCATGGAAGAAAGGTTCTGATCTTTGCGTTGGGTGCGGAGCATGCACCCTTTTATGCCCTAACTGCCATTGTTTTACCATTGAGGATGAGGTTAACTTTGACCTTAAGACAGGGAAAAGAGTGAGGAAACCTGCTTCCTGCCAGTTGAGACATTTCACAAGGGTTGCTGGAGATCATGTCTTTAGAAATGAGAAATTAGCACGATTCAAGCATAGGATATACCACCAGATACAATATTTCAAAGATAGGCATGAAGAGGTATTCTGCACTGGCTGCGGAAGGTGCATAGAAGGATGTCCTGCAAGGATCGATTGGGTAAAGATAATAAACGAGATGAAATAATGACTACAAAAGAAGAGATAATAAAAAAGTCACCTTATAAGCCTAAGCTAGTAGAGGTTATAGATTATCATAGAGAGACTAATGATACTTTTACCATCAAATTAGGATGGAAGCTTAAACATGAGCCTGGCCAGTTTGTCTTTTGTTCTCTGCCAGGTATTGGGGAAGCACCTATATCGATATGTTCACATTCAGATAATTATGTTGAATTGAATATCAGAGAAGTAGGGAATATGACCAGATTCTTATCAAAGATCAAGAAAGGGGATAAGCTCCTTGTCAGAGGACCGTATGGGAGGGCCTACCCTATGGATAAGTTCAAGAGCCATAATATGATAATCATCGGAGGAGGAAGCGGGGTTGCTCCATTGAAAGGATCTGTGGAATATATCTCAAACAATAGGGGGGATTTTGGAGAGGTATCTTTGTTTTTTGGGTTTAGAACTCCTGAGGATGTATTGTTCAGAAAAAGGCTTGATGTCTGGAAAGATGAATTCAGTATGTATATCAACTTTGACCGTGTTGAAGGCAAGACAATATATGGGGGAAAACAAGGATTTGTCACAGAGAGGGTAAAGGAAGTTGTAGGAGACAACAAAGACGCAATCGTTTTCATATGTGGACCTCCAATAATGATAGAGAAGGTGGCTGAGATCCTTATAGATAAGGGCTTTGATGAAAAACAGATATATATCAGTGCTGAGAGGCTTATGTATTGCGGCATAGGTAAATGCGGCAGATGTATGATCCATGGAAAATATACCTGTCTGGACGGGGCAGTATTCCGATATGACGAACTAAAGGATTATAAGGATGACTGAAATGGCTAAACCAAAGGTAGGATTTTATGACATAACAGGATGTCAGGGATGTTTGCTTAGTGTGATCTTCAATGAAGATGAGATACTAGACATAATAAATGCTGTTGACATAAAGGAATTCAGGTTCATAATGGGAGAGAAGTATGACGGTCCATTGGATATAGCCTTTATCGAGGGAGCTGTTGTAAGTAAGGAAGATCTGGAGATGGTCAAGAGATTACGTGAAAGGTCGAAGGTTGTTGTTGCACTTGGAACCTGTGCATGCCATGGCAATATCCCTTCATTGCGTAGTTTTAATGAAAAGAATATCGAATACCTAAAGTATGATAAGAAGAACGAAAAGCAAAAGGATTTTGGAGAGCCTTCCCCTATCATCAAGCATATCAATGTAGAGTATTGTGTTTCTGGGTGCCCACCTGACAGAGAAGAGGTAAAGAGATTCATCAAAGAGATCCTGCTTGGAAAGACCTTCTATAATTATCAGGATCCTGTATGCAGGGAGTGCAAATTGAATGAGAACGGGTGTCTGCTTGACCATGATAAGATCTGCTTAGGGCCACTAATTAAGGGCGGGTGTAGAGCTGTGTGCCCCACCAGTGGACTTGAATGTTATGGTTGCAGGGGGTTAATTGATGATGCTAGTTTTGAGGATTACTTCAAATTAATGAAGGAAAAAGGGATAGATCCTGTGATGGTAAAGAAGCATATGGAGACCTTTGCAGGTATTGAAATAAACGAGAAACTGAAGGGAACAAAATGGGAAAAATTACATTAAACCATATAACAAAGATAGAGGGTCATGCAAGACTAGACCTAGAAGTAGATAAAGGAAAATTAATAAGATGCGAATTGGGTTCTGTTGAGGGTTCCAGATATTTTCAGGGGTTGTTAAAAGGAAGGGCATGGAATGATGCTCCAGAGATCACCTCAAGGATATGTGGGATATGCTCTTCAGCACATGGTGTTGTGTCTGTAATGGCGCTTGAGAACGCATTCGGTGTAAAAGCGAGTGAGCAGACAATAACATTGAGGGAACTCCAGACCATCGGAGAGAGGATAAGGAGCCATGCAGCCCATCTTTATTTCCTTGCACTGCCGGACTATCTTGGCTATGAATCTGCCATACAGATGGCTCCAAAGTTTGGGAAAGAGATCAAAAGGGCCTTAAGACTTATCAAGATAGGGAATGATATGGTTACTGCAGTTTCTGGAAGAGTCATGCACCAGCTTTCCACTACTGTTGGTGGTTTTACTAAGTTACCTAAACAAGAAGAGCTTGATGATTTCAGGAAACGACTTACAGATGCAAAAGAAGATGTATTTGAAACTGCAAAGTTAATCGCTTCCTTAGATTTTCCATCACTTGATTCTGATACACAGTTCTTCTCTTTAAATAGAAAGAAGAAATATGCAGTATCTTATGGAGATGTAAAGGTTGGAGATGAGATATTCAAACAGAAGGATTACCTGGATGTCATTGAGGAATACCATGAACCACACTCTAACTGCAATTTTGTGGTTAAGGAAGGGAAGTCTTATTATGTTGGGGCCCTTGCAAGGGTAAATAATAATTTTGATCTGTTGAGTGATAAAGCTAAGAACTTCTGCAAAGAGATCGGATTTAATGTTCCTTGTTTTAACCCTTTTAAGAACAATCTTGCACAGGCAGTTGAGCTTATACATTATTGGGAAGATACAATAAATATATTGAACGATTTTAAGGTGAGACCTGAAGATATTGCTAAGTTTAAGGTTAAAGAAAGCCACGGCATTGCTGGAAATGAGGCTCCAAGAGGGGTTGTATGGCATGAATATAAGATTGATGACAAGGGGAAGATCAAGTTTGCCAATGTTATTGCACCTACGACACAGATGCTTCGTAACATACAGGATGATATCGCTAAGTATGTACAGATTATGCTTGATTCAGGGAAGAAGAAGGAAGAGATGGTTCTTGAGATCGAGAAGCTTATAAGAAGCTATGATCCTTGCTTTTCGTGTGCAACACATTTCCTTAAGGTTAGATGGCACTGAAGGTATAATAATAATTTGTTACAATAATAACATAAATATTTAATATATGTAAAGCATCTATAATAAGATGGGCGTGTTATCTCCTGAGATATTGGAGAGGTATGTTGCTTATAAGAAGAGCGTTTTGTCTTATTATAATCGACTTTTGAAAGAACATGACCTCAAAAGCGTTAGAATTCTCGTTGAAGCACTTAAGGATATGGACTCAAAACATAAGAGGCATATAGCAAGAAACAAGCCGATGATCTGTCCTCCATGTGCGGATTTTTCCAATAACCTAGCATTGACCCCAATAGATGAGTATGAAGGGGTTTCAAAGGTGTTTGAGGATATCCTATCCTTCAAAGAAAGGGCAATTGATGAACATTTTGGAGGATTGACAGAGGATGTTGTCGGATTGATAAAGGCAACAGAAGAGGACATACACAACCAACTGAGGAACGATAAGATCAAGTATCATGTCTAGAGTTCTTTTATCTTGCTTATTATGTCTAGCCTTATCTTTTCTCTGTCTCCTTTCATAGGAATGCCTATTATCTTTACATTCCTTATCTGTTTTGCCTCTTTCATCAGTTTCAGGAAGAAGCTCAGGTCGAAATCGTGCAAGGAGAGGACGTTGTTCTCTTTTAGTTGGTCCAGGTCTTTGATCAGGATCGTCTTTTCTATTCCTTCAACAACATCCAGTATGTTTATCTGATCCTTTTCCTGAAAAAGTTCTTCTGGGGAGTTGCATTTTATGAAGCTTACGTCTTTAAGGTGTATTTCATTAACTATCTCTTTAGCTAATGAATCTTCTTCTAAGAACTCGTTTCCAAAACAATATATATTCATGATCTTGTGGTTATGGTATGTTTTTTGGAAAGTTTATCTGATATAACTAGAAAACTCCACACGATGAAGATCGTTAATGTTATTGTCACTCCTAAGGTTAGATCCAATAAGAGATGTTCTCCGAAAAGGAATAATTCTTTGTTCCACCAATGGTCCACTACCCCAAATAATGCCCCACCTAACAACAATTGGTTCAGCCAAAGGTTATATCTCCCCCTAAAGGAAGGATATCTCTTTCTCATGAAGAAATGCATAATTGCGGCTGTTGTCGGAACAATGTAACATCCCATTTGTATCAAATATCCGGATATGTGGGTTATTTATATAGTTTACTGAAAAGTTAAGTGATGCCTTAAATAAAATATCTTTTTATTTATTAACTCAGAAAAACCAACAACAACATAGGGTTCAAACACGGTCGTGCTTCGCACGCCCTATGAGTAAAGGAAAAAACCACACCTTGTATGGTTTTTCCCCCTACACTCATGTTTTCACCCATGTTGTTGGTTTTTCTTAGTAAGTCGTTTATTGGCAAAAGGTTTAAAAATAAAGACCTAACTATATAATATAGATGGAAGCAGCAGTAGAGAACAAAACATTATATGAGCTTTACTTTAATTCCAAGAATGTATTTTTGGATATATCTATGGTTCTTCTTAGTGTTGTTTTTTTAGGTTTTATGGCTAATATACGGATTCCTCTCTGGCCTGTGCCTATAACGATGCAGACCTTTGGTGTTTTTGCCATTGCTTTCTTTTTTGGATCCAGGAAAGGATTGTTGAGTATCTTTGCCTATATTCTAGCAGGCATCATTGGGTTTGGTGTGTTTTCTGGAGGAGCCTCAGGTATTAGTGTGCTTATGGGACCTACTGGAGGTTATATGGTTGGATTTTTGGTGACTGTGTTTGCTGTAGGATATATGATAGAGAAAGGCTATGGAAGGGACAAGAAATCGGTTTTGCTTTGTATGGTTGGCGGTAGTCTTTTGATATATCTTTTTGGTGTTATTGGACTAAGGCTTTATTTTCCTGAGTTTACTTGGTTGAAGATAATGATGGTTGGTGTTGTTCCTTTTTTGATTGGGGATCTTATTAAGATAATTGGTGCTATTGCTCTATTTCCTTATTTGTGGAAAGGGAGTGAAAAAATAGCCTAAAAGAGTAATATTTAAATATGGTTCTTTATTCTTCTATATCAATATGATGGTAAATAGTATTTGTTGCTGTTGAATTCTTTCATTGTTTTAGTCTTAAATCCGGGAGCATGGCCAAGTGGCTAAGGCGTCCGCCTGCAGAGCGGATATTCGGGGGTTCAAATCCCTCTGCTCCCTTTCTAATAAATAATATATGATGGTGATGAATATGTTTGATGATATCAAGGCAATATACAAAAATGATCCAGCGGCAAAGGGTATAGAGTTTCTGCTCTATCCATGCTGGCATGCAATAGTTGTACATAGATATGTGGCTCATCCTTTGTATAGGGTTAAGGTTCCCTTCTTACCAAGGCTGGTGAGCCAGATTGTCCGTTTTTTGACAGGTATTGAGATACATCCTGGGGCTAAGATCGGCAGAGGATTGTTTATAGACCATGGAATGGGGGTTGTTATTGGTGAAACGGCTGAGATAGGAGAGGATTGTGTGCTGTTCCATAATGTCAGTTTAGGGGGAACAGGCCATCATAAAGAGAAGAGGCATCCCACTCTTGGAGATAATGTACTTGTTGGGACAGGGGCTACTTTGCTTGGTCCTATAAAGGTGGGTGATAATGTTAAAATTGGGGCTGAGGCTGTTGTGATAAACAGAGATATCCCTTCGAACTGCAGTGTTGTAGGGGCTCCTGGGAGGATTGTTAAGTTAGGCGGTAAGAGAGTTGATATGAAGCTGAAGAGAGCGGATTATTCAAGGTTAGAGGAATAGGTTTAATTTATGCAAGTGCTATTGAGATAAAGAATCTATGGGGTCGCCTTTTTCCAAATTTCTAAAAAGAATTTTTTATAATTTTGATAATTCGTTCTACTTTTGATTACAAATAGGGTTGGTTTAGGAGTATATATAAGATGCATAACATGATTCTTAAATATGAATACCCCGTTAGGGAATCCATCATCAAAAAATCTTCTTTCAGATAGTTTTCTCTTGGGTAAAACCTTCCTATATTTATTTGGTGATAATAATTTTACTTTTATCCCCTTACCTATTCTTTTTTGGTGATAATTATCAAGAAATAACCTGAAATTTTCTGATGTTGCTGATTCATTTAATGTAAAGACAAAATATTCTTCACCTTTCTTTAAAGAATCCAAAATTCTATTAAAAACACTTTTTATGCCACTGTATCCTTCATGAACTGAGGCGGATTGGGTTTCTTGGGAAATCTTTTGTTTTTCTTCAAGTACTGGAATTAATTTTCTGATTTCCTCTTCTGTTTTCTTGAATTTCCTTTTTTGTTTTTCAATATAATCAATTAGTCTTCCTGGAGAAGTGGGCTGAAAGTATTTGATTTTGTCTTTGTATATATAACTGACTAAACCCTTTTGTATTAATTTTTCTAATATGTCATATACTTTTGAACTTGAAATTCCTGATTTATCAATAATTGGACCTGAGCTTGTTTCTCCTATTTCATTTAGAGCAAAATATACTTTTACTTCACCTTTGGTAAATCCTGCATCTAAAAGTACATGTTCTTGCATATTTATGGAGAATATTTCTTATTTTATAAATGTTGTTACTAGTTCTCACTAGGGGGGAAATAAGGTTTTTGAATAATAGTTATTTCCTCTAAGGAGATGAATTATGTCTAACTCAAAGAATGCACCAATTGTCGAATCCAATTATGGACTGGGTATGTATTTAAGAGAAATAAAAGGAGATGCTCAAAATAGAGGATATCGTTTAAGAGTTGGTGTCCTAGGATATAGAAACACTCCACGAGATAGAGAATTTGAATACTTGCAATCTATGGGATACAATTACCTTGAACCAGTTCTTTACCACACAAAAATTGGTGCTTCTCATCTAGATTTTTTTCTTCCTGAAAGATGGTTGAGCGTTCAAGAACAAGGTCAGTTTATGGATGCCCTTAACTCCCATCCTGAAATATTATCTGGAGAAGTCACCACTGTAGATATTCTCACACAAAATGTTTATATTATTGGAGGATTGCCTGCTAAAGAACTTGGATTGTTGAATTTTCCAAACGGTAGGGGATTACTGAGTAGGGAGATACAGTCAATTATCCTAGGAACAAACTCTGTTGAAGATTTTTTTCAAGGATAACAATAAACTACACGTACGGATTCTCTGTATCTTGCGGGAATGTCCAGAGATTTTCTTTTCTATGATCTCTCCTAAAGTTTTATAAATAAGTAGGTTTTACTCTAGATAATAAGCAGAAAAATCTTATAAAGTTAATTAAAGGATATGGGGGCTAATAATGTGTTAAAACTGTACAATACGTTAAGCAGGAAAAAGGAAGTTTTTAAGCCTATTAAAAAAGGAAAGGCAGGCATCTATAGCTGCGGTCCTACTGTGTACAACTATGTCCATATCGGCAACCTAAGGGCTATCTTGTTTTATGACCTTCTAAAAAGGTATCTTAAGATCAAGGGTTTTAAGATAAAGCATGTAATGAATATAACTGATGTTGACGACAAAACCATAAAGGGTTCACAAAAAGAGAAGAAATCCTTAAAGGAATTTACCAAATTCTACACCAAGGCATTCTTGGAGGATATCAAGAAATTAAATGTTGAGCTTCCAGATGTAATGCCTAAAGCTACAGAGGAGATAGATGGCATGGTAAAGTTAATAAAAAAACTATTGGATAAGGAATATGCTTATAAGACGGAGAATGGGGATATCTACTTTAGCATCTCTGGATTTAAGGATTATGGAAAACTGGCGAATCTTGATAAGCAGCAATTAAAGGAAGGGGCATCAGGAAGAGTAGATACAGATGAGTATGATAAGGAGAATATCCATGATTTTGCACTATGGAAGGCATGGAATGAAAAGGATGGAGAGGTTTTCTGGAAGACCGATATTGGAAAAGGAAGGCCTGGCTGGCATATAGAATGTTCTGTGATGTCCTCAAAGTATCTAGGGCAGCCGTTTGATATCCATATGGGCGGCATTGACCTTGTTTTTCCGCATCATACTAATGAGATAGCACAGTCAGAGGCTGCCTATGGTAATAAATTCTGTAATTATTGGGTGCATAACGATCACCTGGTTGTTGATGGGAAGAAGATGTCGAAAAGTCTTGGTAATTTCTATACTCTTCGTGATTTGATCTCTAAGGATTATGATCCTGTTGCTATAAGATATCTTCTTTTGAGTACACATTACAGGCAGAAGCTAAATTTTACCTTTGATGGTCTGAAATCAGCTAAGAATGCTGTTGAGAAGCTGAATAACTTTATATTTGTGCTTAGAGGTATGAGCTGCAAAGAGGATGTTGGAAATATTGATGAACTGATCAATGAGGCCAGAGCTGCTTTTGAGCTGAAGATGGATGATGACCTGAATATCTCTGGTGCTTTGGGTGTTATGTTTGACTTTATGTCTGATATCAATAAGTTAAGGTTGAGTTGTGCGGATGCTGCTAAGGTCATAGATTTTATGAAGGATATAGATAAGGTGTTGGGTGTTATTGATTTTAAAGAGGATAAGATCCCTGCTTCTGTTAAGAAATTAGTTGATGAAAGAGAGAAAGCCAGGAAGAAGAAGGATTTTGCTAAATCTGATGAGATAAGGGATGAGTTGAAGAAGAAAGGGTATGTTGTCGAGGATAGTTCTGAAGGGCCTAGGGTTAGGAAGATTTAGTCCTATAATTCAATCTTAACCTCTTCGTCAATCTTAGAATCTTCCTTTAACTTCTCATATTCTATATGTCCTGTCTTTGTTGCTGAGATTATGTCTTGTTTTGCCAGCTCAAAATCTTCTTTTGAGATCTTTCCTTTGATTATCAGGTTCTTCAATGGTGATTTTAGGCTAAGGTTCTGTTCTGATTTTGCCTGCCTGGCTTTTTGTATGGCATATACAGCCAGGTTTCCTATCTTCTCTGCTTTTTCTTCTGATTTTTCTTGTTTTGGCCATAAGGATATATGGATCGATTTTGGGTCTTCGTGCTTACTCCAGTATAACTGATATATCTCTTCTGTAATATTCGGCATTATTGGAGCCATCATCTTTAGGATGGCCAATAAGGTATGATATAACCCGTATTGGGCGCTTAATCTTTGTTCTTTTCCCCTTTGATCAGGATTATATAACCTGTCTTTGATTATCTCAAGATAATTATCGCAGAACTCATGCCAGAAGAAGTTTTCAACCTCTGCTTTGGTTCTGCTGTATTCATATTTAGTAAATGATTGTGTGCTTTCTTTTATTATGTGATTTAGTTTTGATAGTATCCATCTGTCTATTACTTCAATTTTCTTTGGTTTCTGTCCCTTGTAGTCTTCAAGGTGCATTATGGCAAATTTGGAAGCATTCCAAAGCTTTGTTATGAACTTCTTTCCTGTTATCAGGTCTTTTTCCATGTATGGAAGATCGTCGCCCAGCTTTGATCCTGCTGCCCAGAACCTTAAACAATCAGCTGAGTATTGCTCAATGACCTTTTGAGGCTCTACAACATTTCCCTTTGATTTTGACATCTTTTTTCCTTTTGGATCAAGAGCATGGCCTGATATCATGACATCTTCCCATGGATTTACATTATAGTGCAGTTGTGATTTTACAAGTGTATTGAAAAGCCAGAACGTGATTATGTCATGTGCCTGAGGCCTTAAGGACATTGGATAAAGCTTTTTTTGAATGTTTTCAGGCATAAGTTCTATAGCAAGTCTTGGGGTTAAGGAAGATGTAGCCCATGTATCCAGGATGTCTTTTTCAGGGATGAATTCATTGGACTTGCATTTTGGGCATTCTTTTATCTTTGGCTTGTCTTTAAGCGGATCTACCGGAAGATCCTCCTCTTTTGGCAGAATTACCTCATTGCATTTTTTGCAGTACCATACTGGGAATGGAACTCCAAAGAATCTTTGTCTTGAGATACACCAATCCCACTTCAGACCTTTTATCCAATTATCCAAACGCTGTTTCATATGTTTGGGGTACCAGTTGAGCTTAGCTCCATCCTTAAGGAATTGTTCTCTCAAGTCAAGATATTTTATGAACCATTGTTCTGTTGCTACATACTCTATATCTGTGCCGCATCTTTCATGAACATTTACAACATGAGATATCTGCTCTTTCTTAACCAGTGAATTATCTTCTTCAAGGTCAATCAAGACCTGTTTTCTTGCTTCTAATGAGTCCATGCCCTGGTATTTTCCTGCAAAACTGTTGTATTTTCCATCAATCCCCATTATATGGATTGGTTTTATACCTTTATGGCGTTGCATCCATTCGACACATTCTGCTCCACCATAGGTACAATAATATACAATGCCTGTACCATATTCGGTCTTTGATTCCTGGTCGTGAGTAACCTGTTTTTTTGCTTTTGTCAAGGGTATGGTAACGGTCTGACCTACAAGGTCCTTACCTTTTAACTCTTCTTTAAATGTTAAGCTCCATTCATCCTTGAATTTTTCTAAGGCTTCCTTGCTGATGATCCATATTTCATCATCTTTCTTTGCTTTTACGTATGTTCCGTCCTTATTGATGCTCATACCAACACACCCTGGGATAAGCTCAGGACGTGTTGTTGCGTAGATAAGATATTCTCCTGAATCAAGCCTTGCCTTGATATAGTTCAGAGTAGAGCTTTTTTGGACGTCTTCCATCTCTACCTGTGCAATTGCAGTAGAACATAACGGACAGATCATAATAGGGGTCTTCTTCTTGTAAACCCTGTTATTCTTATATAGGTCTATAAAAGAACGTTGTGAGATCTTCTGGCAGTGGGAATCAATAGTAGTATAGAAGATATCCCAATCACAGCTTATAGCCAGGTTCTTCATGTCTGATACATACTCTGGAACCAGTTCTTTCTTTAAGGTATCCAGGCATATCTCTACGAATTCCTTCCTGTCCATCTTTTTTGCACTAATCTTCTTGGTCTTTTCTATAAGCCTTTCAGTGGCTAACCCATTATTGTCTGTTCCAAATGGATAGAATATGTTTTTTCCAAGCATCCTTTGGAACCTTACTACAAAGTCCTGCTGGGAATATGAGAAGGCATGACCCAAATGCATCTTACCAGATACTGTTGGTGGAGGGGTATCTATGGAATATACCTCTGCTTTGCTTTTTGGATTGAATTTGTATATCTTTTCCTTTTCCCAAAATCTCTGCCATTTTGGCTCAGATTCCTTTGGATTGTATTGTTTTGGTAATTGCATAGCTTATTGAATTGCCTGTTAATATATAAAGGTTTTTGAAAAAGGTGTTGATGAATCTGAAAGCAGGTGCATTCTGGAAATAGTCCCATTGGTTGTATACTTTGTGAAAGTGGAAATTTGGGCAAATTCTTTGCTAGAAATAGGAAGATTTATATAGACTTTTACTTACATACATAGAATATTTAACTTACATGTATAGAAAAAAGGACATAAATATAGGAAAAAGTAAATTTTCTCCTAGTTCTAAGTTCGAAGAAGACAGGGAATATAGGGAATTCAAAGAGCTCTATTCTAAGGTTAAGAAGAGATATGGATTAACAGCTGTAGAGATAATAACTGAACTAGAGAAAGAAGAGATTCTGATACCTGATTGCGTATTTTCTCAGGAGTTAAGTGCATTTGAAAGTATTGTGAAATATCTTAAGGAGAATTTGGGCTTTACCAACAAGAAGATAGCTGAGTTAACCTCTAAAAGCCAGAAATCTATTTGGCAATCATATAATTCTGCTAAGAAAAAGTCTCCTGCTTTGTTTGAGATTACAGATTCTGAGCATCATATCCCTGTTTCTGCTCTAAAACCTCCATTTACCATCCTTGAATCAATTGTAAGGTTCCTGAAAGAAGAACAAAATCTGAGATTCCATCAGATTGCTGCTGTGCTTAAGAGAGATGATAGAACTGTCTGGACAGTTTACAGACGGACAATGAAAAGAAATGAATAAGAAACCAGAAAAAGAGATATTGAGAAAGATTGAAAGAGGTTTGTCTAAAGGTCGCTCTTTCAAAGTTATAAGAATAGCGTTGATTAAAGAGGGCTATAATAAAGCACTGGTAAGCAAGCTAATAAAAAATTATGGGAGGGGAGTTAATAGTGTTAGATTCACTATTGTGGCATTTGTAATCCTTCTTGGATTCAGTTTATTCATGATGCAACCAGCAGGAATAGGATTTGTCACTATAAGTGATGAGTTTAATTATACTGATAATGTTGAATTAGTAGTTGATAATGATTATGAGTATACGTGGTTTATGGGCAATCTTGGTGAATTGAATTCTCTAAGGTTGGATGGAACAATAGGTAAAGAAGGTTATGCCAGAATCTATCTAAAACATAACAATGAATCATACCTTGTTTTTGACAGTACAAGATTAGGTCAAACAGATATGGGTGCATTTACTGGACTAGTGGTAAGCAATAGCACGATTATATCCAATGGTGGTGCAGATGAGGATTCCCTTGATGGTGAGAGGGATGAGGTAGAAGGTGAGGTAGGTAGGGCATTAGAGGATTCAACAGATGAGAAAGGCATTATAATTGCAACTACCCAGAGTGCTGAGAAGATAGCTACAGATGACCTATTTAGATTTAAGGTTGATTCTGAGTTTAACTGGGATGTTGATCATAATAAATTATGCACTAAATGGGATGTTAATGATGTTGGTTTGTGTTATGGCTCTTCAGACTGCTGTGCATTGATCGGTTTAGAGTCTCTTGGAGTGTGGAACTCAAGCTTCTACCTGAGCTACGGAAGATATGATTCTGGACTAAGCAATGTTATCAGGACACAGGTAATATACGCAAATTATTCGCTAGACATAGATAATCCATATGCAGATATTGTTTATTCTGATATGGATAGATTGGAGGCTGAATTTAGCGAGGTTATCAGCTTTAGAGATCTATGTATAGAAACATGCCTATTACCTGGATTTGAAAAGAGCAGCTACAAGCTGGTGTTTGATATTGAAAACACCAGTGTTGATATTGAAAATATCCGGTATAGTGTGGAGAAGGAGATGAATATCAGTCCAAATGCTCCTTTATTGGCTAAGGAATTTGAGAATATTACCATGTATGCCCCTTATGATCTTGATCTATCGGAGTATTTCTATGATGAGGATGATGATCGGTTAATCTATCATGCTTATGCTGTTGAGAATATCAGTATTAAAATCAACGGTTCGGCTGCTTCTTTGATTCCTGACTTCAACTTTACAGGCTTGAGGTATGTTTACTTTAGTGCTTTTGATGGGTACTATAATGTCAGTTCAAATGTATTTTCGATTATTGTTGTGGAAAAACCATCTAATGTTTCTGAGGTCAATATCTCTGAAGAGATTGTTAGGCCCAGGGTTGTGATCAATAGGCCTGTAAGATGGGTCAAGAAGATAAATACCAGCGCTTCTGTCATCAATCTTAGTGTAAATATCTCCAGTGACGCATTGAATGTTACGATCAGGGAGACTAAGGAAGGGAGGATCGTGGAAGAGGAGAAGATCAGGATCAATGACAGTGGTGTGGTTAAGGAATACTCTTCTTATAAAGTTGAGAAGAGGATTGAACAGATCGATAAGATTGAAGACAGACTAGGTAGAAGAAGGATAAAGGTAATTAAAGAAGGTTCTGCTGCTATACAAGACATCACTTCTATCAATAAGGAACTGCTAGATCTACAGAATGAAAAGAACAGGCTTACTGGTTTTGTGGTTGCCAACCAGGAGAAAGGGTATTTAACAAGATTCTTAGATTGGTTGTTGAATATGGACATTACAGGCTATGTAACATTTGGAGAAATTCATGTTGCTAATGAAACAGAAGTTATAATAGAGGATATTGTGGAAGATATAGAGATAGAGTACTATACAGAAGCTCCTGTTTCTGAAGAGGAGAATACCAGCGACGGCAAGAGGATTACTATAAGCTCGGATGTGCATTATGTAGATATATTAGCATATACCTATCTGGACGATGTTCCAAGAAGTTCTATTAAGATGTATCATATGGTAAATGGGAGCAGGGAGAGGGTTGAGGACATTAAATATTACGATGAAAACAACAATTCACTGATAGACTACATCGAATGGACAGTGCCTTCTTTATCATCACAAATCTATATAATAGTTATCGAAGACTTGGAAGACTACCTGGAACTTCTGGTAAAAACATCCGATAATATCCACACGAACAAACCAAGAGAGGAATGGACAGCAGAGGATTATACAGAGGAAAGGATGGGTAATTCAAAACAAGGTTATATTGTGCAGGTTAAACCTGCAGGACATAATTGGGGAATCCTAGAAAGAGATCCAAAGAGGTTTGCAATTGTAAGAATTCCCAAGGAAGACTGGAATGAATCTTGGTTGGAACCAGAATACGACTATGAAAATCCAATTTATCCCTTTAATCTAACAGAATGTAGGGATTGGGTGAATGAAAGCTTTGCGTGTGGTTCTCTACAAGGAGATGAGTATTTGGTATGTGTGGAAAGATGGTATCAGGAATGCGAAGAGGAATACAACAATAGTTTTGAATATCCAGTAAAAACGGAGAGGAAGTTTGTAATACCGTTACAGACATTCCTAACACAGGAGGAACTAGATGCATTAAGGAATATTGAGTATAATTCTGAAGTTAATTGGACAATTGAAAAGGAGATAGGGAGCATTAACCAGGTAATATCAAAACCTGATCTAGGGGAGATAACAGGGAATGTGGTAAGAGTCTTCACAGGACATAAGAAGGAAAAGGACGAGATCGGAAATAGAATAGTCATGAATGATTGGGAGAATAGGCCTCCGGATATGAAGCTTCACGGTTCAAGTGGAACTTTTACCATATGTTCGGATGGTTGCAGCTATACAACACTTGCTGCTTTTGAATCAGGGGAGGATTCTGATCTAACTGGGACAGGGCCTGCAATTGCACAGATTACAGGGGCATTTGTTGAGAATATAGCTACAACTATAACTTTCCATGGTTGGACTACAACAAAAGACGATTATATCAAGGTAATAGCTACTGGTGATGCAAGGCATGAAGGAGTATATGATACTAGCAAATATGTTCTAAACCATTCAAGCGCCTCTACAGGCAATATAATCTATGAGCTTGAGTCTTTCTTTACAATAGATGGAGTTCAGTTGCATTATGAAGGAAGCGATACAGGCGTACACGGGATTGAGTTTAGACCAGGTAACTATCAGGAAGGAGATAGTGAGATAGTGAATGTGTCTAATTGTATAGTTCATGAGGATAGCGTTGCTACAGGGGTTGGTATTAATTTGGTCGCATTTGATGATGGTACTGCTAATATATTCAATAACATAGTTATAGGGTGGGGTACTGAATACACTGGTGGGATCGCTACTGGAAGCACGTCTGTTACGGCTATGTTTTATAGCAATACTGTAGTAAATACTTCCGGTAGGGGCTTTAGATGCAATGCGGTTTGTTTAGCAAAAAATAATTTGGCAAGGAGCCCTACAGCTTGTTACCTGGGTACTTATGATCCTAACTCTGACTATAATTCCTGCAATGGAACGGACACAACAGGTCAAGGCAGTAATAATTTTATTAATCAAGACTATGTTTTTGTTGATGAGGCAAATCTTGACTTCCACCTAGATTCTTCAGAGGCATTGATAGATGATGGTGTTGACCTATCAACAGATGAGAACTGCTCGTTTTCTTATGATATTGATGGAGAAGAGAGGACGGGTGATTGGGATATAGGAGCAGATGAATATGTGGCTGTAGACAGTGATGGTCCTGGATTCTCTTCCAATTCTGACAACTCATCATCTGCAACACCATATAATGGAACAGATGTACAGTTGAACATTACGATTACAGATGCAACTGCAGTTGATTTCTATACAATAACCCATAATGACACAAGTGATGGGTCCTGGGCGAATGAAAGCTTTGTTGATGTAGGAGACACATCTCCAATAACAATGATCTGGAACAAAACTATTGTTAATTTTTCAAAAACAGGAGGCACTTTTGGATGGAAGGTGTGGACTAATGATACTTATGGGAATGATAATGTGAGTGATATCTATAGTCTCACTGTTCAAAAAACAAGCGTATTAACAGTTGCTATGGAGAACAATACAGGCAATTATACAGTAGATGGTTCAGTCAATGGAACTATCCAGAACAATACGATTTATCTTACGGACCAGTACCTTAACTTCACCCACCCTGTTTATGGAAAGAGATTACAGCTGTATGCATTATTCAATGAAGGGGATGTTGATTTGTCTGACTTAGTCATAAATGCAAGTCCCACTAAAACAGTTGTTGACAAAGTTTCTGTTACCGGGGTAAGAGCGAATCATTCAATATTCATCCCTAATGTCAATAATGAAGGGGTTTATGTATGTCCAAATGCCACAATCCTGAGTGCAGTCAATACTAGCTGTCTAAATAGAATATCATTCAGTTATTCGGAAACTCAGTCTGGAACATGGAAGAATGGAATCTATGCAATCCTAGAAGGAGGCAATTACAGAATTGACAACCTGACAGGTACTGGTGGTGGGGAGGATTCCTGGCCACCAAGAATGAACTTTACCTTGCCCAGCCCTACTAACGGGAGTTCTCAAGTGGATACTTATGTTGAGGTAAATGCCTCTATTGGAGAAGGGGGATTATATGAAGTCAAGTTTGAATGGAATGGGACTAACTATACAATATTTAATAATTCTGTGGTATTGATGATGAACTTTGACAATAGGAGTAGTTTGGGGGAGAATAATACCTATGTTTTTGATGTAAGCGGTAATGGGAATAACGGCACTGTATATGGTAATGCAGCCCCTAACATAACTGGAGGGAGATACCAATGTGGATTTGAGTTGGATGGAGATGGAGATTATTTAAACATAACCCATGATGATAGCCTGAATATTACAAGCGAGATAACAATCTCCGCATGGATAAAATCAAATTCGAATAACAGATATATCGTTGCGAAGGATCCTCCAATTGATAAACCAGAATCAAAACAGGAGGGGGTTTCAAATTCCATAACAACATCAATACAGAATAATTCTTTGGAAACTAATCTGAAGAACAAAATCATACTCAATTCAAGCAGATATAACTATGGAAGAGAAGAACTAAAGGTTATAGAAAGGGCAATTTCAGAAAACAGGAAGCAGATAGAGATATCTGGTCCGGATGGCTTAGAAAAGATATTGGTATCAAAGAAGCTTGAAACAGAAGTTCTTCCTCAGTCAATACAGCTTTATCATCTAACTGATGAAGGGAACGAGCAAGTACATGTTACCATGTACGATCGAAACAATAATTCTTTAATTGACAATATAGAATGGGAGGTACCTCACTTGTCTACGCAGGTCTATGAGTTAGTGATTGATATCAATAAAGCAGAGCACCTAGATAAGAATAGGATTTTTGTAGCAGATATCTATGATTTGGTTAAAGCAAGGGACAACAACTGGTCTGAATCTATCCTTCCAGGTAATTATGTTAGGGTGACCTTTGAGGCACCTTTGGATAATACAAGAGATATCACATTATATGCCAGAACAACATCAAACAAACCAGCAATAATAGAGGTCTACACAGAAAACGATGATATGCTAATTGCTAGATTTGATAATGTATCTGTTGACCAGAAGTATATGGTATATCTCACCAATCTAACAGGAAGTCATGACGTATTTGACCTAAAAATACAGAATGCGTCAGTGGAGTTTGACTATATTGTTGATCCTGTTACTGGGTGTGATGCTGAATCTGCTGATTGCAGCAATACGTGTGATGGTCTTTTCAAGGACAGCACTAGCGGATGGAGCTACAACTCAGACGGGCTTTGTGAGGCTAGTTCTGGGAGACATTTGACTGCAAAAGATGATGATACAGATAGTGATTGGTGTGATAGTATTAGCCAAGGAGAATTAGATTGTGCTGTTTACTTTTCTTCTGGTTGGTCTTGGGCTCTAGTCTGTCCAAGCTATGAAAGAAACGGAAACTCTGCTGTAGGCGCAGGTGATTGTGCGTGCGATTATGGTAGTTGCGGAAGCGCAGATGATTACTTTGATCTCACCAATGAATTCTTTGCCGGTTCTGCGGGAGGCGGAGGTAAAACAGATGTGCCTTATGCTTTAAGCACCCATAATGGAGGACAGTTCCTTATAATAAATAACAGCGTCAGATACAATGTTACTGCAAGTGGAGATATCAATGATGGGAGGTGGCACCATATATCTGCCACCTATAATGGCTCTGAGATGAGGCTGTATATTGATGGTAATCTAGATTCGGCAAGTACTGCGTACTCTGGTGATCTGCCAAGCAATAACCTTCCATTGTTGATTGGTGCAAATTACAGCAATTCTAGTCAGGCTAATTTCAATGGAACCATCGACAACCTGATAATATTCAATAGAACCCTGTCAGCAGCAGAAATCCAACAACTTTACTTCACAAACTTATATAAGTATAACTCTTCACAGTGGTATCTTTATGTTAATCAAAGCTTGAATTCTACTAATGGTCTAAAGGACGGAGACTATACATATAGAGTATATGCTTCTGATGAAGCAGGTAATCGGAATGGAACTGAGGAGAGGACAATAACAATAAGCGCTCCAGCGGCACCAACAATAATCTATCCTTTAAACGGAAAAAATTACTCTGATATTCCTTATATCAACTACTCAGCAACAAATTTTGATTCTGATACAGTAAACTATAGGATATATATAAACAACAGCCTAAATTCTACCCTTGTTAATACTAACCTTACTGACTGGAATGCCAGTGATGGATACTATAACCTAACTGTGACAACTGATGACGAGTTATATGCTTCTGCTAACAGCTCTGTTGTTTACTTTAGGCTAGATACAACCCAACCAACCATCAGCTCTGTTGATGACTCTCCAAATACCCAAGGTTATGGCCTAAACGTTACTATAAGCGCAACTGTAACAGACGCTGGCGCAGGTATTGATTCTGCCTTAGTTGGAATAACTCCTCCTGGCTCTACAGAAACAAACTATACTATGACCAATACGGTTGGAGATACCTATGCCTATAACTTTTCAACATGGACTGATGGAACTTACTCTTATACAATATATGCTAACGACACAGTTGGAAAATGGCAAAGCTCCTCTGAAGGTGAATTCAATATAACTGTGAACATATCAATACAAGTAAGGACGTTAAAGGACACTTATGGTGCAGGTGAGTTTGTCAACCTAACTGATCCTCCTGCACCTTTAGATCTAAGCGAAGCAATGTTGGGTGGAGATGAATCGACTGAGAATATGGGCGTAAATCATTTTAGTGGGAAAGGTGATAATGTTGTCCTGGATGAAAAGGCAACAGAATCTGATAAGATGTTGCCTTTTGGTTCTGAAACCAGGAATTTATCAAAAGCAGCTTTCGAAAGTAATCCGGATAACGCTTCGAGATCCCACAAGGTTGAGATAGGTAAACCAGTAAAATGGGTTAAGAATATCAGTTTTGAAAATAATAAAGCAAGGCTTGAACATTCCCCGATTAATGTAAGCATTGAAGGGTTAGAGGGTGTGAGAATAGTAAGCGATGGTATACTTAAGGATCTAGTGCAGTACAATGATGAGAAAAGACTTGAATTGTTGAGTAACAATGCAGAAAGAAATTCGCTTAGACTAAAATTACTCATAGATAGTATCTTAAGATTCCTAAAGAGACTATTAACTGGTGAAATCACTGGAAATGTTGTTCTTGATACTATTGAAAATGAAACCTATCTCGTTTCGGACAGCCTGAAAGAGGTTGAGATCGAGTATTATACAGAAGCTCCTTTAGCACAAGAGGAAAACATAAGCAATGGCAAGAGGGTGGTTATCAGTTCTAAGGTTCACTATGAGGATATACTGTCTTATAGTTACCTAGAGGATATTCCTAAGGAGAGTATCAGGCTTTATCACATTGTTGATAGCAAGAGAGAATTGGTCAAGGACATCAGCTATCATGATGAGAACAATAATAATCTTGTTGATAAGATAGAATGGATTGTTCCGCATCTAAGTGAGCAGGTGTATGAGATTATTGTCATAACAAAAGCTGTGCATCTAGATAAGAATAGAAGTTTTGTTTCTGATATCTATGATGATGTTAAAGAACAAGATGGTATCTGGAGTGAAGCAATTAACGATGGAGAATATGTAAGGGTTACTTTTGAAAGGTTTTTAGACAATACGAGGGATATTACGATTTATGCCCGTTCAATAGGTCTTGAAAGTTCAGAGATTGAGATTTATACTGAGGGAAGTGATGTTTTGGTCACCAGGTTTGAGAATGTTTCTGAGGAGAGGCTGCAAAAGGTTTATCTGACTAATTTACCTGAAAATGAAAGTTATGAAACCTTTGATTTAAGGGTTATTGGGAGTGTTGAGTTTGATTATATCGTTGATCCAATGAATGACGTGATCCTTAATGGAGATTTTGAGACTGGGGATAAAACAAGCTGGACAGATTCAGGAGACATTAATTCTCAGATCGACACTCCTGGTTACAACAGCGATTATTGTTTAGATGTTATTAATTCTAATGATGATGAAACTGCTATCTTAACTCAGACTTTTGCCAGTACTTCTGCTGCAGACCAACTTTGTTTCTGGGCAGATGGAAGAGTTGAAAGTAGTGCTGACAACCTATATATCTATGTACAAGATTCTGGAGAAACCTGGCAACAGCTGGATGATTTAACCGGAGAGAATTATGCAAGCTATACTCAGGTATGTTATGATATCACAGGCCATAATCCTATCCAAGGCGTTAGGTTCCATGGTTATAATGATTGGGCGGATGTCTCTGACCTGCTTATCGATGATGTCTGTCTGGCAGATTCAGGTGGAACCTGCATCAGTATTGGAGATTCAACAGAACCTCAAGTCATCCTGAATTCACCAGAGAATAATAAGAACTATACTTCAGCCCAAACAGTAACCTTCAACTGCACGGTTTCGGATGATATCAATCTCGATAATGTCACGTTTTATTGGAATCATTCTGGCTCTTTTATTGCAGACGGAACAAACTCTTCTGGAATAAATGATACATACTACCTATTTGAAAAAGATGTTTTGTCAACCGGGGAGTATGTCTGGAATTGTTATGCATGCGACAATTCATCCAATTGTGCATTCAATGAGACAAACAGGAGCTTTTCTTATCATAATTATTCACTTACCATAACAGACCCTACAACAGCTGATCCTGAGTCTGTTTCTGCCGGAGATAATATTACTGTCACATTCGATTTCAGATTTGATGGAGAAAATGTAACCTCTGGAGCCAGTATAGATAATGTGACTATAGGGGGGGAATATGCCAATATTACCCCAAAAACAGCCTGTTCTGGAACTTTGGACTGTACTCAGTATAGTACTGAAGCTAAATGCAATAATTGCAGCCAGTGTAACTGGACTGCGAGTGGGGGTGGAGGGGAAGTAACTTTTGTATCAAATTCAAGTGCATCTCACACTGGTTCTAATAGCCTTACAATAACTAAACCAACAGGATTGGAGGACGATGATGTTCTGCTGGTCTATTTATTCCATGACAACCAGGGAACGTCTGAGCATTGGGATAGACTTTCTGGTTGGACTGTTGTAATAAACATATCTGATGATCCTTCTGGTCGTGGAGGAACTACTAGTGTTCAGTATAAAGTTGTTACAGATGCAAGTGGAGAGGGGGCTGATTATACATTCACACATCCAGACAGTACGGCTGAGGACGTAGGTGGGATAATGGTTGCATTGCGAGGTGTGAATACGACAGATGTTCTTGCAAGTGATGATAGTTATAACTATTCCTTCCAGGCAAATACTCCAGATTTTGTATCTCCGAGCATAACAACAAATACAGATAATGCAATGGTTCTTGCATTTGGTTCTATGAGCCATGGCACCATTTCTTATGGAACAGAGCCTGCTGGAACTACAAAAATAACATATGTTGATGAAGATTTTGCTAATGTAATGGGTGCATATTATGAACAGGAATCAGCAGGTTCTACTGGTGATAAGCAATGGGATACTGATGCAGCTAGTTCAGATGAAGCACGAGGATGTCAAATAGCTATAAAGCCAGCGGCACCAAGTCCTTCATGTACTAATATTTCTGCTGATTGTTCAAGTTGTGCTCTAGATCAATGCGATACAAACTGTTCTGATGCAGGATGTTCACAAACAACTGCACAGCAATTTGCATATACAACTAATATGGGTTGGCAAGTAAATGTGACTGTTCCATCAGGATCTGGAACAGAGGATCTGTTCCTGAATGCTACATATTCGGGGATCACTCAAAATGATACTCAGACAAACGCTATCAGTTATGGTGGGGATGCTTCTGCTCCATCATATTCTGATAATAAAGACAATTCTTCTTCTACAACCTACAATGGAACAGGTGTCCAACTTAATCTCACTATAACTGATGGGACTGCAGTTGATCATTATATCTTCTCGCATAATGATACTGCAGATGGAAGCTGGACTAATGAGAGTCCTGTGGATGCAGGAGACAGCGGTTCGGTTACTATGGTTTGGAATCATTCTATCTCTAATTTCCCTTCAACTGGCGGTACTTTTGGATGGAGGGTGTGGTCTAATGATACCTTAAATAACCTTGGTGTCTCAAGCAACTATGCGTCTGTTGTTCAAGCTGCCCCTAGTGTTGTATATACGGAATTCTCTTCCTGCGGGGCAACTACTGAATTAAGTTCTATCGGTGCGATAAATACCAATCTCTCCCTGGTACTTGATGATTGTGTGGACGGCTCTATCAGATTTAACCAGAATGCAACATTGAATTCAAGTGTTGATCTTGACAGTGCAGTTGAGATAGGCTACGCCTCTATTTCTGTAGATTCAGCATACCCAACCTTAAATGTCTCTGCAAACCTTACTATGAGAAACCTACAGGTAGGTTATCCAAGAATAATGAAGGACGGGATAGAATGCAACACAGGATGCAATATTCAAAGTTGGGAACCAAATACAGGGAAATTGACTTTTAATGTCTCTTCTTTCTCTACCTATACAGTTTCTGAGGCAAACCAATCCAAGATACAAAACAACGGAACAACCAATACATCATACCACCTACTATTGACAGTAGAGAAATACAATGCAGGAACCTGGACACATATAAGCACGGTTTACAACAGCACAGCTCCAATGAGGATAAACAACACAGCAGGAACTGGCAATTTAATAAAACTGGATTATTATTTCAACGGAAAATGGAACACAACACTAAATGGAACAGGAGATGGAAACTATAGGGTCTATGCGGCAGCAATTGACAATGAGAGCAACGTTTTAATGAATTTAGATGGAAGTTATATCAACAAAACATATGATTTCAACATTGATACTAAAGAGCCTTCTATCATATTGAACTATCCTGGTGAAACAGCTTATCTCCCTAGCGATGATGTAAACTTCAACTGGACTGCAACAGACGGTGTAGACCAAACTTTGATCTGTAACATAACTATAAATGGAACAGTCAATATAAGCGATCTATCTGTAACTAGTGGAACAGCAAAAAACCAAACAATCAACAATTTCGAACCGGGAAATTATGTATGGAACGTAACCTGCTGGGATGATATATTTAATATAAACACTTCTCTAACAAGAACATTCACAGTTGATACTACAGAACCATCATTTTCAGGCAATAGAACAAATGCTTCCACAACAACGTACGCTGGAACAAACATCCAGATAAACCTAACAATAACAGAGGATATATCAGTAGATTTCTATACCCTAACGCATAATGATACATCAGATGGCTCCTGGACTAATGAAAGCTTTGTTGAAGCTAACACTCCTTCGGTGACAATGGTCTTGAACTACACAATAACGAGCATACCCTGGACAGGGGGGATAGTGGGATGGAGGATATGGGTCAATGATACTGCAGGAAACGTGAATATATCTTCCATATATACCTTTGAAGTACTAGAAAAGGATGTAATCCCACCAGGAGTAAACTTTACATTGCCTACGCCTGCTAATGGAAGTTCTCAGTCTAAAACTTATGTGGAGATAAATGTATCAATTGTTGAGAGTAGTCTGGGTGAGGTTAGGTTTGACTGGAACGGTAC
>JANQNH010000037.1 GCA_028279655.1 Candidatus Nanoarchaeia archaeon | reverse complement strand
ATTGATGATTTGCTATGATTGCCAGCTTTATGACAAACAAACATTGAGTAAAAAAACATCTTAAGAAATAACTATCAGATTAACAACAACAACTAAGATAAAAAACAACTAAGACGAACAAAGATAGGATTAACAAGCTTCTGACTAACGAGCTTAAGATACCTTATTATCAACAACTTGATTACATGTATGGGTGGCGGTGGGGCGTTTCATTTGTTGCTTCGGAGGTTTGGTCGAGTCTTTGTCTTGGTTGATCTGTTTGCGTTTACTCGACGAGCTGTGTGATGATTGTCATAAGTGGAAGGTGTAGGATCTTTTGACCGTCTTGAGTAGTTGGATAGGTTTTAACTCCACTAAACAATCAATCCTTACTCATCAACTTCATATCATGTTCATGGAACTAAACCAAGCGCTAACTTCCTATCATCATCATCATGCAACTAAACCGATCTATACTTTCATATCATCATCATGCAACTATGTATATAAACCTAGGGCAACTTCCAGAAATCAACAATCCTCCTACCAATTATCTTCATGCAAGTTCCTACTATTCCAACACCTCTATGGCATCTCCCTGAGCACTTATCTCAGTCTTAAACAACTCATCTGCATCAGCTCATCACCTAACCCAAAAATATACTCAGAATAAATCAAGCAGCAATTCATCTTAATGTCATACTACACGAGGGGAATATGGAGTTATAAGTGGATAGAGTAAAACAAGATTGATAGAGAAGATAGGTAGAGAAGGTTAAACACGATAAAGAAGATACATATGATAGATAGACAAGTTAGGTTTAGAGGATATAACAAGATATAGAAGATATATAAGACAGATAGACAAGTTAGGTCTAGAGGATAAAACACGACACAGAAGATAGAGGTGAAGTACTGTAGTAGCCAAGGTGAATTAATATTTTGTCAGGTGGGGTATGAACAAGGATAGGAGCTATGTTTGATGCTAAAGGTATAAAAAGGAGTTGCGTATCATGATGTAGCACACGAAGAAACAGAAAGTAGTTAAGAAAGATCAGGATGGTATACGAAGGAGTTAGGTCTGATGTTGATGGTATAAGTAGTGACCTTTCCTTTATAGAGCACTAACTATGGATTTCCTCATGATTAGTGACTTATTATTTAAAATTACTGATAATTCCACTAAAATAATTCA
>JANQNH010000011.1 GCA_028279655.1 Candidatus Nanoarchaeia archaeon | reverse complement strand
CCCCCCCTTAAGGGGGTACTAAGCATCTATATTTAATATTGGAATGCTATAAACTTGCTTGGTTGTAAATTCTACTAAATTCTAACTTCTTAGCTAACTACACTTGCTGCCCTAAAAGGGATTACTCAGAACGGAGTCATACTTGTCTTCAATTGACTCATTTACTTCCTGATCCTGTATGTATTTGCATATCCTTCCTTCATCTAGCCCTACTGTACTTACATAATATCCCCTTGCCCAGAAATGATGTCCTCGAAAATTCTTCTTCAAACGACTATACTTCTCAAACAATATCATCGCACTCTTTCCTTTAAGATAACCCACAATCGTTGATACTGAATACTTCGGCGGTATCGACAGACATATGTGAACATGATCCAAACAAACCTTACCTTCGATTACTTCTACTCCTTTATACTCACTTAACCGACAAAGTATCGTCCTCACTTCATCTCGTAATTTACTGTATACTACCTTTCGTCGCTTTTTAGGTACCCAAACAATGTGATACTTGCACTCCCATACTGTATGTGATAAACTCTTTTTCATCTTCGACTCATTCTGTTATATTGCAAATCTTCTAGCATTCCAATATGCAATATACAGAAGGAGCCTTTTCTTATAAATACTTCAGCATAGCTTTTGCTATTCGCCCCGGCAAAGCCGGGGGTTTAGCTCTGGAATTATTGGTTGTTTACAAATTTTCTGCATAATCCCTTCCCTTTGAATTGGCAGAATCTCAATTTTAACATATACCTTGTTCATGGAAAAAAGTTGCCATTATAATTTATGTTCTGACTGGTTCTTTCCACACTGTAGTAAGCTTATCGTGTAAATCCTCTACGAATATCAGAGTCTCTTTTAGTTCCCCCCTAAGTTTTTCTCTATCGATTTCAGAATCAGAAGCAACAAAGAAGTCTTTAATACGTTCGAAAACATCCATATCAACATCCGGAAGCACTTTTGTGATTTCAAGGGTAGCCCTGGATACAATAGTTTTTACTCCCAATGCCTGACAAACTAATATAGGAAGATATTTAATTACTAATTTTTTCAAAATGGTAATAATCTGATAACAATCTTCTTCCATCAATTCATCCTTGTACAGATATTTTGTTAAAGGAAGACACCAACGCTTCCTTAACTCAAAAAAGAGTGTAGGAATGGGCACCCCTCTTTCAATCCTGGAACGAATATCTTTTCCCATAATAATTTTGGTATCATTTTCAGACTTATTAGTTTCATAAAACATTTCAGCCAGACAATGAGATTCATCTTCGCTGAAATAACTGAATGCATGTGAAAAAGGCAACCCACTCTGAGCTAACTGATTATAGGTGT
>JANQNH010000034.1 GCA_028279655.1 Candidatus Nanoarchaeia archaeon | reverse complement strand
CCCTCCAATAACAAGACCCATAAATGTAATTGTACTTGCTAGAAAATTCCAAGAAAGTATAGTTTCAATTTTATCAAATATAAATCTTATAAGAAAATTGATAGTAACAAAAATAACCAAAGAAGCGATTATGTAAGAAAAAGGCCATAACTTTTCCCTAAGAAACTGATTGGAGTGCACCCCATTTACTGGACACTGAGATAAACAACTATCTAGTATTTAAAACCTCCTGTTCATATTCATTGGGTGGCAAATACCCAATACCTGAATGAAGCCTCTTGCGATTATAGACTTGCTCTATAAATCGCTTAAGATTAGTATGGGCTTCATCAAATGTTTCATATTCCTTTAGATGCACCTCCTCGTATTTTAGTGTCTTCATAAAGCTTTCAGCAAAAGCATTGTCGTACGGATTTCCGGTACGACTCATGCTGATGCGAACACCTTTCTCCTGAAGCCGTGAGACATATGTTTCGCAAGCATATTGCAGCCCCTGATCCGAATGGTGAACAAGTTTGGAGAATCCAAACTTCTTTCTTCTCTTGAAAGCCATGTTCAACGCATTTAGAGTTAGCTGGGTATCAATCTGCCTGCTTAACTCCCAGCCAACACACTTGCGGCTACAGACATCCAATATCGCTGCCAGATAAACATACTCCTGCAGCAATTGGATGTAAGTTATATCAGCTACCCAAAGCTGATTTAATCCAGTAATCTCCAAACTATTTGCCAGGTTGGGATATCTCTTGCAGGCATGGTTTGAATGGGTAGTCACCGGCTTGAATTTCCGACGGATACAGAGGAGATTATCTTCTCTCATCATCCGTAAAACCCGTTTATGATTGATGTTCCTGCCCTGCCGATGCAGGGCTTTAGTTATCCTTCTGTATCCGTACTTTGGAAATTCCAAAGCAATCTTCTGGATTGCTGGCCTGACCTTAATATCCGGATCAGGCGGCTTATCCTGTCTCTTCCAGTTGTAGTAGCCGCTTCTACTCACCCCTAAAGCTTGACAAGCTTTAGAGACAGGGATCTCCTTTTCATTGATCATCATGAAGATCACCCCTTTTTCCTTTCTTCTGCGGCACGTTGTTGCAATCTCTCTGAAGTTTTTTTTAGGAATCTGTTCTCCAAACACAGCTGACCAATCAGGCGTTCATATTCAGCAATCTTCATTTTCAGCTGAACTGATTCATCACCTGTAGCAGTAAAAGCTTCATTTGGGTCACGAGAGAACTCGCCTTTCCATTTAGAAAGCAGGGTTTTATCAATGTTGTATTCCCTGCAAACTTCAGCCAGAGATTTAGCTTCTGCTTCCCGCAGAAGATGTAATTTATCCTCTCTTGAAAAATATCTTCGTTTTCTTCTCATTGTACACCTCCTAAAGTGGTTGTTGTTTATCTAATTGTCCACTTTTAGGGGTGCACTCCA
>JANQNH010000017.1 GCA_028279655.1 Candidatus Nanoarchaeia archaeon | reverse complement strand
ATCCGGACTAGGATAGGGTTTCGAGGATTCGCTTCTCCTTTCGGAGTCGCATCCCATTGTCCGTACCATTGTTGCGCGCGTGTAGCCTAGTGGATTCGGAGCATACAGACCTACCGTTGCCTGCACCTTCCTCCCGTTTTCACGGGCAGTCTCTACAATGTGCTCAGTCCCAAAGGCTGTTAACAATTGTAGATACAGGTCTCGCTCGTTGCCTGACTTAACAGGACACCTTACGGCACGAGCTGACGGCGGCCATGCACTACCTCTCGGCTCGTCTGGCAGTGTCTTTAGCACGGCCTTCATCCTGCCGTCGCCACTAGTAAGGTTCTCTGCGTTGAGTTAGATTAAACCGCACGCCGCACCCCTTGTGGTGCTCCCCCGCCAATACCTTTAAGTTTCAGTCTTGCGACCATACTCCCCAGGTGGCGAGCTTAACGACTTCTCTACGATACCACACATTCACGAAGAATATGTAACACCTAGCTCGCAGCGTTTATAGCTAAGACTACTCGGGTATCTAATCCGGATTGCTCCCTTAGCTTTCGTCCCTCACCGTCGGATCTGTTCTAGTCAGACGCTTTCGCCACAGGTAGTCTTTCTAGGATTATAGCATTTTACCGCTCCCCTAGAAATACTTCTGACTCCTCCCAGTCCCTAGTCTGACAGTATCTCAAGCACACCATTAAGTTAGGCTTAATGATTTCACAAGAGACTTATCAAACCGGCTACGGACGCTTTAGACCCAATAATGACGGTTGCCACTCGTGGAGCTGGTGTTACCGCGGCGGCTGGCACCAGTCTTGCCCACCACTTATTCACAAAGTGTTTTAAACTTAGTAAAAGCCTTGCAAAAGCAAAGCACTCAGGGTTCCCTTATCATACTTGCGTACATTGTAAAGGTTTCGCGCCTGCTGCACCCCGTGGGGCTAGGGCCAGTATCTCAGTGCCCTTCTCGGGGCTATCTCTCTCAAGACCCCTACCGATCTTTGGCTTGGTGGTCGTGTAATGAGCGAAGCGAATTACTCTCTTCCCCCACCTTTACACCACCAACAACCTAATCGGCCGCCGACTCATCCTTAAGCATTGCTTTTGAAGATAAATTCCTTCCAGAATTAAACCTTTATCCGGTGTTAGCCTCAGTTTCCCAAGGTTATCCCAGACTTAAGGGTAGATTATCGACGTGTTACTGAGCGGTCTGCCTCTATTGCTAGAAGACATGCATGGCTAAATCGAACCCAAATAGCAGCAACCTCCCGCAGGATCAACGGGAATTATTGGTCACATCATTTGAACTTAATTGAATCTTATAGCGGAGTTACTAAACCAACTATACTCAATAGCACTATCAAGTACAATAATTTTTTAAATGATTTTAGTTGTAGAATGTTTAGAATTTGTATATCTAAACTATAACTATTCGGTGGCGATTCAGTTTGTTAAACGTAAGTTATATATAAATTTAACTATTTTTATCTCTTAATCAGCTTCCTCTTTCTCTTCTCCTTCTTCATTCTCTTTCGCTGCCATTTCCATCTCATCTGGCGCTTTTTCTTCCATCTACGTGAACTTCTTTTCATATGAAGGTAGGAAAAATCATTTGTTTATAAATGTTATTGTTTAGCAAAGCTAATTGCAGCAGTCACAAAACAAGATAAGGGAACCCAGTACTTAAAACATAAGACTTAAAGGAATTGGAACTAGGGCGGTTTAATCTAAACCTAGAATTATGGCTAAACACTATTATCCTTGCACCCACTATATATTGTATACTAATTAATTATTTAAATTAATAAGCATTCCCTAAACGAATGGCTAGGCTCTATAGGAACATGGAGATATTTCAGTTGTCTTACGAACTAGCGATAGATATACATAAGATGCTGGACAAATTTCCAGAGAAAGAGCAGGACAACATTACATCCCAGATGCGAAGGGCAGCGACCTCTATATCATTGAATATCGCCGAAGGCAGCGTGAAGAAATCATACAAGGCCTTTCTTCAGTTTCTTACTTATGCTTATGGCTCTGCAAAGGAGCTTGATGTCTTATTATCTATGTCAAAAGATTTGGATTATATCACAAAGGAGGATTATGATTTGTTATTTGGAAAGCTGGATAAATTGATGGCAAAGCTCTTTGGCTTTATGAAGAATATCGAATCTAGATTTGAAAACAAGAAAAGATTTTTCTCAAATTTTGAGCAGGAAATGAAAAGGCAGCGATAACTAATCCACAACCTTTTTAAATAAATCAGTACTTCTAACCTTAGTAAAATAACAGTTTTCTCTATGGGGGACCCTTTTAATTTTTCTCGTCCTATCTTCTCAATCACAACAAAACATTTAAATATATACAAATTTAGAATCTTTTTAGATGACCGATGGAGTTTAAAGGAAAAGATATAATATCGATAAAGGATTTTTCTAAGGAAGAGCTATTGTATATCCTGTCCATAGCAAAAAAGATAGAAAAGAATCCAGATCCAAATCTATTAAAAACAAAAATTGCTTCGTTACTTTTCTTCGAACCATCAACTAGGACCCGATTGAGTTTCTCTTCAGCCATGAAGCGCTTAGGCGGAAACACCATTGGCTTTGCCCAGGGTGAAGTGTCTTCAATAAAAAAAGGAGAGACCTTATGGGACACCATAAAGATGGCAGAACAATACTCAGATGTTATTGTTATGAGACATCCCTTGGAAGGGGCTGCAAGATTAGCAGCTGATGCAGCGACCATCCCAGTGATCAATGCAGGAGACGGAGCCAACCAACATCCTACTCAGACATTACTTGACCTATATACGATCCAAAAGGAAAAAGGAAAGCTGGAAAATCTCAATGTTGGATTCCTTGGTGACCTAAAATATGGCAGGACAGTTCATTCCCTGGCGATTGCACTGTCTCATTTTAAGGCCAAGATGTTTTTCATCTCACCCACAGCATTAAAGATGCCTAAACACTATCTTACTGAGCTAAAACAAAAGAAGATCAAGTTCACAGAGGTAAGAGACCTATCCAAAGTAAGCAAACAGATAGACGTACTATATGCAACGAGGATACAAAAAGAAAGGTTCCCAGACCAGCTCGAATACGAGAAATACAAGAACGCATTCAGACTTGACAAGTCTACACTGGATATATCCAAGAAAGACATGATAATAATGCACCCTCTTCCTAGGGTGGGTGAGATAGATCCAGAACTGGATGATACAAAGAATGCAGTCTATTTCAAGCAGGCAGGTAACGGAATACCTGTAAGACAAGCGCTATTATCTCTGGTTCTGGGGAAGATACAATGAAACAAGGATCAAAAAAAGAACTAAAGGTACCTGCAATAAAGGATGGGACAGTTATAGACCATATCCCAAGCAGGGTGACCTTTAAGGTAATGAGGATACTTGATCTCAGAGAGTTCAACCAAGCGATCTCTGTTGCTTTGAACCTAAAAAGCAAGGCCCTTGGAAAAAAAGGGATAATCAAGGTAGGCAACAGGTTCCTGACACAGGACGAGGTGAACAAGATAGCTATCCTAGCTCCAAAAGCAACTGTGAACATAATCAAGGACTATGAAGTCAAGGAGAAGATAAATGTGGATTTACCAGACGAGATCCATAATATAATCAAATGCTCAAATCCAAAATGCATCACCAATAACGAGAAGGTAAAGACATCCTTCAGCATTCTTAGTAAAACCCCATTACAGGCACTCTGCAATCATTGTGAGCGTGTAATGGAAGCTAAGGACATCACGTTAATTTAGGGGTGGAATATGCTAAAGCAAAATTTTTGTGAGATAGAACTACAAAATCCCCTAGTACTCGCTTCTGGTATCTTTGGAACTTCTGTAGAACTATTAAACAGGGCAGCCTCTAATGGAGCAGGAGCCGTAACTATAAAATCCATAGGCCCTGTAGAAAGAGAAGGCAACCCAAATCCTACAGTTGTAGAGATAGAAAAAGGATTGTACAATGCAGTAGGTCTTCCTACACCAGGCTACCTTAATATGGATGAAGAACTTAAACAATGGAAAGACATCAACGTTCCTTTGATAGCTTCAATCTACGGATCTTCGATAGAGGACTATGTAAATATTACAGAGCATATCCAAAAGTTCAAGCCAGCCATTATCGAATTGAACATATCCTGCCCAAATAAGGATGATGGCATGGTCTTTGCAAAATCACCAGGATTAACCAAAGACCTGGTAAAAGCAGTAAAATCAACAACAGACATACCAATAATGCCAAAACTGACCCCTAACTGTGATAATATATCACAGGTTGCAATAGCATGCGAAGCAGCAGGAGCAGATGCAATCTGCGCCATAAACACTGTTCAGAAAGAGATAATCCATCCTAAGTTAAAGGCTCCTTTGCTTTCTTATGGAAAAGGGGGTATTAGTGGACCTGTTATCCGGGAGATTGCCTTGGAGAAGGTCAGGGAGATAAGGGATGCTGTAGAGATTCCAATATTAGGTGTAGGTGGTGTTACTTATGGAAAGGGTGCTATTGAGATGATAAAGGCAGGAGCTTCTTTGGTGGGAATAGGATCAGGAGTCTACTTGAGAGGTATTGATGTTTTTGAGAAGGTAACAAACGAGATGAAGGATATAATGAAAAAAGAGGGGATAGGCTCTATCAACGAGTTAAAAGGATAAAAGATGCACAAAGAATATACTGTAAAGGAGATAATAAGGGAGACATCGAATACTCAGACATACCTATTTACAGGTAAGATAGACTATAAACCAGGGCAGTTCATAATGCTATGGTTCCCAAATATTGGAGAAAAACCATTTGCAGTATCTCACCTTAAAGATAATGAATTCGGAATTACCATAGAATGCAAAGGCAAATTTACAAAAGGGATCTGCAATATCAAGAAAGGAACCAAGGTTGGTATCAGAGGACCATATGGAAACGGATTCAAAATTGAAAATAATTCAATCATAGTGGTAGGCGGTCTGGGTATGGCTCCTGCACTCCCTCTAATACAGAAGATAAAGGACTCAACAATAATCCAGGGGGCAAGGTCAAAGGAATTTCTTCTATACAAAGAGGATAAGAACCTCATAGATACAATCGCCAAGAACAAAAATAAGATAATTTATTGCACAGATGATGGGAGCTTCGGAATCAATGGATTTACAACTAATGTGTTGAAGGATATAATAAACAATAAAACCAAGATAGTATATACCTGCGGGCCAGAGATAATGATAAAGAACGTCTTCGATATATGTGAAAAGAACAAAGTAGGATGCCAGGCATCTTTAGAGAGATTCATGAAGTGTGGAATAGGAGTATGCGGAAGCTGTGCAGTTAATGATCAACTGGTCTGCAAAGACGGCCCTGTCTTTAGCTCAAAGCAAATCAGAAAACTAACTGAATTAGGTAAATTCGCAAGGCTTAAGTCAGGAAAGAAAGTTCCTATAAAGGAATATTATGGGTATAGATCAAAATGAAATCAAAACTACTAAAAAACTGCAAGATACTGGAAGATGGAAATCTAGTTGAAAGACACATTCTCCTAGAAGACCACAAGATAGCATATATATCAGAAGAGATAATAACAGCAGACGAAGTTATTGACATAAAGGGAAATATAGTGATCCCTGGATTGATAGATGGACACGTCCACTTCAGAGAACCGGGTATGGCTCATAAAGAAGATTTCCTTTCAGGTAGTATTGCAGCCTCAAAAGGAGGCGTCACAACAATCATAGACATGCCAAATACAATACCCCCTACAATAACAGTACAAAACCTGGAAGAAAAAAGAAAACTGGCAGAAAAATCTATCGTTAACTATGGATTTCACTTTGGCTCCACAACAACAAACCTACCAGAGATAAAGAATGCCAAGAATATTGCTTCTGTTAAGATCTTTCTCAATGTCTCTACTGGAAACCTTAGGATTGAGAATTCAGAAACTATCGAGGCTATCATGAATGAGGCTAAACTATGTACAATACATGGTGAAGAAGAGAATCTAACAAAAGCCATAGGGATTGCACAAAAACTCAAGAAGAAATTCTATGCCTGCCATATCTGTCTGGAGTCAGAGATTAAGGAGATAAGGAAGAACAAGAAGCATGTTTATTGTGAGGTAACCCCCCATCATCTTTTCCTCACAGAAAAAGACAAAGAAAAATTAGGAAAACTAGCAGACGTAAAGCCATCCTTAAAGACAGATAAGGATAGAGAAGCACTATGGAAAGCCCTACAGTCAGGCATTGTAGACACAATAGCGACAGACCATGCCCCTCATAAAAAAGAGGAAAAGCTTGAATCAGAAAAATCAGGATTGCCAGGAGTAGAGACAATGCTCCCTTTATTATTAGACGCAGTTAACAAAAATAGATTAACATTACAGCAAGTTATTGACTTAACATCTAAAAACCCAGCAAAAATCTTCAGGATAAAGAACAAAGGGGTGCTAAAAGAGGGCTATGACGCAGATCTTACTGTAATAGACATGGATCTCGATAAGGAAGTAACCTCAGACAAACTATTGACAAAGACCAAATGGAGTCCATTTGAAGGAAAAGTATTAAAAGGCTGGCCTATTACCACGATCGTTAATGGAAATATTGTTTATGACCATGGTAACATCTATGAGATAAGATCAAAAGAGATTAAGTACGAGAAACCCAAACCAAGCTTTGGAAGAAAGAAAGAAGAAAATCAGGAACCAACAGAAGAGAAAGAAGAAAATACTGAAAAACAGGAAACAACTGAAGAAAAACAACAAGAAACAGAAGAAACCAAGGAAAAAGATAAAGAAGCAATACAAGAACAACCAAAAGAAAACCAAAACCAAGAATCCCAATCAAACGAAAAAGGTGATAAGAATGAGTGAAAAACTGGCAAAAGCATTATGTGATGCTAATATTATGAAATTTGGATTATTCTCTCTAGCCTCTGGCAGAAAAAGCCCTGTTTACCTTGATGTTAGGGTATTGCCATCTTCACCAGAACCCTTCTCTCTAGCTGTTGATGAGTTGGTTAAGAAAGTTAAGGAGCTGAAAGTAGACGTTGTTGCAGGAGCAGAAACCGCAGGAATCCCAATTGCAGCAGCCATTGCAATAAAAGCAAAGCTTCCCATGATCTACGTAAGAAAAAGGCCTAAGAGCTACGGAACAATGTCATTCATAGAAGGAGTATTGGAAAAAGGCCAGAAGGTTGTTCTGATCGATGACATGATAACAGATGGCAAATCCAAGGTGCGCTTTATAGAAGGCATAAGGAAAGAAGGAGCTGTCTGCGAGGACGTTTTGGTCATAATAGACAGGGAACAAGGCGGAACAGATGGCCTGGCTGCTGAAAAGGCAAAACTGCACTCATTGATAACCTTGAAAGAGCTTCTTGAATACATGAAGAGCACAGAACTGATAGACGAAGATAATTATAATATAACGATGAACTACCTTAATAACCCTGAGCAGTGGAATAGGTAAGTTTTCTTTTTATTTTGCATTTTTTAATAATTTTAGGGTGCTTTTTTAGGATCCAGAAAAGAAGGGCTTTTCCGAAACATTAATATATCACTAATTTCTAAAATCCACTATGTCAGTAATAAAACTAAAAAAGAGCATTATCCCTTCTTGTGACGTTCCTAATCTAAAGCTTCTGGATAAGCTAGTGAAAGAGACGTGCAAGGTAAAGGGAGTATCCGCATATAAAATAGGCTTTGAACTGGTGATTCCATTTGGGATCAAAGAAGTGATAAAGACTATAAGGAAAAGAACACCCTTGCCAATCATATACGACCATCAAAAGGCAGCTACAGACATACCTGAGATGGGAGAGAAGTTTATGAAGGCAATTAAGGGAGTAGATTATGTAATATTATTTCCAATGGCCGGCCCTATTACAGAAGAGAAGTGGATCAAGGCAGCCTTTAAGGAAAAGCTGCATGTGATAGTTGGAGGAGAGATGACTCACAAAGGATATATGGAAAGGGCAGGTGGCTATATCATGAATATGGCTCCAAAACAGATGTTCAAGATTGCTGCTAACCTAGGAGTTAGGGATTTTGTAGTGCCTGGAAACAAACCATTTATGATAAAAGAGTATAGAAGATTTCTTGAAAGCTTCGGCCTAAAACCAACTTTTTACTCCCCTGGATTGGTTGCCCAGGGAGGAGACCTTACAGAAGGCGCCAAAGCAGCTGGTGAGAACTGGCATGCCATAGTAGGAAGAGGGATTTACAAGGCAAAAAACATGAAAAAAGCAGCTGAAAAGATGGTTGCTGCACTTGTATAACTCGTTTCTATACCGTCAATAGATTATAAGCACATAGCATTCTACCTTTATATACACCATACTATAGAAAAGCATATAAACAACAGTCACTTCCCTCTAGTAGTTAGGGGGAGTAATACATGAAACTAAAGTTAATCTTAATGTCCATAATATTATTTACACTATCGATATTCGTTCTTTCCTCTGTTATGGCTGATGCACCACCACCCATACCGACAGAATACTGGGGAAGATTAGTAATAGATGGACAGCCAGCTCCAGAAGGTACCGAAGTAAAGTATTGGGATGGTGCAGAGTGGATTATTACAACAACAACCGATGGCTGGTACAACATAATCCTTACTGGAGGAGACTCTCCATTGACATATAATGATGATCCTGATTGTTCAACACACTGGGCTAATGAACAAGCATGCATCCCTTGTACACAAGATGTTGATTGTGTTGAAGGACCCCAAGAAGGAGATTCAGTCAACATAATAGTTAATGATGTACCTGTCTCTGTTACATGGAGATTAGAGGCTTCTGGTGAAGAGAATGTTATTGTTTCCATACCCCTTTATACTGGTTGGAATATGATCTCTTTGCCTGTATCTGTATCCCCTAATAGTCCACAGGACGTGCTCTCTCTGTTGACAGGCAGGAAGGTTGCTTATTATTACGATGCATCAGAACCAGACCCATTGCAGAGATGGAGAAGCTATGATAGCACAACACCCGAGTTTACATGGGACCTAAACATCTTAGAGCCGAATAAAGGCTATTGGGTCAAGGTTGATTCTGATCAAACATTATCTATTACAGGAGTTGTACCGGACAGTAACGAGTTTCAATTATATACAGGATGGAACATGGTTGGCTTCCAGCTTTATAGTGATACGATCCAGAATGCAATGGATAGACTTACTGGTCATAGGGTTGCTTATTATTACGATGCATCAGAACCAGACCCATTGCAGAGATGGAGAAGCTATGATAGCACAACACCGGAATTTACATGGGATCTAGAAGAGGTGGAGATAGGATATGGTTACTGGGTCAAGGTTGACTCTGACCAAATATGGGGGGAATAAGATGAAGAGAAAGCTTATTGTATCTATATTTTGTTTGATAATATCAGCGTATCTTGTATTTGCTGTAGCACCTCAAGCAAGAACATTTTATTCCCAGAATGGAAACTCAAAATTGAATGGTCAGCCAGTGCCTGTTGGAACTGTAATCACAGCTTATGATCCTCAGGGTATCTTATGTGGGCAGTTTACCACAACAACCGTAGGCCAGTTTTCTTTCGATTGTGTAGGTGATGATACAGAAACTACTGAAACAGACGAAGGCGGAAGCCCAGGAGACATAATAGATTTCTATATGAATGGTAATCTGGCTGCTGTAGTTGGTGGATCTGCAGAGTGGCAGAGCGGTTATGGGGAGGTTGATATTGAAGCCACATCACCAGAATGCAACGACACCGACGGAGATGGATATGGGGTATGCCCAGAATGCGGAACAGAGATTGGTTGTACTTATGATGGTGATGATTGTGATGATTCAGATTCAAATGTTTATCCTGGAGCAAATGAGCTTTGCAACAATATAGATGATGATTGTGATACCCAGACAGATGAAGATTTTACAGGCTTAGGAGACGCTTGTACCGTAGGGATTGGGGAATGTGAAGATTCAGGAAATATGGTTTGTAATATAGAGGGCACAGGTACAGAATGCGATGCAACACCAGGAACACCATCTGCAGAGGTATGTGACGGACTGGACAATGATTGTGATGATGCTATTGATAATGGTGGAAACACATTGTGTGATAATGGCCTGTTTTGTGATGGGCAGGAGACTTGCGGAGGCCTTGCTGGTTGTCAGGCAGGAACACCGCCTGATTGTGCAGACGAAGTAGATTGTACTGATGATAGCTGCAACGAGGAAACCGATAGCTGTAATCACATCCCTAACTGGATACACTGTGATGATGGTATAGGCTGCACAGGTGATTCATGCCATATAACTCTTGGTTGCAGTAATACCCCTCAAGACTTAGCTTGTGATGATCAGAATGAATGCACAGATAATATATGTGATCCTCAGAATGACTGCCAATATCCAAACAAAGGAGCAGGAACCGAATGTGGCTTAGCAAGGGACTGTCCGGACGACACCTGCGCTGGAAATAATAACTATTACGCATATCAATATCCTGTTGATGGCCATGATACATGCGATGGCCAGGGAACCTGTGTAGAGTATGATTGCTCTTTGGAGGAAACACCCTACTGTACAGATAACGATCCAGGTGATGGAGTAAATAACCTGCAGTGTGGAGCACCATGCGACCAGGAGAGCGATTGTATCTGCCCAGCAGATGAATGTATAGACTCAGACGGAGACGGCAACGAAGACGATTATGCAGATTATCCACAATATGGATCATGCTTGAATGACTGCAGCTGTGATACAGGGGCTTCTCAGGGAGAGGCATGTGCTGCTACTATAACAATAGATGATGGTGAGAATTGCGGAACATGTAATGGTCCAGAGGATTGTGATGATGGTGAATGGTGCAATGGAGAAGAGACCTGTGTAAGTGGTTTCTGTCAGGCTGGAACT
>JANQNH010000033.1 GCA_028279655.1 Candidatus Nanoarchaeia archaeon | reverse complement strand
AATAGCAAACATCGATAGTGATGATAACTTGGAGATTGTTGTGCCAGGATTCTATGGAATCAAAGTCTATGAAGAAGTAGAAGGTGATGTTTTATGAATCACTTCTTTTTTGGTTTTTTAGAACGGATTTTGTCTATTAGAAGACCGATTAAGGCTCCGATTAAGAAGAATTGTAGTGGAATGAAAATCCAAATAGCAAAATCTCTGAAACTGAAAGGGATCAGTAAATCTGTAAGATACACTGCTGGGCTAGAGATAGCAAGTAGACGCCAACACACCAGATCTCCCTCACCAGAGCAATTGAAAGACTTTATCACAATTAGAATACTTAACAAAGCGAAAATCAAACCAAATCTTTGCCAATTTTTTGATTTATCCCATATATTTTTAATATTAACTTTCATTATTGAGGTGATTAATTATCCGATATATAAACTTTATGGATTTGAGAAGATTTAAAATGAGATATAAAACTATTGTTATTGCAAATATCATCTTTGTACTGTGTAGTTTGAATATTCTTGCATACAATGTAAGCCCCGCCGTACATCAATATATTGCTGAAGAATCAAAGGAAGTTTGGGACCTTATCCCTTATGAAATAAAAGATCACCTGACAAATTCACTTAATACTAATATAGATGATGAATATTATAATAATGGGGATGACGTTGTTGATGGTTCTGGCGAAGAAGATACATCTGGTTCTTTTCCTATGCGACATCATTTCTGGAATCCAGATTCTACGAGGGATGGAGATTATGATGATGGGATAAATTACATTTTTGAATATGATAGTTCCTATAGGAAAGCAATAGACCAATTGTGGTATAAGAAATGTGGTTCTTCACAAGATGATTGTGAAGATGTTATTAACAATTATCTTAGAGGAAATATAAGTGCGGCTTATTACTATCTGGGAAGGATAGTCCATCTCTTGCAGGATGCTACAGTTCCTGCACATGTACATAATGATTACCATGGCCCAGATGATCCAGATGCTTTTGAGAATTATGCTTCTACTGTTTTCACGAATTATAGTGGAACAGATTATGTTGGTGAGCAATATAATTATGAAGACTTGCCAAACGTGGATAGTTTAGATTGGAGCGAGATTGATTCGAAAGATAAACAATTTATTGAATTATTTAGATTATTTTGGTATACTGCTCAGAAAACACAGTACTATGCTAGTGACAACTATAGCGGAAATGATGAATATACTAAACTTGATGATACTACTCTTGATTTGCCTTACTTGTGGCAAGGAGAAGATGTAAACATTATTTCTAATAAGAATGATATCGATGATAACTTGGATGATATCTCTGATGCTATGATTCCTCACGCAATGAAAGCTACAGCAGGATTATACAGACTATTTTGGGATACTGTGCATAGTTATTCCTGGCCAACATACCACCATGACAATAGACGTACT
>JANQNH010000032.1 GCA_028279655.1 Candidatus Nanoarchaeia archaeon | reverse complement strand
AATAGCAAACATCGATAGTGATGATAACTTGGAGATTGTTGTGCCAGGATTCTATGGAATCAAAGTCTATGAAGAAGTAGAAGGTGATGTTTTATGAATTATTTTTTACGTTGTTTGTATTTGTTGACGAGAAAACCAACTAACATACCTATGAGCAACCAAAAAAAAGGAGCGATAAAAAATTCCATAAGGCTTTCTTGTCCTCCTAAACCAAGTATATTATCACTTATTAAAACTAAAGGATATAATAGGTATATTAACCAAGGCATATTTAGGGTGCCTTCAAACAAAGGCAACAATCCCACTAGAAAACCAATTAAACCACCTTTCAGCCAAAGTGGTATTTTGTTCCAAGTATTCTTTAATTTACCCATATTATTCTGTATTTATCTTAACAAATATTTAAATCTTTCTGAAGAGGTGAAGAATTATTAGATTAGGATTAAAAAGGACAGTCTTTGTAATTATATATGTCATTTTAGTTAGTAATATGGGTTATGCTTATGATGTTAGTCCTTCTGATGATGCCGTTCATCAATATGTTACCAAAGAAGCCCTAGATGTTTGGAAGTTAATACCTCCAGAAATTAAAAATTATGCTGAAAACTCAATAAGTACTCCGATAAATGATGGTGGTTATGATAACAATGATGATGTTATTGATGGTTCTGGAGAAGAAGACACCACTGGAGTTCGACCTTACAGAGAACATTTCTGGGATCCTGACGACCCCAATACTATGACACTGGGCAATAATGATTATAACGATGGTTTATGGTTTTTTGACAGTTCTTATAGGAGAGCAATTAAGTTATGGTATAAAAAATGTAATTTGCTTGAGAACGATGTTATACTTGATGATAATTGTGATGATGTTATTAATAATTATCTTAGGGGAAACGTTGATGAGGCTTATTATTATCTTGGGAGAGTAGCACACCTATTACAAGATGCTACAGTTCCTGCACATGTACATAAAGATTATCATGGTCCGAGCGACCCAGATGCTTTTGAAGATTACGCTTCAACTGTTTTTACTAATTATGGTGGTTTACCTATTGCTGGTGAGCAGTACAATTATGAAGACTTGCCAAACGCAGATAGTTTGGATTGGAGCGAGATTGATTCAAAGGATAAGCAGTTTATCGAATTGTTTAGGTTGTTTTGGTATACAGCGCAAAAGACACAATACTATGCTAGTGACAACTATAGCGGAAATGATGAGTATACTAAACTTGATGATACTACTCTCGATTTACCTAACTTATGGCAAGATGATGGTGTAAACATTATTTCTAATAAGAATGATATCGATGATAACTTGGATGATATCTCTGATGCTATGATCCCACACGCAATGAAAGCCACTGCAGGATTATACAGATTATTCTGGGATACTGTGCATAGTTATTCTTGGCCAACATACCACCATGACAATAGACGTACTGGTTTCACTCTATTAAAAGGTGATATGGAAAAGGGAAAGACGCAGAGGAAGGCAATAAATTTAGTTTTAGGAAGTAGAGATACAGCTGCTGCTCTTGCTAGACCATCTATAGCAAATTTAGATAATGACAAATATCAAGATGTTGTTGTTGGCTACTTAGTTGATGATGAGGATGATGGATGGATCAGTGCTGTTGGCAAGAACTGGTGGGGGAATACCAAAGAGAAGTGGAAGAAGAATATTGGTTATAAGGT
>JANQNH010000003.1 GCA_028279655.1 Candidatus Nanoarchaeia archaeon | reverse complement strand
GTTCCATCTAGGGAAGCGTTCTTCAAAGGTAAATCCGTCTACTCCCTCAAATTCCTCTACCTTTCCTGCTAGTCTTGCATTGAATCTTGTATCGTGGTTGCCCCAAGTATGAAGCAGTTTGGTATTAAGTGAGGCTTTAGCTATCTCGTCTAGTCTTGTCTGTACGGCCTCTACTTCCTGTTTTACGGTAGGAGCTTGTTTCCACCCTATCCTGTCAAAACGCGAGATCCTTGCACCATCAAAGGAATCTCCATTCATTACAAAAAAGTTGGGTTTTAGTTCTTTTGTTAGGTAAACTGCTGCTCGGTGTGCCGTGGCTTCTTCGCCAGGAAAGTAATGTGCATCTGAACCTACTATGATATGCCCATCAGATATATCTATCTCTGAGCGCATCATCTTATCGCTCACATATAAGTAATTAGTGGGAGCGTTCTTATTTAACTGAAGGTACACCCCCGTAGACTTATATATTGCCCTTCGTTTCTCTCTTACTCTTGCTTCTGACCATCCAAATTTATCTGCTATTAATTTTGTTGACTGAAGTTCTAGTGCTGTATTTATGAAAGTCTGTTTGTCTATCATATCTACCCTTAGAGTTTAGAAAGAAGTTTTCCAGCTTCCCTTAGCAGCTTCTTAGGGTCTACGCCTGTATCCTTATCCCCTATGCTGGAAATGATTAAATCATCCCCTTTGTACCCTATTACAACCAATGTGTCAAGGTCTTGTTCCGTCATATACATCAAAACATAGTCAGGGGAATCATATTCTTGCTTTTCTTTCTTCTCAAAGAGTAAAGGAGTGTCTACTGCATCACAAGTGCAAACATCGCCCTCACAGCCTTCTTTATGAATCTTCATTTTATTAATACTTGGTAAACAAACCAAAACCATTCAATTATTGCAATAGGAACACAAATTTTTACACAAAAGGCAACATAAGGATCTTCTAAATACTTTACGTTAATGTTTCGTTTTCCCATAAGAACCTATAATTGAAGTAATTTCCTCTACTTTAGGATCAACCGGCTTAATATTGTGCTCGCCACAATGAAAAATACCCCTTTCTCCTTTCTTATTTTGCCTGTAAAGAGGCAAATCATTTCTTCCACATATATTACAACTTATTTTTACCATTTCACTCATCAGTTTGCTCCAAATATTGATGTAGGTAATGTGCCATACCGTCTACAAGGAGTTCATCATGCGGGTTATCGTCATTATCCCTGCCGGTAGAAAATAACATGGCGTGAACTAGCTCATGGCAGAATACTTGGTTGAAAACCTGTTTATTACTGTTCTTTTCTATGTATATGGAGGCTGTTTTTGGGTCAGTTAAGCCCATCTTGTCTGGTAAGTCTTCCACTATCTTGACAGTCCATTCTACAGCGCCAAGAGTGAATTTTTTAGGAATGAGCATTATTCATCTACAGTAATATGACAGTCTATTGGGTGTTCATGCCAGCCACAAGAGGTAGAATCCTGTTTAGCATCAGTAGATGAGAATTTTACTGCCATGCCATCATCTAATACTAACCTGATAGCTACAAAACCATCCGAGTTCTCTAGGGCGGTTACATCTGTTATTTTGCAACCTGTTAGTGAAAATGGATCATTCATTGTAAATAATCCCTAAAATAGTGTTCTACCCCACCATTTCTGCTCATTAAATTATCTAAGGTATCAGCAATACTAATTTTTGTAGTGCGAGACTCAGGAGAATCCTTGTCGCTTTTCTTTCTTAGGTTCCCTATAAATTTTTCTAAAACATCAACAGGTATTTCTTTCTTCATTTAGGTATCCTATAAGTAATTCCTAATTTATCCCTGTCAGATACTTTCTGCAACCTTTTTAGTAGGGCTATGTAGACTTTTTTAATGTCGGGTAGGGGAGGCATCTTCTTTTATGAATACCCTCTTAAATTCCATCGTTAAATACTCAAACATTTCATCATCATGTGCTTTTTGTTCTGCAGGGGAAAGATTATCATAATTAATCATATTCTTGAACAGCCTGTCTTCCTTACTTGTAGCCATATAACCTCCATTAATGTCGTGTAGTTTTATTTTTTCTTCTTGCATTTTGACAAAGCTATAGCAACCGCCTGTTTTTGAGGTTTCTTTTCTTTTTTTAACTTCCTTATGTTACTACTTATAGTCTTGTCGCTGCATCCCTTCTTTAGTGGCATATAACCTCCATATCAGCTTAACAGAGTCTAAAAAGCGTTGTTTAAAGGGAATACCCTGCCTTTTACCCGCCCTCATAATCAACAGGAATATCTCAGGTATGTATTTAGATGGTTTTCTC
>JANQNH010000024.1 GCA_028279655.1 Candidatus Nanoarchaeia archaeon | reverse complement strand
GAGGACAAAGCAGAAAGGCATTTTTGATCCATATTTCTCTGTATTTAAAGGAATCAATACATTATTTAACAAGAAGAAACAGACTAAGGGCAGTACTCCAAGCAAGAATGACCAATTTAAGCTTGCAATCGCTCGGAAAAAAGCAGTGACAATATCAAAAGATAAAGCATATTATATCTATAATCATTTTAAGAAACACCATAGTATGTTGAACTGGTAAAAATGGAATTTGGACAAGCATATTACACACATCACCCTGCAGTTGATTATTTTAATGGGATGGATGCTGCTGCGATGGAGACAAGAGCATATGAAGGTGCTCCTTTGGAAAGAGAAGATCCTACATTAAATATAGAGGATGTTGGGATGAGCGTTCCTATGGGTATTTCTGCACAGAACGTAGCAGGAGTTTATTCTAAGATAAGGATGGGAGCTGGTAAATTGGAAATACAGTTTCCCGGTTATAGAAGCGGTCAAAGACAAAGCCAAACTCCAGGAATGTTAGGTGAGGATCAAAGGCAAGCATTAAGAGAGATGCAGATGGCTAATGAAGTTAGATTAACTACGCACTCGAGCTTTGGAGTTATGGGTATGTTAGGAAGGGATGAAAGAGGTAATTTTTCTTTACTTGGAGCTTACGGAGATATGCAGGAAGTTTCAAGAGCTATTGATTTTCAGGCTGATATTGGTGGTGGAGGTTCTGTTGTTGTTCATGGTGGTGAGTTTGAAAGGCCTATGACTGATATGCATCTGGATGATGAGACACATCAGTTAAATTTAGCTCGTGATTCTGGAGGAAGATTGATAGTAAGGCAAGGGCATACTCAAGAGTTTGATGCAAAGTTTGACTTATTAGATGCTAGGACTTCTCAAAAGATGGAAACAGTAGAGAAAGATAGGCTGGTAGCATATCCGGTATGGAGGAGAGCTAAAAGAGATTATGAAGGTGAAGATATTGATGGGAATCCTTGTTTTATTAAGAAAGGAGACTATGTAGATTATCAGGATAAAAAGATTATAGATTGGGAGGATCCTACAAGAGAACGAGTTCC
>JANQNH010000013.1 GCA_028279655.1 Candidatus Nanoarchaeia archaeon | reverse complement strand
TTGATGATTATATTAGAAATCAGGCTAAACATCATGCAGTAGCCTAAGGCCTTAGCTGGATACCCCGACCTTTAGGTCGTGGGAGGAGGTCATTTTAATTTTCTTGATTATCTTTTTTCGTTCATATATGTATCTTATTTTTATCGACTTATCTTTGTTCTTATAAACATAGTGTTCTATTAATAATGATCCTTCAGATTTTTTGTTATTCTGGACAAAAACCAAATATTTAAATAGCTTCTCTCCAAGGACACCTTTAATGGTAAAAAAAGTAAGGGCAAGAAATCAGTCTTTAAGAGTCCTGTCAATCCTTATTACCTCTATAATCCTTACTGCTCTCTTCCTCTTATTTATGACAAGACTGGAAGAACCCAGATTCCAACGAGATTCAATAGACAATCCATTATCCGAAAAGCCAGAGGAGACAAAAGCAACACTTTTGGAAGGGAGTTCAGACATAGGGGTGCTACTCATCCATGGCCTTGGGGCAACAGCATTTGAGACAAAAAGGCTTGCAGAGTACCTAAATTCAAGAAATATTACAACCTATCAGGTATTGCTTGCAGGCCATGGAAAGGATATCTATGACCTAGAGTATACAACCAATGCCCAATGGTACGAAAGCGTAGAGGATCACTTCAGCAGGATCACAAACACAAAAAAATTTGTTATAGGCTCTTCTTTGGGGGGGTTATTGACCTTAGAACTCTCGACAAGAGAGCAAATTGATGGGGTTATCCTCCTTTCAACACCAATATTCTTTAATGACAAGAGGATCAAATACTCTCCAGTATTGAGATACTTCCAGAGGTTCCATCATAGGGACATTGGAGAAGAGCACCGGAGATTCTATCATGAAAACTTTCCGCTAAAAACACTGGCAGAGATGATTCATCACATAGATGATATTAAAAAAATATTGCCAGAGGTAACTACCCCCTCTTTGATAATACAGTCAAAAGCAGACCCAAGGATAGATCCACAAAGCCCAAAATACATATATGACAATATCCAGTCAGAAGAAAAGGAGATAATGTGGATGAATAGTGATAAACATGTTCTGATTATAGATTACCTTTACGAGGACCAAAAATTTAAAGAAGAAAGAGATGAAGTGTTCAAAAAGGTCTATGATTTCATAATTACCAGATCAGTATGATATTGAGTGATTCACCCCTTCTCTTCACTGTACTTTTCTGCACATTCATCGCTGCAGAACCTGCATAATTCATTTCCAACCTTCTTCTCGATAAGATCATCACCTAAGACAGCACCACATTTCCTGCACTTAGCCCCCTGCCCATCTCCTTCAGCACCTTCCATAAAACCTTCTTCCGCTGGACTTATCTCATCACCCTCTACTAATTCTTCTCTACCATCTTCAGAATATATATCTTTATCATCAGCCATAATGCTCACCTCACATATTTTAGGGATTTGAATCAGCCCTCAACCTAAATCCCAAGACATAATCTTTATAAACTTTGTTATACTAGAGAGTTTATATGAAAAACAAAGGAAATATCAGAAAAAAGTTACGAGAGAATATTAATAACACTGAATTGGATGATTCAGATATACCTATACACGAAAAAAGAGTTAAGGAAGAACCGATCAAAGATATAAAGAGAAGAAAATTCTAATAATCATCACTTCCTTCAAAACCAACTCCTCCTCCAGCAGCACATCTCTGGCAGAGCATACCGTCCATACTGAATCCAGAGGACTTTACCACCCTAAATTCTCTGCCACAGCTAGCACAAGTAACTTTAATCTCCTCAAAACCAACAACAAAATCATCATCCACCTTGCTTTTCTTAGAAATCCTAGCCTTCTTAACGATCTTCCTAACCTTTATTTTACTAACCTTGGATTTTTTTACCAATCTTCTCTTTAAGCCCTTTTTCTTAGTTTTCTTCTTCTTCACCATTTTCATATACGAATCTAGGAGAGAAACACAATAAATATTTAAACTTTATTCCGTGCTAAAAAGTGATAAAATTAGCTCTTTTTCTTGGATATCTTCCAAAACCATTCAAAAAACTCCCTAAACCTATTGGAAATATCCTTATTCTCTACTAGAATACCGAAAGGAAAATCCTTGCTCCACAACATAATTGCTATCTTATTGCCATATACATAGATATGAGAGGGGCTCTGGAATCCTTTAGGAAAGAACCTAGTTTCTATTAGTTTAAATTTACTTACTTCTTTGATTCTATGTCTTCCAAATCTATCATCATTAAAAATAATCCTTGCTTTTATTCCAGCATCTGCCCTCTTTTTTTCCCAATGGTCCATAAAATATGGAAGAACCTCTTTAGTTCTTCCTGATGTAAAATCTAGCCACTCCTTAGGTCTGGTCCTTATGACATCGTTCAAAATAGTCTTCAAACCCTCTTTCCCTTCATACAACTCAACTATGGGCTTCTTAGTCTTAGGCTTTGATAATTCCAAAAGCTGAGGCATAATGTTCTTTAAACTTAATTCCTTCTCCTTGAGAAAATCCATCAGTTTAGAGGGATCTACAGCCCTATAATATCTTCTATTATTCTTAATAACATACCCTGCTAATCCCTTATCAACCAATTTTGCCAGGGTATCATAGATATGTGGCCTGGAAATCCTGCTTTTCTCAGCAATATCAGAAGCCAAAGCCTCTTCTAATTCTAACAATAACAAATAAACATCAGCCTCATTATTACTCAATCCTATCTTTACTAAAGACGTTTTATCCATATAAATTAGAGATATCTATTAATATTTAAATCTTATTATAATTGTACTAAAAAGTACAACAAATATTATTATATTCTCCTCACTACCTATTGATTAGTGGTTAGTTAATTGTATCTCTAAATAAAAAATGAAATCAAATAGCGGTAGCTATATCCAACTAAAAGGAATTGACTTTACATTTGATGAGATGAAAGAATCAAGAGAGAGGAACGGTTTATTGAGGATAGGAGTCGCGATTGGTGAAGGAGGAAAGAAAAGACAATGCAATAGTAGATGTCCATATTGTTTTGAAGAAAAAGAGACTATAATTAAAAAATTTTCTCTTAAACAAATTAATTCAATCGTTAAGGAGGCAAAATCATTAGGTGCAAAAACAATAGTTATAATCGGGTTCGGAGAACCGTTGATACCTTCAAGGCTAGAGGAAACATTCTTAGCTATAGAAATAATAAACAAATCCAAACTTATACCTATCTTGTTTACAAACGGATTGTCTATGAACAAAGAAATAGCTTCAAAACTACATGAGTTAAATACAAGCATTGTTACAAAATTAAATTCATTCAATCCAATTGTGCAGGATTACCTTACTAGATCTAAGAATTCACTTGAGAGAATGAAAGGCAGTATAAAAATTTTGATGGATACCGGATTCAATAAGACATCTCCAACTAGGTTAGGGCTGGAAACCCCTATATTTTTCGATAATTCCAATGAATTACCAAGGATAGCAAAATTTTGCATGAAAAATAACATATATCCTTATTTTGAGGCGCTTAAATTTACCGGGGAGATAAGGAAAAATCCACATTTATACTTAAACAGAGAAAAAGTTCGAAAGTCTTTAGAATCTGTTATGAGTCTTTACCCAAACATATTTGGAACCAATGGAATAGCATACATCCCACAAGGAAGATGCTGTTTACAACATTACTATGGATCACTATTTATCACACCAAATGGGATCTTCCCTTGTTCTGGGGTAAACTACTCTCTAGGAAACATCAGGAATACTAAGTTAAGAGAAGCACTCAACTCAGAGATAATACATAAATTAAGAAACCTCCATATTCATCTACAGGGCAAATGCAAGGATTGCAAACATGCAAAAGATAATAATAAAAACGCCCCTCTTTGTTTTGGTGGATGCAGAGGCAACACATTCAATTTAACAGGAAATCTTTATGATGAAGACCCTTTATGCTGGAGAAATTAGCTCTTTTTCATCCCCTCAACCTCCTCCGCCTGCTTCCTTATCTTATCCCCTACCTTCTTGCCCAATTCCTTATTAAACCTATCAACAGCCGCATCAATAGAGATCCTTTTATCACCAGAAATAAGCTTATCAGCATGAGAGATTATCTTCTCTTCCTTGCTTAGGGGAACATAATCTTTCAAAGGCAGCTCCAGTCCCTCCTCAATAACATCCTCCTTAGAGATACCAGCACCCATGTGCCTCTCAGCGACCAACGCATAATCATCTAGGTCCTCTCTTCTTAATATCTCGCTTCCAAATATACCATGCTTCACAATCTCCTTCCCCTCGATCCCTGTCTTAAACCTCCCTATATCATGCAGCAAAGCAGCCCCTTTAATAAACTCCATATCTGCCCCAGGGATCTTAGAGGCAATCTCCAGTGCCAATCTCTGAACAGCCTTTACATGCCTCAAAACAGCATCAAAATCTCTATCTCTGCTGGAATACTTCTTAAGCAGCCTTATAGCCTCTTCCTCACTTATTCGTTTCATATGGAAAAAAACAAACTAATAGAATAAATACTTTTCTAAAAATTTAAAGGGAAAGATGCTTTAAAAAAATTAGAAGAGAGTCCTGAAAAAATCGCTAATAATCCTAAAGTCCTTAACTCCATAGGCAACTAGGCTTCCAAATAGAAAAAGCACAAACAATCTTGATTTAATATTTTTCTTTTTCATCGTAAGTGGAATAGGACAGGAAGATAGCCTCAACCTGCCCCGTTATGATTAAGGGCTTGCGCCCTTCCTCACCTCTTTTTCCCAAGCAAGGAATATGAAAAGGCTCCCTATTTAGTGGGGGGGTGGTAGAAAGAGAAAGTTCTCTTGCATAGGGAGCCTATATAAACATCACTTCTGTAATTTGAATGGTTCTTTCCTATACTCCTTCAACCACAACAACCCAATTCTTATCATCTCCTTGTTGAATTTCTCACTTAATTGGTATGTTTTCTTGTATAGGTCATAGTCAACTATGCCCATACTCTTCATTGGGGTAAGTATTCTATCATAAAATTGTCTTTTATTATATGATATCTTTACCTTCTTGCCTCGATAAGGTTCTTCCTGAATCTGATCCGTCACCAATTTCCCTTCATGTAGCTTAGTTGCAAAAAAACTCATCTCTGTCTTTGTTATCTCCCCATTCTTTTCCTTTATCATATCTATGAGCAGCTTAGCTACAATAACCTGTTGCTTTGTAGCAAACACTATTTCAAATATATCCTCCGGCAGATTATACCGGTCGAATAATATCACCATATACCAATTATAGTTTCATAGCTAGTATATAAATGTTTCGCTTTAAGCAACTAGTATACTAATATGTATACTAAAGAAATTACTTCTTTTTGTTCAACAAAACCTCTGTATGTTGGTAAGCTATCCTTACATCCTTGGATTCCATTATTCTATTAAATAGCTCCTTGGTAACCTTGCTGGAAAACTCCTGGATCCTTTTTGCAGGTGAGTAATATCTGACATGAACACTAATTCCGCTAGGTTGAAAATAGGTCCTTACATAGGGCTCTTTTCCAGTAGCCTTGATAAAATCCCTTGTGACCTTCCTAGCAGACTGAAGGCCTAATTCAATCGCATTTTCCAGGTTACTTTCGTGTGTAACCGTAACAGTAACCTGGTCCAATATATATTCATCCTGCTGTGTGTAGTTGATGATATTTTGCTCAAATAAGGTAGAGTTTGGCACCATTATGATCCTTCCTGAATTTTCCTCCCCCACAACAATGCCCCCTATCTCCCTTAGATAGATATGCGTAAGTGTGATATCCTCTACATCCCCCCTGACCGCACCTATAATAACCCGGTCTCCAATATCGAATGGCCTCCTGGTAACCACCATTATCCACCCAGCAACACCAGTGATAGGCTTCTGCAAAGCCCATCCTAAAGCTGCTGAAAAGAGTCCAATTCCAATTCCCAGGCCTGCCCAGGAACCTGCATAAGTAGACAAGGCGAATATAACTAGAAGCAACAGAAGGACAAGGTTCAGGACCTTAGAGAATATCTTTATATTTGAGATATGTTTCTTTCTCTTGGCCTTTTTCAATAGACCTTTTTTTATCATACTCAAGATAAGGCTGAAGATAATAAAGACCACAACAACTGTAATAATTGTTCTTGCTAGTGGGACAAATACCCTAAAATCTTTTGCATACTCTAGAAATCTATTCATAAATTCTATTTCCATAATAATAAGTCCTAGAATGACTCATTTAAATACTTTTGTTACGCCTACCTACTCATTATCAAAAAAAGCCCTTATCTCCTCCAAATACCTCTTAGAGATCTTGATCCCATAGTCTGGAGGAAAACAGTTATAGTACTGAGGAGAGGGATACCTTTCATCCAAAAAGACCACAACCCCTTTGTCCTTTTCGCTCCTTATACATCTCCCTGCATTCTGCATGGTCCTTATCATAGCAGGGAACACATATCCATACTCCCACCCCTTGCCATACTTCTTATCATAATAATCAATAAGCTCCTTGACCTCAAGACTAGGCCTTTCAAGGGGAAGCCCAACGATAATCACCCCTTTAAGAAAGTCTCCTGGAAGGTCTATCCCTTCTCCAAAACTACCTGCAGCTACACCCATCAAACATGCCCCTGGATCTTTTGAATCCTTAAAATCCTCAAGAAGGCTGTGTTTATCCTCTTTTGTCATCCTGGGCTGCTCGATAAAGATGTTCTTCTTACATATCTTTATAAAATTAAGATATACCCTCTCCATCAGGTTATAGCTTGGAAAAAAGATGATGCTGTTCCCAGGGATCAGGTTGACAATTTCTGAGCATACATCAGCCATCCTCCTGTACTCTTCTTCATTTCTCCTGTTGTACTTGGTCGTTGTGATAGGTACAATCATAGATAGCCTGTTCTCATTGGGAAAAGGGCTGCTTAAAACCCTTTCCCTGGCATCGTTGAATCCCAAGATGTCTTTATACATAAAAGTAGGGGTTAAGGTCCCACTCATACAGATTACAGAATGAGCACTAGATATTACCTCTTTGGTTACAAAAGAAGGATCTAGACATTTATACATAAGGTTGACAAATGGCTCTCTGCTACCCATCTTTTTGCTGATTATCCTGACAAAACCCTTGTCTTCACCCTGCCATGCATCCAAAAAGCTTCCCACACTGCCAACGAAACTCTTTTTCTGTTTCTCCCTTATATCATCCCCAGCAAGAACGAGTTCACTAATAACCTCATCATAATCCTCAAGCTTACCGCTAAATTCCTCCTTCTTTACCAATCTTTCCTCCCTTCCATCGTGAAGAGAACTGCTGAATTCATCCAGAACATCCGAGATTCTATTCAAATCATCCATAATCCTTTCATGCTTGAACTTCTCAGCTTCCTTAACTGCCCTTTTCAGGACAAAATTACTCAGGTTCCAGCTTAACAGCTCCCTGCACCTCTTAGGAAGATTATGTGCTTCATCAACAATGATTATGCTTTTCTCCAACTCTTTTCCTGCCTTATTAAAGAAAGTATTTCTTATGTCAGAATTGAAGATATAGTAATAGTCAGCTATGATTATCCTGGATTCTCTTGCCATTAGTGCACTCATTTCATAAGGGCACAGCTTCTCTTCCCTGCATCTCTCCACAACCTTCTCAACATGCATTGGGCTTAGGGTTTTTAGATTCTCCAAAACCGCCAAAGCCTTTACTGTAGGCCTTCCGCTCTTCTTCTTCGTATTGCTATAGTATTCACAGGCCCCATCATCCCTTAGCTTCTTGCAGTAATCCCTAAACTCAGAGGCAAATAACTTATCTACCTCTTTCATAGCGCACATATGCTGCTTTCCGATAATGTCGCTGCTGACAATATTAACCTCATGTTTCTTCTTTATATCCTTCAGGGTCTCCACAGCGAGATGATGCTGAGTATGCCTGGAGGTTAAGAAAAAGATATCCAGGTCTTTCTTCAATGCAATAGACAAAGCAGGCCCCAATACCCCGATAGTCTTGCCGAGCCCAGTTGGAGCATGTATAAGGGCATTCTCTCCATTCTCAATGCAATCCATAACCTCCTGTATCATATCCCCTTGTATGCTTCTAATATTAGAATAAGGAAATAAGATCTCATCCTTGTCTATCATCCCTTCCGGTAAGACTCCACTATTTTTATAACTTCTTATTTTTGTCATAGCTAACTTAAGAGACAATGCTACAGAGTGAAGTCCGCACAGATCACCCCTCCTTGTGTGAATCCTTGCTCGCTACAGGAAATAGCCCATTCGCACTTAACGCAGCATTGTCCTTTTCCAAAACCTTAGATTTTTCACTCAACTTTTAGATAAAATAAAAACAAAAGATTTATATACCTTATAGCATTCTTTCCAATATACCTATTACATTAAATATATTGGGGGGACCTAAAATCGTTGATGAAAAAATCTTTAATGTATTTTTCAGAGAGAAACCAGCAATGATGTTGGTTAATCTCAAGAATGCCAAGGACGAGATATATGCCTCAAGCCTGGCAAAGCAGATAGACTGCACATATTCTCATGTTGTTAAGATTCTTCAGGAGATGGAAAAATCAGGCCTTATAAACTTCGAAAAACAGGGAAGGCTGAAACTCCTGACACTGACAAAAAAAGGACAGGAAATAGCAGAACATATAGATAATATAAGACTAAACCTATAGCCTATTCATGACCCCCGATCCTTATTATTTCTTTTGGAAAATCCAAACCCTTTAGGTGACTTGCCATTTTCATTGAATTATTTAACTGAAACATTGTTGTATTAATCTCATATAGAAATCTCCGCAAATCCTTGACATAATGATCACCTGCAGCCCCACCATTCCACTTTTTGCATCTATCAATCTCCTCTCTAAAAAAATCATACAATGCTTTATAGATCTCAGCCCTGGTTTCCTTTATTTTCCCAGGAAAAAGAGTATAGCTCATTTTATACACCTCTCTTAGTGAATAACCTCCTCGATCCCATACTTCCCTAGGACCCGCTTTGCTTCTTTGATGAAATCATCAACCATCTCTTCCTTGATCATTGCACCCGCAGCAAACATATGCCCTCCAGCCTCTCCACCTACCTTATCGGTTAGCTTCTTAACAACATCCCTAAGATCTACATCCTTCCCTCTCCCACTGATACGAAGACTAACCTTATACATGCCATTCATCATATCAGCCATAGACATCACTAATGTATTGTCCTTCAGGTCATTAGATTTTGATATTATTGAAGCCAAAGTACCTATTATGCTTCCCCTAACATTGCTACCTGCATTGATTATCATATACCCATCTCCATTGATTACTCCGCCACCTTTGCTGCCATCCTTGTACCAATTGATGGCATTTATTATCTCTCGCTTATAACCTCTCAGGTTCTTGATAGCTCTTTCTTTTGTCTTCTTATCCCCAAGACATGCACCAATACCAAGAGAAGCTTTATCAAGTCTGCCACAGGCATTTAGGAGGGTAGAAAACTCCTTGGCATCCCTGAAGGGGCTCTCTTTCTTCTCATCGTTCAATATGTATACATTGCCAAGGACATCCTCTGGACTGTCCTCTTTTAACCTTCTCATTATTATCCCGCTTACAAGTTTCTTTATCTCCTCTTCATCCAAGTGGACCAATTTTCTCCATTCCTTCCCGTTCTTAACAGGTACACCGATCTGTTGCAGGAACTGTATCGCTCCAGATTCGCTCCCGCTTACACCAGGTATGTATGGGTCAGTACAGTACTCCAATACTTTGTGCAGTGGTCGGGTCTGGGCTCCAAAGATCCGAAGACCCTTGATGACCTTTATCTTCTTTTTCTTGACAGCGTTGCTTAATATCTCCTTGTTCAACTGTAAAAAACCATCCCCTCCTTCTTGTATATCCCCTATTGCTCCGATAATCGCTATATGTGCAAGATCATCGATCTTCTTGTTTAGGCTCCTGGCAAAAAGATACACAACACCGCTTCCACATATCTCCTTACCTCCATCAATGCCAAATAGGTGGGGGTTGACATGCACAATATTGTTTGTAAGCTTTATCTTCTCCGGCTGATGATGGTCTAGAATAAGGACCTGCTTACCAACAAACATCTTTTTTATGCTGCTTAGCTGCCCAGAGCCAAGGTCCGTAAATACGAAATAGTTGTAAGGCTCCTTGCTTAGACCCTGCATAACCTCCTCTGTAAGTTGTTGAACTATACTGAGAGAATATTTCCTGTTGTCTGTGTTTAAGGCCTTTACCATAATTGCAGCAGCACATATGCCATCTGCATCAAGATGGGAAACCAACCTTATAGTCTCTTTTTTGTCTATCTCCTTAAATCTCTCTAATGAGATAGCTACGTGTTCTTTAAAATGATCATATTTGTCCATTTGAATCCCAACAAAAAGTCAATATAATATTTAGACGGAACAATATTTTAGAATTATGGTGGTTTAAATAGTTATTGGAATTATAAGGAAGTGGTGACTTTACAAAATCAATCCTTGAGCAAATCTAAGTCTTGTCTAAATATATACTCCTTTGATTACTCCTAACTTATATCTATGTTAAAAAAATAACCACTAAGTAGTAATTATAAATAATAATCTTTAAATACTACCTATTCTCCCTTATTTACTATGGATGAAAGCACCCCTTTGAAAAGGCGTAGTTTTTTGAAGGCTAGTGCAGCAACTGCAGCAAGCTTATTTTTAAGGAATGCAGTGGCTGCTGATTCTAGGGCTCAATCTAATAATCGAACAATAGACTCTACTGTTGACATGGATTTGTTAAGCGATAAGATTGAGATTCTTACTAATTACATAAGGCTTGATCCTAGTGAAGAACCTGTCAGCACAACTTGGAAGGTAAAAGATGGCACTTATACTGGGAGCGATTACCGTAGGCATTTTGAAATTGATAAGAGAAGATATTTTGTTAATTATTCTCAAACACCTCATGGTCCTGTATTGACAATAAGCGGTTGGGATGATAGGCTAAATACAGAATGCACTTTTGTAAATATGGGTTGTAAGGGGTATCTGCCTAAGGAGGAATTAAATCCCGAGACAAGAGATTTTGTTCTTGAGAAACAGATAGCAGAGCATCATCGTGTTAAAAAAGATTCGCTCTTTTATAGCAACTGGGATTCAGAGCAAAGAAATAAGATTAATGTAGAGTATGGTAAGGTGATTATGGACATACTTAGGGCAATTGTTTTAGAAGATCTTTGTAATAAAGATAATGAGGAAGTAGTGATGGGGCATCAAAATTCACGTTCTACAGAGTATAAAAAATCATATAAGGTTGACAGGGGTGAGTGGTTTGTCTCTTCTGGAATGGATGGGGGTGCCCTTTATTTGCGTATTAGTGACGCAAAAGGGATCACTTTTATAGATACTTATGTCAACGGATTTGAGGATCCACGCACAATTAATGTGGAATCATATCCAGGTCTTTGGAATAGTCAAAAAGTATTTCATAAAGACATTGCAACGCCATTTTATTATGCTGGATGGAAGCCCCATCATTGCAATGCAGTAACTAAAGAGTATGACAAAGCTGTAATGGAATTAGCCAAAGCAGTTACAAATACAAAGGCAGTTCAGAAATTGTCTAAACAATCATAGTTTTGAATTAAGAAGTGGTGAATTTACAAAACAAATCCTTAAGCCAATCTACTTACCAAATCTTCTCTTTCTTTCTTTAAACCACTCAACCGCTTCAATCAAATCTTTCTTTCCAAACTCAGGCCACATCTTATCTGTAAACCATAGTTCAGCATAGGAATTCTGCCACAGCAAGAAATTACTAAGTCTCTTCTCACCACCAGGCCGGATAAAAAGATCAACATCATCAGAAAGATACAGGCTCTCTCTAATACTCCCCTCACTTATCTCCTTTCCACTTGAGACCAACCTTTTAACAGCATCAACTATCTCTCCTCTCCCTCCATACGCCAAAGCAAGGTTCAAGGTAAAATTATCATAATCCTTTGTCTTCTCCATAACCTCCTTCATCTTCTCCTGCATATCCAGAGGAAACATAGAGATCCTGCCAATAATCCTTACCCTTACCTTCTTATCATTTATTACCTTATCATCCTTGAACTCACCAACCTTCTTCCTGAAAAGCCCAAAGAGATAATCCACTTCCTTCTTATCCCTTTTGAAGTTTTCTGTAGAGAAACAATAAAACGTAACCTCTTTGACCCCTAACTCAATACACCATTCAACCAGACCCTTAATCTTATTGAACCCCTTCTCATGCCCCATAAACTGGGGAATACCCAATCTCTTGGCATATCTCCTATTACCATCCAACACCACAGCTATATGCCTTGGTATGTCTCCTTCTATCATACCAATCTAGAATTAAGATTTATTTATAATATTTATTATTTAAATCCATTATTCCACAACCCTGTTAAACATCTCAACAAATATCTCATTAGGCACCTTGATGCCAGCCTCTAGCAGAGAGTTCCCTAAAGACAATCCTACTTCTTTTGGACCGCCTTTTCCCTTAAACTTTAACAATTTCTCAAAAGTCTCCTTGCAGAGAAATCCCTCGTTCATCCCAACCACTAATTTCCTGTCTTTCTCAGCACCCAAGTCTTTGATAAAGAAATCTTTATCGCTGATATATACTGCAATATCACCATTAGCATAGAAATCACCATTCTCTATAAATCCATGATTCAAGAGCTCAACCCTGATTAGATCCCTAACCACTTTGCCTACTCCATGCTCATCAAAATGGCCCTTAACATCAGAAACAATAAAGTGAGACATAAAATCCCTTTCCTCCACCCTGGAAAACTCGTGAACCTTACCTAAGTAACCTTTGACCTTTTGCCTAGCTCCTTTCTCACTCCCTTTTGGAACTCTTTTTTTCCATACGCTCTTCACTTCATAAGCATACGTAACTATACTTCCGTTTTTCCTTTTGAACTTTTTCAATCTAATATAAGTCAACCTAATCCACCTTTAAATCAATCTTTTTCGTCCCTTCTATCTTACCAGAATTACTGATATACTTTATTGCGAATTTACCCACATCTCTAGCATATTCTACTAGTACTAGCTTTATGTTTACTTTGCAATTGGTAAATAGTGAGAGGGTATAATTAAGACCTTGCATATGGCCCAATAATTGTGCTATATTCCCTTTTGTATCAGCATTATGTCTTATTAATCTTGTCTTGATCTCAACCAAGTAGAATGTTTGACCTTTTTTTGCTACGATATCAATATCTCCTCCAGCTACTCTCAGCTCTTTGTCAACAAAATGTAATCCTTCGGTTATGATATTAAGATTTTTAATGACAAAGTCTCTTACCTCATTATGTACTCTGTTTTTATAATTTTTCTTACGCTTTAATATAGAAAGAACTTGTGCCATATCTGAATCACTTATCTTATCAATAATTTTTATCATTTTTGATAACATTTCCCCCTGATTAGAGTCAAAATGAATGAAAATTGGTTGATTATACAAAGTATAGGCACCATTAACATATATAAATCTTTCGATAAATTTTGCCCTTAGAAGCCCTATATCCTAAAAATACAAAACATAGAATATACAGAAAATAATTAATATACAAATATCTACATTATTTGCTTAATATCCCCTTTTGGCCCTATCTCACTGAAAACCTGGCTCTGGAACCCATATACCTTTACTCCCTCAATATCCTGCCAGGAATCCCTAGCTAGCCCTGCTTTTACACAGGTTTGCTCCAAAAACGTCTTACTGTCCCAATTATACTCAGTAGCTACCTGTGGCAGCAATAATCCACTGCCAAAGCCACTTCTGATAATAAGGCCGTCTCTGCCAACCTCTATCATACCTATATAATCAGTAGCCTTCTCTACCTTGATCAATTTAGGTTTCGTAAGCACACTGATTTCAATACTTATATCATTTAGTTCCTCTTCTGCAACAGGAGGAAATCTGGGATCAGAAAAAGCAGCACTCTCTGCAGCCTTTATGACACCTTCATAAAGGGGGTAGACAGGCTCAGGAAATCCGATACAGCCCCTAAGATTCCCATCTTTATTTAATGTAACAAATACCCCCAAAACCTCAGAAAATTCTTTCCTAGTGTCATCACCTACCTCAATCGAAGAATGTGAAAGATTCGAAGAAATGGACTCTCTAGCAAGTTTGATCAATCTCTTAGCTTGCTCAAGCTTAATCATTTTAGATAGTTCTTTTTACATATTTTTAAATATTTTTTACATAAATCTTACTTGATTTCTTTCTTAACATCTGCAGCAAACTTTTCATTTAGTTTCTTGATTCTTCCAACAGCAGCATTCAAAGCCTTCCTTGGATCATCAGCTTCTACAATCATCCTTGGCTTTCCAACTAACGGATGCTTAACAGAATATGCAGCAGCCTTAACATTATTATCATTCAGCAATTCCTTCTTCAAGGCATTCAAAAAACCAACAGTTTCATCAATCTCAAACTCTAATCTGTTTCCTTTATCTTCAACAATTTTTATATCCATTTTAAACCTCCTTATCTACTGAGAAACCTTATTTCTTTAAAAATCTTTCCTATTTTCCAGTACGATCTGATAGTCCCAACTCATAATCCAGGTTTAATTTATCGTCGACAAAAACTCATTCCCAACATATTCCCAGCTGGGACTATCATGATTACAGTCTTAATCTATTCTTTATTAACAAATCTAAAACAGCTTACATTAATCCGTTCAATTTTCTTTTTATGAAATCCCATTGAAGCCTTCAACGGCCAGCTAAAATCAATTACCTGATCAATTATAAAGTTTTTTTTCTTTGAAAAACCTTCAATAAATCTTTTTGTTTCGCTTTTATGAAAACTGTAAACAACACTTGCAATCTCAAATGCCTTTTCCAGAAATTTTCTGTCAGAATGCTCACTTTTTACCCCAAAGGGAGGGTTCATTACTACAGTATCCCCCTTTTTCATGAAATCAGCCACATCACCAAAAAAGAATTCACTTGAAGACTCACTTTCACTACTTCCAAACTCTTCCTTGAATCTTTTTTCATTATCTTTGCATAAGCTCATAGCTGAACTCTCACTTTCTATAAAATATACCTTAGAAGCACCCAATAACTCAGCTCCTATCCCAAGTATGCCTGTTCCACACCCAAGGTCAACTACCACTTTGCCATATATGTCTCCCTTTATATATGCATCCCATAATATTGTAGCCGCTATCTCACTATCAGTCACATACTGCTCAATGCTCACTTTTGGGCTCTCGAACCCTTTAATAGCGGATAACCTGATTGCTAACCCAGATCTTGACAGTTTTCCTTTATTCTTACCCATTTTACACTCACTTTCACTCCATTTTACCTATCCTCGATCCCTATTCCAGTAATCCCCCATCATATATCAATAATAAACCTCACTATTACGGTTTTTATACCCACATTAACTCTCACTTTCTATATAGTAACCCACATTATTAAGGATATGTCGTCGAAACTTATCAAAAACATCACTGAAAAACATCCCTAAACCCGCACTATTGCTGCTATAACCATCATTAAATATCACTCTATAACTCATATATCAACCATCTAATTACCCTCTTTTTCATCTGGTTCTTTGATCCCGATCACTCACAAAAATCTTCATCAATCATCTCTCACTGTATCTCTCACTTCTCTTCAATCCACTCCTAACTTAATAACTCTTATTTAAATTTTGCCCTGAAACAACAAAATTTTGCTCAAAAAAAAACAGAAAATGTTTAAAAAAATACCATAAAAATTATCAAACACCACTCAGTTAAATTCAAAAAAATAAAAGATATTTCAATCAAAATAGAATTCCAGTTTCAATAAAACAAAAGCAAAAAAACAAAATATCAAAAAGAAAATACCCTCCCCTAACAACAAACCTCCTTTTTCCTAAAAAAAATCCATTCTCACCTTATTCCCACCATATTCCCAAAACATTCCCAATAATATCCCAAAACATTCCCAAAATAAACAAATTTCTCGTCAAAAGATATTCCCAAAACAGTCCCATTATATTCCCAAATTATTCCCAAAATCCGAAATATTTATATACTTGGGACTATTTAAATCCTAATATGGGGCTTTTCACAAAACAAAAACATAAAGAAACGCAGTTGATAAGGTTGCAAAACCTATTGTCTCATTCTTTCAAAAATGTTCAGAGAGACACCCACTATATCTTACACTGGCTCCATTTCCTATACCAAAAGAACCAGCACCAGGAACAGCAGATAAAACAGCTAAAAGAAGAACTGAATTACACTCCAAAATCAAAAGAAGACATAAGAAAAATAGTTGATGAATTCTACTCCTACGATCACCTTTTAAGCAGGATAAAAGAGCTTAACCAGAGGGTAGAAGACCTAAGAAAATCCCATCTGGACCTTCAAGATTCCCATACCGAACTACACAAAAGACATAAGGAGATTGGTCCTAAGATCGATTCCATGAAAGAAGAATTGAGGTCAGAATTAACCTCCGATCTTGCCCAGCAATCTAAACCACATACCCAGGCTCAGCCCCCTCAGCCTGAGATACAACAACTACATCAAAGGCTCGAAAAACTAGAAGCAAGAAAGGCAACAATCAAGGAAAAGATAATCAAAAGGATCACAAAAAACTCCAAAGATTATGTTAAATCCATAGTCCTGAGCTATATCAGGAAATACGGGAAGATAACAGCCATGCAGCTCAAAGAAATGGTTGTTGAAGAACAGGGATTATGCTCAAAATCCTCATTTTATCGTCTATTAGAAGAGTTAGAGGAGGATCCAGAAATAGGTGTTATTAAGAAGGGAAAGGAGAAGCATTATATTGCCAAGATGACTAAAAAGAATTATTGAAAATAATTCTCCATCCTATATATTCCACAATATAAATCTATTTAAACCCTATACCTCTAAATCATTATAAATTTGGGGGTGAATCGAGTGTTATTGACAGAAAAAAAGAGGATGCTATATTCAGAGGCATTTAGGGATACAAATAACCAACTACATGGGGCTTTTTCTCAGATCAGAGATGAATTCGAAGACCATCTCACCGCTGTTAACGAGAATACAAACGAGATCCAGGCTAATTATGAGCTCATTGGAAACATTGATCAGAAGCTGAATAAGCTTGCTGAACGCCTTGATAAGATAGACCTATTTCTTCAAAAGCAAGGCATGGAAATAGAGGAAAAAGAGGCATTTAAGCCCATCAGGTTGAGCAAAAGAGAGCAGGAAATATTCCTAGTACTCTACACCTTAGAAGAAGTAAAAGGCTCTGTAACCTACCTAGACATAGCTAGAAAGGTATGCCTGCCAGAGGATATAATCTCCTCCTATATAGCAAATATGCTTCAGAAAGGCATTCCAATAACAAAGAAATACATAGCTAACGAAGCACACCTAACTCTTAATCCAAAGTTCAAGGCCCAACAGGCAAAAGAGAACATATTGCAGATAGAGCAAAGGATGCTTTCCCTTTAATTCTAATATTTTTCCTTATTTTTTTTAAATAATCCAAAAACATCAAAAAACTAATAATAAATATTCTAATCAATAATTAAAACTTTTATTTCACAAATAAAATTAAACATTCTAAT